>CAYHLX010000001.1:0-75633 GCA_964357605.1 uncultured Candidatus Saccharibacteria bacterium
AGTGGGAATGTAGGGATTGGAACAACATCACCAACTACAAAATTGCAGGTAGGTTTAGGAAATACCGGGCTGTTTTATAACGATACTTCAGCAACATTGGGCGGTAATTTACAAATAGGAACCACAACTTATGGCAATGCCGCTGTATTTGTTGGCGTCAATAAAACAGTATTAAATAATCACGCTTATGGGGACGGTTCAGTCATGGAGCCTGTTGTAAATACATATGGTTATTCTTCGTATGACGCACAGCCCATAATATCAGGAAGTTCAGGAATAAACCATTTGGCTGGTTTTCAGTCTAGACTAATCTATAATAGTAGCGGTAATATTACTGATTATCTTAATTCAATATCAATTTCCCCGGTGCATAATGGTGCCGGAACGATCCCATCTGTGAGAGGATTGTATATAAACGATATTTCTGGTGTTGGCCCCGTGACCAATGATTATGGTATATATCTGAATGAAATAAATCGCGGTTCAACTACTAATTATAATATCTACTCAGTGGGAGGTAAAAACTATTTTACTGGTTCAGTATCTGTTGGAACAAACGTTTTATCCGCACAACTAAATGTAGCAACTACCACTGCCGGTGTTAATGAACATCTAAGATTATCTTATGCAAACTCCGTAGGTTCAGGTGGAAAGATCGCTTTCAGTATAGGGACTCTTGAAACAGGGAGAATTGAACAGGTTCTTGATTCTGCGGGAAAAGCAAGTTTAAGATTTTATGATTTTCACACGGGTTCAACGGTTAGTGAGGTAATGAGATTGAGTAACGGCAACGTCGGCATCGGCACCACCTCCCCATACGCCAAGCTGTCTGTTTCCGGATTTACAACAGGCACTCCGGGAATCGTTGCCGACGCTCTCTCAGGCTTCACAGGAAACCTCCTCGACCTCAAAGTCGCCTCGTCAACCAAATTCTCCATTGACCAAACAGGAGCAATTACTTCAGCTGGATTCAGTGGTGCAGGTGGAGTAGCCGTCAACTCCTCTGGTCTCCTCTACAACTACGCCACCTCCACCTGGACATTTGCATCTTCGACACTTCTTGCTGATTCGAATACCTTCTCGGGCAACAACACTTTCTCCAACACCATCACCGGTAGTATCACGGGGAATGCTGGTACAGCTACCATCCTCCAAACAGCTCGCAACATCAACGGCACTTCCTTCAACGGTTCTGCTGACATTACGATCACGGCGGCTTCGTCGACACTCCTAGCTAACAGTAATACCTGGACTGGCACCAATGCTTTTGCTGGTCTCACCGCCACATCCTTCAACCTTGGTTCAGGTCTAGCTAATATGCTCGCAGGATTTGACGCTTCAGGAAACCTGACTTCCACTTCTTCACCACAGGTGGCGTACATCAATGCCACAAGCACGACGGCCACGAGTACGTTTGCGGGGGGACTCACGGTTGATGGCACGAGTTTGGTGGTGGATCATTCGACGGGGAGGGTGGGAGTGGGGACGGCGAGTCCGGCTAGGAAGTTGAGCGTATTTAGTTCATCGGCCGATGATGGTATAAAAATTGATGTGGGGACATATCCGAGTATTGTGTTTTATGAGAGCAGTGTTGATGCTGGCGGACTGGGGATCTCAGGGTCGGCAGGAGGTTTTATGACAGGCACACTAGCTGACTCTCTCAGTCTTTATAACAAACGTAGCGCAGCATTACACTTTGGTACTAACGCAACCATTCGGATGACTATTGCAGATACTGGTCTTGTTGGCATCGGCAACACTGCCCCATCATACCCCCTTGATGTCACCGGATTTATTAACACCGACCAGTATTCGGGATACAAACAAGGTGGAACAACAATTCTTTATGCCACGACCTCATCAAACATCTTTGTTGGACAGGAGGCAGGAGCGTTGGTTACAAGTGGCTCTCTTGACAGCAACTCTGCGCTCGGATATCGAGCCATGTATAACGCGTCTTCTACTGGGGCGGATAAAAACGTCGCCCTTGGATATGAAGCGTTGAAAAACAACAACGCTCAACAAAATGTCGCCGTAGGCTACCAGTCAATGCTCAATAATTACACGGGTGCTTTCAACGTTGCCCTCGGAGGTTCTACGTTGGTTGCCAATATCACTGGCTCCAATAATGTGGCAATCGGATACCAGGCCCTTTTGAACACAAACGTAAGCGACACCATTGCTATTGGTAATGGTGCCCTAGGTGCTTTGACGACAGGCACAGATCATACTGCTATCGGATACCAAGCAAGTAATGATGTTGTATCTGCAAACTCTTCTACTGCATTAGGATCAAGTGCTCTTCGTTATACAACAGGTGGGTTAAATACTGCAGTTGGTGTAACAGCTGGACAGGGAGTAAATGCTACTTCTGATTTCACTAGCTCGGCACTATTTGGTTATGCCTCAGGACTACGTCTGACGACGGGCGATGGCACGGCCGCTTTTGGATACACATCAGGCGATGATATAACCAGCGGAAATTATAATATTTGTTTTGGAACATTTTCCTGTAATGGTCTGACGAGTGGTTCTACAAATATAGGTATAGGTTACAACGTACAGTTTGTCGATGGCACAGCCAGTGGACAAATGAATATCGGGTCGGCGATTTTTGGAGAGAATTATAGTGGAGATAGTTCAACAGAGGATGCTAATGCCGAAACAGGTATTGGTGAAAATCAACCACTTGCACGTTTGCATGTAAAAGGTGGGACTGCTGGAACCCCAGTGTTTATTATCGAAGGTGCAACGTCTCAATCGGGAGATTATTTGCAGATAAATGCTTCATCAACAGCTGTGACAGGTGGCGATATATTCTCAATAGAATCAGGTGGTAATGTGGGTATCGGCACGACCACGCCGTATGCGAAGTTGTCGGTAGTTGGTCAAGTTGTTGGTGCGTACTTTACCGCCACAACCTCAACGGCATCTATTTTCCCATACGCCTCTACCACTATGCTTTCGGCAACGACAGCTTCTACCACCAACCTCATCATCTCATCTGCAGGAGGCAGTGGTACTCGATGTCTCCAGGTCGGAGCTGATGGTACTGTCTCAGCCAATGCTTTAGCCTGTGGATCTGGCAGTGGTACATTCTCATGGACACCAACTACCAACTATGGAGCACTAACCAATGCCACGGGTACACCGATCTGGTTCCAGGCAGGACTACAGGCTTCATCAACGTCACACCTTACATATGCCTCAACTACCGCTATCACCGTTGCCGGCAATGCATATTTCCCTGGATCTGGTATCTGGAATTCATCGGGCAATGTCGGTATCGGCACCACTTCACCATATGCCAAACTTTCAGTTGTTGGAGAAGTCGTGGCTCCATACTATACAGCTACGAGTACCACCGCTACCTCAACATTTGCCGGAGGATTGAATGTGGGTAGTGGAAACTTTGTATACGATCTAAGCACCGGTGTCACTAGCGTCTCATCTCTCAATACAGGCAACCTCAGCTTTGATACCGATGCCGGTCTAGTCTCATGGGTGGATTTGCCGTTGTCTTCTGCTTCAAACGGAAGTGTGCAGGGTTATACTGCTTCACTCAACGGCAGTTCTACTATCTCCGTATACGGAGTCTCTGCCGGATCAGGTTGGTTGCAAGCGACATATCCACGCGTCGGTATCGCCTCGAGTACTCCATGGAGAACGTTCTCGGTCAGTGGCACAGTGGCATTGAGCGGTCTTACTTCTTCAGCCACAGGCAACGCAGTTTGTATTACCACATCAAAAGATATTACTGATGCCGGTGGTGGTACGTGTACGCCATCGTCAGAACGCTTCAAGGAAAATATTGTAACTCTTGCTCCAGGCAGTGCACTTGATCAACTTTCTGACATGCGCGTAGTTTCCTTTGATTATAAAGATGGATACTACAGCACAGAGGAGGCTTCATCTTCAGTTGGTCTCATCGCCGAAGAAGTTGAGAAGATCAACCCAGTATTAGTGGATTATGGATATGATGGTAAACCGCTTACCCTGCATTTTGAACGATTGACCGGACTTACCATACAAGCCATCCAGGAACAACAACTTCAGATCGGAGAATTAGCTTCGAGTACCGCTCTCATCAGTACCACGAGCGCCGCTCTAGCTATAGACACGGCCGCCGCAGTTTCCGGTATCGATCAGCTCAAGCTCAACTTCGCCTCAACCAGTCAATCAACAAAGACTTTGGCTAAAGCCATAGATACCACCAACCAATCACTCGCAGATTTGGCGACATATATAGATGGTTTCGCAACTTCAACCTCAGCTCTCGATGCGCGCTTGAGTGCTACCGAAGCACAACTCTTGACCATGACCGCAAGTACTACTTTGGCTGAGGCTTTCGCTTCATCTACTTGGGCCAATGTTCCATCATCAGTCATCAGTATGATCGCGTCTTCGACTGCCGAGCTCATCGCTTCTTCGACAGTAGAAATCCTCGCAAGCTCATCACCGACATTTATCGCTCGTGTGGCACAGGCGGTCAAAGAGATCATAGAAGAAGCAGGAGATTGGGCACTTGCAAAGGTGACAGCGACTCTGGCTGTCTTTAACAGGGTAGAGACTCAGACAGCCGCTGTCAGTCAAGGACTGGAGATGACCGATCAGGTCACGGGGGGTAAGTATTGTGTTACTATCAAGAATGGAGATTGGGATAAGAAAATGGGTGCATGTGGTGTAGCTACTCAAACTCAGACTGCATCTGTACCTGCACCAGTACCTACACCGGCACCTACACCTGCAACTGCGCCGGCTCAAGTCCCAGTTGCAAATAATAATGTTACGCCTGCTGTCGCACCTACACCAGTAGATACAGCTACATCATCTAGTGCTACTGCTCCGGTGACAGAAGAGCTTACACCGTCACCAACCCCAACCCCAGCTCCGGTTGATGAAGGATCTGCGCCAGTGACGACACCTGAGTCAGCACCAGAATCAGTACCAACTCCAGAAACGGCTCCAGCTTCTACACCAGCATCAACTCCTGAACCAGCACCTGCACCAACTCCTACGCCGGAACCAGCGCCAGCACCGGAACCAGCACCTGCTCCAGCGCCAGAACCAGCCACAGTTGTAACAGCAACGGAATAAATATATGGTGAAAATATCACGCATCATTTCACATAAAAATAAATTCTCAACGGCCTTCACCCTCATCGAACTGCTGGTGGTTATCTCTATCATCGGACTGCTTTCATCAGTCGTCATAGCTTCGGTCACAGCCGCCCGCAAGCAAGGTATGATCGCCGCTGGTCAGAAGTTTGATGCTCACACCCACGCCGCTTTCTATGATGACCTGGTCTTGAGTTGGGATTTTGATAGAGATACTGCTGGTAGTGGCATAGTGCAGGATTTGAGCGGGAATGGGAATAATTTATCGCTCACAGGAGCAACACTTGATGGCCCACCAACACCAAATCCGTTCAAGACAGGGAAGGTGATCTCGATCGGACCTTCAAAAACTGCAAATTTACCTGCGCCGATGAAAAAGCCTCCAGCCGGAAAATTCTCAGTGTCTTTTTGGTTGTATCCTGTTTTGGCAGCTGGCGAAACTGCTGAAGCAACTGAGTACCTCTCGTATTTCCCATTATCGAGCACAAAAGGAAATACATGGAAGTTTTCTTATGCTGTTGGTGCGGCAGGTTTTAATTTTAAATATATTCCGTTATTACCTACTAATCAAAGAACAGTATCAATTGGCCAGCTAGCTTTTAATACATGGCACCATATTGTGGCAGTATGTAATACAACAAATAATAAAATCGGTGTATATGTAAATGGTAAATCTGTGGGTACACCGACCGGGGTTACAGATTGTGGTTTTAATAATACAGATTTAACTGTAGGTTTACGATTGGTAAGTGTTGGTAAGCCTTATTATCTCGATAACGTACGTATATATGGAGAATCTCTGCCCCTCTCATTTATTCAGGAGCAGTATCTAGCCGGTAAGCCCAAATTTGAAGCTTTGGCAAAGAACATGAAAGATCAAAAAAATTAATGTATGAAAAATAATTTTAATAAAAAAATCTGGCCAAGTCTCTTTATACTCGCAGTATTCTGCTTATTTATTTTTGCCGGATATTCAGTTGTGCATGCTGGCGTTGTGATACAACCAACGCCGACAACTGGACTCCGGGCACACTGGACATTTGATACCAAGACATTCAGTTGGGGTACAAATAAAGTCTCGGATGTTTCTGGTAATGGTCATACAGGAACATTAGTCTTTATGGATTCAGGGACCAATCAAGTTGCTGGTAAAAAAGGCCAAGCGATTTTTCTGGATGGAAATATAGATTCGATCAGTTTGGCTACAAATCCTCTAACCACTTTTTCCAATCCTAGCTCCGCGTGTACGTGGGTCAATACAAATGATGTCACTGTTTCTACAGGAGGGTTCAATCAGACCATTTTGAATATTTCCGCTGATACCAATAATGGGTTACATATGGGCAGTGTGGTCAATTCAGGAAAGTTTTTTGCTTCGTATAAATCAGGTGGTTCCTATTATGGTTCTGAATCAGCCAGTGCAGTTTTTGCTAACAATCAGTGGGTACATGTGTGTTATGTCTGGAATGGCAATGGTGTCAATCTCTATGCCAATGGTACATCGATTGCCACAACCACCAATACAGATGCTCCAAGTCTGGTAAACACTATCGGTGCTCGAAATGATCAGATCGATGGTACCTGGTCAGGTATGATCGATGATCTGCGTGTTTACAATCGCGCCTTGTCGATCGCGGAAATAAAGCAGATATATAACAGTGGGGCACTGGTATTGAACAGCTTGCAAGGCAACAAAACTGTGGTTCTCCAGAAAACCCCATCAAATTTTCTCACGAACGGCCTGGTGGGGTACTGGTCTTTTGATGGAAGTAAAATAAATTGGGCCAGCAACACTGTCACTGATAGTTCAGGCAATGGTAATACGGGAACGATGATCAATATGTCTACAACCACTAGCCCTGCGCAGGGTAAGATTGGGCAGGCACTCTCGTTTGATGGGAGTGATGATTATGTGACTGTGGGAACCACTAATTTACCTACGACTAATGATGGCACCATTTCTGCTTGGGTGAAAATTGCTCCGTCGCCTTCAGGTACAGATATTGTTTTATCGCATTATTCAACGGTCGCTCCGGCATTAGGGTATTATAAAATAGTACTGAGTGGAGGTAATCGTCCTATATTATACAATCTCTGTAGTAATGGAGGTGATGGAATATGCACCTCTGATTCCGGAATAACTTTGACCCCAAATATCTGGTACCATATTGTTGGTACATTCGGTGGGTTAGATGAAGCTGATTCTGGAATAATATATGTCAATGCAGTAGTTAAAGCAACTGGTGGCTTTAATGCCTTCTATAATATACCTGCAGGGCTCGTATTTCGAATGGGTTCAGATGTTGATGGAACAAACTTTTGTAATTGCACTCTCGATGATGTCCGTATCTACAACCGCGCGCTTTCGTCAACAGAGATTAAACAGCTTTATAATATGGGCAGATGATAAACTTATTCGCACCATCTAATGTGATAGAATAGTATAAATGAGAAAAATATTTTCTACAAAATATAATGTAAATTTTTTCAGTACATTTTTTGTGATTTTGGCTGTACTATTCTCAAGTACAAACCTAGCCCATGCTTCCAAGATAGGTGTCCCCCCCAACTTTATTCCAGGTAATGGACTATCGAATGGCCTCGTCGGCTACTGGACGTTTGATGGCAAGGATACCACCATTCCTGGTCCAGTTGTAACATACATAACCTCCGGTTCTACATGGGCAGTTCCTTCAGACTGGAATAGTAGCAATAATACAATTGAAGTGATTGCTGGCGGTGGTGGAGGCAATGGTTCTAACACCGCAGGTGGAGGTAATGGTGGAACAGCAGGTTCAGGAGGAGCCTATGCAAAGGTGGTTAATTTGTCATTGACTCCAAGCTCATCGGTTAATATAGGAGTTGGTACAGGTGGTGCTGGAGGTGCTCGTGATACTAAAGGAGGTGTCGGAGGAGACACATGGTTTAATGCTACATCACTTGCCAATGCAGTAACCAACGGTTCGTCTGTGAGCGTTGCCGCAGCGGGAGCCGCACAATCAGCCCTTTTATATAGTACAGCAGGTACGGCTGGTCAAGCATCTGCTTCCGTAGGAACAACAAAATATAGTGGAGGTACTGGTGGGGCGGCTAACATTTTCCAGGCCTTTGGTGGCGGAGGAGGAGGTGGAGCTGGACCTAATGGAGATGGAGGTGCTGGTGGTACTGCTACTGGTTCTCAAGGTGCTGGAGGTGGAGGTTCAGGTGGTGGCGCTGCTGGTAGTAGTGGTTCAGGAAACAATGGAGGTAACGGAGGTGCGAACTATACAGCATCACAAGCAGGAGGAACAGGTGGTGCTAATGATGGTGCTCCTGGTACTGGAGATAGCAACGGTGCTTCTGGTGCCGCTGGAGGAGGTTATGGTGTCTTCGGATCACAAACAGCCAATGGAGGCGCTGGTGGTTCTGGACAGGAATGGGATAGTACACATGGCTCAGGAGGTGGAGGAGGAGGAGCTGGTAGAGGTAATGCTGGAAACGCTGATGGTGGTAACGCAGGCTCGTATGGCGCAGGTGGTGGTGGTGGTTCTGACTCTGCGTCTGATGGTGTTGGAGGTAATGGTTCTCAAGGTCTCATCGTTGTCACGTATACTCCAGCCACAGCAGCCACCGTAGATAAATCTGGCAATGGCAACACCGGCACGCCCACCAACATGTCTCAAGCCACGAGTACAGCGGCAGGCAAAATCGGCCAAGCTCTCAATTTCGATGGTGCTGATGATTATGTGAATGCCGGAGCAAGCTCTGCTCTTAATGGGGCGACGCTGGTCACCGTGAGTGCCTGGGTGAATTTTAGTGATTTGCTTGAACATGGTTCTGGTTCTGGTGTGCCAGCTTATCAAAATATTTTTCAACGTGGTTCATCAGGCGAAATCAATGGATACATCTTAAATTTTGGATTGTATTCAGATGCTAAGATCATTGTAGATGTTCAGGACACTACCACTCTTTCACATGTGCAAGCATTTAGCGCATCCACAGTTGCGGCCAATAAGTGGTACCATGTTGCTTTTGTGGCAGCAGCAAGCACGCTTACTGTATACGTAGATGGAGTGGCAGGAACACCAGTGAGTTACAATGGTATGGAACCTTTGGTAACAGGAGGAACACTTTTTTATAATAGGGTAAATTTGGGAGCGGCTATGTATAGCAGTGACACAGCCAGTATTTACCTAAAAGGAAAACTCGACGACGTCCGCGTCTATACTCGCGCACTTTCCACCACAGAAATCGGACAGTTGTACAATCTAGGTGCGGCAAAATTTGGTATCTCGCCAACAAAATCTATAACCTCCGGCCTCGTCGGATACTGGACTCTGGATGGTAAGGACGTACCAAACGGCAGAGCAAATGATGTAACAGGAAATGGACATCACGCTAACTTGGTGAACATTGCCACTTCCACTTTCTATACTTCAGGCAATACTGGACAAGGGTTTAATTTGGACGGGGTAGATGATTATGTGAATACGAACAAAGCATTGTCGACTTTTACAGACGGTAGTAATGGTACATATGCGGCTTGGGCATATCCCACTGCCGCTGGCGGAGGCGCCTGTTCTAATTTAAATGCGGCTCCAATTATTACAGATGGTACTGGTAGCGGTGGCTATACAACTCTCGGTATAACTGGAGGTAATTGGTGTGGAGGTTGGTGGGGTACTGGAGTTGGCGGTTTAACGAGTGCCGCTACACTGAATAAATGGTCACATGTTGTCTTAACTGTGAACGCTGGGGTTGAGACTCTCTACGTGAATGGTGTGCAAGTCGGTTCACAGTCAGTAGGAGCTACCACAGCTCTAACTAGCCCCGTGTATTTCGGGCGGTCATTTGGTGATATATATTTCCCAGGGAAGATTGACGACGTTCGCATCTACAATCGCGCGCTTTCTGCAACAGAAATTGCTCAACTCTACAAACTCGGTATCTCCGCCAAACAATCCGCTTCTCCTACAGTTACTAGCACTTCTTGCGCAGCGGGGCTTTCCTGTGGCCTCATCGGCTACTGGACGTTTGATGGAAAGGATACTCCATGGACGAGCTCTACAGCGGCCACGACTTTGGATAAAAGTGGCAATGGCAACACCGGCACACTCACCAATATGGCTCAAGTCACGAGTCCGATAGCGGGCAAAATCGGGCAAGGACTTAGTTTTGATGGGAGTAATGACTATGTGAGTGCACCAGTGAATCTTTCGGGGACAAATATAGCCTCTCTTTCTTTTTGGATGAAGTGGAATGCATATGCTAATGATGATGATCTGGCATTTGAGTATACTACCAACTTTACTGGCGTGAATGCATTTATTATAGATCCAAATGACAGCACACCATCAAGGTTTTCTATTATCATGTCAGCTACGGGAGGATATTATAATGGCGGGTATATAACACGACCATCCGCAGGAGTTTGGCATCATTATGGAGTTATATTAAACAGGACAACCGGAACAGCAAATGGTGTAACTATTTATGTAGACGGAGTGGCCCAATCAATGACACAAACATATTCATCAGATTTTAGTTCAAGTAATTTTGACAACTCCTCGTTGTATTTCATGTCTCGAGGGGGCTCATCTCTATTTGGTGCAGGTTCTCTCGATGATGTCCGCATTTATAACCGAGCTCTATCTGCCACGGAGATTACTCAGCTCTATAATTCAGGCCGATAATAATGTTACAATTACTTCTATGAACTTAGCGACGAAACACTTAACCATCCCTATCCTGGCTATTGTTATCCTCCTCACCATCCTTTTCAACCTCGGAGGAACAGAAAAAGATATCTCTACATATTTACCACCTGCTCCCACTCAAACTGCAGCTGTTTCAGATTTCAATTCTTCCCTCGTTGCTCACTATACTTTTGATGGTAATACCAACGACTCCGCTGGTTCTAACAATGGGACAGCAGTAGGTGGGCCGACGTATACCACAGGCAAAATTGGACAAGGACTCAGCTTCGATGGGACAGATGACAAAGTTACGACCTCAGATCTCGGTACTCTAGGATCGTCAGTCTCATTGTCATATTGGTTCAAAACCACAGATGGGCCAAATTCAGCCATGGTGGGCATCGGCACAAAAAAATATTGCAGTATCGATTGGAGTCCTGCAGGATCATTTGCCTGTACTGTCCATGGCGGAGGTGGTGCACTTTCGAGTGGCCAGGCATTCAATGATGGAACATGGCATCATGGAGTGTTTGTTATGACAGAGAATAGTCAACTTATCTATATTGATGGCGTATTGAAAAATTCATCAAACGGAGAATTACCAGCAGATACTTCGTCCGCTGTTCTTATGGGAGATCGAGCTTTTGGCGGTACACCCTATTCCGGCGCTCTTGATGATGTACGAATATATAACAAAGCTCTTTCCGCTAATGAAATTCAACAATTGTACACTTTTAATAATGAAAGTACGCCAATAGTAACTCCGACACCGGATACAAATTCAAATCCAAATCCGACACCACCTCCGACTACAAATCCCGTGCCAGCACCAACCGAACCAATTTCTGTAGACAGCAAACATTATTATGTGCGTCCTGATGGCGGAAATTATGGCAACGAAGATGGATCAAGTTGGGCTAATGCCTTTGACGGATTCAATGATGTTGTGTGGGGAAATAATACTGGCCAGGTCGGTGCAGGAGATGTCCTGTATGTGAGTGCCGGTAACTATTATCAACCACTTATTGTCGGTATATCAGGTGTTTCTGGAAATAGAGTGACAGTTCGCGCCGCGCAAGATACATATGTTGGAATTGCAAATCTTAATTCCACATCAGCAATAAGTTATGGAGGCAATGCTTATGTAACTATTGATGGAGGTTACAATGGAAATAACCATTTTGTAACCACTACATATATTAATGGACAGGGTACTATAGACCCAGGTTTACATTATTTTACCATTAACAAAAATCTTGCCGATTTTAGATATTCAAGCAAAGGAGAATTTTCGTATAACATTGTTAATATTGTCGATTCAACTGCAGAAACGGCATTTTACTTCACTGCGTCAAAGAATCGTGATGCCCCCTCGTTTGGATTATCAAAGTTCCATCATAATAAAATTATAGTACCAGGGAAGATAAATGACGGTAATGGTCCTGACGGTATTCATGCCGGAACAGGATTTGACATATACAACAACATTTTTCAATCAGTATTATGGACTCCCGGTTCGCTCATAGGTCATAACCACCAGGATCTCATACAGGCTTATGGAGATGAGCATTTGAGAATTTACAACAATGAATTTATTGACTCTGGTGATTCTCAAATTGATTTCTCTAAAGCAGGAAATGTAACGCAATCTAATTTACTTGTTTATAATAACGTCTTTCGAAGGACTATTGCTGAAATGGGTACGGTCATGTTGAGGATATATACAGAAGGCGGGGGAAGCATCTCTTCGTTTAATAATATTATGATTGACAATAACACGTTTATAGATGGATCTAGAACAGGTCCTTCCTATGGCGGAGGTATTCGCGTTATTAATACAGACACAGCTACCGGGGCTTCTAATGCGACAATACGAAATAATATTTTCTACAATTCTGGTCGCGCGTGGCCAGTCGTGTTGATGGAGGGTATATCACCAAACTGGACTGTGTCAAATAATCTAATCAACGCTGGATCATCTGGTAATGCAACTATACAGTGGACAGGTATAAATCCTGTAGGCACGCAAACTACCGCACCTAATTTTGTAGGTTATGTTCCATATGCGTTAAGTATGGATTTACATTTGAGAAACATGGATAGTGCCGCTATCAATAAAGGAGTCAATCTTTCCTCCCACTTTTCCACAGACAAAGACGGCAACCATCGCAATGTTGGCGGTGCCTGGGACATCGGCGCCTACGAATACCAAGGAAGCGGGACAACTCAACCACCAGTCACCCCACCAGTAACACCCACCACCTACAAACCAGGCGACTTCAACAGAGATGGAGCAGTCAATGCCCTAGACTTCTCCCTATTGTCAGGTGCCTGGAATACCAATACCTCTACATATGATCTAAACAGTGATGGTATTGTGAACTCTCTCGACTACGTGATCATGGTGCAGAATTGGACGGGGTAGGGGTAACTAACTCTTGCTTTTGGCCCAGGATATGCTATATTTGGTGTACTTATTGGTTATTTATAACTAATATATGAATTATATAGATTTTCAACAAAAGTTTAAGGAGTACCCGCTTATTATGGTTTCCGATATCAAGACAGCATTTGCTGATTATGATTCTCGGCGATTGTATGAGTGGCAGAAGGCCGGCTATATCCGCAAGGTGGCTAGGAATTTTTGGTTATTTACAGATCAGCAGGTGAGTGAAAGTCAGACGTGTTTTATTGCCAACAAGCTTCGTGAGCCATCCTATCTAAGTTTGGAATATGCTCTTGGTACATATGGACTCATTCCAGAACAGGTTTTCGTCAAGACATGTATAACAACGAGGGGTCGTGCGACATATGAGACACCTGTCGGGAACTTTAGCTATCGTTCCATGAAAGAGGAACTTTTTTTCGGCTATCTGCTCCATGGAGAGGGGGCATATGCATATAGGATGGCTTCACCAGAAAAGGCATTGCTGGATTTTCTTTACATGCGTTCAGATATACAGGATGAAGGCCACATCGCCGAGCTACGCATTGCCACGGATGTGTATCGTGACAAGATAGATGATGCTCGACTGGATTCATATCTCAAAATATTCAACTCGCCGACACTAGAGAATAAGGTGCGTCTTGTTCGTGAATATATACTAGACAACCATGATTAATCTTACCGAATTACAAAAGCTCTATCCGTACCCGGCAGGGTTTGACCGTAGTGCACTACGAGAATATTTTCAATACAAGATTATGGATATTCTTTTTAGACAAGGAATTGGAAACAAGCTTTGTTTTCTAGGGGGTACAGCAATAAAGTTCTGCTATGGTGGCAGACGGTATTCAGAGGATCTTGATTTTGACAATCGTGGTATTAGTCCTGAAGAATTTGAGGCTTTGGTGGAAACCGTTGGACAGGAACTTGGTCGTGAAGGATATCGCGTCGATGTTAGGAATTCTTTCAAGAATGCATTTCGTTCACGAGTGGGCATCGAGGGTGTATATCATGATAATGGTTTGAGCCCACTTCCCAATGAAAAGCTAATGATCCAGATCGATATGGCACCGCAGGATTTTGCTTTTGAGCCACAGACATATATGCTACAAAAGTACGAGGTACTCCGTACGATTGCCGTAGTTCCAGTCCAGACTATTTTATCCCAAAAGGTTGCCGCAGTTATTTATTGGACGCAAGAGAGCTAAGGGTCGTGATTTCTACGACATCGTCTATCTCCGTGGCTTTACGGAATTTGATTTCTCCTATCTCAAGGATAAGCTTGGTATTGTCGATGTAGTCGAACTCAAAAAAAAACTTCTCGAAGTCACTGCTGGATTTGATTTTGATGCATTGGCTACCGATGTTATGCCATTTCTCGTTAATCGCGAGGAGGTTGAATATGTGCGCCAGTTTAGAACATATATTGAACAGAAATTGTGATCATGGTCCAAAATCGAACGTAATGTTGATAAGTTATAGATACAGTTCTAGACACAATCCTGTATAATAACACCCATGAACCCCAAGAAATACGTGCTACTCTCTGCACTTGTAGCTGTTATCATTCTCACCATCCTCTTCAACCTCGGAGATATTACATCCAAGGAGATTGTCCAGTATATCCCACCTATTACCTCCCAATCCCAAACAGCCGCAGTGTCTGACTTCAACTCTAGTTTAGTAGCTCACTATACATTTGATGACACTACCAACGATTCTGCAGGATCTAACCACGGTACAGCTGTAGGTGGACCGACGTATACTACTGGCAAGATCGGGAGGGGCTTACAATTTAACAATGATGGTGCGTTTAATAGCCCGATGCATGTTGTCAGTTCATCTGTTTCCCTCAGCTCTGACTGGTCCGTGTCCTTTTGGGTTTTAAGGATTTCAAATGTCGGGGCGGCTCAATATGCCGTTTCAATGACTGATGCTACAGGTATACTTGTAAAAGATAGTAGTGGCATTAATAATTGGGGATTTTTTGATGGCACAACAGTTTTAAATGGGTCGGCACAGATACCAATACAGAGCTGGACTTTCATAACTGTTACGAAATCGGGAACTACTTATACCCTTTATATAAATGGAGCTTCTGATACTTCTGGTACACTTAATGATGTAGATATAAGTAGAATAATGATAGGAGTTAGGTCATCTAATTTTCTTGGGATGCACGGAACACTTGATGACGTTCGCATATATGATCGTGCATTGAGTGCTGGAGAAGTAAGTCAACTCCATACACTTGGTAGTGGAGGAACTGTCATAGCACCGGATCCAACCCCCACTTCTCAACCAATACCAGTTCCAGATCCAGTAGTAGTCACTCCACCTCCAGTTCAACAACAAGTACCACCACCTGTAGTATCTGGTTCGCAAACATACTATATAGACTATGTCTCAGGCAACAATGCGAACAACGGTACCTCAAAGACTACTCCTTGGAAGGTTCATCCATTCATGAAAGGTTTTACTGGTAGCTATTCACACAAGGCAGGAGACAGATTCATTTTTAAAGGTGGTGTGACGTGGCCAAACTCATCATTTCAGATGAATATTACCGCCGGTGGAAGCAGTGACAGTGTGCGTGACTATTATGGTGTTGACAAGACTTGGTATGCCGGTTCCTCGTGGGCTAGACCGGTGTTTGATTTTGAGAATACCCTTATATCCGGTGGCGGTTTTAATTCGGTCGGCCTCCTGATTAATAGTGCAAACTATATCACAATTGATGAAATAGATTTTGCTAGATACAGAACACCGGCGGTAGGAGCGGGCGACTATGGTTCAGGTACATTAGTCCTCATCGGTTCATCCAGTAATATCACCATACAAAATTGTATTGTCCGCGACTGGTCAAATGGTGGTGGTGCCGATGGTGGTTCTGGCGGAGGTATCTGGTCATTTTCAAGTGGTAGTGGAAACAAAGTCTTGCATTGCATCTTTCATGGCTTTAATACCAATATAAAAGGAGGACGTGCATTATCATTTTATGGTGAGATCGGTTTCAATGAAGCATATGATTTGAGCACTTTCCTTATGGGTGGAGGCGATGTTCATGATAATTATGTACATAATATGAAAGGTGCCACAGACCCGAATAATCATGAAAACGCCTTTTATATAATGGGTGTCAGCAAATTGTACAATAATCTTCTACATGACATTGATCCGGGTAGCTCTTCGTATTATCTAGAACCAGGTTTCTCCAGTCCATCGGGTACAACAATGGTCTATAATAATGTCGCTTTTAATGTTGGAAATGATGCCCCGATTTCAATCGAGACTGATGGACAGTACGCAGCTTCACAGAATATAAAAATTTTCAATAACACTGTTGAACATGGAGTAGGTAATTGTATCCGAACTGTATTGCGCGGAAGCCAACATATTGGCTCGCTTGAAGTCGCTAATAATCATTGTATAACTACTGGACCAGCCAAGGATTTTCCTACAGCGACAGTTACAACTCTTACGGACCGGGGTACCGACATAGTTCAGACTCATGCTCAGGCCGCGTCATCTGGTGCGACTCCTACAAATCGTTACCGGCCGACGTCTGCCAGTTCTCCTGCGATCAATGTTGGGCTATCGCTTCCTAGTTACTTCACGTCTGACAAATTAGGAGTCGTCCGTCCCCAAAGTACGGTATGGGATGTAGGCGCCTACGAATACCAAGGAAGCGGAACAAATCCTCCTGTAGTCACTCCCCCCATCACCCCACCAGTAACACCCCCAACCTACAAACCCGGCGACTTCAACAGAGACGGAGCAGTCAATGCCCTAGACTTCTCACTCTTGTCAGGTGCCTGGAATACCAATACCTCTACATATGATCTAAACAGTGATGGTATTGTGAATACTCTAGACTACGTCATCATGGTGCAGAATTGGACGGGGTAGATGGGGTAAACAGCCAAAATCGTGAAAATAGCTTAATTTTATCGGTTTTTCACGATTTACTTCATCATGGTGCAGAATTGGACTAACTAATGTTGATAAGTTACAGATGGAATAGTGTATAATAACACCCATGGCCCACCCAAAGACACTTCACAGCATCATCGCACTCATAGCCTGTGCAGGTATCATATTAGCAATTATATTTAGCACTAACTCATCACCTGACTCTGTCTCTCTCACCCTCTCACCAGAGAGTAGATCAACTCCAGTCGGAGAAACATTCACTATAGACATAGTCCTCAATACCGCCAAACAAACAGTATACGGAGTAGACATCAATCGACTACGCTTTGATCCTCGTATTCTAGAGGTAGTTGATATAGATACAGCTACACCAGGAACACAAATAACAGCTGGCTCCCTCATGGACGCTACAGTCTTCAACTCTGCTGACAATACTCTCGGTACTATACAGTTCTCTCAAGTCATGACTCCAGGTACCAGTGGAACTAACTCATTTACTGGCTCTGGTACTCTCGCTACCGTCACCTTCAAGGTAGTAGCTGAAGGTAAATCAGACATATTCATTGACTTTACCCCTGGCTCAAGTACAGCTTCAAATGTCGCTGGACAATCAGGCAATCTCCTATCAGTAGTCAATGGTGGATCATACAAGGGTACACGATCACTTCTCTCAACTATCACTTCTCAATCTCAAATGGCTGCTGTGGCTGACTTTAACTCTAGTCTCGTTGCTCACTATACTTTTGATGGTAATACCAATGACGGAGCTGGTTCTAACAATGGGACTGCAAGTGGTGGACCGACGTATACTACAGGCAAAATTGGACAAGGGCTCAGTCTTGACGGTAGCGATGACAAGATAACTTTTACCGCATTCAATGTACCTTCAAGCTTTACCATATCAACATGGGTCAACCCTGGGTCAAGTCAATCAAGAGATTGGTCGCAGATTCTAGGGGAAGTTAATACGGGCAGTGGGTTACATTATAAAAGAGGGGCAAATAAAATTTCCTATTATTTTTCTGGAGGTGATCATTTGACTAACGGATCTCTAAATGCGGGTCAGTGGCACCATGTTGCTTTGGTTCAAAACTCTGGTAATTATACGTTTTATATAAATGGTTCTGCTGATGCGAGTGGTACAGGAGGTGTGAGTTTCAATCCTTACATCATAGGTCACAATCACTGGGGCGAAACATTTGCCGGTTCACTGGATGACATGCGCATCTACAATCGCGCGCTTGACTCGAGTGAAGTGAGTCAACTCTACGCTCTCGGCAGTGGAGGTGGTACACCCGCGCCAACACCGGATCCTACGCCTACTCCGATACCAGATCCGACACCAACGCCCAGTCCGACAACCTGTTCTTCCTTTACTTACTCCAGTTGGGGTACGTGCACAAATAGTACCCAAAGTCGTACCGTGACTTCTTCTTCACCTACTGGTTGTACTGGCGGATCACCGATAACTACTCAGTCTTGTGTGGTTACAACACCTACTCCGACACCACCTGTAGTAACACCAACACCTTCGCCAATTCCTGGAAACACGACATGTCAGGCAATCAATGGTCATAAGTGCTGGTATGTAAATTCTTCAGCGACAGGGTTAAATAATGGTACATCTTGGCAAGATGCATGGAGAAGCTTTGCAGATGTTCAGTTAAAAAATCCCTACCGTGCGTGCGGCGCGCCTACAGGATGCCTCAATTCTGGGGATACACTCTATATTTCGGGCGGCCCTAGCGGATCCAGCAGAACTTATTCAGGTATTTCTTATACATCCCCTCAGGGAGTAGGATTTGTTTTTGATGTTGGCCATGAGGAAACTGCAAGGTATGCTACAACTCGTGCAGATGGGATTAAAATAAGGCCAGGACAAGATGCCGGGCACAATGGCAAAGTGATAATTGATGCCGGAGGGCAGGTAGGAATTGGAGCAAATAATTCTCAATATGTCACAATTGATGGGGAATATAATGGTCAGAGAAATATCGTTATCAGAAATTCATCTGCCGGAATTACCGTCGTTTCAAGTAATGATGCAATAATTCGCTACGTTGAGATTGATAACGTCTCTTCTATAGCCATATCGGCAGGACAAACACAAAGAGGAGGTGAAATAGCATACAATTATATCCATCAAGTTCGTGGCGAAGCGGCGATCAACTGCAATGGCACAAACAATGAACAAGGAAGTCCCAATCATGGCTATGATAAGATGTTGATTCATCACAATGAAATTCAGCTCAATCGCTGGGATCCCAGTCTGGAACCTTCCAGGAATGCTGCAGCTGATGGAATTGGTCCTGATGGAATACAGGGTTGCTATGGCCTGAGCTTCTATAACAATTACATTTATCACAAGCCGGGAATGCTCGCGCCACGTTCACAGCATCCGGACATGATCCAATCCGGTGGGGCATACTTGAAAGTATATAATAACGTTTTTGAGAATATGACAGATTCTGCAGTGGATTTTGACTCACCTTTTGTTGGAAAGGTTAGAATATTCAACAACATATTTAAGTCAACACTCTATACAGGTATACCAAGCGGCATTCGCATGTATTCTTCTGGCACATGGGGTCCTTTTACAAGCCTAGATGATGTTTATATTCTCAACAATCTTTTTGTTGATACTGGTTATTCTGAACGGGGAGGAAGTCCGATAGGTTTTGGCGCAGGTTCTGTAACGGCATCAAATATTCACATACTCAACAATATATTCTACAACTCAGGGCATAGTAATTATGGGTCACTCATTAATTCGGCAGCTTCTTCTGGATTTACTCATTCTGATTTTGATATAGGATACAATCTTGTTGATGCTGGATTGCATGGCACGACTAATATCATTCTTGATGGCACTGCCTTTACACAGCATCATCCTCTGAGCGGAAAACCTGCTTGGGTTTCGTATAGTGAAGCTTCACCATCTAATAATTTTAAATTAACGGGATCTGATACATTTGCAATCGATAAGGGAACAAACTTAACAAACTTGTGCAGTGTGATTGGTCTATCTGAGCTTTGCGCTGACGCAGAAAATAAACCGAGACCTTCTGTCGGAGCATGGGAAATAGGAACATACGAATACAACGGCTCTGGCGGAACGCCGACTCCACCTCCAGTAACGCCACCGCCACCGCCACCGCCTTCACCTTTATCCACTTACTACGTTTCTCCTTCAGGCAATGATTCAAACGCGGGAACATCAGCATCACCATTCCGTACTATCCAAAAAGCCGCTAACATAGTTATTCCTGGAGATACAGTCGTCGTTAGAAATGGAACATATACTGATACGGATGGAAATAATATCATAGCAACCATCGGTAGGGGCGGTGCGGCTGGAGCACCAGTAACTTTCCGTTCGGAAAATCCTTTCGGTGCCATATTGAGTGGAAACAATACTGCCGGATTCGGATTTATTTTTGGAAATAATATCAACTATGTCAACATAGAAGGATTTGAAATTAAAGATATTGTTGAGGCAGGGATCAACATCAACGAATCAAATTCATATATTACTATTAAGGATAATCGTATTCACCACATTGGTCACATTCAGACACACACACTATACGGCATGAGTTGTATTGATGTGGGAAGTAGGGCTCATCATATTACTGTTGCAGGCAATACTATTTATTCCTGCGGAAGGCTGAACCCAAATAATACAAACCTTGAAATTCTGGACTCAACCTGTATTACGCCGGTTGGCTATGTCTTTCCTGGAAATGGCATCACATATTCAAAGGAAAACACTTGCTACAACCATGATCATGGCATATATGTAAGAGGTGATGATATCAATATTACTAACAATACATTCTACGATATGAAATCTGGTTGGGGAGTGCATGTATATGATGATGCGGCTCTAAAAGAGCGTATTACTATCACTGGCAACACATTTGCAGATGCCAATCCACAAAGAAACGGCCAGATCATTATCGGTCCACAGACAAGCAATCTGCGTATCGAAAGTAATATTTTCTACAATCCATCAGTCTCTGCCATCAGGCTCGGAGACACTTGTGCTGCAGCCGGTCTCACCAGTATCACTATACAGAACAACTCAACCAACATCGGAGATCTCATCTCAGGAGCCGACGTATCATGCGGGTATACTATCTCCGGCAATCTTCTCAATCAAAATTTCCAATTTGCAAATGAAGCAGGAAGAGATTATCGTCTCATATCCGGCCAACCTATCGTCAACAAACCAGGCGACTTCAACAGAGACGGAGCAGTCAATGCCCTAGACTTCTCACTCTTGTCAGGTGCCTGGAATACCAATACCTCTACATATGATCTAAACAGTGATGGTATTGTGAATACTCTAGACTATGTGATCATGGTGCAAAATTGGACGGGGTAGGGGTGAAAGTAACTCAAGATGGTAAAAATAGTATTGTAAATTATGTTCAAGAATAAGGGTATTTTAGGTCTTTTTCCTAGATATAAAATTGCACTTTACATCTAGTCAAGATTAATGTAAACTACCATTTATGAATAAAGTATTTTATCCGAGAAAAATATATCCTGAATTAAAGGAACATTTGGAGAGTGATGATGTCATGATTATTACTGGCATGCGTCGTACCGGAAAGACTACATTGGTAGAACATATTCTTTCGGAAATAAATTCAAGTAACAAGATATTTTTAGATTTGGAGAAAATAAGTAATCAGGAAATATTTGGTGATAAAAATTATGATAATGTCATTATTAGTTTAGAACAACAGGGTTTATCTCAGAAGGAAAGAATGTATGTGGCCTTGGATGAAATCCAGACTATGCCGAACATACCGAGTGTAATCAAATATCTTCATGATCACTATAATATAAAGTTCATTCTTACCGGATCTAGTTCTTACTATCTAAAAAATTTATTTACTGAGTCTCTCTCTGGAAGAAAGAAACTTTTTGAACTACATCCTCTGGATTTTGGAGAATTTTTGACTTTCAAAAATGTCTCATATAAACGACTTGATAGTATAGATTCAGTAGAAACTTTTAATATGCATGAGTATGAAAGACTGAAAGCTTACTATGAAGAATATATTGAGTATGGTGGTTTTCCAAAAGTTGTACTTGCTCCGTCTGTCAAAGATAAAAAAGATATTCTTGATGATATAATCAGCTCGTACATCAATGTTGATATAAAAAGTATCGCTGATTTCAAAGATGCTTCAGCAGTTCTCAATATAGCAAAAATGCTGGCGGCCAGGATAGGGGGTAAGCTCGATTATTCCAAATTATCTAGACTGACAGGGCTCACTCGACCAACGATCGTCAATTATATGTATCTATTTGAACGGACGTATCTCATTTCTCTCATTCCTGTTCATACCAAAAATCCTGATAGAGAAATAGTTAAGGCTCAAAAAATATATTTTTCGGATAGCGGGCTTGCTGGAATACTTGCTGGTATAGACAGTGGTTCAAAATTTGAAAATACTATTTTCAATCAGCTTAGACATAAGAGAGAATTAAAGTATTATTCCCTAAAGACTGGCAATGAAATTGATTTTATTGTTGACAAAAAACTAGCATTAGAAGTGAAGGAAACCCCTACAGAATTTGACATAAAAAATCTTGCATATTTAGCGGACAAAGCAGGGGTTGTATCTTATAAATTAGTAGGTAGACATCACACTCCCAATTTTTCTAATTATATATGGGGTGGAAGTATTTTATGACACCAAGACTAGCGTCTCATGGTGCAGAATTGGACGGGGTAGAATGGCATCTACACCCTAGGTTATTAACAGAGTAAACTCCCTGAATTGCATTTTGTGATATCATTAACCCATGAATCTCACCAAAAAACATCTCATAGTAGCGGGGCTTACTATTATTATCATCCTTACCATCCTCTTTAATCTTGGAGATATTACATCCAAGGAGATTGCACAGTATATCCCACCAAGTAGCTCACAATCCCAGACTGCCGCCGTTTCTGACTTCATCGTCCACAATACATTTGATACAGGGACTGTGACCGGTGCTATCGGCCAGGCCACAACATTTGATGGGATTGATGATTATGTGACACTGAGTTCGAGTGGTGTGCCAGTGGGCAAACAGCCGGTGACTGTGTCGGCTTGGGTCAAGCTTGCTGGTTCTCCTTCTGCTGATAGCAGGATTGTTTTTCGCGGAGAGAGGTATTCGTCATCAGATTTTATATTTTTTGATCTAGCTCTCGAAGGGGCAGGACACAATGTGCCGACATTTACCATGATGGGTACCGGAGGAGGAGGTTCACACTACAAGGCAACTTCAGGAACAGGACTTTCAGCCGGACAGTGGTACCACCTGGTTGGCGTTTCCGATGGAGGAGGCGCAGTGACTGTATATGTAAACAATACTCCTACTACCGGAAGCCATATTGATTTCGATGGTCACGATGGAACACCATACGCACCGTCCGTAGGCGCACGGTTGCAAGGCTCCGCGGATTCTTTCTTTGCCGGTTCGATCGACGACGTTCGTATTTACAACCGCGCACTTGACTCGAGTGAAGTGAGCCAACTCTACGCGCTCGGCAGTGGAGGTGGTACGCCCGCGCCAACGCCGGATCCTACACCAACCCCGACACCGGATCCAACACCGACACCTTCTGCAGTCAACGGTCAATGTGGTGTAACTGAGAATATTTGTATTCAAGGTACTCTCAATAATACTGCTGACTCTACTACCAATTATCTTTGGCAATGTACCGGTGCAAATGGTGGCGCAACGGGTTCATGTTCTATTGCAAAACCAGTAAACACCATAGTGACCCCACCATCCACTCCAGATCCAGTTACCTTTACAGCACCACCTGTAGTATCCGGTTCGCAAACATACTATATAGACTATGTCTCAGGTAACAATGCCAACAACGGCACTTCAAAAAACACCCCATGGAAGGTTCATCCATACATGAAAGGTTTTACCGGAAGCTATTCACACAAGGCTGGAGACAGATTTATTTTCAAGGGAGGTGTAACGTGGCCACACTCTGCATTTCAGATGAATATTGCCGCTGGCGGAAGCAGTGACAGTGCGCGTGACTATTATGGTGCTGACAAAACTTGGTATGCCGGTTCATCTTGGACCAGACCAGTTTTTGATTTTGAAAACAAAGTCGTAGCACCGGATGCATGGGGTGGAGCAGAGTCAGCAGGGTTGCTTCTCAGGGATGTTCACTACATCACTCTCGACAATCTGGAGCTGATCCGTTTCCGTCAAAGATTGTTTGAAAAGAATTCCGGCAAGGCTGACCCCGGATTTGCGGTGGATAATATCACTATACAAGGATCCGCATCCAATATTACACTGCAAAACAGCATTGTGCGTGATTGGACTATACCTACACCCATACCGGCGGGCTATATAGATGGCGGGGCATCAGGAGGGGTTATCGTTAATGCTTGGTCTGGCGGAGGCACGGGTATAAAAATCCTTAACAATGAATTTCATCAGCAGAATACAGGAATCAGATCTGGGGTAGCACTCTATTTGGGTGGAGAGATTGCCTATAACACTATCCACCATGTGTCAGATGCTATCGTCGGTGGTGGTAACGTTCATGACAATCTGATCTACAACGTCGAGGATGCCACCTGTCCGGAATTACACGAAGATGTGATCTATATCACATCACCTTCAACGGTTTACAACAACGTTGTCTATGAAGCTACTGCCGCCGCTCCCGTCTATTACCTTGAACCGAGTCGTTCCGCATCCACTGGAACAACATTGGTGTATAACAATATTTCCTATAATACCGGGTATGCACCTCTCAGTATAGACATTAGTCAGCCTGAAGGTGTCAATCACGTGATAAAAGTTTACAACAACAGTTTTCATTCCGAAAGTTCTTCGGTGGTACGCGTGGTGGATCGTGTCGGTTTACCATTGGGTGTATTGGATATGAAGAATAATCACTTTATTTTCAATGGACAATTCCTCAATATTCCTGCTGGCACAGTCCTAGACTTTAAGAATACAAATAATATTTTCCACACAGAGTCCGAAGCTGCCCAGTTCGGGGCAACAAGGGCCAACCTATTCAAATTTACTTCGTCTAATGCACCAATGATAAACGCCGGTGTAAGTTTGTCGACATTTTTTGCGACTGACAGGCTCGGTGTTGCTCGTCCACAAGGCGGAGCTTGGGATATTGGCGCCTACGAATATGGTGGAAGCGGAGGATCTGTATGGTCACCACCGCCACCAGCACCAGTTTACAAGCAAGGTGATTTCAACAGGGATGGGCTAGTCAATTCTCTAGATCTTTCTCTGCTCACATCTGTTTGGAATCAAAATAGTGCCTCATACGATCTGAATTCTGATGGTATCGTAAATAGCTTGGATTATGTGGTTATGATTCAGAACTGGACATCGTAATACTGACTGTTAATGAAAAAGCTACTCGTTATAATTGTATCGCTAATTATTATAGGTTTGATTGTATTTTTTGCGCTCAATAAGGACGATGGTTCTTTGTCGCCAGATGTTGCTGATCAAAAGAATGCACCTGCTTCTGTCCTATCCCAACCGCTCACAGAGACATATAAAAATGACAAATACAGATTCTCTCTCAAACACCCAGTTGATCTTACGGCTTCTTCTTTCACCGACGAGACTGTTGGTGGGGAAGTTGTAACAGTGGCAGATGAATCTACGGGTATGGGGATGCAGATCGTGATCACTCCATTTGATGAAGAACTCGTTGTGCTCACTCCTGACAGGATCAAGAAGGACCAACCAGAGCTGGTGATCCGTGGAGCGCAAGAGGTGATCCTTGGTGCGCATGGCAAAGGGGTAGCGTTTCTTGATGCAGAGAAGGACGAAGAGTCTCATCGACAGATCTGGTTCATCGCCTCAAAGCATCTGTATCAGATCACAGCACCATTTCCCTCCGATACTCTAGTGCAAAACATGCTCAACACCTGGGAGTTTTTTTAGGAGATTCGTAGTACAATATTCAGATGATTGTTATGAGACATAAAAACTATGCTCAAGCTTTTACCCTAATAGAGATATTGGTGGTTATATCTATCTTGGGATTATTAGCATCTATAGTTTTTGCTGTGATCAGACAGGCTCGTGAAAGAGGAGTGATAGCCGGGGGAATTATTTTTGCAACTCATACACAACATACCGTCGGTGATCAAGGGGCGATATATTTTGATTTTGGTGCACCATCTGACTTGGATGCAGATCCCGACACAGAAGAAGTGGCAGATACGTCCGGCAACAGTCTTCACGGTACTCTGATGGGTAATTCTCCGAGTAATCCGATGGTAAGTCCTACATCGTATTCTCCAGAGGCAGGTAGTTCTCTCAGTCTTAATACCCAATCTGGGATACCGACTCAGTATGTAAGCGTCGGGTCAAGTCCTGCTCTTGAAAGTGAGAAGCTGATTCTTTCGGCGTGGGTAAAGTCTCCGCCAGTACCTCATCTTTCACAGTTTATAAAAACAGTTGTTTCATACCATCCAGTGTATATTCTTTTTTTGGACTTGCGTCGCCATAGGGTGAGCGTTTGCACTACTCCTCATAGATTATATAGCGGTCCTCCCGGATCATGTCTGTCGTCAGAAATAATATCTATTGATCCAGTTGATGATAAATGGCACAACATAATAGTATCAATTGATTCAGGGGTGCCAAATGGCTCGAAGATATATTATGACGGACGTTTGATCGCACAGGGGCTATTTAATATGGCGGCAGTTCCTTCTGGTTGTGAACCCATATTGAGTATTGGTAAGGTAGAGGCGGCATGTGGTATTCCGTCTTTTGCATATCCAGATAATACTTACCCTAATATGTTTACAGGTCAACTAGATGACGTTCGAGTATACACCACTTCCTTGCCTGTAAACTGATCCTAATGTTATGGGAGGTATGTGTGTGCCGAAGTGAAAGGAATAGAGTATAATACTATTTATGAAATCCAAAATAATAAAAGCAGTGTATGTCTTCGCTCTGCTCTATGCTCTACCATCTTTAGTTTCGGCGGCGACACTATCTATTTCGCCTGCGACGAGCTCTGTTGTTGTCGGTAGTGATTTTTCTGTTGACATCTTGCTCGATACCGAAGGTGTACCAGTAGATGGAGTCGATATTATATATCTCAACTATAACCCTTCACAAATCCAGATACAGGATGCCAATACTTCTCTTGCTGGGATCCAGATCACTCCTGGCACGCTCATGTCATCAACGTTGGTGAATACTACCAATGAAAGTTCGGGCAGAGTAACTTTTTCTCAAGTATCAACGGGTGGTACTCGGTATAATGGTTCAGGTACCCTGGCTTCAATTTCTTTTAAAGCACTGACTACTGGTACGGCTAGTCTTGTTTTCAACTTCACTCCAGGACTCACCACAGATTCCAATGTCGCTTCAAATCAGATCGATATATTGGATACTGTCACCAATGGTTCTTATGTAATAAATTCCCCCCCACCTCCACCTCCTTCATCTCCACCACCTAGTACACCACCAGCATCTTCTGGTGGTGGCGGTGGTGGTGGTTCTTCAAGTTCTGGTGGCGGCGGAGGAAGTCCAGCACCAGTTATAGTACCAGCAACGAGTATTACTACAGTCAGTAATTCTGGTGGAGTAAATCAGGTGACTATATATGTCCCGCTAAATATCACACGTTGGCTCACTGTTGGATCAACCGGTCAGGATGTCCTTCAACTTCACAAAGCCCTCAATCAAAACGGTTTTGCTGTTGCGACAAATGGTGCCGAATCGCTCAATAAGGAAACAACTTATTTTGGGCCAGCGACGGCCGCCGCGATCAGAAAATTTCAATGTGCCAAATTGCAGGTCTGCCAGGGCACACCTGAAACAACTGGATATGGTGGTGTCGGACCGAGAACGCGTCAGGCCCTGTCTCTTTTGAAAATTGCCTCAGTTTCTTCTGTTACGGTCTCAACTGCATCAACAACGGCGCTTACTTCAGTTCCGGGTTGTCCAGCCGGTTTTATTTGTAGATTGGCTAGTGCCACATCAACTTCGTCATTGCCAACAATACAATATTATTCAACCACCACTCTTCCGGTATTTACACGCAACCTCACTTTGGGAGCCGTCGGCGCAGATGTCAAATCTCTGCAGATATATCTCAATTCACGTGGATTCACCATCGCCACGTCTGGTGGTGGATCCCCAGGCTATGAGACCATGTATTTTGGTCAAGCTACTCAGTCAGCCTTGGTTCGTTTCCAAAGATCAAATGGCATTGTTCCAGCGTCCGGTTTCTTCGGACCTTTGACCAGGGGATATATCAAGTAATACGTTTTTGTTTATTAGAAAAGAAGGTATAATGATCTCATGAATCAAACATTAAAAACTTCACACGGTATTGCGATCCTTGCAATATTATTGATTGTTTCCATAATCTACATCGTAAAAACGGGTAATCAAACTGATGGTATCGCCAAATTTGTTCAACCACAAAGTCAGTTGGCGCAGGTGACCTCCGCCACGACCCTGTCACTCACCACCGCATCTCCCACTACAGTTGGGAGTACATTTACCGTAAATATTACCCTCAATACCGGTGGGCGAGCTGTATATGGTGTTGACATCAATCGTTTTCGATTTAACCCTGCCATGCTCCAGGTTGTAGATGCCAACACGGGGACAGCTGGTGTACAGGTTGCCCCAGGATCTCTCATGGCTATTAGTATCATAAATACTGTAGATAACAGTGCCGGCACAGTCCAATTTTCACAAGTTGCAAATCCAGGGTCTACATTCACTGGTATAGGTACGGTGGCTTCTGTTACTTTCCGTGTTTTGGCCGTAGGTACGTCAAACGTGACCATTGATTTTAGTCAAGGTAGCGGTACGGATTCTAACGTGGCCGGACTGGGAGGAGATATACTCACTTCGGTGACAGGAGGTTCATATACGGGTACAGCTGTAGTGGTTGTGCCACCTACACCTCCAGCAGACACAACCGCCCCTACTATTTCCAACGTTACTTTTTCGGGACTTTCGACTACTGGTATCACCATCGCCTGGACTACTGCCAATGAAAATTCCAATACCCAAGTAGAATATGGATTGACAAGTAGTTACGGATCACAGACGGCATTGAATGCATCACTCACATCCGCACATACAGCCACTCTCTCCGGCCTCTCACCAGGCACAGCCCATCACTATCGTGTCAGATCTCGCGATGCGGCTGGAAATCTGGCTGTATCTACAGATAATATTTTTACAACCTTGGCGGCGGCTGATAGTACAGCACCTACAGTGCCTTCCGGTGTTACGGCTACAGCCACAGGGGAGACACAGATCCAATTGTCCTGGACAGCTTCTACTGATCCTGCTGGTACTGGACAAAACGTTTCTGGTGTCGCAAGATACCAAGTTTTTCGTGGGGGAACACTTCTAGGTACTGCGCCATCGACTGCGTATCTAGATACGGGATTGACTGCGGCGACGGCGTATAGCTATAGAATAAGTGCTGTTGATACGGCTGGCAATATATCTGGACAATCTACAGCGGTGAGTGCTACGACACGATCAGCTTCTGTTGTAGATATTCCGCTTCAACGCAAAATAATTTTGTCACTAGAGGGAGCTACAAATACTGGCAAGGCTGTTTCTGGAGTCATCGAGTTTCTAGATCCTGTCACGAGGGCCAAAATATATCAGGCAAATATTGTCACCGATGCTTCTGGTCAGTACGTCATGAATATTCCGGCAGGGCTTGTGGCAACTGTTGTGCTACGCCCAAAGATCCCTGGCTATATCTCAAAACTGATCACGGATGTAGATCTGAGAAATACTGCCATACTCGAGGTCAATTCGCCGGTATTACGAGCGGGTGATTTCAATGGTGATCAGATCGTCAATTCTCTAGACTTCTCATATATGAATAGCAAATGGGGTGCGGCGGCTGATGCCCTGGCTGATATAAACAGGGATGGAGGCGTGAACTCCATAGACTTTTCATATTTGTCTAGCAACTGGTTAGCGACAGGAGAGTAAAAGGATGTTAAAATTATTCAACATAATAGCAATAAATTTAAAAGCGCACATTATCAATTTATGAAATCAACATCGATGAAAAATTTTATCCCAGTGCTTGTAGCAGTATTTGTTATACCTTCGCTCGCATCCGCGGCGACATTGTCGGTCTCGCCCTCATCTCACACAGTCAAGGCGGGGGATACATTCTCTGTATCTGTGCGTCTTGATACCCAAGGTGATTCTATTGACGGCGTAGATTTGAGATATCTCAATTACAATTCTAGTTTGTTACAGGTTTTGGATGCGGATGTAGCCAAGTCGGGCACACAGATCACTCCTGGCACTCTGATGCCCATGACTCTTTTGAATAATGTGGATCAGGCTTCTGGTAAAATTTCTTTTTCACAGGTTAGTGCTGGAGGAACAAAATATAAGGGTTCAGGTACCCTGGCGACGATTTCGTTCAAGGCCCTGGCTTCTGGCAGTACACAACTCACATTCAACCATACACCGAGCAACACCACTGACTCCAATGTGGCCATGGCTGGAAAAGATACACTGAGTGCAGTCATAAACGGATCAATTACTATTGGTGGGGTGGGGGTGGTGGCACCAACTTCAATATCGTCAGAATCACGAAACTCAGATGGTTCTTTTGTGCCTTTACCAGAAGGAGATTCTGATGAATCAATTGAAAGCCCTAAGTCACAGGGATCTTTTTGGAATGCGATAGATTATGTATTTGGTCGCATTGCAAAGGGTTTTATGAGAATTTTCGGAAGATAAAAATTTACATCCTCCTAATCACCCTCAATCCTTGACAATTTTAAGTATTCCTGTATCATTATCTGGGTAAGTTTCTCGTGCGCTTACGTTTATATTTAAAGACGAGGTATATAAGAAAAATGGCAAAGAAGTTATATGTAGGAGGTATTTCTTACGGTACTAGTGAAGATACGCTTAAGGCGCATTTCGCTCAGGCCGGAGCAGTTGAGTCAGCATCAATTATTATGGACAAGATGACAGGCCGATCAAAAGGTTTTGGATTCGTCCAGATGAGTTCAGATGCTGAAGCAGACAATGCTGTTAACATGTTTAATGGCAAAGAGCTTGAAGGAAGAACTCTTACTGTGAACGAGGCACGCCCTATGGAGCCTAGAGCACCTAGAGCACCTCGAGGTGAAGGACGCGGAAACTGGTAACAGGACTCGTCTCTTAAAACAAAAAACGCCCCTCTCGGGGTGTTTTTTGTTTTCTTAATCCATATCTTTCCACCATTCAGAAATGGGGGCTTTTTTTATTATTTCTATCACCTTATTTAGGTCATCTGTGATCATAAAGAGATCCAAATCACTTTTATCGATCGATTGTACTTTACCAAGCATTTTAGATACCATAAAATCTTTTAAGTCATTCCAGAAGTCTTGGCCAATCAAAATTATTGGTACCCTTGGAATTTTTTTGTTTTGAATGAGGGTTAGGACACTAAATAATTCGTCAAAAGTGCCATATCCTCCAGGAAAACAGATAAAAGCTTCTGCCGAAAAAGTAAGCATGGCCTTTCGAGAAAGAAAATATTTGAATTCCATTGCCGAAGTGACATAAGGATTTATTTTCTGCTCTCTGGGAAGGTTTATAGCAAAACCTATGGAATTTCCACCCGCTTCTTTTGCACCGAAGTTTGCCCCAGCCATGATACCTGGTCCTCCTCCGCTTATGACTGAGTATCCAAGTTCCTTGACGATAAGACCAGCCAATTCTTGTGCTTGTTTGTAATAAGGATCTACGGGGCTTAATCTGGATGAACCAAAGATCGTCACTGATTTTGGATATTTTTTTAATATTTCAAAACCATCTCTAAATTCTTTGGTGATTTCTGCTATATGATCATCCATATTGTTTTCATTATTCATGTATTTGATTATAACATAGCAATACATTAGTATGGGAGGATGAGTTTAAAATTTACCATAGAAAAAGAACTGACTAATGGAAGGGGTAGAGTGGGGAAGATTGAAACTACTCATGGGGTAATAAATACCCCGGCTTTTATTGTGGTTGGTACCAAAGGAACAGTTAAAGCACTGACATCAGAACAAGTCTTCTCTCTTGGTACAGAAGCAGTTTTGGCCAATACTTATCATCTTTACTTGCAACCAGGAGAGGGGATCGTGAGACAAGCCGGGGGATTACATAAAATGATGAATTGGTCAGGTCCAACCTTTACAGATTCTGGGGGTTTTCAGGCTTTTTCATTGGGAGTAGCTTTTAATAACAAGGTGGGGAAAATCCAGGAAAGTTCTGATGGGGAAGTTTTTACTCCAGCGAACTTGCCGAATTTTGCGAAAGTGGATGAGGATGGTGTAATATTTAAATCAATCATCGACGGCAGTTCTCATCGGTTTACCCCAGAACGCTCAATAGAAATACAGCAGAATATTGGTGCTGATATTATTTTTGCTTTTGATGAATGTACTTCACCTCATGCCCCATATGTATATCAAAAAGAAGCGATGGAACGTACTCATAGGTGGGCACAGAGGTCTCTAAGTTATCACCGAGCTAATGTAAAAAATTCCATCAATCCAACCCAGTCAATTTTCGGCATTGTTCAAGGAGGACGCCATGAAGATTTGAGAAAAGAGAGTGCAAAAATAATCGGAAAGATGGATTTTGATGGCTTCGGTATCGGGGGTTCTTTTGACAAGGAAGATATCTATACAGCTGTTGGTTGGGTGAATGATATTTTGCCAAAACAAAAACCGAGACATCTTCTCGGGATTGGTGAGCCCGCGGATATCTTTGGAGGAATAGAGAGTGGTGTAGATACTTTTGATTGTGTTTCGCCTACCCGCATAGCTCGCAACGGCGGTTTGTATACGAGAGATGGCCAGATAAATATTCTTAATGCAAAATTTAAGAATGATTTTGAAAAAATAGATGCTCAATGCTTTTGCTACACCTGTTCTCACTATTCTCATGCCTACCTTTCACATTTATTTAGAGCTAAAGAAATATTGGGATCAACATTGGCGTCAATTCACAACCTTTATTTTATTGTAAATCTAGTCAAAGAAATCCGTGTTTCTATGTTGGAGGGAAAGTTTGAGGAATTCAGAAAGAGTTTTTTGGAGAGGTACTATAAAAATAATTAAATCTCCCTGACCTTATAGTCTCCTGGCGCTCTAGAAAGCCACCATTCTACTTGTTCTTTGGTTAGAAGCCCTTCTTGTGCGCCGACATATTGAATTACTGACATGGGATTTACTGGTGCCCAAACAAAGGCTTCTAGTGGCGATTTTCCCATAATGAGGGCCGAGACGAAAGTAGCTGCAAAAGAGTCTCCACAACCAGTTCTCTCTACTGGAGGTTTGGGGTCTGGATAGATAGGCATGAAATAGAAGTGTTCACCATCAAGCATGTATGATCCTTTTGGGCCATCAGTAATAATAACGATCTTTGGTCCATAAGCGTGAAGCTCAGCTAATAACTCTTTTATGTCACTAGATTTTGTATTCAGAATTCTCTGAGCTTCTTCAACATTTACGAAAAATACTTCGGTCCGGATATAAATATCTTTTAGTTTATTTATACCTAATTTCATTTGGAATGTTCCCGGTTGGAAAGCTAATTTGATTTCTGGATTTATTTTTAACCATTCTGCTATCCTTCCATGATAAGCTTCGGTGTTTGAGGCCAGGGAACTCAAATAGACCCACTTGGGAGTTGGAGAAATAGTTGGTAGATGATATTCATACTCCACGTGATTTACGAGAATTGTTCTGTCCACATCGTACCAAAGTACAAAGTGATAGTTGGTTGGTTTTTGATCATGTTTTTTTATATAGGTCGTTTTAACATTTTCTTCCTTAAGCTTGGCTAGGCAATCTGATCCATTTTGGTCATCACCGATATTAGCTACTAAGGAGGATCTTAAGCCTAATCGAGCGGCTACTACAGATGCGTTGGCAGAATTTCCCACAGCTTTGATAATCTTTACATATTCGAAAGGTACTTTGTCTCCAAATCTCATGCACAGTTCGCATCTTTCTGTATTTAAAATACAATGAACACTAGCATCTTCAATCCTAATAAAAGCATCAGTGGTGATATCTCCTATGGCTAGGAAGTCTATAGATTTTTGAAACATATGGTAGAATTATAACATGATTAGAGCTATACAAACTTTACAAGAGTGTATAAAGAGTGCCCAAGATAGAAAAGTCGCGATTGGACATTTTAATATTTCAAATATTGAAGGTTTTTGGGCGGTGGTACAAGCGGCGAAGGAATTAAAGTTGCCTGTAATCATCGGAGTGTCTGAAGGCGAAAGAGATTTTATGGGAGTACGTGAGATAGCCGCAATGGTTAAGACCTATAGAGAATCTACTGGACAATTAGTCTTTCTAAATGCTGATCACACCTACTCTTTTGAAAGGGTTGTGGAAGTAGTAGATGCTGGATATGACTCTGTCATTTTCGATGGTACAGAGCTTCCTTTGGAAAAAAATATCCAAACAACTAAAAAAAGTCTAGAGTATGCCAAATCAAAAAATCCATCCATTCTCTTTGAGGCAGAAATAGGTTTCATTGGTAAATCATCAAAAATACTCGATGCTATTCCTGAGGGTGTCGGCCGACTAACTTCTTTAGAAGAAGCTGTAGATTTTGTGAAAGAGACGGGTGTTGATATGTTGGCTCCAGCTGTTGGAAATGTCCATGGTATAGTCAGGGGCGGAGAGCCAGCTCTCAATATTTCGCTTATAAAAGAAATAAGTCAAACAGTGGGAATACCACTGGTCTTGCATGGTGCTTCTGGTAATTCAAATGAGGAAGTGATGGCGGCAATAAATGCTGGAATTACTATTGTTCATGTTAATACCGAATTACGTGTAGCGTACCGAGCTGGTTTAATAAAATCTCTTCAGGAAAACCCAGACGAAGTAGCTCCTTACAAATATCTGAAAGGTGCCCGTAACGCAATGCAAAAAGTGGTGGAAGAAAAATTAAAAGTTTTTAATAAAATGATTTAAAGAAAGTAAATTATGAAAAATGTTTTTGTCACGAGAAGAATTCCGGCCATAGGCATCAAAATGCTTATTGATAAGGGGTATTCAGTTTATATTGGTACGAAAGATCGCCCCATGAACAAAAAAGAGTTGATCCGAGCTTTACAGAAGAGACCGTACGAGGCAGTTCTTACTTTGTTAACTGATATTATCGATAAAGATGTGATGAATTCTGCTCCAAGTGTAAAGATTTATGCAAATTATGCAATCGGTTTCAATAATATTGACATAGCAGAAGCTCAGAAAAGGAATATTTTTGTAACCAACACTCCTGGTGGTGGTGCCGATAGAGTGGCTGAGCATGCTTGGGCACTAATCTTGGCTTTGAGTTGTAGAGTTGTAGAGGGTGATGTGTATGTAAAAAAAGGTAAATATAAGGGTTGGGATCCAATGCTACTGCACGGTACAAAGTTAGCTGGAAAGACACTCGGGATAATTGGTACTGGCAAAATTGGTTCGGATGTGGCCCATCGTGGCAAGAATGGTTTTGGTATGAATATCGTTTATTATGATATAAAAAGAAATGAACAGTTAGAAAAGGATTTTGGGGCCGTATTTTATGAAAATCTTGAAGAAGTTCTAAAAATTTCTGACGTTGTTTCTCTACATGTACCACTTCTTGAATCTACTCATCACCTGATAAATTGGGAAAGGTTAAAAATGATGAAACCATCAGCGTATCTTATAAATACCTCCAGAGGCCCTGTTGTGGATGAGAAGGCTCTAGTCGAAGCTTTAAAGCACGATCTTATAAAAGGTGCTGGACTTGATGTTTTTGAGTTTGAACCAAAGCTTGCAAAGGGCTTAGCTAAGCTCTCAAATGTTGTTTTGACTCCACACATAGCTTCTGGAACAGATGAAGCTCGTCACGAAATGGCCGTACTTTCTGCTACTAATGTTATTGACACCCTTGAGGGTAGACAGCCAAAAAACATGGTATACTAAATATATATATGAGTAACGGAGTAGAATTTGAAGAAGATAAGTATGGTCTGGGTGGACAAATGAATGCCCAACAGCGTTTTGTGCCAGGTCAGTCTGGAGGTACGTCTGCATCGAGTTCTAAAATGGCTCGATGGTTGATAAATAAAGGTATTGTCAAATCAGACTCCGGTGCACAGATTATACTAATCATTGTTGTAATTATTAACATAATCGTCACTTTTTTCGTGATAAAATATTTTATATGAAAGGACAAGTTCAGAAAATGTCAAAATCCGTCTACTTTCTTCTGGTTGTTGTGATCATTATTAATATCGTTGTCACTTATGTGATGATTCGTTATTTTGTCTAAATCTATACCCATGAAAAAAAACTTAAAAACAAGAGGCTTTACTTTGATTGAGCTTCTAGTAGTGATTTCAATCATCGGCATGATGTCCTCTGTGGTACTCGCAGCCGTTAATAACGCTCGAAAAAGTGGCAGTGTTGCCGCTGGTCTCAGTTTTAGTGGGTATAATTATAGAACAATGGGAGATTTAGCCTTTGGTTTTTGGGATTTCAATGAACCAAATGGAACCACTGCCTATGATTTGTCAGAAAATAGATTCAATGCAACCTTCGCTGTTCCTGGGCCAACTAGAGATACAGCAGAAAAACCATCAAAGAGAGGTGCTTCGATGAATTTTACTGGAACAAACAATAACTTGGTAGCCACTATTAGTTCACAAAAGAATCTCTGTAATAATATAAATACTGTGGATGGTTGCAATTCTTCTACTGTGAGTGCTTGGGTCTGGCCTACTAGTGTCAGTAATCAAGGAACTATAATTGATACGGGTACCCCTGCAATTAGAAGTGTAAGGATGTTATTTTCTGCTACTGCTGGATCTGTGGTTTGTGGATATGGTAACGTCTTAGTCACTTTTTCTGAAGCCCTTGTCAAGGTAGGAGAATGGCAACATCTCACTTGTTCGTATACTGGAAATGGCACGACAGGTAAGATGACATTCTATCTAAATGGAAAAATGATTATTTCAAAAACATTAAACGTATCATTAGCTGATCTTTCTAGGTTAATACCGTCTGTGACAATAGGAAATTATCCTGGTGGTGGTGCGGCAAACCTCCCCTTCATCTTTAATGGTAAAATGGATGATGTAGCTATATATGGTAAAGTTCTCACTGCTCTAGAGATTAGACACATCTATGCTAGAGGTTTAGCTGAACACTCTATTGCTAGGGCTGAATAATCATTCCCCCTCTACATCTACTTGATTTTTAAACCACCCTATAGTAAAGTATGCTCCTATGATTAGTTTAACTGTAGAAAAGAGAGACTCAAAGGTTAAAGTAGATGTCCTGAGAAAACAAGGCAAAGTGCCTGCTGTTTTCTATGGACCAAAACAGAAGTCCTCTTCTGTTTATGTCTCCATGAAAGATTTCGTCAAAGTCTGGAAAAAGGCCGGTGAATCTTCAGTTATTATCCTTAAAGACGGAGAAACAGAACACGAAGCTCTAATACACGAAATAGACATTCATCCTATAACCGGAGTTCCGCGCCACGCCGATTTTTATGTGATAGAAAAAGGAAAAAAAGTAAGAGTCCATGTACCACTTATTTTTGATGGAGTTTCTTCAGCTGTAAAGGATCAAGGAGGAATACTTATCAAGGTGATGCGTGAGCTTGAGATTGAAGCCACACCCAAAGACTTACCATATGAGTTAAAAGTAGATCTTTCTCTACTTATAGATATCTCTAGTGTGATCACAGCGAAGGAGATAAAAATCCCTGCCAATGTCACACTCATTGCCAAACCAGATGAAATCGTCGCATCTATTGCATTGGCCAAAGAAGAAGTAGAAGAAGTCAAACCAGTAGATATGTCTGCTATCGAAGTAGAAAAGAAGGGTAAAGAAGCTAAAGAGGGAGAAGAGGTAGTAGCTCCAGAAGCAGAAGCAAAAAAATAGTGATAGAATAAGGAGACATGCTGACTAAGCATTCAATCCAGAAGTTTTTCATTTTGCTTATATTTTCAAGTATAGTTTTTTCGCCTTTTATGGCTCATGGTCAAATTACTGAGACTCCAGATCAAAAACAGACTAGATTGGAAGCAGAATTAGCGCAGGTAGAGGCAGAACAGAGAGAAACTCAAAAAGTTCTTTCCGCTGCCCAAAACCAGTCGTCCTCACTTAAAAGAGATATTCTCATCCTAGATACCAAGATCAAAGCGGCTGAGCTCAATATAAGGGCAAAGAACCTACTCATAGAGAGTTTAGGAAAAGATATTAATAAAAAGCAGGAGACCATAGAAGGTCTATTGGAAAGAATTGAAAAAGGCCAGGAGACTTTAGCTCAGATTATGAGAAAGACTAATGAAGTAGACACAGTGACTCTACCAGAGATTATCTTGTCTAATGAAAATTTGACCCATGTATTTTATGATCTTGATTCTTTTGAATCAGTCCAGCTATCATTACAGAAGACTTTTGAAGAGATACGTACAGTAAAATCACAAACAGAAACAGAGAAAGATGCTCTTGATAAAAGAAAAGGCCAAGAACAAGATGCTAGGTTGACTATTCAGCAAGAAAAGAGAAATATTGCTAATGATCAGATTGAAAAACAACGCTTACTTAATATTAGTAAAAATAATGAGCAGACATATTCTCAAGTCTTAGAAGAAAAACAGAGGAAGGCTGCTCAAATTAGGGCCGCGCTATTTGCCTTGAGGGATACGGCCGCAATTCCTTTCGGTGATGCTTTGAAATATGCCAATGAGGCGGCTAAGATGACTGGTATTCGTCCGGCTTTTCTCTTGGCTATTTTGACTCAAGAATCGTCTCTGGGGGCAAATGTTGGCTCGTGCTATTTGGTTGATACGAAGACTGGTACTGGTTCTGGAGTAAAGACTGGAAATACGATCAAAAAGGTTATGAATCCAACACGCGATGTACCGCCTTTTCTAACTATTACCAAGGAACTAGGATTAGATCATACAAAGACACTCGTTTCCTGTCCTCAGTCTGTTGGTTGGGGTGGCGCAATGGGTCCAGCACAGTTCATTCCTTCTACCTGGATGCTTTTTAAAGAGAGGATTGCTAAAGCGGTAGGCACAAGTATTCCAAATCCATGGTCGCCAAAAGATGCTTTCATGGCTTCGGCTATCTACCTTACTGATCTAGGAGCGATAAATGGTAGTTATAATGGTGAACAAAATGCTGCCTGTCGATATTATTCAGGAAGATCTTGTAGTTCATCATCTCTAATCAAGTCTTATGGTACATCAGTCATGACAAAAGCAAACAATATTCAAAAGAACATGATTGATCCATTACAAGGATTATGATAGATGATTAGGGATTTTGAAAACAACCCTTTGGTTTTGTTACATCATATGACAATCCTACACCATAGGTATAACCAGATGCTTCACTGGATCCAGAACTACCCACACAAAAATAACCATTTTTACCAGGAAGATAAGCACCGATGGATAAATGATTTTTACCACCACCAGGACTATTGAGGGGTGCACCTATAACTAGCTGGTTTGAAATTGTGTTGTTACCGATAGTGCTGATGATTTTTTCGCATATCCTAGAAGCTTCTGGGTTTGCGACCCTAATTGCCGAGGTGAATACTTCAGAACATGAAGTACCATCATTATCTATGTAACAATAAAAACTAAAGTTATCACCAGAACCAGAATAGGAGCATCCATTTAAATATGGTGGTGGAGGTCTCATTTGCCAATTTTCATAATTTCCTTTTTCTGCATAGGTGCCCTGAAAGAGTAATCTCAATTGCAACATACTGGTTTTGATCGCGGCATCTTTTGATTTTAATCTTGCGGTATTTACTGAGGCGAGAACAACACTAGACATCATGCCAATGATTGAGATGACGACGAGAAGTTCTATAAGAGTAAAACCTTTTTTGTCTGACCACTTCATAGTTTAATGGTACCATAGATCTTTTGTTGCAAAAATAGGTCTTATTTGTTATATTTCCATCTATGAAGAAAGATATCCACCCAAAGGAATATAGACCAGTAGTTTTCGTTGATAACTCAAACGGAGCGCAGTTTCTCATTTCCTCAACTATCAAATCAACCGAAAAAATAAAATGGACAGATGGCAAAGAATACCCGGCTGTGCATGTTGAAATTTCTAGCGCTTCTCACCCTTTTTATACCAACCAGGAGAAGACTCTAGATAGTGCCGGTAGAGTAGAAAAATTCAAGTCTCGCCAAGCCAAAGCCACCAAGAAAAAGGCTTAGATGAATCTAGAAGAACTAAAGAAAAACCACACCACCGCTTATTTGGCGGAGCAGTACGAATCACTTTTGAAACAAGAAAAGGATCTTTTGGCTATGGCCGAGAAGGACCCATCCATGAAAGAGCTTATTCAATCAGAAATTCTAACTCTGGCAGATCAGAAGAAGTCAATTGAAGCTCAAGCTCAAGCCTTCCTAGATTCACAAAAAGAAGAATTAGAGTATCCGACAGAATTGATTTTGGAAATTAGGGCGGGTGCTGGTGGAGATGAGGCCGCTCTGTTTGCTGAAGAGATTTTGCAGATGTACAAGAGATATGCCGAGACACGTGGCTGGTCAGCCAAGATTATTGAAGACTTAACCTTGGAAATAAAAGGAAAAGAAGCCTACACCGCCTTAAAATATGAAACTGGGGTTCATCGGGTCCAGAGAATACCTGAAACAGAGAAAATGGGACGAGTCCATACTTCTACAGTAACTGTAGCTATTTTGCCTATTAGGAAAAAAATTACCCTGGATGTTCCTCCAACCGATCTTCATATTGAAACTTCACGAGCGGGCGGAAAAGGAGGTCAGAACGTCAATAAAGTAGAAACTGCGGTTAGGATCGTGCATATCCCAACCGGTCTTGATGTGAGAGCGACCAACGAGAGAAGTCAGTCAGCCAATAAGGAAAGAGCCATGACTATCCTTATGGCCAAATTACAAGCTTTAAAGGAGGAGGAAGAGGCCAAGAAATTTAATGCTGATAAGAAAGGACAGATTGGCACAGGGGATAGATCAGAGAAGATTCGTACCTACAACTTTCCCCAGGATCGTATCACAGACCATCGGGTAAAGGAGTCTTGGAGTAATATCCACAATATTCTTCTGGGGAAGCTTGACCCTATCATTGACCATTTGGCCGAGTTTGAGAAGAATTTGCAAAAATAAGCCTTATTTGTTACACTCCTCTTTACCTTAATTATGTCATCAATAACCCCCAAAACAGCGAACAAACCTCAAATTGACAGTATGTTCAACGCCGGAGCTCACTTCGCTTTCTCTCGTTCACGCAGACATCCTACCGTTTCCCCATATATCTTCGGGGTAAAAAATAAAGTAGAAATATTTGATTTAGAAAAAACAGAATCTTTGCTCGGTATTGCAAAGGATTTTATAAAGTCTATGGCCAAGGAAGGGAAAGTCATTCTTCTTGTCGGAGGAAAGAGTGAAGCGAGAAATGCTGTTAAAAACGGGGCTATGTCCATAAATATGCCTTTTGTAGATGGAAGATGGATAGGAGGAACTCTAACCAACTTTGGTCAGATCAGAAAAAGAGTGGAAAAGATGGAAAAACTAGTTTCCGAGAAGGAAAAAGGTGAACTATCAAAGTACACAAAGAAGGAGAGACTTCTTATTGACCGAGAAATCGCTAACCTAGAAAGATTTTTCTCTGGAATCGTTTCTATGAAAGAACTACCAAAAGCTTTGTTTGTGATAGATTCCAAGAAAGAGAAAAATGCCGTAAAAGAGGCTCAAGATATGGGTATTCCTGTCATTGCCCTTACCGGTTCCGATTGCAATCTTAAAGAGGTAACCTACCCTATTGTCGGAAATGATGCCTCCCAGACTAGTATTCAATTCTTTGTTAATGAGATCACCAAGGCCTATTCAGAAGGCAAGAAAGTGTAGTATAATGTGAGTCTATGATTACCACAGAACAAATCAAAGATTTGCGTGATCAGACAGGCGTGTCGATCATGCAGTGTAAGAAGGCTCTAGAAGAAGCCAAGGGCGATATTGAGAAAGCTTTAGTCATACTTAGAAAAAAGAGCGGGGAACTAGCTGCCAAGAAGACAGACAGGACTTTTGGCGCTGGGACTGTGCAAGCATATATTCACTCTACAGGTAATGTCGGAAGTATGGTCGTCCTGATGTGCGAAACAGACTTTGTCTCAGGGAATGATGAGTTCAAGGCTCTCGCTCGCGATATTGCGATGCATATTACCGCGACCAATCCTAAATTTTTGAGAAAGGAAGATATAAATGAGGCAGCTCGCGCTACTGCCAAGGAAGTCTTTGCCAATGAGGTCAAGGATAAGCCAAAGGACATGCAAGAAAAGATTCTGGAGGGTAAACTCTCCACTTATTTCAGCGAGATGGTGCTCTTGGACCAACCTTTCATCAAAAACCCAGAAATGACCATCCAGAACCTTATTGATAATGCTGTACTGAAATTTGGAGAAAAAATTGCTATAGATCGCTTCAATAGATTTGCTACTCTAGAAAAATAATTTTTTCTAACTATTTTATGACAACATCAACACTATCTTTTTTTATCGCCCTTGTAGGTATTGTGGGCATGATCAGTCTCAAAGCTTTTGAGATCAAAAGAGGTAAGAAGCTCATCTTCTCCAGATTAGCAGAAAAAACTGACCACTTTGTCCAGAGAATCTATAATGCTGTTAGAGTTTTTATTTCTCATCTAAACAAACACAATGCTATTGCTTTGGTTCAGTGGATTGCTTATCATATTCTTTCTTGGCTTAGAAAAATCTACATACATCTCCATACCAAGGCTCATGCCCATCCTCATTCAAAGAAGGTTATTGATATGGTGAGGGGCAAAGGCGAATTACCTAGAAGTGGAGGGGCATCCTTTTATCTCAAGAGGATTTCAGAAGAAAATTAGACAGGAAAGTAAAATATTGCTAGTATTTTTGTTACCGCCACCTTAGCTCAGTTGGTAGAGCATCCGATTTGTAATCGGACGGTCGTCAGTTCAAGTCTGACAGGTGGCTCAAGAATGAGGGTTGTTGTGTAGCAAACACCCTGTGACTTTTAAGGAAGTTTTGTATATATGAGTTTTGTAACAAATAGAAAATGCATAGGCTGTAATAAGTCTCTTTTAACACGGAGCCAGCTTAAGTATTGTTCCCAACAATGCCAAGCTACAACAAAATATTATAAATCCATAGAAGAATGGAAATTCGGAATAAAAAATGGATCACTTGGAATACAGACGAGAATAATATCCTCTTTTTTACGTAGATACTTATTTGAAAAGTATAAAAACAAGTGTTCCCAGTGCGGCTGGAATGAAAAGAATCTAGTTTCAGGAAAAATTCCCCTAGAAGTTGATCATATTGATGGTAATTCTGAGAATAATTCGGAGGAAAATCTAAGACTCCTTTGTCCAAACTGCCATTCCTTGACCCCGTATTTCAGAAATTTAAATAAAGGAAAAGGAAGACGATGGAGGATGAAAAATATTCAGAAGAGGATTAATTAAAATTATAACTTTTTTTAAATGTATTTTAGTGTAAAATGTAAGTATGGACTACAAAATTGGAAAGGATTTGACACAAGAAGCCCCACGAAGCCCAAAAGTGATGCTCGGAGGTTATGTTATCCTTGCACGCACACTCGATAAATGCCGTGCCTCTATATGGGGCAAGCTCGGAGAGTATGAATTTGATTGCGAACTTGATAACTATCTTTTTAATTTTAAAGGTTTAAAAGGAGAAGATTTTAAGAAGTTTGTTTCAGAAGGGTACCTTGATGAAGAGATATTAGACTGGGTTAATAAAAATGGAATTAAAAGAACAGATAAGGAAATTTCAGAATGGACTAAAAAACAGATGAAGCATAATTATGCTGATGATAAAGAAGGTAAAGAATGGTTGCGAGGTAAAAATAAAAAATTAGGTCTCCCTTTAGATGGAACTTTATTTGATTATCTAGAAGCAGATGACAAAGCTAGTTTTACTAGGTAGTTTTCTACTGTTTATCTTATTGTAGCCCTGAAGTTTTTTGTCGTAGCTTTTTCTATCTTCTTATGTAAGGCGTTTGTTTCGTCGTTTGTAAGCGTTCTATCCAGTGATCTATATGTAATGCGGTATGCATAGCTAACATTACCTTTGCCGAGCTTATTTTCATTTTCATACTTATCAATGAGATGAACCTCTTCGATGAGATCCGGTACTAATTCACGCACGAGATCAAAATAGTCATTTGGGATAAAGGTATTTGGCACGATGAAAGAGATATCTCTTACTACTGCTGGATACTTACTGACTTCTACAAATTTTTGGCCAAGCTTGAGTTGTTTGGTAACTCGTGGGTCTTCTGACCACAATAGGCGGATGTCAGGAAGTTGCATGCTGATAATAGCCAGTCTTTCTAAACCAAAGCCGAAAGCCCAGCCATTGTAGCCTTCCACTCCAAAATCTTTTAGAACTATCGGACGGGGTAGGCCACCTCCGAGGATTTCGATCCACTGACCACTGATTTCTACTTCTACCTCAAGGGATGGATCTGTGTAGGGGAAGGTGTCAACATTGAATCTAAATTTAGTCTCTTTGCCGAAAATACTCTGCACGATTTCAGAAAGGACAGCTTTGAGATCATCTAAGACAACGGCTTTCTTATCATTTGGTACGAGGTAAAGCCCTCCCATTTGGTGGAAGATGTTCATATGATGACGATCGATCTCATCTTTTCGGTAAACTTTTCCATAACACATCACTCCAACAGATTCTCTCTTGGCGATTTTCTTTTTTATTTCTGGAAGGTTGAGAAAGTAGTACCACATCACGGTATCGTGGGTACGAAGCACATTTTTGGAATCGATATAGTAAGTATCAGATTTACTGCGAGCGGGATGATCTGTAGCAAAGTTGAAAAGGTCAAAAAGAATATCGGTTCCAATTACTTCAGGAATATCAATATCATCAAAATCCTTAAGCAGAGGAAGAGAAGTGACTCTCTTCATAATCTCATTTAATGGACTACCAGGGGTTCTAGAGAGGTCTGGCATAGCCAGGTATCGTTTGATACGTTGGGCCTCTATATCCTCGCGTTTATTGAATTCAGTAAGAAGAGCTTTTTCTTCATCACGTGGAATAATATAGTTTTTCATGGATGTAAGTGTAGATAAAAAGTGGATAAAAGGCAAGAAATCAGGTCGTTTTTGGGGTGTGCAATTTGTCTTTCTTTTTGATATAATACCTCTACAAAACACAACAAAATGGCTAAAGAAAAAGACAATTACGGTGCCGATTCCATCCAAGTTCTCGAAGGCCTTGAGCCAGTGCGAAAGCGTCCTGGTATGTACATCGGTACCACTGGTCCCGATGGTCTTCATCATTTGATTACTGAGGTTTTTGACAACTCTCGTGATGAAGCTATGGGAGGTTTTGCTGATCACATAGAAGTAGCTCTACTTCCTCATAATCGGGTGAGGGTGGTGGACAACGGGCGAGGTATACCTGTGGATATCCACAAGACAACTAAAGTCTCTGCTCTAGAGACTATTATGACCGTTCTTCATGCTGGAGGAAAGTTTGGAGGAGAAGGAAGTGGATACAAAGTTTCCGGAGGTCTTCATGGGGTGGGAGCTTCAGTCGTTAATGCTTTGTCCGTTTATACTCAAGTTTGGGTTTATAAAGATGGAGATATCTATACCCAAGAATACTCTCAAGGAAAGAAAAAAGCCGCTGTCAAAAAAATCGGAAAAACTAAAGCCAAAGGGACAATTGTTACTTTTGAACCAGATGAGATTATTTTTAAGGAAATTAAATTTGATTTTAATAAGGTGGTGCATTCTTTGCGTCAGCAGGCTTATCTAGTTAAAGCCTTACGCATTACCGTCATAGATGCCAGGGATTATGTAGGAGAGGAAATTCCTTTTGCTAAAGACGGCTCTCTAGATATAGAAGCGGAAATAACTTATTTAAGCCAACTCAATCTCCAAGTTCCTTCCCAAACTTTCTATTTCGAAAATGGACTAACTTCGTTGGTAAAATTTAATAATCAAATACTTAAACCAATACATAAAAATATCTTTTATGTCGAAAAGAAAGTGGAGGGAGTTGAGTCAGTTGAAATAGCCTTACAATATGCTGATGACATTTCTGCTCGTATTTTGCCTTTTGCCAACAATATCTATAATCCCGAAGGAGGTACACATATCACTGGTTTCAAAACAGCTCTTACGAGAACACTTAATACCTATGCTAAAAATAATAACCTAGCGAAAAACGGTGATGAGACATTTACCGGAGACGATGTGCTAGAAGGCCTCACTGCAGTTATTTCTGTCAAACTTCGTGAAATACAATTTGAAGGACAAACTAAAGCTAAATTGGGGTCAGTGGAAGCTCAAAGCGCGGTGGCCACAGTTTTTGGAGAAACCTTTGCGGCTTTTCTAGAAGAAAATCCAGATGATGCCAAAGCCATCATCACCAAAGTCGTTTTGGCGATGAAGGCGCGTAAAGCGGCCAAAGCGGCCAAGGACAGTGTTTTGAGAAAAGGGGCTCTCGAAGGTATGACTTTGCCAGGAAAGTTGGCGGATTGCCAATCAAACGATGCTTCAGAGTCTGAACTATTTATTGTGGAGGGAGATTCTGCGGGTGGTACCGCCAAAACTGGACGTGATCGACGTACTCAGGCCATCCTGCCATTGCGAGGAAAGATTTTGAATATTGAAAGAGCGAGACTTGACCGTATGTTGGGTTCGGAGCAGATTAAAAATCTCGTTTTGGCTTTTGGTACGGCGATTGGAGATACTTTTGATATTTCCAAACTCCGTTACCACAAGATTATTCTAGCGACAGATGCTGACGTGGACGGAGCACACATTCGTACCTTGATTCTTACTTTGCTCTACAGATATTTTAAACCGCTGGTAGAAGGAGGATTTGTTTATATTGCTCAACCACCACTTTATAAAGTGAAGAGAGGGAAGGAAGTGTTGTATTTTTATAACGAAGAAGAAAAAGTCAAAGCTCTTGGTAAGGATATTGGAAATGAAGAGGAGATTATTAATGACAATGAGGCGAGAGAACAACTTTTAGAGGCGGCGGAAGCTCCGGCTGATGAAGAAGAGGTGGAAGCTGAAACAAAAGGGAAGAAAGCTAAAATCGTCATACAGAGATATAAGGGTCTGGGAGAGATGAATGCCGAAGAGTTGTGGGAAACAACCATGGATCCGGAAAAGAGGATCTTAAAGCAGGTAAATATTGATGATGCTCAAGAGGCCGATAAGGTATTTGATATGCTCATGGGTACGGATGTGCCATCTAGAAAGATGTTCATCCAATCCAACGCCAAGAAGGCCAATATTGACCTATAGGGCTCACCCCTTGACTTTTCTCTCAAAGTAGTATAGAATAGTGACATTATGAATAAAAATAATGTTGCGATAATAATTGTTGTAGTGGCTCTATTGAGCTCTATCTTTACGTTCTTTCCTGCAGAAGCCAAGGCTGACTACAGAGACTTCTATTCTACCTATAACTACAGTCAGTCTGGTTATCCTAACTATTCTTATGGATATTCTGGAACCAACTATTACGGAACAAGTTACAATTCCTATAACAGTGGGTATTATGGTGGTTATCCTACTCAGAGTAACTATCCTCTAATTGTCTCATGTTCTGCCAACCAGACCTTTGTCTCTACAGGTGCCAATATCACTTGGGTAGCCAATGTCTCTGGTGGTAACGGAGTTTACTCATTTAGTTGGAGTGGTACAGATGGTCTATACGGATCTCAAAGTACGGCTATCGCCAACTATCATGCTCCTGGGGTTAAAACTGCCAGTGTCTATGTAACATCTCTAGGTCAACAGAGAAGTGTTCAGTGTTCAAACACTGTGACAGTAGGGATTCCAAGTAATCTTGTCTATCCACCTCCTCCAATCTATCAACAGACATTTATCAATAATCCAGTTCCAAATCAGCCTGTAGCTTCAAACAATATTCAAATCGCTTGTTTTGCAGATACCACAACTGCTAAAGTTGGTGTACCTGTGACTTGGGGTGTTGAAGCAACTGGTTCTGGTGAAAACTTCACTTATGCTTGGACTGGTTCCGACGGTTTGTCTGGAAATCAAGCCTCTCTAATTACGACTTACGTTACTACTGGTAGAAAGAGTGCTGTAGTTACAGTTACCTCTGCCAATGGTAAGAGTCAGTCAAAGGCTTGCGGAAATACAGTCAATGTCACGGGTGCTTACAAAGCAACTACTGTGACCAAGACTCCTGCAAAGCCTGCTGCTCCAGCCGTGCCAGTTGTTACTCCTCCAGCTCCGGATAATAGTCTTTCGGCCGCTACTCTCTTCTCACTTGAATATGTGCCATGGGGACTTGTCGCGGTACTTGTCATCCTCATCTTGTTTATCACCGTACTTTATCTTCTCTTCAATAAGAAGAAGATATAAGGTAAGAGTGTGACGGGTGTTGGCTCCAAATAAAAAGTCTAAATAAAATAATAGAAAAACTCCGGATCAAACCGGAGTTTTTCTTATTTCTTTTCCTTTATTTCCTTAACCAACTTTTCTAGAACTTCTTCATTACTTAATTGACCGATCTGTCCGTGATCACGACTCTCTAGAGTGACCTTGCCAGCGTCGATGTCTTTATCTCCGATGATGATGAAGTAGGGAATATGTTCATTTTTTGCTTCTCTTACTTTTTTACCAAAATTATTTGGAGATAGATCGATATCCACTCTTATATCTATTTCTCTCATCTTTTCAAGAAGAGCAAAAGCCTTTTCATGATGAGTATCTCCAATAGGGATGATACGCGCTTGGACTGGTGAAAGCCAAAGAGGGAATTTTCCAGCAAAATGTTCTACGAGAATACCAATAAATCTTTCTAAAGATCCGTAAATTACTCGATGTATCACTACGGGCATTTTTCTCAAACCATCTTTGTCTGTATAGTGGAGATCAAATCGTTGTGGAAGTTGAAAATCGAGTTGCATCGTACCCATTTGCCAGTCTCGTCCTAGAGAATCCTTCATGACAATATCTATCTTAGGACCGTAGAAAGCTCCATCACCTTCCGCGATAACATAATCTTTTCCAGACTTAGCCAAAATTTCTTTCAACACCTTCTCTGCTCTATCCCAAGTCTCTATCTCTCCCAGAAAGCTTTTTGGTCGAGTTCCGAGTCTGAATTTGTATTCTAAATTAAATATTCCGTAAAATCTTTTACAAATAGTCATGATATGCTCGTATTCGGAAGCAATCATGTCTTCAGAAATAAAATTATGAGAATCATCTTGCTGAAATGATCGACAACGTAAAAGTCCATTTAAAGTACCCGATCTCTCGTAGCGATGGAGGCGGTCTGTATCTGAGAGTCTGAGCGGAAGATCTCTATAGCTAATTTGCATCGAATCAAACACTACCATGGCATTAGGACAATTCATGGGTTTTATTCCATACACTTCATTCTCTCCCATATTAGCAATAAACATATCTTCCTTGTAGTGGTCCCAGTGGCCTGATTTTTTCCATAGCTCTGCTTTGTTTACTAGGGGGCTGCAGATTTCTTTATATCCCATCACCGCATGCTCCTTGCGCCAGTACTCCTCGAGTTCTTTGTAAAGAACCAAACCTTTTGGTAGCCAATAGGGCATTCCAGGAGAAGTCTCGTGGAACATGAACAGTCCCAACTCCCTGCCTAGTTTTTTATGATCCCTTTTTTCGGCCTCGATTCTCATGGCCTCATAATCATCCAACTCAAGCTTTGATCCAAAGGCTAGTCCATAGATGCGAGTGAGCATTTTATTCTCCTCACTGCCTCGCCAGTAGGCTCCAGCTACTCGGGAAAGTTTAAAGGAGTCATGAGGAATTTCTTTGGCGGGATTTTCGGCATGACCTCCGCGACAGAGGTCGGTGAAATTTCCACAGGTATAGAGAGTAATTTTTTCTCCTTTGGCCACGATCTCTCCTATGAGTTCAAGTTTGTAAGGATTACCTTTAAAATGTTCCTTGGCTTCTTTCTCGCTCACTTCTTTGTGAGTAAATTTGGTCCAGGACTTGAGATGACTTTTCATTTTCTTTTCGATGGCAGGGAGGTCTTTGTCAGAAATTTTTACGTCGGCAGGGAATTCGAAATCATAATAGAAACCATCATCAATAGCCGGTCCGATGGTGTTTTTGGTTTCAGGATGCAATTCTAGAACCGCTGAAGCGAGTAAGTGGGCTAGAGTGTGGCGGATGTGGGAAAGTTGTTCTGGGGGTTGGGGGTTCATGGGTACTACTATATCATTGCTAAAATAAATAATAAAGAACGTAAATAACTTAAACAATTTCTCTAAGATTGATTGCCACCACCAAAAGAAGTACAATTAAGCCAAATTAACATAACTTCCATAATAAATATGAGCAAATCAATATTCAAAGTTGGGGCAATAATTTTTTTCTTAATTTTTGTTTTAACAAGTAATCCAGGATCTGTACAAGCTTGCAGTCCAATTAACCTGACTTCTCAACAACAATTTGAAACAGCCGATGCTGTTTTTGTAGGACGAGTCTCATCTGTCACTACAAGTTCTGAAGGAGACACCAATATAGTCAAAGGATCAGTCGAAGTGGATAAATATTGGAAAGGTAGTCTGGATAGAAACGTAAGAATCACATCTTCTGGTATATATACATGTGCCCCTGGTTTTAGTGTAGGAGCTAATGGTGGTTACTATTTGATTTATGCAAATCGCAATGCTCAATCTGGAGATTACTATATTGGCATGATGGGAATGAAATTGGTTTCTAATGCCACTAACGAAATAGCTGCTCTAGGAATTGGCAGGGAAATTACTGTATCTACAGACTCATCTAAATTTAATAGAGATTTATCAGTAGGGGTGTCTGGATCCGATGTTTCCTCTCTCCAATCCTGGCTTATTGAAAATGGATACGATATTCCATCTATCAGTTCTGGAGCTGCAGTACGTGGCTACTTTGGCTCACAGACGAGAGCTGCGGTGATAAGATACCAGGCAACAAACGGCATTCCAAATACGGGTTTTGTAGGACCTCTCACAAGGGGAAGATTGAATGAAAGGCGGCCAATCGACTCTCGTTCCCCAGTTATAAACGGAATTGATGCCCCCACGACCTTGAATGTAAATCAGACTGGAACCTGGACAGTGCGTGCAACTGATCCTCAAAACGGGACATTGAGCTATTCTGTTGACTGGGGAGAGATGCCATCATCTCAGGTGACTTGTCCGGCTGGTTACATTTGTACATCTAACGCTACCCCTCCTCCAGTTCAGCAAGGATCCACTTTCACTCACTCGTATTCTATTCCAGGAACTCACATAGTCTGGTTTACCGTTAAAAATAGTGCCGGTCTAATAACTAGATCCAGTGTCACCGTGGTAGTAGGTGATACCAATGCTAATCCACTAAGAGTTACTTCTCCGAATGGTGGAGAGACATGGCAGAGTAATGCAGTACGTCAGATTGCTTGGTCTGCTAATGCCAATACTTCTCTCGATCTTTACCTCGACCAGGCCGATATCTACTGCATCACCACTCCTTGTGGAAGTACGTATCTTCTTGATAGAAATATTGGAGTATCAACAATTTACAATTGGATAGTGGCTACCGACATAAGTAATGTGAGGATCCCAGATGGATCTTACCGAGTCCGTGTTTGTACGGCTGGTTCAACAACAAATTGCGACTCGAGCGATGCTTCTTTTAGGATTACTTCCACACTAACATACTAAAAAATCATTTACATTTTCTAACTTCTATTTCTAAATAAAAAATCTTACAAAATATTTCCTAAAACAGCCCTTGAAAACTTACGTATTTTGTAGATAAAGGCGAAATAAAATTTTTGTATGTTTTGCTATTGCTAAAATTAATTATAGTAATCTATACTGTACCTAACATGGATGAAACAGAACCACTATATTTTACAAAATTCAGAGAACATATTGATCACAAACTTGAAACACATGTTCCGAAGTATTTTAAAGATTTTCAAATGCACATTGATCAAAAGTTTGAAACACACGTTCCAAAGTACTTTAGGGATTTCCAAATGCACATTGATCAAAGGTTTGAAACATATATACCGAAATACTTCAGAGATTTTCAAGTACATATCGATAAGAAGATTGAATCAGAGATTAATAGTCTTGCTGTAATGATAAAGGACAACTTTGCTACTAAGGACGATCTAGAAGAAATGAAAAAAGATATGGTAACTAAAGAAGACATAAAAGATATGGTTACTACATACGATATAAAAGATATGGCAACAAAGGAAGATGTCAGAGAGGCTGTGGCTCCAATCTTGAAACACATCGGATCTTATGAAATGCGGGCAAAAAATATAGAAGATATTTTACTTAAAGATCATAAACCCAGGATTGTTGATCTAGAAAAGAAGGTTTTTGCTTGAGGTATTACGCCAAAATCTTCACCCTCTCGATAATCATACTTTTCTGACCATTTCTCTCGGAGACTTTGCCTTTGACGGCCAGACATTTTTCTGCGACAAAAGCCGATTTGAATTCCAAGAGGGTTCGAGGAAAGACGACTGCTTCAAGGGTACCAGTAAAATCAGCCAGTCTAACAAAAGCCATAGAATCACCTTTCTTGGTAGCGATCGGTTTTACTTCTTCCACGATGCAGGCGATGGTTACTTCAGAACCATCTTTGAGTTCCTGAGCTTTCTTGATGTCCATATCTCTCTTGGTTATTATTTCGCGATAACGATCTAGTGGATGTCCAGAAATATAGAGACCTAATAATTCCTTTTCCCAAGCTAGTTTTTCTTTCATCTCGGCGTTTGGTATTTCTGTTAGTCTCAAAGTTGGTAAAGATGATGTGTCTGACATGCCGCCAAAAAGAGAATCCTGGTTTTCATCATGCTTCTCTTTCTCTTTGTTATACGCTAGAAGAGACTCGATATTGCCAATTAAAATGCCTCTATCAATGCCAAAACTATCCATGGCTCCAGACTTTATTAAGGCTTCCAGAGACTTTTTGTTGAGATTTCGATCTTTGACCCTATCTAGGAAGTCAGTGAGAGATTTAAATTTGCCATTCTTTTTTCTTTCTTCAATAATACTCGTGGCAATTCCTTGACCAAAGTTTTTGATTGTGATCAGTCCAAAGCGGATACGATCCGGCTCATTAGTACCTTTAATCACCGTAAACTGACTAAAACTCTCATTGATATCAGGAGGGAGAATCGGGATCTGCATACGCTTACATTCACCGATGATTTCAGAGATCTTTTCTACATCACCAGAATCGGCTGTCAAAACAGACGACATGTAGATCGCGGGGAAGTTGGCTTTCATGTAGGCCGTTTGGTAAGCCACTCTGCCGTAGCTTGCCGCATGAGCTTTGTTGAATCCATAGGCGGCAAAAGGTTCAATGAGTTTCCAGAGTTGGTCGGCTTTCTTTTTACCTAAACCATTTTTGATTAGTCCAGAAATCAGTTTTTCTTTTTCCCCCTGCATTTCTTTGGGAATCTTCTTACCCATCGCTTTTCTGAGTTTGTCAGCTTCTAGCCAGGAATAGCCACCGAGATTAATGGCGATCATCATGACATCATCCTGATAAGTGATGACTCCATATGATCGGTCTAAAATATCTTTCATGCGTGGATCAAGAAATTCAATCTTGGAAGCATCATGCTTTCTTTCTATATATGTCGGGATCATTTCCAAAGGTCCTGGTCGGTAAAGAGCAACCATGGCGTTGATATCGTGGATGGTTGTTGGCTTAAGGTCAACCAAGAATTTGGTCATACCGGTACCATTGAGTTGAAAAAGTCCAATTGTTTCTCCACGAGAAAGCATCTCAAATGTTTTCTTGTCTTCCAATGGTACATTTTCTATATCAACTTTTATCTGTTCAATCTTTCCGACACGCTCAACTGCATCGGCTAGAATAGAGAGATTTTTTATTCCCAAAAAATCAAATTTTAGCAGACCAACGCCGTCTTCACCCACATCATGCATGTCATACTGAGTGATGATTTTTTTGTTCCCGTCTTCTTTGCCTTTGGTATCGTACTGGAGTGGTACATGCTCAGTCAGGGGATCTGGGGAGATCACCACTCCGGCAGCGTGAACGGAGATATGGCGGGCACAACCCTCAATCTTTTTGGCCATTTCTATAATTCTTTTGGCATCAGCCTCTCGATCGTAAAGCTCCTTGAGTTCTGTCGTTTCTGTCAAAGCGCGATCAATGGTCATGGGGAAACCCTGAGCCCCCATCGGAATAAGTTTAGATATTTTGTCGCCGACTTCGTAAGGAAAACCCATGGCACGGGCCACATCACGGACGGATCCACGGGCCATCATGGTACCGAAGGTACCGATCTGTGCGACATTTTCGTAGCCATATTTTTGACGAGTATATTCTATGACTTCATCGCGTCTGTTATCGGCAAAGTCCATATCTATATCTGGGGCCGAAGGACGCTCTGGATTGAGAAAACGTTCAAAAGGAAGTTTGTAGTCTAGGGGATCAACATTTGTAATACCTGTGAGATATGTCACCAGAGATCCCGCCACTGAACCTCGAATGTTAGTGAGGATTCCGTGTTCGTGAGCATAACGGAGTAGATCATAAACTACTAGAAAATACTGGGCATATCCTTTATCTTTAATAACCTTCAATTCGTACTCCAGACGATTTGTAACTTCCTTGGTTTTTTCCATTTTCTTTGTTTCCAGGCCTTCATAGGCTAGTCTCTTGAGCTCGTTGTCGTGTGATAGACCGCTTTCGACAATAAATTTGGGGAAGTACCACTTGCCTAAGGTAATCTCCAAGTTACACATCTCTACGATTTTTTGGTTATTTTCTAAAGCTTCTGGAAGGTCATGAAATAATTGTTCTGCTTTCTCTGTAGAGATGAATGAAAAATCTTCCTCCTCGCCATTGTTCCCATTTTTATCTGACATATCTCCCGAAGTATTGACGAGCATCAAGGTATCTCTAGCATCTTTGTCTTCTGGGTGGAGGTAATAGACATCGTGGGCGGCGACGATCGGGGTTCCAGTTTCCTTGGCGAGTTTTATGAGTACTTGCATTAGAGGTTCATGTCCTTGGATTTCGGGATGGCGGGTGATTTCCAAAAAGAAATTTTCCTTACCGTAAACTTTTTTGTAATATGAGATTAACTCCTTTGCTTTTTCTATATTCTTGGCTTTAGCAGCCTGGGCAATTTCTCCGGAAAATGATGGACTGATGCAGACTAAATTTTCGGCATATTTTTCGATGAGTTCCTTGTCGATACGCGGTTTGTAATAGAAACCTTCAAGATTGGAAATGGTCACAAGCTGGATGAGGTTTTTGTACCCATCATAATTTTTGGCTAGGAGAACTAGTCTGGTGCGACGATTGTCTATACCGGCTTGCTGGTCTTTTCTGCCTCGTAGAGCCACATAAAAATCTACCCCGATAATCGGTTTGATTCCTTTCTTGGTGCATTTTTTGTAAAACTCAATGGCTCCATAGAGGTTCCCAGCGTCGGTGAGGGCGAGGGCGGTCATGCCGTATTCCTTAGCCTGCGAGACTAGATCATCTATTTTTGGTAGGGCGTTGAGGAGGGAGTAGTGGCTATGGGTATGGAGGTGGGTGAAGGAGGGGTTGGTGGATGGTTGTGAGGCTTTGGCGGACATAGGGAAAGTATAGCAAAAAATGGCTCAAGAATGTGGTCAAAATTTTGCTTGACTTTTGGTTATATTATGTTGTATAATTGAAGTGGTTTTAAAGAGCACTTTTACAAGAGAAGAGACGATCCGCTACAGCGTTGAGAGGCTTAAAACAGATAAAACTAGGCAATTCAAAGCTGTGGCGGACCATGTCGGTACGTCATACGGCACATAACAAACACGATGAAAGGTGATAACGATGAACACATCGATTACATCGAACCAGACAGAACAAGTAGCAACCTTCACTGCAGATGCCGCCCGCTCCGGCGCCCGAAACGTCATGGAACGAGTCGCGAAGATTGAAGGTGTCTCCCGAGACAGCCTTCAGGCAAGAGTCATCGAAAAAGGCAACGAGCTGACCAAGTTCGTAAGTCGGGAAGTTGAAGCTCTTCTGGAGAGCAAGCTTCTCGCAATGCTGATGATCATGCTCGACCACCTCAAGGTGATCATGGTAGGATCAGTGAAAATTGCGACTATGCCCCGCATGAAAGTTGTTGATTGCCTCAAGCAAGACGGCGTGATCATCGGCTGGCGTGATGACGATCTGGATGGCTGGCTCTCGGAATATGTTTCAGCGATGCCTACAGGGACAATCAACTGCATGGAACTTACGAAGCCCGAAGGCACAACTTTCCGCCAGATGGCTGAAGCGGCCCTAGGCATGGCCGGGGCTAACGACGCAGAGCTGAAAAAAGCTCTTCGTGAACGTGGAATGACCTTCCACCTTGAACAAGTTCGGGATCTCATCACGAGAACCGAAGCTAAAGAGGAGACAGGCTTCCATAAGGACGGCAAAGCCAACCTCCTTTTTATCGAGGATGAGAATGGGGAAGTCTTTGGGCTCCGCGTCCGTCGGGATGACTGCTGGGGGGTGCGCGTCGACTCCTTTGGCAACGACCGCGAGTGGCTTCAGGGCCGTCGTTTCTTCTCTCGCAACATGCCTGCGTAAGCAGGCAAGGTTTAGATCCTTGGGTCTTTGGACACTTGGATTCAAAGGGGCGTTCGCAAGAATGCCCCTTTCTGCTATACTCAAAAAGGCTTTGTTGACATTTCCGTTCACTAAATAGTGGATTGAGGTGACAAAGTCTTTTTCAATCGTTTTATTTTGTTGAAAAATAAAAAAAGAAAAAAGTTGGTACATGAAACTGGTGAGTGATAGGACTCAAAATAATATACAATCTGGAGACAACCTCAACAGACAGTGACATGGAAGGTTTTGTGTACATAATCTTTGGGCTCAACGTCAATCGGAATGACTACTGGAAGGTGAACGTCAACTCCTTTGACAACGACAACGAGTGGAATCAGGGCAATCGTTTCTTCTCTCGAAACTGTTTCTTTCTCCCGCATCAGAGCGGGAGTTTTCTTTCTAGAGGAAGGTTTTGTAGTTCCTTATGCCATCCACCGATCATTTTTCCTGGTTCAATTAAAGTCTTTGAAAGAGCTATGTATCTTTTGTCATCAAGTACTTTTATTTCCCAAGCTACATTTAGGAAAATTTTTAAACAATCTAGTTTGGTTACTGCTTTCTTTAAATGCGGCATTTTTTCCGTTCTGGGGCTCAAGGCACTCAGACTCAGATTTTCTATAAGTTCTATGAAAAGTGAGTCTATTTTTCCGGCAATGGTGTGTCTTTTGGATTTTGGCATGCTATCAAAATACTGTTGCCAAAGTTTATAACTTGAGATTAACTTTAATAAAACTGGTAAGCTGTGTGCGGGGGGGGGGTGACATCATAGGTTTTAGGTTATCATAATAAGGTTTATATATGAAGACATATGTTGATATTATTTCTACAAACAATTTACTCAAAGTTTGGAAAGAATTTTTACGTGGAAAGAAAAAACGTAAGGATGTGAATGTATTTTCACTGCATCTTATGGACAATATCTTTAGGCTTCATAAAGATATGAAAAATAAAGAATATAAACATGATGAATATGAAGCATTTGGTATTTCTGATCCAAAGCCTCGCAAGATTCACAAGGCTACAGTCAGAGATCGCCTAGTTCACCATGTCTTGTATGAAGCCTTATCCCCACAGTTCAATCAAAGATTTATTTCTGATTCATATTCTTGTCGTCTCAATAAAGGGATGCACCGCGCCCTCGCAAGATTTAAAATATATTCAGGAAAGGTGAGTAAAAACAATACCAAAACATGCTGGATTTTGAAATGTGATATTAGAAAATTCTTTGCTTCTATTGATCAATCTATTCTCACATCCATTCTTGAAAAATATATTTCTGATAAAGACATTCTTTGGCTGCTGTCTAATGTCATACATAGTTTCCATAGTACTGCTCCAGGAAAAGGACTACCTCTGGGTAATCTGACCTCACAATTGTTGGTCAATATTTACATGAACGAATTTGATCAATTTGTAAAACATAAACTCAAAATAAAATGCTATATTCGTTATGCCGATGATTTTGTTGTTTTTGATTCTTGCAAAAGTAATTTGGAAAATCTTATAATTATTTTCAGGGAATTTCTAAAAGAAAATCTAAAGCTTGACCTGCATCCCAATAAAGTTTTCATAAAAACTCTAGCATCAGGTGTTGATTTTCTCGGCTGGGTTCATTTTCCTAACCACCGAGTGTTGCGTACAGTTACAAAAAAGAGAATGATGAAGAAAATAAAATCAGGTTTTCGGCCAGAAGTCATAGCTTCGTATATTGGTATGCTTGAACATGGAGATGCTTATACCTTGCGAAAGAATATAGAAAATCTTCCAGAAATCGAGATAAAGCCGAAATAAAGTTTTTGTGAAATTGGCTATTGCTTTTAACGGGGTAGTTGGGATAATTGGGGGATGGGAAATGAAAGTATCAAACTAGCACTCTTTCAGAAGAAGGGGATAAGAAGGACAATTCATGAGAATGAGTGGTATTTTGTTATTGCGGATGTTATTGAGGTTCTTACAGATTCCATCAATCCAAAACAATACTTAAAAAATCTTCTGAACAGAGATGAGGAACTTGTAAAAGGGTGGGTTCAAATTGAACACCCCCTTTCAATAGATACTGCAGGAGGGCCACAGAAAATGCTTTGTGCTAACACCGAAGGTATTTTTCGCATAGTCCAATCAATTCCTTCTCCCAAAGCAGAACCATTTAAAAGATGGTTGGCAAAAGTAGGTTATGAAAGAATACAGGAAATAGAAAATCCAGAGCTAGCTACTAAACGAACGAGAATATTATATAAATTGAAAGGATATCCTGATGATTGGATTGAAAAAAGAATGCGAGGTATTGCTATCAGAGAAGAATTAACTGATGAATGGAAAAATAGAGGGGCGAGGGAGAAAAAAGATTATGAAATACTGACGACAGAAATTTCAAAAGCGACTTTTGGTGTTACTCCAGAAGAATATAAAAAGTTAAAGGGTTTAGAAAGAGAAAATCTAAGGGATCATATGAATGATTTTGAACTTATCTTTACTATGCTTGGAGAACGTTCAACGACCGAAATTCACAGAACCGAAAATTCAAAAGGAGTATCAAAACTAAAATCAGATGCAAAAGTTGGTGGTGAAATAGCGGGAGACGCTAGAAAGAGACTTGAAAAGAGGCTCAAGAAATCTCTGGTCTCAGAAAAGAATTTCAAAGATCTTAATGAAAAAAGACTTAAAAAATAAGTATTTAATCGGCATCGACGAAGTTGGCCGAGGGCCGATTGCTGGACCTGTTGCTGTTTGTGCTTTTGTATTTCTTAAGCTGGAATCTAGAAAGCTTTTTCGAGGTGTGAAAGAGTCGAAGCAATTAACGGAAGAAAAAAGGGAAGAGTGGTTTGTTAAAATCCTTGAAGCTCGAAAGAAACGCCTCATAAATTTTTGCGTGTCATTCCAAAGTGAAAAAGTCATAGATAAAAAAGGAATTTCTTTCGCCATTAAAAAATGTTTAGAGACTTCCTTAAAAAAGTTGGCCATTAATCCTTCCTCAGCTCTCATTTTACTCGATGGTAGTCTCAAAGCTCCTTCACAATACAAAAATCAAAAAACCATCATCAAGGGTGATGTCAAAGAGCAGGTTATTGCCCTAGCTTCTATTTGTGCCAAGGTACTTCGTGATAGGAAGATGCGAAAACTGGCCAAAAAGTATCCAAAATACGGTTTTGATGTCCATAAAGGTTATGGCACGAAGAGGCATTATCAAGCCATTGAGCTAACTGGTCTTTGTCTGCTCCATAGAAGGAGTTTCTTGCAAAAAAGACCTGTATAAGCTAAGATAGCCCTATATGGTAAATCGAATGAGAGCTACTCGGGCTCACCGAGATAATAGACGCTCACATCACGCCCTGGATGATGTGCGTCTTTCTAAGTGTTCAAACTGCAGTGCGATGCATCTCCGTCACACTCTTTGTACTTCCTGCGGATTTTATAGAGGAAAGAAAATCTTAGACATGACCGCTTTGGTGGCCAAAAAGGCAGCCAAGACCAAGGCCCGGCAAGCAGAAGCCTCAAAAAAATAATCTCAAAAGTTTCCAAGTTAGAACCAGCTCCTTTACAAAAAACATATGGCCAATAGACACCTCTCAAGATCAGTCGTCCTCCAATCACTCTTTGAGTGGGACTTTCGTGGACAGAAGGATAAAGAGGCCAAAGACATTATTATTCGTAATGCTAAAGAGTTTGCTACGGGCATGGGAGATATTTCTTTTATAGAAGATCTCATGCTCAATGTTTTATCTAAAAAACCGGAACTAGACAAAATTATTACCAAAGCGGCCCCAGATTGGCCCTTAGAAAAGATCTCTGTTATAGACAGAAATGTTTTGCGTATGGGCTTATATGAGCTTCTTTTTGCTGATCGAGAAGAAGTACCAGCTAAGGTGGCGATAAATGAGGCGATAGAGCTAGCCAAGGCTTTTGGTGGAGAGAATAGCGGTAAGTTTGTAAACGGCGTTCTAGGCTCTGTTTACAAGGAATTGGGTGAGCCTGGCAAAGACTCTTCCCCAAAAAAGAAGAAGAAAATTGAGGATATTCCATACGAGGACATGCCTATTCAGAATCTCGGTGGGGCGGTGGTTTATGCAAAAAAAGAAAAAGAGATTTATCTAGCTTTTGTTCATGATATTTTTGGACACTGGACTCTTTCCAAAGGCAAACTTGAGGGTACGGAAGATGTGAGAAGTGGAACGGTTCGAGAGATCAAAGAAGAGATGGGTTTGGATATAGAGATAGAGCAGGATCTAGGGATGAATGAATATATTGCTAATGATCCGGAGAAGGGTAAGATCAGAAAACAAGTCCACTATTTTCTGGCTCAGGCAAAATTTGACACCATCAAGCTCGGTCCGAGCGGAGGTTTGGATGATGCTAAATGGTTTAAGTTAGCAGACATTCTTGAACTTAATTTTTATAATGATATAGTGCCGATTGTGACGAAGTCGGTTATGCTTTTGAGTAAATAATTTTTTAATATGCCAGATTTTTTAAAATTTTCAGAAAAGATGGGGATAGAGTTCAATGATCTCAATCTTCTAAAAAAAGCTTGTACCCACAGGTCTTTTCTCAATGAGAACAAAGGGGCGGGATTGGAGCATAATGAACGTTTGGAATTTCTCGGTGATGCCGTTCTGGAGCTGGTGGTAACTAGCTATCTTTTTAGAAAATATTCTGACAAAAATGAAGGGGATCTGACTTCGTACAGATCGGCTCTAGTGAATACTCATAGTCTAGCGCGAGTAGCCACTGTTCTCGGTGTAAACGACTACTTGCTTTTGTCAAAAGGTGAATCAAAAGATACTGGTCGGGCCCGATCTATCATCATGGCTGATTCTATAGAAGCTATCATCGGGGCCGTTTACCTTGATCAAGGATACAACGCCGCCGCCAATTTTATTTCCAAAAATCTTCTGGAGGTGATTGATATCGATGAGATCGTGGAGAAAAAACTTTGGTTGGATGCTAAAAGTCGTTTTCAAGAACGGGCTCAAGAGGAGACAGGTCAGACTCCCTCATACAAAACTCTCAAAGAAGTTGGGCCAGATCACAGCAAAGAATTTACTCTAGGGGTTTTTATTGGCGATACCCAAGTCGCTCTAGGTACGGGTTTATCTAAACAAGAAGCGGAACAAAAAGCTGCAGAAAAAGCTCTAGAGGTGAAGGGCTGGTAGTTGTTTGACTAAGTGTTGTTTGGGGAGTAGTATTTATTTTGAATGAATACTGCTCTTCTCGGTCGAAGGCTTGTTGAAAGACAGCCTTCCTTAACTCGTCCGATCGATCCACCTCGCTCCAGTCGTGAGTGTGGATGTCAGGGCAACTGTCACGAAAGTTGTCATCACGCTCCAAGCGAAGCAGATCCAAATGTTACTGATGCGCAGTTGGAACTCATTGCCACTGAAGCCTTTCTTCAGGAAGGACTTATCGAAGGTCACGGTGGGTGTTGTGGAGACGATCCAGACATCTGCCACTGTCAATGCAGTTTCCATGTCCCGGGATCAATGATGGAGCACGTTAGCCCTTGCTGCGAGAGGTCTCCTTGCGGTTTGGACATCAAGGTTCACGCGTTGGAAATGCACATCGCTGGTTGCAATCGCTGCAAAGAAATCGCCCAGGAAAATGCGAGGTAAGTTTATGGCCACATTTGACAACATGAGCTTGGCGCTCCAAATGTCTGCTACAGCCAGATCGCACCTCAATTCCGTTTACCATGGCGGAATGTGGTTTACCCAAGCGTCTAACAGCTTTCCACAAGTTCCTTGTGGAGCTACAGTGGCGCTAACCGAGGTGGAAGCCCACCTCAGAAAATGTAAACTCTGCCAACTCAAACTTTCTGCGGAGGTCATGCAGAAATTCAAGAAAATTTAACCCCTAAGTTTTGGGGTCACGCGAACGAGCCCAGCTCCACAGCTGGCTCTTTCTTTTTTATGGTAAAATATTCCCATGTATCTCAAATCACTGGAGATTGGAGGATTCAAGTCATTCGCCAAGAAAGCGACACTCAACTTCACCTCACCCATATCAGCCATCGTCGGTCCCAACGGATCGGGCAAATCCAACGTGGCCGAAGGATTTAGATTTGTCCTTGGCGAGCAGTCTATAAAAAGTATGAGAGGAAAGAGGGGAGAAGATCTCATTTTTAATGGAGGAGGGGAAGGATCTAGGGTAAATAGAGCCAGTGTCAAAGTTATTTTTGATAATAGCAAAAGGATGCTCAATGTAGACTTTGATGAAGTGACTCTGGAACGTGTCGTGCATCGCGACAACAGCAACGAATACTTTATCAACGGCTCACCAGTGAGGCTCAAAGACATTGTGGAGTTACTCGCCGGAGCTCATATCGGGGCTTCCGGACACCATATTATTTCACAGGGAGAGGCCGACAGAATTCTCAATGCCAATATCAAAGAAAGAAGAGAAATGATAGAAGATGCTCTGGGACTTAAAATCTATCAATACAAAAAAATAGAGAGTCAAAGAAAATTGGAAAAGACGGAGGAAAATATGAAATCCGTAGAGTCCTTAAGAAGAGAGATTGCCCCACACCTAAAATTTCTAAAAAAACAGGTAGAGAAGGTGGAAAAAGTTCAAGAGCTTCGCGAGGAACTTAGAAAGTTATATAAAGAATATTTAAAACGTGAAGAAAATCATGTTCTTTTGGAAAGAAAAAATATCAATGATGAAAAGGAGCCAATTTTAAAAGAACTTTCAGAACTTGATCGGGACATCGCCGAGGCCAGAAAAATCCTAGAAGGCTCAAAGAATAGAGATGCCAAAAGTGATGAGCTCATAAATCTAGAATCAGCCTTGCAGGAAATTCGTACCAAAAAGGATGCCCTGATGAGAGAATTGGGAAAAATAGAAGGGGAGATTTCGGCGGGGTTACGGGTTATTTTCAAAGAAAAAGAGAAACAGACTAAAGATGAGTTCAAGACGGTCTATCTCAAAGATGTTGAAGAAATAGCGCACAAGATTGATCTCATTGAGACGATTTCGGAAATTAAGAAATTACTTTTTAGTTTCATTTCTCTTCATAAAAATAAGGAAAATTCTGTTTTAGTGGCAGAAACAGAAAAGGATTTGGCTAGTCTCAAAACAAAAAAATCAGATCTTGAATTATCTCTTAAAAAATCAGAAGGACAAGAAGGGAGCATTACTCTTGAATACAATCAACTCCGGGTTAGAATTGAAAAAGAGAAAGATTCTGATCGGGATGCCGAAAAGAATGTCTTTCGTATTATTGCCAGACAAAATGAATTGAGAGGTATCTTGAATGGGGTCAAGACCAGAGAAGATAAACTGATCATTGATGAACAGGCTTTGAAACACGAGATAGATGAGGCCTATTCCATGGTGGGGAGAGAGATTATGGAATACAAGGATCTAGTCATAACTCACGAGGGAGATTCTCGTTATGATCAAATAGATAGGTATAAGGCCATCGAGAAGATCAAGATTAGAATAGAAGATTCAGGAGCGGGAAATGGTAGTGAAATCTTGAAAGAATATAAAGAGGTTGAGGAAAGGGATGGTTTTCTTGGTCGTGAACTAACAGATCTAGAAAATTCTAAAAAGTCTTTGAGCGATTTGATCGCTGATTTGGAAGCGCGGATTGATGTAGAGTTTAAGGAAGGAATTCTCAAAATCAATGCTCAATTCCAAGAATTTTTCTCGCTCATGTTTGGTGGTGGTTCGGCCTCTTTGAATGTCATTCGGGAAAAGAAAAGAAAGAAGAGATTGGATACTGATCTACCGACAGAGGATGATGAAGAGCTTATGAATACAAAAGAAGAAGAGGAGGAAGGAGAAGAGGGTATAGAAATCAATGTGAACTTACCACGTAAAAAGGTAAAAGGTTTGATGATGCTTTCTGGTGGAGAAAGAGCGCTGACATCCATTGCTCTCCTTTTTGCCATTTCTCAAGTCAATCCTCCTCCTTTTATCATTCTTGATGAAACAGATGCGGCTCTAGATGAAGCTAACTCTCGCAAGTATGGCGACATGATTGCCAATCTTTCAAAGTATTCCCAACTAATTCTCATTACTCATAATCGGGAAACCATGTCACGAGCGGGAGTGCTTTATGGAGTGACCATGGGTTCCGATGGGGCTTCCAAACTGCTTTCTATCCAGTTTGATGATGCAGTGAAGGTAGCGAAGTAAGACTTAGGCCAAAGAATAGTCCAAAGTTTTTCTATCTAGATCGGCTCCGACTACTTTAAACTTGATGCTATCCCCAAGGGTAAACTTTTGTTTGGTTTTTTGCCCGATGATGGAGTAAGTCTTTTTGTTAAATTCGTAAAAGTCATTGCCAAGATCTCTGATTTTGATCATCCCTTCTGATCTAGTTTCTTTTTCTTCCACATAGAGACCCCATTCGGTGACGCCAGAGATAGATCCTTCAAATATTTGACCGACTTTATCTGACATGTATTCTACTTGTTTGAGCTTCTTTGATTCACGTTCAGCACCAGCCGCATCTATTTCTCTAGCGGTGGACTGTTCCGCAACTTTCTGGAACTGGTTGATCTCGGTATCTCTAAAAGGTTCGTGATGCAAATGTCTCTGGAGAATTCTCTGCACTAGTAGATCGGGATAACGTCTGATAGGGGAAGTAAAGTGAGTGTAGTAGTCAAAAGCTAGGCCAAAGTGCCCAACATTTTTTGTAGAGTAAACGGCTTTTTGCATGGAGCGTATCACCGCCGTACTAATGAGCGTTTCGTGAGGTGTGCCCTCTATCTGTCTAAGGAGACTTTTGATTTCATGAGCGGTCACGGTACCTTCCTTGGTTTTTAGACTATAACCAAGAGCTTTGACGAAGGTAGAGAGATCAGACATCCTCTCTTTGTCCGGTAGGTCATGGATACGGTAGATTGAACCGGTATCTTTCTTACCTTTTTTCTGGATGGAATCATAGATGAACTTGGCCACCTCTCTGTTGGCGAGAAGCATGTATTCCTCTACTAGTTTGTGGGTGTCTAAGCGCTCTTTTTTATAAACTCCGATTGGCTTACCATTTTCATCTAGTTTGAATTTTATTTCATCTTGTTCAAACTCTATCGCTCCTTTGCTAAACTTATCCTTCTGTAGAATTTTGGCAATCTTGTTGAGAATATTTAATTCTTGGTAATATGATCCAGACTTTGTATCGAGAGACTCCTGAGCATTTTCATAGGTGAATCGGTGAGAGGAGTTGATAATGCTTTTTCCGAACCATCTGTCAGAAATATGACCTTTCTCATTTATGACAAAAACGGCGGAGAAGGAAAGTTTGTCTTCATTGGGATTGAGACTACAGACATCGTTGGAGAGGACTTCTGGAAGCATGGGAATAGTTCGGTCTACGAGGTAGATGGAACAACCTCTTTTTAAGGCTTCTTTGTCTAGAGAGGTTCCTTCTTTGACATAGTGAGAGACATCGGCAATGTGGACGCCGATTTCATAGGTGCCATTGTTTAAATCTTTAAAAGAGATGGCGTCGTCAAAGTCTTTGGCATCAAAAGGGTCAATGGTGAGAGTTAGAGTTTCTCTAAAATCTTTTCTTTTGGGGATTTCCGCTTCTATATCCGTAATTTTGTTTTCCTCTATCTCATCAGCTTCTTTTTCCACTTCAGGAGGGAAGCGAGTATCAAAACCTCTTTCTAGAACGATAGATTCCATTTCGGCATTATTGTTGCCTTTTTTACCAATCACTCGGAGAATAGTTCCTTCTGGATTTTTGTTGGCGTCGGTCCAGGTGGCTATTTTGAACTGTACTTTGTCCCCAGCACTGATTTTTGAAGATTCAGAAGAGGGAAGCATCACATCAACGTACATTTTTTTGTCATCAGGAATAATGCCAAATTTTCCATCTCTCTCTTCTACGGTTCCCACAAATGTTTCTCGGGCACGTTTGACGACGGTGAGGACCTCCCCCCTTTTTTCTTTTCCGTCATGCACTAGTATTTCCACCTCGTCTCCATTCAAGGCAAAGTTGAGTTTATCTGACTCTATGACGATATCGTTCTCTTCATCCTTAGGATCAGCGACAAAGCCCATCCCTTTGCGAATGGTCGTGATGGTGCCTATGATTTTCCGGTTTTTCACTCGAATACTATACCTCATATTGCCTTTTTTTGACAAGTCTGGTACTATGTCCCCCACATGTTAATGATTAGATTACAACGAGTAGGCAGGAAGCACGAACCGGTTTTTCGCCTGGTTTTGACTGATTCAAAGAACGGACCTAAGAGTGGAAAATATCTTGAAGTTCTAGGATCCTATGATCCTCGCCGAGAGAATAAAATCGAGCAATTTAAAGTTGAAGAAATAAAGCATTGGATAAGTAAGGGAGCTAAACTCTCTGACACCGTCCACAATTTTCTCCTGACCAAGAAGGTGATTGCGGGAAAGAAGATCAATGCTCTACCAAAGAAAAAACCTATCGTCAAACCAGCAGATCCCACAGTGGCTCCAAAAGCAGAAGTGAAAGCTGAACCAGCTCCAGCGGCCTAAACTCTACTGTGTACAACCTCGTTTGACGCTATCTTACTGTAAGTTACAATTATACCGTACCCCGTTATCAGATTAAACGAATGAAAATATGAATCAAGACCAGCAATTTTTGGAATACGTTATCAAAGCCCTTGTTGACAATCCTAACGATGTAAAAATCTCTAGAACTGTTGATGAAATGGGTGTGCTCATGACCCTTGAGGTCCATGCTTTGGATATGGGAAAGGTGATCGGTCGTTCAGGAAACACCGCCAAAGCGATCCGCACTCTGCTCCGTGTTGTTGGGATGAAGAATAACTCTCGAGTGAATTTGAAGATCAATGAACCAGAAGGAGGTATGAAGCCAGTAGAGAAAGCTTCAAAGACGGTAGATGAAGCCATGGCGGATTTGAAGATATAGAACATAGTCTAGCTAAGATTGAAAAAGTGTGGTAATGTAATGCCACCCTTTTTCATTTATGACCTACCACATCATCAGTCTTTTTCCCCAGTCTCTGGATTCATACCTCAATGAGTCTATTTTAAAGCGTGCTATAGAAGACAAGAAGATCAAAGTTAAGTTCTACAACCCGCGAGATTTCACTAAGGGCACAAGTTATGCTGAACGTAGAGTTGACGATAAGCCTTATGGTGGAGGTCCGGGAATGGTGATAGAAGCCTTACCAGTAATGAAGGCGATTGCCAAGGCCAAAGGAAAGAAGAATGCCAAAATCATTTGGCTCGTTCCATCTGGAAAACAGTTTGATACGGCGTATGCCAAAGATCTAGCCAAGAAACACAAAGATATTATTATCGTTTGTGGAAGATATGAGGGAATAGACGCGCGGGTCAAAAAAGCTTTTAAGGTAGAAGAAATCTCTGTTGGACCATTTGTTTTGACTGGAGGAGAACTGCCGGCGATGATGATGATTGATGTAATTTCTCGTCAAATAGAGGGAGTCCTTGGTGACCACGCTTCTCTAGAAGAAAACAGAATCGCCTCTCCCGATGTCTATACTCGTCCAGAAGTAGTAGAATATAAGGGAAAGAAATATAAAGTACCCAAAGTACTCCTTTCAGGTAATCACAAACTTATTGATGAGTGGAAAAAGCAACAGCGGTAAGATTTTAGTAATAAGCTTAGCGATTCTGTTCGCTATCGCTGTTTATTACTCCTCCACCACAATCTCTTCTAATACAGATTTTTCTTCGCCATTCTCCTTTACCAAATCTACAGATAAATTATCTATCTTAGTTGTAGGAGACATGATGCTTGATAGGAATGTGAGAAATCTCATAAATAAAAATGGCTTTGAAGAATTTTTCTCTGGGGTTAAAGAACTGGTGAGTGGAGCAGATATAGCGGTAGCTAATCTAGAAGGACCTTTTACCCCGTATCCTTCTTTAACCGCCAGTCTGGTAAATAAAACTTTAACCTTTACCTTTGATCCCGCTCTCGCTCCGAAACTTTCTGATCTCGGTTTTGATATTCTTGGTCTAGCGAACAATCACACTTTGAATTTTGGTAGGGAAGGATTGGAAATGACTCGGGAATATGTTCGAGAAGCAGGAATGTTCTATTATGGTGATCCAAACAATGCCACCGAACTAAGTATCATCACGGCTGAAAATGGCATCAGTGTGGGTTTTGTGGGTTTTCATGAATTTACTTATGTAAATTTTACAAAAGTGCTGGAGGAGATTGACTACCTCCGGGCTCAAGTGGATGTCGTCATCGTGACGCCGCATTGGGGAGAAGAATATCAAAGAGAACCGACAGAAAATATGAAAAAGTGGGCACGTGAATTTATTGATCATGGAGCCGACGTTGTCATAGGATCTCATCCTCACATAGTGGGTGATATTGAAGAGTACAAAGGCCGAAAGATTTTTTATTCTTTAGGAAACTTTGCCTTTGACCAATATTTTTCTATTGGGACGATGAATGGGTTGGGTGTTTTGATGGGAGTAGAAAAGGATAAAGAAGGGAAGCTAGCTATTAAATATCATTCAGTAGGCATTCGTACCGACCGTAAAGGGGTCTCTGTTGTCGATAATCCTTGACATCCTAGGGCAATCTGATAGTCTATTCACCAACTTCGCAAGATTGTGTTACGGCTGAATTGACGAAGGATTATAAGGCTCAAAACTAATCCTCCTCTTGCTATCCAACACCAAAAGAACCCGTTAGGGATTAAAAGCGCTATTGACATGCGTGGTTTTGTGTTTTGGAGTGTAGGAGGAACATTATCAATTTTTATAAGAACCAAAGATGCAAACGACCAAAAAATACTTCAGCCGTTTCAAAGATCCTCTCTCAGTCATGCCCAATCTCGTGGAATCTCAAGTCACTTCCTTTAAGTGGCTCATAGAGACTGGTATTGGTGACGTGCTCAAAGAATTTTCTCCTATCAGAGATTACGCCGAAAAGAAGTTTGAGCTTTCTTTCGCGAGTTTTGAGCTTTCTAGACCAAAGTATGATGAACACTATGCCAAGGTCAACAAACTTTCATACGAAGGTCAGATCAAGGTTAAGGTGAAGCTCAAGAACAAGATGCTTGATTCTACTAAAGAGCAAGAAATGTTTTTAGCTGATTTTCCTTTGATGACTGATCACGGTACTTTCATCATCAATGGTATCGAGAGAGTGATTGCCCCACAGCTCGCTCGTTCATTTGGTATTTTCTTTACTTTGAACGAACTAAAAGGCAAGAATTTTTTTGGTGCCAAGGTGATTCCGGCCAGAGGCGTTTGGATGGAAATCGAAAGCGATACTGATGGTACAATTTACGCTCGTATCGATCGAAAGAGAAAGTTTCCTATTACCTCTCTCCTTAGAATTTTGGGAACCGAGACCAATGAAGCGATCCTCGCCCTCTTTAAAGGTAATGAACTAGCCAAAAAGACCATAGAGCTGACCTTGGCCAAGGATCATGCCAAGACTACTGATGAGTCATATATAGAGATCCACAAGAGACTCCGCGATGGTGACCTAGCGACAGCGGACAATGCTCGTGAGTTCATCGGAAGCATTTTTAACTCTGACCGCTATGACCTCTCTCCAGTGGGACGATTTAGATTTAACAAGAGATTTGGAAAATCAATGGAAGAGAAGGATCTAGCACGCAAGACTGTTTCCGCTGATGATATTGCTACCATTATTTCTCACATCGTTCTTCTTAACAACACTCCTGATTCTGTAGAAGACGATATTGATCACCTTGGAAGTCGACGTGTGAGGTATGTTGGAGAACTTCTCCAGCAGAAAGTTCGCGTTGGTATGACTCAAATGAAGAGAAATATCCAGGACAAGATGTCTACTATAGAACCAGATGTGACTCTGCCTGTGAGTTTCGTTTTCCCTAGACCTCTGCAAGCTCGTATCAAGGAATTCTTTACTACTAACCAGCTCTCACAGTTCATGCAACAGGAAAATGTGCTCTCTGAACTAGAGCACTTGAGAACGCTCACCGCCCTTGGCCCCGGAGGTCTTACCCGTGAACGAGCCGGTTTTGAAGTGCGAGATGTGCATCCATCTCACTACGGCCGACTCTGTCCGATCCATACTCCAGAAGGTCCAAACATCGGTCTCGTTCTTCGTCTCTCTACTTTTGCGAGAATCAATGATTTCGGCATGATTGAAACCCCTTACGCTAAGGTTAAAAATGGCAAGATTACTGAAGAGATTGTTTACATGAACGCTTTTGAAGAAGAGAATCACAAGATTGCTCATGCCGCTATTCCTTATGATAAATCTGGAAAGATTACTTCAGATGAAATAGAGGTTCGTATCAGTGGAAAACCAGGTCTCGCTAAGGCCAATGAAGTTGACTATATAGACGTCTCTACGAACCAGGCCTTTTCTATTGCCACCTCTCTTATTCCATTCTTGAACCACGACGATGCCAACCGTGCTCTCATGGGATCAAACATGCAGAAACAAGCCACCCCTTGTCTTATCCCTGAAGCTCCATTAGTGGCGACGGGAATTGAAAGAAAAGCCGTGATAGATACTGGACGTATCATTTGTGCTCCAGAAGAAGGAGAGATTGTCGCAATTGATTCCAAGAAAGTGGTGCTTCATGGCAAGAAAACTGGCAAGAAACATGAGTACAACCTCGTTCATTTCTCCCGAACCAACGGCTTTACCGCTTTTCATCAGAGACCGATCGTGAACCTCGGAGATAAAGTAAAGAAGGGCGATGTCCTGGTAGATACTTCTACCTCTGACGGTGGAGAGATTGCTCTCGGTCAGAATATGCTCGTCGCTTTTATGTCTTGGTCTGGAAATAACTACGAAGACGCTATCATTCTTTCTGAAAGAGTGGTGAAGAATAGTAAATTCAGTTCTATTCACATCGAAGAATTTGTGATCAACGTACGAGATACCAAACTTGGACCCGAAGTGACAACTTGTGATATTCCAAACGTCGGTGAAGCTAAACTAAAGAATCTAGCAGAAGACGGAATCGTGCGAGTTGGGGCCGAAGTTCGTCCGGGAGATATCCTAGTTGGAAAAATTTCTCCAAAGGGTGAAACTCAACTAACTCCTGAAGAGAGACTCCTACGTTCTATCTTTGGTGAGAAGGCTCGTGACGTGAAGGATACCTCAAAGAGAATGGAAGGTGGAAAGAGAGGGCGAGTGATCTCTGTCAAAGTCTTTTCTCGAGAAAAGGGAGATAAGCTTGAGAGCGGAATCATCAAGAAAATTTATATAGAGGTTGCGGAACTTCGAAATGTGTCAGTCGGAGACAAACTAGCTGGACGACATGGAAACAAAGGAGTTATTTCCAAGATTGTGCCAGAGGAAGAAATGCCATACATGGAAGACGGTACTCCGGTTGACGTGATACTCACTCCTCTTGGTGTGCCTTCTCGTATGAACCTTGGACAGATTCTAGAGTTGCACTTGGGTCTTGCGGCTAACACTCTGAACTATCAGGCCATTGTTCCTCCATTTACCGGAGCGACTGATGTGGAAATAAAGGAGGAGCTGGTTAAGGCAGGATTTGACGCCTCAGGAAAGATGAGACTTCGTGATGGACGAACGGGAGAACACTTTGATCAACCGATCGCAGTTGGTTACATGTACATCTTGAAGCTTCATCACATGGTGGAAGACAAGATCCACATGCGTTCTATCGGACCTTACTCTCTCATTACTCAACAGCCACTCGGAGGTAAAGCTCAAGGCGGAGGACAGAGATTTGGAGAAATGGAAGTCTGGGCGCTTCTTGGACACGGTGCGGCCTATACACTGCGAGAAATTCTTACGATCAAGTCCGACGATATTCAGGGACGTTCTCAAGCCTTTGACTCTATCGTGAAGGGTGAGAGATTGAAGCAACCAAACCTGCCAGCGTCATTCAATGTTCTTCTAAAGAGCCTTAAAGGTCTAGCTCTCAATGTGGAACTGATTAAAAAGAGTGATCAGGAAGTGGAAGAATAATTAATCAAAATCATAAATAAAAATATATGCAACCAATAAATACAAAGAAACATATTGAGCCTCATGATTTTGACGCCGTAAAGCTCGGAGTCGCTTCTCCTGACAAGATTCTCGAATGGTCATTTGGTGAAATCACCAAACCCGAAACTATTAACTACCGAACCCAGAGATCAGAAAAGAACGGACTCTTCGACGAAAAAATCTTCGGTCCAGATAAGGACTATGAATGTTATTGTGGAAAATACAGAGGAATAAGATACAAGGGAATTATCTGTGAAAAATGTGGAGTGGAAATCACTCGTTCCATCGTCCGCCGAGAAAGAATGGGACATATTGAACTGGCCACACCAGTTTCTCATATTTGGTTCCTCCGATCCATGCCATCACGAATCGGCCTTATTATGGGTATGTCTACCGCCGATCTAGAAAAAGTCGTCTATTTTGCTGGATACATTGTCACCAAGGTTCACGACAGCGAAAAACAGAAATTCCTCAAGGAGCTTGATAGCGAGTATAAAACTAAGGTTAAAGCGGCTCAGGATGACAAAACTAAAGAAGCTTTAAAAGAACTTTTACTCAATGCTCGTAGAGAAATAGAAAGTCTCGATCCAGGATTTGTGATGGATGAAGTTCAGTTCCACAAATATTCCATGAAGTATGGAGCGCTCTTTGAAGCGGGAATTGGAGCGGAAGCTATTTTTGAAATTCTGAAAAAGACCGATCTTAATAAGCTTCAAACTGAATTAGAAACATTACTAGAAAAAGCTAGTTCTCTAGAAAAAGATAAGTTGGCGAAACGTCTTTCTTTGATTCGTGCCATGATCAAATCCGGTAGCCGACCAGAATGGATGTTCCTAAGCCGAATTCCAGTTATTCCACCAGCTTTGCGCCCAATGGTGGCTCTTGATGGAGGACGATACGCTACAGCTGATATCAATGACCTATATCGACGAGTGATCAACCGAAACAATCGTCTTTTAAAACTAAAGGAAATTGATGCGCCAGATGTTATTCTCCGAAACGAAAAAAGAATTCTACAGGAAGCTGTCGATGCTTTGATTGATAACTCTATCAGACATGGTAGTGCCACCGGTGCGGCGGCCGCTCAAGCTCAAAAGAGAGCCCTCAAGTCTCTTTCCGATAACCTCAAGAGTAAGAGGGGTCTATTCCGACAGAACCTACTTGGTAAGCGTGTAGACTATTCTGGACGATCTGTGATTGTGGTTGGTCCGGAACTAGCTCTCAACCAATGTGGTTTGCCAAAACACATGGCCCTCGAACTTTTCCGTCCATTCGTTATTTCAGGACTTCTAAAAAGGGAACTTGCTTACAACATTCGTGGGGCTGGACGTCTCATCGATGATGGAGCAAAGGAAGTGTGGGAAATATTAGAAGAAGTGATTGAAGGTAAGTATGTGCTTCTAAACCGCGCTCCGACTCTTCACCGACTGGGTATTCAAGCTTTTCGACCAGTCCTAATCGAAGGTAACGCGATCCAAGTTCACCCTCTTGTTTGTACCGCTTTCAACGCTGACTTTGACGGAGACCAGATGGCTGTGCACGTTCCTCTCGGAGTGGAAGCTCAACTTGAAGCCAAGGAAATCATGGCTTCTGATAAAAATATTTTAAAGCCTGGTAATGGAGATCCGACAGTGGCTGCTAAACTATTGGACATTGTCCTCGGTTGTTTTTGGATTACAAAAACAGTCAATGGTGAAAAGGGTGAAGGAAAAATCTTCGAAAATCCTGAAGCCGCGATTACGGCTCATAACTTTGATGTCGTGACATATCGTGCCAAGGTCAAAATTCTACCAAACAATACTCCAAAGTATGCTCAATTTGAAGGAAAATTGTTTGAGACGACAGTCGGAAGAATTCTCTTTAACAACATCTTGCCAGCCGACTATCCTTTCATCAATAAAGAAATTGATAGAAAGAAGCTCTCGGCGATTATTGACGACCTCATTACTCTTCATGGTATTGATTTTATTCCAAATGTTTTGGACAGTATCAAAAAGTTCGGGTTCAAGTATGCCACCTATTCTGGTACGACTTGGGGAATTGATGATGTGGTGATTCCCGCTGGCAAGGCTGAAGTGATTTCAAAAGCTAAGGTCAAATCTGACGAAGTCATGCACCAGTTTAGTGAAGGACTTTTAACAGACGAAGAGAGATTGAGAAAGAATATTGAGATCTGGCACAGGGCCAAAAATGATGTAGAAAAACTTATTCCGGCTTCACTAGATAAGATGGGATCAGTTTATGACATGGTGACCTCAGGTGCTCGAGGATCCCTTTCCCAGATTACTCAGATGGCTGGTATGAAGGGTCTCATTGCTTCTACTTCTGGAGAAACTATTGAATTTCCAATTCTTTCTTGTTCCAAGGAAGGGCTTACTCCGATTGAGTATTTCATCACGACTCACGGATCCAGAAAAGGTTTGACTGACACCGCCTTGAACACCGCCAAAGCTGGGTACTTGACTCGAAAACTTTTCGTGGTCGCACAGGATGTCATGGTCAATGAGGATGATTGTGGAACCAAAGAATCTATCACCGTTCACAAGCAGACAGCTTCCGGTATCAGTATTCCAATGTCTAAAACTATCCGCGGCAGAGTGATTGCTGAGGATATTGCCACGGCTAATGGAAAAACTCTATTTAAAAAAGGACATCTTTTGAGCAAACAAGAAGCGGTTGAAGTTGAAGAAGCGGGAATTCTCGCTGTGAAGGTACGCTCACCTCTCTCATGTAAAAGTGTTCGTGGAGTCTGCGCCCAGTGTTACGGAATCGATCTCGGTCGAAATAAACTAGTGGAAC
>CAYHLX010000002.1:0-68064 GCA_964357605.1 uncultured Candidatus Saccharibacteria bacterium
AGGTATTTGCTGTATATGTTTTTGAAATGGTGGATGAAGCGTGGATGTAGGCGTTGGTATTTGCGTCACTGTAGCTACTACCTCCGAGACACACCCCATCTACCGCAAAACATCCATCTGATAGGTCAATACCTCCAGCGAATGTTGAGGTGGCATTTGCTTCGGTGACAGCAATAGAGCCGGCGAAGGTTGAGGTGGCAGTGGAGGTGGCGGTGATACTACCTGCAAAATATGCGTCACCATTTACTGTGAGTTTGGCGTGAGGTGAGGTGGTGCCGATGCCGATGTTTCCATCTCCCAAGATTCTCATTGCCTCTGTTAATGCTCCAGCATTATTTACAGTATCAAAAGTCATTGCAGACGTACGACTAGCATCTGTAGCTGTTGTCCATACACCAGAGAGGCGAACCATGTCACGCCCTGCTACTGTCGCAGAATTTCCTGCTAAAGTTATTCCATTTCCATATCCCACCGAACCAGCACCGATGGCAGTAGTGAATACGTAACTACTATTTTTGTTAGCTGTATCAGCGGCGTTGTAATTTAGTTGAATCTTTTGTCTTGCTCCATAATTTTGCCAGTGACTAAGTCCGCTTCCATAATTCAAATCAATCTCACCTGCCGCCCCACTAGCTGCTTGTAGTTTTAATGAATATTGAGAATTGATTGTTGCAACAAAACTAGTAATATCAAAATCCAGCGTAGGAGGAGAGCCAGCAACAGTATTAGTAAGTCTTAAAACATGACCAGTACTCGGACCAATAACATGCAATTTAGCTCCAGGAGAAGCGGTCCCAATCCCCACGTTACCATTCTGTAAAACACTCAAACCAGTAGAACCTCCTGCTATCAATCCCCCCACGAATGTTGAGGTTGCAACCGTCGAGGTGGCATTGAAGTACGGTGCGCTGATCTTTGCCCATGACTCTATGCCGCCGGCGAAGGTAGAGGTAGCTGTTGATTTAATATTGATTGGTATGGTTGTGGTAGGAGTAAGAGAATTTACGCTGAAGATATTATTCTCTTGAAGCCAGTCATAAGAATTTCCTGTTGGCCATGATGTGCGGCAGTCGGAAGTCAGACAAAGGGTCGTAGCGGAGAGAGCCGTAGTTGAAGCGTATGGGAATACTGAGGCTTGAGTAGTTGATGTTGCAGTGATATATGCAACCGTTGGAGAAGTAGAGGATACGAAAGCACCAGAGTCGTTAATCGCAAGCCATCCTTGACCAAAAGATGTTTGACCGGTGCCGCCTTTGTTCACAGCAATGGTTGTTCCGTTCCATGTACCACTCGTAATGTTACCTAGAGTTGCGATGTTTGTCGAACCTGTCCAGGTAGAGAGAGCTGTGTTTTCAACATTGTTGAGTCCTAGTGTTGTCTTTAGGTTTGCTGTAGATGTACCAGCGAGAGAGCCTGTACCGTTTGCATAGAGGACATCACCGAGAGTGTAGGATGAGAGACCGGTGCCGCCACCAGCTACTGTGAGTGTACCGGTAATTGTTGGAGGAGCGATGGTGAAGGTGGTGCCAGAATTGGTAATGGCATTTGAGATGGAAAGACCATTGAATGATGTAGCGGTAGAAGTAGCTAGAGTGATAGCACCAGTTTGTGCTGAACCATATGTTTGAGCAAGAGATGATATGCCATTGTTAATACTTGAAGTTGCTGTCCATGTAGGGATTCCATTGAGGTATGCGAGAACATATCCTGCAGTTCCAGCTGTAGTGGTTGCGAGTGCTCCTGTACCATTACCATATGGTATAGCGCTGGCTTGTATAGCTGACCAGCCGGTACCTCCGTAGAGGACTCCGATGGATGAGGTTGCTGAGACAACTCCGTTGTTGGCTTGGAGAGGGCCGTTCAATGAACCTACTGTCAGAGTTGAATTGAATGTGGCTGCACCACCAAAGATGTTTGATCCATTGAATGTTTGGTTACCTGAGAACGTATTGGAGTCTCCTAGGAGTGTTGACGATGCAAATGTCCAGGTGGAGGTTGAGAATGAATATGCAAGACCAGAGGAGTTAACGGCGACACCGCCTGCGGAGAGACCGGTGAGTGAGAAGTTGCCAGAGAAAGTATTAGCGCCAGTAAAGGTATTTGCTGTATATGTTTTTGAAATGGTGGATGAAGCGTGGATGTAGGCGTTAACTAACGTGTCAGAATAGAACTTGTTGGTTGAACCTTCAACAAGATTGTCTGTATTGATGTTCAAGGTTGAAGTACTGACTGTTCCAACAGAACCGTTTGTACCATAGAGGACTCCTGTGAGAGTACCGATCGAGGCTGTATTAGAAACAACTAAATTTGATGTTGAAGCAGTACCAGAGACCGTGATAGCTGTTGTTGAGGCGTATGGGAAGACTGAGGCTCGAGTAGTTGATGTAGCAGTAATATATGCAACAGTCGGACTCGTAGAAGAAGTAAATGTCGTACCATCAGAATGTAACCACCCCTGACCAAAAGAGGTTTGACCTGTGCCACCTTTGTTCACAGCAATGGTTGTTCCGTTCCATGTACCACTCGTGATGTTACCTAGAGTTGCAATATTGGTTGAGCCAGTCCACGTTGAGAGAGCTGTGTTTTCAACATTGTTGAGTCCTAGTGTTGTCTTTAGGTTTGCTGTAGATGTACCAGCGAGAGAGCCTGTACCGTTTGCATAGAGGACATCACCGAGAGTGTAGGATGAGAGACCGGTACCACCTCGAGCCACAGAAAGTGTTCCCGTCCATGAGGGCGTGAAAGTGTGAACATCACCAGCTGAAGTAATAGCCAAAAGAATATTCGCATCAGATGAAGTTGCAAAAGTTTGAGATGATCCAGACTGAAATGCTGAGTACTGCGCACCTAGTGCAGTCAGACCTCCGCCCGCTCCTGCATCAGCCCCACAGGCAAATTGTCGTGTTGTCGCATTCCAGATCAATTTGTCCCCTGAACCCGAACATGAAGTAGTTAGACCGGCTCCAGAAATTTGACCAGAAATATATAGACTTGTTGTTGTGGCATTTGTAGTTGTTGCACGCGTAGCGATGAGATCAGTCAGACCTAGGAGTGTTGTCAGATTTGGTAGGGTTGTCGTTGCGGAAAGACGAGTATCAAAACGGTTGTTTGTCCAGTAGAGATTATTCAGTCCTTCGTCGAGAGCATCTGTTGTTGTTCCTGCTAGGTCTGAAGCAAAAAGAAGAGTTGAGTAATATTTGTTGATCGCACCTTGTGTCAATTGATCTGTTGTTGTTGAATACCAATTGGCGAGAGTAAGATATCCATTCAGATCCGCTGAACCAAGAAGGCCGAGTGAGGATGTGGCAATACCGATGAATGTATTGTTCGGTCCGCCGATGAGGAGTGAAGATGAGGCGACAGAATTGAGTCCTGTACCTCCATATATTACTCCGACACTTGTGGTCGCAGAGACAACTCCGTTGTTGGCTTGGAGTGGGCCGTTTAGGGTATCGATTGTTACAGAACTCGCCGTCAAAGAATTGGCCGTAACTGTATTCAATGTAGAAGCATTTGAAACTATCAAATTTGATGTCGATGCCGTACCAGAAACTGTGATGGCAGTCGATGAGGCGTATGGCAGTGTGGAAGCTGTTGTAGAAGTAGCTACAAAATATCCGATAGTCGCACTACCTGTATCTGCACGCAAGAACTGTGTACTGTCCAAACCATCCAGCGTGTCTGCCACAAAGGCCGATGGCACGGCACCAATAATTTTTCGTGGTGTCATTTCCCCATCACTTTCAATATTTACTCCTAGATATAATGTCTGGTTAAAATCAACACTCGTAAGAGCCGTGACTGCCCCCAACATCACACTGAAGAGCCCGTCTGTTACTTGAACTTCATTTGCCCCAGTCAAAGATTCTGTCCAAATAGCCGAGCCACCCGATGAGGCCGTGTAGAGTTTGAACTCCATAGCATATGTTCCATCAGCCACAACATCTCCTGCACTATCTGCCAACTTTCCTTGATAGTTGATCTGCTTGTTGATGGCGGCTTCGGCAACCGGAGTAAAGTTTGGAATATAAACCAAGGTACTCGCCACAAAAACGAATAATGCCATGCTACCAGCAATCACCTTTCTAATTATTCTTTTGTTGAATAATTTTTTCATTATTGTGGTAAGTTATTCTGCAAAGACTTCTTTTCTTTTTTCTTTTTCTCCACTACGACCAAGATGATAATGGCGATAAATGCCAGAACCAGGAAAATAATCATCCAGAATAGATTCTTGGGATGTTTACCATCAAGTCCGAACAAAGCCTCTCCTTCTTCTAGAACCAAGGCTCGCAACTGACCATTTAGCCTCTTTAGACCTTGGTTTTTATAATCTAGAATAATTGCATTTAATTTGTAATCTCCACTTCTACCAAGAGGAGCTATTGTGGCTTCGTAAGCTGTCTTATTTTCATTAACACGGAGAAGGAATGTAAATACTTTTGTCTTATCGCTAGGATCTGTCAGAGTAATAGCAATAGTTTTTAATATTTCAGGAACCTTATCATAGGATAATCGAATGGTTAGATTTTGAGTCCCGTCTACTGGTACGATTCCCTCAACCTGTGCAATTTTTCTATTGTTCTGTATAAAATCAAAGTCTAAAAGAGAAAGGTCTGAGATAACTGGGTCTGTGGTAGGAATAAGAGGAATATTTTCAAAAATCTCTGACGGAGTTAGTGGAGGAGTAATATCTCCAAGAGTACTGAGGCGAGCTTGTGCAAGAACTCCGGATGAATATATCCCTGTTTGATTTTTTGCAAAAAGAGCGTAGTAATACTGTTGACCAATAATTACATTATTATCTAACACAGACTCTACATCTCCCTCAAAAATAACTTCACCATCAGAAATATCATTTGGGAAAAATTTATCTGAACGAACAATCCTGACTGAAACTATTTTTGAATCCAGAGGATAATTCCAAGAAAGTAAAATATTTTTTTCTAACGGTGTCGCGGTAAAGTTAATCGCGTTCACTGGCAAAAATGATCCGCTAATACCAGTACTTCCTGAATCTGGTGTAGATGCCGGTGGAGTAGAAGTAGAAACTGAAATTGTTGCGACCTGCTGGAAACCAGCTCGAAGATTATTGTTGGTACTATTTGAAAATCCTGTGCCAACTTCACCTCCTGTATCTTCTAAACCATACGAAGCAGAAGTTGAGCGAGCCCCTCCAAAATTCATACTGTCTGCTTCTAGAACATAATTTCCACTAGTCATTCTCTCTGCAAAAACTACTTCTACTGACGTAGATAAAAAACAAACAAAGATAGCAATCCCGATTGCAGATGAGAGGAAATTTCTTGTTTTAGGATAGTTAAAAATATTCATGATATTTTATTGAGTTGCTTCCTGAATTGGTACCAAGACATAGACAAAATTATCTTCGGTAGCTTTACGAAATACCGGAGTAATCACACCAGAAGTTCCACTCTGATCTGGATGAATCTGTATTTCATCAGAAAAAGAGTCGCGAATTCTCTGTTTGATCAGCTCATCTTTTTCTAGAGAATTTGTGGAGGGCACAACTGCAATTCCATTGAAACCTAATTCTCTAGAATCTTTTTGTGATGGAATATTTTCAACTACCAATTGAGAATCATCTTTTCCAAAATATGAAGCAACTTTATTTGAAATCTGGTCCCAACCTTTAGCAATCGAATTTAAAATATCTTTTGAGACTGAAGCAATGGAGGCTTGAGATGAGTAATTTGTATTTTGATTTAAAGATGAAAGAGATGATTGCATGAAAAATCCTCCGCCAATAATTGCCACGAGGAGAATTACTACCGCCGCAAAATCATCGGCAAAATTATATGAAGTAATTTTGTTAGAGATACTTATTGAGGAAAAAGTATTTCTGATTGAAAAGACAGCGGGAACAAATTTAACTTCAAGATTTTTTTTCTTGAGAAGAGGCATCAGGGGAGATTTTATGGGTTCATACTTGAAAGATGACTTAGCTTCTTCTACAATTTTTGAAACAATTATTGGTTGAACAGACAAGCTGTAGGCTCTTTCTGTTAAAAGTAAAAGTGGTGATGATAATTTTTCAATCGTCCTAAATTTTTCTTCCCTGATTTCTCTTCTTTCCTGTTGAGCTTGAAAGGCTCTTCTTTTTTTAGCTGTTTTCTTATTTGTCTTTACTTGATCATTAACCAATTTGTGATTGAGAAGAGATTCCTCAAGAACGAACCATGATCTGCCAACCACTTTTGACTCAATCTTACCCGCTCGACAGAGCTGTCCAACATAGTCACTGGTGTATCCAGTGACCTCTGCAGCTCGGCGAGCCGAGATGTATGTTTTATGTTCTAAAATAAGAGCATCTTTCATATTGTCTTACCTATAATTATACTTCATCTCGGATGCTTTTTTGGGAAAAAATATGTGGATAAACGATCAAAATTATTGATCACATTTTTTTCAAAAAACTTGGTAAAATTTGAGCTAAAAATACTCCTGGTCTTAAAAATGCCAGTTTCAGCTAAAGCTCCTAGTCTTAAGCATTCAAAGCAGGACAAATTAAAAAATTAGATGACCAAAAGTACGTAAAGTTAAAATTAAAAGGCCTATAAACGATTTTAAAGCCTCATTTTTCATAGGGAAATGCTTATTTTTAATATTTTAAGTATAAAAAATAGATATATTAGATCAAAAAGCTGTTATAGAGATATATGCCATCTTTATTAATAAATAATAGTAAAATTTATATTACTTATTAAACCTTACTAATGTGGATAAATAGTTACTAGATATTGCTAATAATGTTATAATGTCTATTAAGGTTTAATAAGTAATATCAATAGCATTATTTTATGGAAAAAAAATATATAAACATCAAGCAAGCAGCTAAAATTTTAGGAGTCTCATCTCTCACTCTTCGCAATTGGGATAACAATGGCAAATTCCCAGCTGGAAGGCACCCTATAAGTAATTATAGAGTTTATAGGGTAGAGGATCTAGAAAAGATTCTTATGGCTATTGAGGAGAGTCGAGGTCATCATCGATCTAGAAATGAGATAAAGAAATTAATGGTCAAGCACCTATAGTTTCTATAATTATCTTTTTTAAAACTTCAGGATTAGCTGAACCTTTAGTTGCTTTCATTCCTTGTCCGACCAAGAACTGTAGCGCGACCATCTTCCCTTTTTTATAATCATCCACCACACTCAGATTTGTTTTTATAATCTCTTCCACAATCTTTTTTATTTCTCCTTCATCACTTTTCTGTATCAAACCTTGTTCATTAGCAATTTTTACTGGATCAATATTTTGTTCTCCAAATTTTGAATACAAAATCGCTAAAAGATCTTTTCCACCACGCGAAGATAGTTCACCCTTGCCAATCATCTTTACGAGTGTTGCAAAATTTTTGGCAGAAACCATTTCCATTGACGTCTCCAGATTTCTGTCTTCCTTTTTTAAAATCCCGATAAAATCTGTGAGAATGTAGTTGATCGCAAGACGCATTAGTTTTTTGTCATTGTCTAGACCCTTCCCCACCTCTTCAAAGTAATGTCCAATTTTTGGAGACTCCACAAAAACTGAAACTTCTTTATCGGTCATCTGAAAAACTTTTTGCAGTCTTCCCCTCTTCTCCCATGGTAGCTCTGGAAGCTCTTTCTCTAGATTTTTTATAGAAAATTCTTCTACCTCACTCACTTTAAGTTTTGGGATATCAGGATCTGGAAAATAACGATAATCATGCGAACTCTCTTTAGCTCTTTGTGAAAAGGTATTGCCAGCATTCTCATCCCAACCACGAGTTTCTTGTACCACCTTCTCCCCCTTTTCAAGCAACTTCTCTTGTCGATCAATTTCATAAGCAATAGCCTTCTCGACAGCCTTAAAGGAGTTGAGATTTTTGACTTCTGTCTTTGTTCCAAACTTCTTTGCTTTGGTATCCTCTGGTGTTGCTACCGAGATGTTGGCCTCTACTCTCATTTCTCCTTTCTCTAGATTTGCCTCCCCTACCCCAAGGTAGCGTAGGGCTAATTGTAGCTCTTTAGCAAAGTTTACAGCTGTTATAGCATCGTGTATAACTGGTTCAGTTACCAGCTCCATCAGCGGTACACCAGCTCTATTAAAGTTTATTAAACTCTTGTGATGTGTATCGTGTGTAGATTGAGCTGTATCCTCTTCTAGATGGATGCGAGTAAGCTCTACGCCGGCCAATAACCCGCCTGAGATGAGTGGGTATTTGTACTGACTGATCTGGTAACCCTTGGGTATGTCAGGGTAAAAATAGTTTTTTCTATCCCACTGCGTGAAGTCTGCTCTATCCCCTTTTACAGCCAGGCCCACCTTCAGAACGTGCTTTATAGCTTCCTTATTTAACACAGGAAGTGTGCCAGGATGGCCCATACAAATAGGGCAAATATTAACATTTGGACGTTCTTCATTTGAGTCATTCTTACATGAGCAAAACATCTTTGAGGTCGTTTTGAGTTCGGCATGAACCTCCAGACCAATGGTAGCGATGTATTTGAGAGACGACTTTTCCATGAGGCTATCTTACTATTTCCTTAACCTTTTCACAATCTCATCAGATAACTTCTTTATAGATGTATCATCCAAAATAGAGACGGTCAGAATGTCTTTGTTGTATTTAGAAATCTTTTTCTTGACAGACTCAACGGTCTTTTCATCTACCATATCAGTCTTAGTAAGAATAATTGTCTCTTCTTTTTCATCTAATCTTTCACCGTACTTTCTAAGTTCTTCTCTGATAGTTTTGTAAACCGAAATGGTTGCGTCATTTTCAAGAGAGATAAGATGAAAAAGTCTCTTGGTTCTTTTGACATGACGAAGAAATTTGTGCCCCAGACCCTTCCCTTCTGAAGCACCTTCTATAAGTCCAGGAATATCGGCTAGGATAAATCCGCCCTTCAAAGCTCCGAGATTTGGTTCAAGAGTCGTGAAAGCGTAACTGCCAACTTGAGCATTCGCATTTGTTAAAGAATTTAAAAGTGATGATTTTCCTGCATTAGGTAAACCAATGAGTCCAGCATCCGCTACCAGCTCCAGTTCAATATGAAAATCCGCCTCTTCCCCATCTTTACCTCTGGTAGATTCCATGGGAGTAGTATTCGTAGAAGCTTTAAAATGTTCGTTACCCAGACCTCCCTTTCCACCATTAAGAATTTTTACTTTCTCATCTTCTGTGAGAAGACTGATACTTCTCTTTGTTCTAGAGTCTGTAATAATAGATCCAATAGGAAGATCTACCACGAGATCATTTCCATCTCTCCCATCCATACTATTCTTTGCCCCAGAGATACCATTCTCGGCTACAAATTCTTTGGTATTTCTATATCTACCAAGAATACTCAAATCACGAATGGCCTGGACATAGACATCCCCACCCCTTCCTCCGTTACCTCCAGCGGCTCCAGCAAACTCCTTGCCCTTTTCGTGACGCCAACGAACCACGCCGTCTCCGCCGTTACCAGCCTTAATATGAAATGTTAGCTCATCAATAAATGCCATAGTTATGAGACTATACCAGAGAATGCCTAAATTCGCGAGGTTCTGTATATTTCAAGCAAAGCAAAGAGAAGGGCTAGGACTAGTGGGCCTAGGATAAATCCAATAGCTCCAAAAAATGCCAGTCCTCCGAGCACAGATAGGAGGATGATGAATGGATGAATCTTGATGCCTTTATTTACCAAGATTGGTCCGAGAATATTATCGATAAGACCGACGGCAATCATTCCCCATACAAGTAAGGCGATAGCTGGTCCAGTGGCCCCTGTAAAAAACAGATATAGAATGCCGGGAACTAGAATTAGAGATGTACCGATACCTGGAATCAGGGCGGCCACAGCAGCAATACTTCCCCAAACGGCAGGATTTGGTACTCCAAATAAAGCGAATCCAATACCAGTAAGAATTCCCTGTATAATGCCCACGATCAAACTTCCAGCAAAGATAGAGTAGACAGCTTGTTCCAACCTATTCAAAATTCTTTCGTCATCAGCATCTCCAAGAGGACTAAGAGAAATAATCTGACGTTTCAACTCCTTTCCATCTCTCAAGAAATAGAATAAGGCAAGGAAACCAATGAAAATCCCCAAAAGAACTCGACTTAACCCTGTAAATAGAGTGTCTAGATTAGAGAATGCCCACTCTAGACCTACTTGTAAATACTCAGTGATATTGAGGGTATCAAAAGAATACGCTGGGAAAAGATCGAACAGAGCGTGTGATAGCCATTGAGTAATGGAATTTAAAAGAGTAATAATTTCTGATCTACCTGCCTCTTCTGTGAGAAAGTAGTACATATCTTGTATTTCGGTGTAGAGCTTTCCCACAATAAAGAATGATGGAACAAGAACGATAAGCGCCACGAGAAGTAGGGTCAGAAATGAAGCGAAATTGCTTCTTTCCTTATTCTTACAAAAAATACGTAAGAAAAAACGGTAAATCGGCCCGAAGATAACGGCCAGAGCCAGAGCCAAAACTACTGGCGTGAGAAATGGTAAAAGAATTAAAACGGCAAGGACAGCCACCGCTAGTAGTAATCCTGTAAAAAAATGATGCGAGGATTGATTATTCATGTCATAAGTGTAGCAGATTAGTGGTTTTTGTTCCAATGTGCTAGTATGTAGGTATAAATCTTGTGGCCATTGGAATTCCAAGCTGGTATTGTTCGGCACTAGAGCTGACGGCAAGTCAAAAGTAGCGATTTCGATCGCTATTTTTGTTTATAAAAATCAATGATGCTGAAAAAGCATAAATTTCCATTACTGGCTTTAATCGTAACTATTTTAATAAAATAGTTTTTATCTACTTCTTTTGAAATTTCACAGAACACAAACTTGTTCCCTTTTGTGTATCTAGCGGTCGACTGTTTTGAACTGATAATTTCTGGTATATATTTAAGAAGACCGAATCTCCTTATTTGATCGTCGATTGGACGTAAACCTTTCTTTTTTCTCAAGAAATGCCTAAAACCTCGCCGATTAAAATAAATAGGGGTACCAGATAAAATAGGGCATGGAATAGATCCAATTGAAAAATAGTACTTTCTTGCTTCTACGAGAGATTTGGTATATTCAGATATCACCTATACACCCTAACAAACACATGATGAAGAAATACCTAAAAAAGAATAAAGTTTTGATAAAATTTGTAGCTAGACAACAAAAAACTATTTCTTGCAAGAACGATATATCCCTATTTTACTCAATAAAACGTTTAGAACTATGTTTTATCTCATTAGCGATCAAGCTCTTACCTCTTTTATACATGGACTCCTCCACATTTTCATATTCAACCAAATATAAATTAGGGATATTTTTTAACTGGTCCATAATATTCATGATTTTTATCTCAGAAAACACTGGTACTGATTCATAACTAACGTATTCACCTTCTAGTTTTTCGGGGCTAAGCTGAAAATATTTAGATTCTACTTCATACAAATAACCGCTATTGTTTAACAATTCTAATTTGCCCGGCTGTAACTCATCAATATACATATCTTTTTCTTTTGTATAAGGATTAAACACATACGAAATAGCAACCTCATCTCCAGTGCCATAGATCATAGCGAGTGCATAATTCTTATCATTAGTTGCAAATACTATCTTCTTGTTGCCACCCACTATGTGAGATTGTGGTTCAAAAAATTTTATCCCACCTATTTTAGATCCGTGATAAAAAATCATATTATTAGTTATCTCCTATAACCAGACAAAGTTTCGTTATATTCCCTTTCATCCTTAAAAACCTTCTGTTCTTTAATAACAGGCGAAAATATTTTCACAATCTCATCCCACTCTTCTTTTGTGACTTTTATGGCAAATTTCGTTTCTATAGGTACATCGTATCTCCAAATCTTGATATAACCATTTAATTCTCCTGAACCTACAAAAACATCTAGATCATGATTATCCTCACTTTTATATCCTTCAATATACCCGTAGTCCACTGGGTAGGTCACTCCAGCCAAAGGATAGTCTTTCCAGATCGGATCATTCTCAATCTCAAATGATTTATAACTACCCTTTAGATTTTCTATGACGACTTTATTATTCATGTTTATTTTTCCACTTCTCCTGAAACTCCTTAACCCCTTGTAACCACCCGCCCTTAAAATAATTCTCTGGAACAAATGAATCTATGGACACCCATTCGTGTCTTTCATGATTTTTACCGAGGCTCAGATCACCGCCTAAATATTTCGCATCATACCCCACGGCAAAAATCCTCCTCTTGGCTCTCTCGCCAGAAGAAAGGATTTCGTCTCTTTCGTGACGCATAAAGACAATAGGCTCTCCTAATTCGTATTTAACCTTGTCACCAAGCTCTTCTTTGATCTTTCTTTCGACAACAGACTCTAGGGGTGTGGAAAAATCATTCTCCCTTAACCTCCCGCCTGGAATATCCCAGTCTCCAAACCTATCTTTCGTAATCAACATTCTTCCCTTCTCATCTTGCAAGAAGACTTTTACCGCTACAAAATAAACATCTTTATTAGTTGATTCCACTATATTTAATGTATTTATAAAAGATAAGATATGTTACTATTATTTAAATAATAGATTATACTTAATCATATCATGCCAAAATGCTTAGTAAAAGATTGTCAGAAATTGACCCAATTCAAGAATACTAAAAATAAATACTGCTTAATGCACCTGGCTAGAATTAGGAGACACGGTTATCCAGAGCTAAAAAAAGAACGAGGAGAACATAGTTCAGAGAAACTTCCTCATTCACTAGATAATTTTATTTTAAAAAACAGTAACATAATGGATGACGAGGGGATAGTAACTAAATTAGAAAAAATGGGTTATAAAAATATAAGCAGATGGAACATAGGATATAGAAGAAGAAAGTTGGGGAAAAGAAAGTACCTTCGTGGAGAAATTAAAAAACATAAAGCTTGGATCCGTACACAAGCAATAAGAAAGTATGGTGATAAATGTGAGATTTGCGGATATTGCATGGCAGTAGATACTCATCATATTATCCCTAAATACCAGGGAGGTCCTCACGAGATCGAAAATTTAATAGTAATATGTCCGAACTGCCATGCTCTTATTACACGAGGAAAAATGATTTTGAAAAGTAGAGACAATATAACAAAAATCCGTAAAGAAATGATGAGTGTTATCAAATCCTATTATAAATTTCAAGAATAATACTATTTTTTATGGTAAGAGGCATTTATCATTCCACACTTTTTCCATTTATAGACCTCGTTTGTTGTAGGGTTGATGGCACCACAAGGACACGGATCATTCCTACCAACTTCTGGATTCTTAGCAACTGGTACCGAAGCTTTTGAGCCCCCATCTCCTTCAGTAATAGCCTGAGCCTCATCATGAACCTCCTTTAGCTTTACTTGTTCTGGTGCCGCAACTTGCGCAGCAATATGAGGTAGTAGATTTAATATTTGATTGTCTATCACCACCTGCATCTCCTTAAAAAGTCTTAGTCCTTCCCTTTTGTACTCCACCAAAGGATCGCGCTGTCCATAAGCTCGGAGATTAACACTTGAGCGTGTGTAGTCCATCACTTCCAAATGTTCAACCCAAAACATATCTATCGTCTGAAGCATGATCTGGCGAGCCGTAAGGAGAAATCTCTCTTTCCCAATCTGAGAAATCTTGTCTTCCATTACTTTTTTAGCCTCGGCATTTTCACCAATCACTTCTAGAAGTTTAGACTCCACTTCCTCCGGAGTACCCATGAGAATCTTTCTTCTTCTTTCGTACACCGTTTTTCTCTGCTGGTTCAAAATGTCATCATATTCCAAAACATGTTTTCGAGAATCAAAGTTAAAACCTTCAATTTTGGACTGGGCATTTTCCAAAGTTTTAGTGATCATTCTATTTTCAATCGCCTGATCATCGGCAATATTGAGCTTACCCATCAGGCTTTTTACAGTATCGGAGGCAAAAACTCTCATCAGAGAATCTTCCAGAGAAACAAAGAATTGAGTCGCTCCAGGATCACCCTGTCGTCCAGATCTCCCTCGCAACTGGTTGTCTATACGACGAGCCTCATGTCTTTCAGTACCCAGAACAAAAAGGCCGCCAAAACTTTTGACCTCTTCATATAGCTCCTTACTTCCAGGATTACCTCCAAGCTTGATATCCACTCCACGACCAGCCATGTTTGTAGCAATCGTCACCCCGCTCTTTTTACCAGCCTGAGCAATAATTTCCCCTTCCTTTTCGTGATTCTTAGCATTCAGAACTTGATGAACAACCCCTTCGGCCTTCAAAAATTCAGACAAGACCTCATTCTTTTCAATAGAAACTGTACCGATCAAGACAGGTTGCCCCTTTTGATTTAACTCTTTAACTTTTCTTGCAATGGCCTTAAACTTCCCAATTTCAGTTTGAAAGATAAGATCGTTATGATCCTCGCGAGCAATAGACTTGTTCGTAGGAACAATCAAAGTATCTAAACCATAAACCTTATAAAATTCCTCACTGGAAGTGGCTGCCGTACCTGTCATACCAGAAAGTTTCTTGTAAAGTCTAAAATAGTTCTGGAAAGTAATGGATGCAAAAGTTCTAGACTCTTTCTGGATAGGAACTCCTTCCTTGGCTTCGATCGCCTGATGCAGTCCTTCTGACCAACGACGCCCCGGCTGTAATCGTCCAGTAAATGTATCTACAATCACCACTTCATTGTCTTTCACTACATACTCCTGATCATTATTATAAAGTGCCTTCGCTTTCACCGCTGTCTCTAAATGGTGCACATATTTTATCCCTTTATCAGTATAAATATTCCCAATGCCGAGTTTCTTTTCCACCTTCTCTATACCTGCTGGAGTAAGAGCAATACTTTTATGTTTTTCATCAACAGTGTAGTCCTCTTCTTTTACCAGCTCACGAGCAATCATAGAAAATGTCTGGTAAAGATTTTCCGAATCGGTAGTCGGTGAAGAAATGATGAGAGGCGTTCTCGCTTCATCGATAAGAATTGAGTCCACCTCATCCACAACAGCATAATTAAACTCCCTCTGACGAAGATTCTGTTCTTGATATTCTAGATTATCACGCAAATAATCAAAACCAAATTCATTATTTGTGCCGTAGGTAATGTCTGCTGCATAGGCCTCCCGGCGAGAAACTGGGCGCAAAAATTCATGAACAACATGGAAAGCCCCTTTCTCATCTCTCTCCTTGTCTTTCTCGGTATGGGCTGGATCGTAGATAAAAGAAGATTCATGATTGATCACCCCCGTAGAAATTCCTAAAGCCGCATAAACTTGACCCATCCAAACTGCATCGCGTCTGGAAAGGTAGTCGTTCACCGTGACAATATGCACACCCTTACCAGTCAAAGCGTTAAGGTAAGCCGGTAAAGTTGCGACTAGAGTCTTTCCTTCTCCTGTCCTCATCTCGGCAATATTACCATTATGTAAAATCGCCCCTCCAATGAGCTGCACATCAAAATGTCTCTGTCCCAAAGTCCTTTTTGAAGCCTCTCGTACCAGAGCAAAAGCTTCTGGAAGGATTTCGTTCAAAATCACTTTCTGTTCTTCGTAACTTTTTCCTGCCAATCTTGATTTAAATTCGGCCGTTTTTTCTTTCAACTGAACGTCAGAAAGAGCAGAGGTAGTTGATTCTAAAGCGTTAATCTGAGATACAAAACCCTCAAATTTCTTGAGATTTTTCTTATTCTGATCACCAAAAATGTTTTTGATAGAAAATGCCACCGAGGCACTATAACATATTATCCCACATATTGCACTTCTGTCTCTATCTCTATGCCCGTCTTTTCCTTAACAATTTCGGTGATATTTTGAGCGAACTCCTTTACCTCACGAGCTGTAGCATTTCCATTATTAACTAGGACCAAAGCTTGGTTTCTGTACGTTCCCACATCCCCTTTTGAAATACCTCTATATTTACAAACCTGATCAATAATCCAGCCAAGTGGTACTTTCACAATCTTGTCATCTATAGGAAAAAGAGGCATGTCTGGATAGGTGGCTTTAAGCTCATGAGCTTCCGCATGGGAGATGAGAGGATTCTTAAAAAATGATCCAGCGGTACCAACAAGCTTAACATCAGGCAGTTTGTTGCGACGGATATCTATCACGGCATTGCGCACCTGAGAAAGTGTTGGGGCGATAATATCTTTCTTTGAAAAATGATCCCTAACATCTTTATAACCTACATTCACCTTCCCCTCCTTCTTCAAAATAAAAGTTATAGAAATAATAATAAACCTGCCTGATTCTCTCTTGAATAGACTGTCACGATACGAAAAATGGCAATCTAGATTTGAAATATTCAAAAATTCACCTTTTTTAGTATCAAAAGCTCTCACAGAATCGATCGTATCTTTGGCTTCACTCCCATAAGCGCCGATATTCTGCACTGGAGCGGCGCCGACAGTCCCCGGAATATATGACAAATTTTCTATTCCATAGAGATCTTTTTTCACACACTCTTCTACAAAAGAATCCCAATCTTCGCCAGCTTTCGCTATAACTTGCACATTTCCATTTTCATCTGGAATATATTCTACCCCTTTAATCTCCATATTTATCACCAAACCCTGGAAACCTTCATCTGAAACTAAAATATTTGATCCGCCACCAAGCACAAAAAATGGTACTCTCTTTGTTTTAGCAAAATCTAAAGCTTCCAAAAGCTCCGATTCACTTCTCACATAACAAAAGAACTGGGCCTGCCCCCCAATTCTAAATGTGGTAAATTCTTTGAGGTTTTTGTTATTTTCGATCTTCATCTTTTGATTGCGCCAAATATTGGCGACGGGTGTTAGCTCCAAATATAATGTCTAAATTAATATGTGAGTACAGCCGCCGCCAGCACTTGAAACAATCCTACTTATTCTACCATAAACGCAAATTCCTGCCGAGGCAGGAGCTTACGTAGACATTTATTTGATGGACTAACATTTTATGTGTTAGTACTCACACAGGTATATTATACGCCTTTTCCACAGGTTATGCAATGAGTTATCCACCAACTTCAACCTGTTTTATGGCTTCATCAACTTGAGTTTTCAAGTCAGGATGATCTTTAGCAATCTTTCGAAGGGTTGCAATCGCCTCATATTTTAACCCGGCCATATTTTGGACTTGAGCCAACTGACTATTCAAACTCAGATCTGTAGGATTAGCTACGAGAAGTTTTTTGTATAAGGCAATAGATTTTGAATAATTTTTGATCGAAGCATAAATCTGCGCTATTTGCGTCGTTTCAAACAGCTCTGGGCTATCACTAAAAATCTTTCTGGCTTCATCTTCTTTCCCTGCTGCGACAAGTACCGAGAGATATGAACTCTTTGCTACGGTATAGCCTGGTTCAGATTCATATGCTTTTTTATACAAAGCTAGGGCGTCTTCCATTCTATTGGCATTGATGTACGCTCCAGCAAGCTGAAAACTTATGGACTGCTTATCCGGAGAAAGTTTGTGAGCTTTTTCTAGCAGAGGAGTAGAGACAATAAACTGTCCCGTAGAATTGTAGAAACCACCAGCCAGGACGTAAATTCTAGCGTCTTCTGGAGCACTGTCAATTTGTTTTTTAACTTCTTGGGACAGAAATTCTAAGAATTTTTGCTTTTGTTCATTTGAATATGGACCATTCATCACAGAACCTGTACAGCTGATCAGTTGTTCCCTAATCTCCTGATTGGCCATAGAACTATCTATAGCTAGGGCTCTTTCATAGAATTCTGTAGACCCGCCTGTTTGTTGCGTACCACAGGCCCTGAGAGCATCCACAAGACGTAGATTAGCCTGTATTGGACGAACGTTGATAAAATACAACACCACAAGAAACAAGATCACTACTACAGGAAAGATGGCATAATCTCTCACAATATTGAAGTTTTCACTCTGAGTATTTATTCTTTTTTCTACCCAAGATAGTGATTTGCCAGATTCCATAGAATGAACAAAGGCCAAGATAGTGAAGAAGAGTACATAACTTGCCAAGTTATCGAACACGAAGACGTTGTGTATACCATATCCCACAATCAAACCTATGAATATCGCTTTCTCAGTCAGAGACAAACCACTTCTCCAAACCGAAATAAGAGAGATAATGAAAAACGATAGATAAGCAATCAGCCCAAGTAACCCAGCCGCTACCAACCAATCTAGAAAAACACTATGAGCTCTATCAAACCATTGTTCCTGGTTCCACATTCTAGGCTCATAATTTTCATTAAAAATGTAATTAAAATTTTCTTGACCCAAACCGATAATGGCTTCTTTTGGGGAATCAAAGACCCCCTTTACCGCCATTGGCCAAATAAATCCTCGAGCCTGAGTCTTGGTATCCTGCCAAGAGATAGAAGCCATACGACGTAGAGTCTCGTTGTTCTGGATAAAAGCCGCGTCTTTATTGGCGTAAAAAAGAATTCCCAAAAGAATAGTTAGAACAATGATAGAGCCGGAAGCAATTCTTATTTTTTTATGTGCCTTATCAAAGATCGCTAAAATAAGTAGCATAACGAGACCTCCCCCCATCAGTCCGATAAGCGTACCTCTTGTTCCTGTTTCAAAGAGGATAAAAGCAAAAAGAAGAGTAAAAATGCTGTAGATCCAAACTTTGACTGGTTGTTTCTTGGCCCAGGACACAGAGAGCAGGTAGAGAGAAATAAAGATATGGAAGAGCATATACACCGCCAAATAGATTGCATTTCCTAGAGAAGCATCTATACGCGTTGAGCCTTGGTGAATATCGGCAACTCCAGTAAGTTGAAAAATACCATAGATAGATGCAAGCAAAGCAACAAAAAGTGACACATTAAAAAACTTGTGCCAAATTTTCTTCTCTTGAAAAACACTCCCCAGTACTATGAAATAAGCCCAAATATGTACAATCGCCATCCAACCTTCCATACGTTCAAAGTTTGACCAGATACTTCGTAGAGGATTCATCCCGAGCAGATCAGCAATGAGTACAATTACAGCAAAAGATGAGATAGCCACAGTCAGCCAAGAAAACTTGGGAACATACTTTCTGTCTCTAAGCATGAGCAGGATCCAAGCCCCAAACATCACCTCCACAATGATACGAAACACAAAGGCCTTACTCGTAATAAAAGGAAAGAAAAAGTCATTGGCAAAGAAAATCAAACCGCTAGGATCCTTAACCCCCGGATCCGAAGGAGCAATAAGGAAGATAAATGGAATCAAAAAAATACCGCTAAAAATAATGTACTTGAGAATGTTGGTGATTGTATTATTGTTCATGAGAGATATCGTATCATTATTATTCTCTAGATGCCAAGTCAAGAATCGTGTTGCATTTTATAAAAATAGGAATCATTATTTTTTAGTAAATCTTCCGGACTTCCCTTTTCTACTATTTTCCCGCGGTTAAGAACCATGATAGTGTTCGCTTCAGAAACAGTGGATGGCCGGTGAGCAATAATAAAAACAGTGACAATTCCCTTTAGTTTTGAAATAGCTTCATGAATAAGTTGTTCTGATTCGTGATCAAGAGCACTAGTTGCTTCATCCAAGATCAGAAGTGATGGCTTACCAGCGAGCGCCCGAGCCAAAGCTATACGCTGACGTTGGCCGCCAGAAAGCATCACTCCTCTATCTCCCGTAGTAGTTTTAAATCCTTCAGGTAATCCCATAATAAAATTATAGATATTGGCCTGTTTTGCCGCATTTTCGATATCTTCTTTTGTTAAATTTTTATTATAAAACCTGATATTTTCCTCAATAGTATCGTTAATCAAGAAAACATCCTGTGACACGTAACCAATATGGGTTCGCCATTCCTCCAATGAAATGGAAGTACTAGGTATCCCATCAACCAAAATCGTCCCTTGATTAGGCTTAAAAAGACGCAGGATGAGATCAGCAATTGAGGTTTTACCCGCCCCAGAAGGTCCTACGATGCCTACGATTTCTCCCGCTCGCACAGAGAAATCAACAGAATCAAGAATGGTCTTACCTTCTTCATACGAGAACGAGACTGATTTAAAAGCAAGTTCCTTACGAAAAACAAAAAGTTCTGTACCTTCGGTAGACTCACGATGTTTATCTAGACTATGCTTAAAGTCTGCAAGATTCTTGGCATATGGCAATAGACCACTCACGGATTGCATAGCATTTTGTCCAGATTCTAGATAAGCAAAGATTTTTTGAATTAAATACAAAGAGGCGGTAAAGGAAATAATATTAAATTCTGGAGTATGGTACGTCAACAAGAAAAGTAGTGTCACGAGAACAATGGCAGATGGCTGAAAAAAACTAGTACTCAAAGTACCAACAAACGATTGCTTAATTGAAAGATGTCGCAAGAGACGAATATGAGTTGCGCCATTAAAAATAGCTGCGCGCTCCGCTCCAGAAGCCTTGATAGATTTCATGCCGATAATATGTTCACTCAAGAATTGAGCGAACTGCTTTTCAACTCCCGCCGTTTGTCTACCCAAACGTTCTGTGCGATGGAGAAATGGTCTCAAGAGAAGCATGAGACAGGCACCCCCACCTACCGCATAGAAAGTCATTACTGGTGAAATATTTATAGCCACCAGCAAATACATCAAAAAACCACTAAAAGACTGGATGACTTGAACCACCGCTCCTAAAAGACCACCTGTCTGCTGAACATCACGAACCAAAGTATTATGCATCGTGCCGATCTTTTGTTTCAAAGAAAAAGACCATGAGGAAAGAAGGGTGCGATGCATCACATCCTCACTTTCTTTACCCAGAAAATCAGCATTGATCCAACCACGAATATATCCAAAGGTAATAACAGAAATTGCTCTCAGTATAAAAAGCACCAAAATAAACCCTAGCAAATAGCGGAAACTGAACGGGATGTGCAAGAAACTAAACAGTGTTTGAACTATTTCATTGATAAAATCAGTTGCCACTCCACCACCCATAAAAAATGACATGAGTGGTACAACGGCATTTATACCAATACCTTCAAGTAAAGGGCTCAAAATTCCAAAAGCGGACAAGGCCAGTACGTGCCAACGATACCTGCTAAATGTTGCCCAGAGGGTTTTTATAGTGTTTTTCATGTTGTCACAATAACTATACCAGCGTTATGCACCAAATACCACATTATCCCTTGATATGTAGCACATTAGGAGTTGGCAAAGACAATCGTTCTAACTGCGCCGAGGAACGAGCATTTTTTGATTTTAGGTTTTGTAGATATCTATCATGGCGTTTGACACTCCATCCATGAGTATTGATCACCAGGTTGCCTTCTGGAAGAACAACCAATTTGGCTATCGCCTTGCCTGGCCACAATATTTGTTGGGCCGCAATAGTCCCCATTTCTTCCATACCAGCATTGTCAGGATCGTGCAGTGAATCTGCTGCCAAAACAAAACCTGTATGCACGAGATGTTTGATAGACCAGAGTGCATATGTGTTCCATGGAATCTGTAAGCCACTGGCATTTTTTACCAAAACATTCTTACCGGGCAAAGCCTTGATATCGTGACCTGTGAGACAGGCGCCAACCACCAGTGTTTGTTTATCAAAATACGATTGAAGCAAGGAGACTATGGGTTTAGTAACTGGATATTCCGTACTTACAAATAATAAGTGGTTCATATCTAATTCTGCGCTCTTTATAAGCAACGCATTCGGTGCCTGCACCACCTTACCCCACGGGGTTACTGAAAAAGCATTAACTTTAGGATATTTATTTTTCATGAAATCAGAGCTTCTCGCCAAATCTACCTCGGAATGTATCGCCACAAAAATACTGCTTGGTTGTACGATCATTAGTGCCGCCTCAACCCACGTCTCCAGACGCTCTATATCTCCTTCTGACAACCCATAAAAACGTGTCGCAATACCGAACTTCTGATACATGTTGATTACAGCAAAGGATAGGCGTTCAAAGTAAATCCAGCCTCGAAATCTACCACTGCCCCAGTCACCCATTGAGCCACGCCATCTCCAAGCATTACAATATACTTAGCTACGGCTTCAGGAGGGATAAGCTCGTGTTGCGGTAGACGTTTCTTTGTTGCCTCAAGAATAAGTGGGTTGGCTTTGGTTGACTTCATCAATTTGTTGAGTGGTCCGAGTCTAATAGCATGTGTAGAAATACCATACTGACCCCATTCTACAGCCAATTGTCTAGTTAAACCCTCAAGTCCAGCTTTGGAGGTGGTATAAGCAGCACGATTTGGATAAGGATACCTAGCATTCATAGAGGTAACAGTCACAAATGTTCCCTTGGCCTCTTTTAAACCAGAAAATGCGGCTCGAGCAAACAGAAAAGCCCCTTTCAAATTTACATTCAACACCTCATCCCATTCTTGCTCTGTTATTTCCTGAACTGGTTTAACGAGATTTATACCCGCGGCATACACCGCGAGATCAATATGAGGAGGAAGTTTTTCATAAGAGGAAGCAAATTTTGCATCCGGATGATTGGGGCTATTCCAGGTTTCATCTATTTTATACCCAGCCTTTTTCAGATCTGCTACAATAGCCAACCCAAGATTGCCAGTAGCACCAACTACTACTGCAATCTTTTTTTTCTTAGACAAAGTCATATTGTTTATTTTACTTTTTCCCATGTCTTTTTCTTAGCTACATAAACCCAGATATATGAAACATGCACTTTAGGTTCACCAACGACAGGATGATAACCCATAGGCACTGTACCAAAAGTATGATCTTTGATTGGCCAGACAGTATCGACAGCAGAATTATCATACCAAACCCCCTTACCAACTTGGATACCACGTTGACTAGCGCCCTCTAAAAGATAGAAAAAGACTTCTTCAAAACCTGGTTCTGTGTTGAGTTCAAAATCATGAGGTAAACTTGACCATGTACCTTCACCACGATGTATGGTGATACCAAGACGCATTGTAGGAGCAGGCCCTTTTGGTTTTAGATAATGATAAACGTCTCGTTGCGCATTTCCTTCGCCAACGACCATAGCATGTGCATCTTTCATACCGATAGTGACTGGTTTCTTGCCTTTCGCTGTAAAAATAACCTTTTCTATTTTTCCATTTTTCAGAAAAACTTGGGCATGTTCACCTGGTGCTTCAAATACCAGAACATCATCCTTACCTGTCACTTTTAAAGTATCTAATTGAGCCTTATTGGACCATTCATATGTCATATTTTTCATATATTATCACATTTAGATGGATAATCAAATCTTGCGTTTCAAACTCAAAATCTGCACATCACCGAAGCCCAATCTCTTGGCTGTTTGGTCAAATACCCTCTTATACGGCTGAGGAACTATGGTACCGGGGGTATTGGAACCAAAGCTACAATACTTATCTATTACAAGCCCCGTTCGTTTGGCGAGTCTTTCCATTCCTACTTTTGAAGCCATGCTCAAGTGTTGTACTGGTAAAAGATGGGGCCAGTTATTTCCATAAAGTTCTCCTAGAATACCAAATCTAGGTGTCTCGAGAAAAATTCTTCCCTTAGGAGTAAGTAGTTTTTTCAACATCTCTATGACGGCTGTCGGATCCTCAACATGCTCTATCACATCCCACAAAGTGATGAGGTCAAATTTCATCTTGATCGTGCTAATATCTTTTAAAGGAAAGACATTCCAGCCATTTTTCCTAGCCTGATCTAACATCCCTTCCGACAAATCTGTACCGTATAGTTTTGTCTTAGAGCCAAAATAATCTTTACAAAATTCAAGAAAAACTCCATCAGCACAACCAAAATCGAGAATTGATTTTACATCTTTTTTCTTAATCTCGATATCCTGGAGGGACATCGCATATTCTGCAAAAACGGTCGGGCGATATTCTTTTGAATACCTGATTCTACAATCAACACCTGGATGTGGCTGCAATCTCTTGTTGAGATAATCATTTTCATAAACCTTTCTAATCACCTCCTTAGGCGGTCTTGGTAAAATCATCAAACTTTCACAAGCGCTACATTTATACCAACTGGAATTCAAATCTTCCCAGAGAATTTGAGCATGAAATACTTTTTTCCCTTTATTTCCGCACCAGACGCAGGTAGCTACTTTGTGTTTGTTTTTCATTTAATAAATTTTTCAGCTAATAAATTTTTATGTGCTTCACGCAAAGAATCTGTCCGATCGTACGCTGAACCAAAAACAAACTTTCTGCCAATACAATCTTGGGCATCAATCTCGACTTTCGCGAGCATTGAGGCAAACAATTTTTCATCATGATATTTAAAATATTTATCAAAATATTCGGGAGTTAATTTCTCGCCTAACGCAAAACCAAGCATCCCTCCTACAAAATCTCCTCCTCGACGAGGTGTCGTCCACGATGAATCCCAACCGCCAGAAAGACGTGGGGTAAGCTCTATAATGCGTGGTCCATCTGGGGTCAGCATGATGTCGGCCTTGAGTACATGTCCTCCCTTCTGCTTATCCATTCCCAAGGCAATGCCCGCTTTACGAATCATATCTTCAACCTCTTTGGTTGTTTCAGACGAATGTACAGCCGGATTAATATGGGCAAGTTCAACCGCCCAAGAAGTATTCTTGTATGGATTTTCACTTTCTGTCCACAAGCCAGGGAAAAAATCAAAATCTTTACGAAAAAGACGGTCAACCCAGTTTAACCAAGTCATTTTTCCATCGTACCATAGCGTCTCTGCCGACTGTTCGGCGATTTCTCCTGAAACAGGAATGAGCAGTTCTTCGATGATAGCAGAATTGGTTGTACCATTTTTTACAGCACGTTCAAAAACTTCTTTGGTCAGAGCGGCTTCAGATTCAATATGAGAAAATCCACGACTCCCAGAGTTGTTTGGTGGCTTGAGAGCTGCCGGTGTGCCAATTTCTCGTAAAGCTTCCAGGGCTTCAGTATGAGTTCTAACTACCTTAAATTTTGGCTGTGGAATTCCTGCTTTAGTCAAAACAGCACGCGTTTCGTATTTGTAACGACAAGTGTGTGAAATTTCTGGATCAATACCAGGTAAACCTAGGTGACGAGCAACCCTAGCGACAGTTTCGTGGCAGTCAGCACCAGAAGTAAAAACTGCTTTGATCTCATATTTTTCCTTGAGCTCATCTGCCTTGGCGATATTTTTATCAATGTTGAAAGTATCAAGATGGATAAATTCATCTGTCATCGAATGTAAGGCACATTCTGGCGATCCATCAGTAATAATAAGCTTATACCCACGTTCTTTTATCTTCTCTGCAGCTGGTCTCTGCATTGGACCACCGGCAAATAGCCAGACTGCTAAGGGTTTTGTGGATAGTGATTTTTTCATGTTATTTCTTTCTAGCAATAATCAAAAATTCTCTCCCGATACCTGCAGTCGCCAGACCAGTATAGAGGTTGTTTAGTATATCAGAATCTTTTTTGTAAAGCATTAATTCAAAGGCTTTACGATCTTTGTGACAAGCGCGCCCGACAATATGATCACCTACGTAGTTTCTACCTGAAAGCAGGAAGGTTTCCAGAGGAAAAGTTCCCAAAACATCTTCAATCACAAAACCTAAACGCTCTAATAATCGCTTCATACTTTCTACAGTAAAATAATTGAGGTGATGTTTGGGCACAACCCACCATGGTTTAAATCCGTGTTCTTTGCGTAAAATAAGTTGGAGGGGATTATAATCATTTGGACAAAAGATCGCCAGATGTCCACCTTTCTTTAACATCTTTTTCATCTCACTGATAAACCCGATTGCATCTGGCACATGTTCTAGGACCAAAGCCGCGTGCACGACATCAAAGAGTCCTAGCCCCTTAGCTCGATCGTAAATAAAAAAATCATTAATAGTCACAAATCCGCGTTTATTGCTGTATTCAGCTGCCATCGCTGATGGTTCTATGCCGATAGTCTTCCATCCTAGTTTTTTCCCACAATTCAAAAAGTGTCCCGGGCCTGATCCGATATCAAGAAGAGTACGTCCCTTGGTACGTTTTTCTAATAACTTATAGTAATTATTGTAAGTCGCCATCCACCAAGGCAAGTCTTCTTTGGTTTCTTTAAAATAGTTTGGTCGTTCGTGTTGATAAAATTCCTGCTCGTAAAATTTTTTTAGTTCTGCTTCAGTCGGAGTTGGATAAACATGAACAAATCCGCAGGTTTTGCAATCAATAACCTTTATCCCCTCTTTTTGGTCTAAAATCTTTCCAGAGTGTTTTTTCATGCTTCTAGATCGTTATAGGTAATCGGAGATCGGGCAGAGATAGCGCGGAGAGTTTTTTTACCTATAATTTTTCCTAGATCCTTAGGTTCAATACCACGCAGTGGACGCAAAGTAATTATCATTGAAACATCGAGAGGTTCACCTTTTTTTATATCACGAAGGGCATAGAGAGAGCGGCGTGTTCCACGTTCTTTTATCTCATCCATTACACGATCTGGAGCAGAAACTGGTTCTTTTACCCCCGAACGAGACATGGCCTCTTCTAAGGAACGAATTTCTGTTACCATATTTTTGAATTGAGCGATCGTCATTGAATTCTTGTCGTCATTACTATTTCCCTCCTGTGAATCAGTAATATGACGCTCAATCATACAAGCCCCGAGAGCAATGGCGCCAAGAGTAGCTACATTAGAAGACGGGTCTGCATGATCAGAATAGCCAATAGGTCTATTCAATTCATGTCTAAGGGTCTGTATTGCTTTAAGATTAAGATCTTTAAATTGAGGAGGATAAAGAGAAACACAATGCAAAACGATAATCTGATCATTTCCTTCTTGCTTGATAACATCTACCGCATGCTTTACTTCTTCTAGATACGCCATACCAGTTGAAATAATAATTGGCTTACCTTTCTTGGCAAGATATCGAAGCAAGATGTCATCCGTCATTTCGTATGACGCGACCTTGAAAGCTGGGGTGCCAGCTTTATGAAGTACGTCAACAGCCTCATGGTCAAAAGGTGTGGAGAGAAAGATTATATCTTTTTCCTTGGCTCGCGCAATAAGCTTATCAGTCCATTCGTAGGGCAATTCTGCTGATTTATAAAAACTAGATAAAGGTTCTGCCGCAATCTTGTCATGAGTTAGGTGCTGGAACTTAACAGCATCTGCTCCAGCATGACTGGCTGCATCTATAGCCTTCAATGCTGTTTGTATATCTCCACGATGATTAGCACTAACCTCTGCAATGATAAAAACGGGCTCTCCATCGCCAATTTTGCAATCACCAATACTTATGTTTTTTATACTCATAAAGTTTCTTAATACTACACCAGCCGTTCTTTTTTGTCTTCTGGTGGAGCGGCATGATATGTGCCCAAACGCAAAGCTTCTATGCCACGCGCTTCAGACTCCAACCTTTTTTTATAGGCCGAAGTAGCCTTGATATCTTCAAAAGTTTTGCTAAATTCCGGACGAACACGAACAATAACATCTTCTGCAGAAATAAAATGAGCCTCAATCGAAGTATCGAGGGTATTCCACATCGCCTGCACTCGTGGTAAATGAAATTCATTAGTCACAAAAATAATTGATTTCCAATGATGTTTTTGTGCCAGAACAAAAGCTTGAGCAAGTCCACTCATAGTTGTAGTAGATATCTCTTCGCACACAATACGTTCTGGTTTCACTCCAAGCTCTAGAAGTTCCCGCTCCATCACGGCGGCATGTGTTACAGGCTTTCCTTTACCTGCACCTCCTCTACCAGTGGTCACTAGCTTGGCCTTTGGATATTCACTCGCCAAGATCGCCCCAGCCTCAACCCGAACATAACCTCCTAGAGTACCGAAAGCATCACCATCACTGTATGAAGTTGAATGATATACCCCATCTTCTGAAAGAACAGTTCCCCCGGTAATAACAAAGATAGCCTCAGGGGACATCATTTTATTTATCTTTTTATCTTGCTCCATAAACTTGGATTAATTGCCCCCCTATTTAAATCTTTAAAAGATTCTCTGATTTCGGCCACGAAGCTGTCACTTTTAAAAGCTGATTGAGTGATCTTAACATCTTTAATTAGCTGTTCAGGAGTATCCACTCCAAAAACAATGTAGTCGGCGCGACATCCAACCTGAACAAAATGTAATGCGGCCTCTGTTGGTGTTAAATTATACTTTAGAGCAATAGAGATAAATCTTTCTAAATGAGGGCGTAAGTATGAGAGATGCACTGGCAATTCACTTGGTTTCATGAGCAATAATCCTTGCAAAAAGGGGCTGCGGGCAAAAACAGTAACTTTATTCTTTTTGGCAATTTCAAAAAAATCAGTGGCATCTAACCTTTGATCAAAAGCGTTGTAAGGAACTTGAACATAGTCCATTCCAAGACTTACAGCCTGTAAAGCTTCAGCCTCATCATAGACCGACACACCGATATTTTTAACCAAACCACTTTTTTTAACTTTCTTTAGTCCCTCTATCATATGATCCAAGTAAACATAATGCGGAGAATGAAAAAGATAACCATCTAGATAATCTAGACCTAAACGCTTCAAGGACTTCTCCAATTCCATTTTCACAATATCGGAAGATTTTGTCCCATCTGGATAATCATTCAGAGCATGAGGTTTCATTTTAGAAATTATACTGACCTTACCAGCAAGCGATCTTTCCTTTATCCAAGCACCAAGCACATCTTCAGCTGTACCATAAGCCCAAGCGGTGTCAAAAGTAGTAATTCCAGAAGCCAAAGCCTCATCCAAGATAGCGAATGATTCGTCTGTGGTTGGTTGACCTAAAGTGTTATTAAGGCCATATTTCAATCCAAATTGGACAGTACCCAAAACTAGTTTTGTTTTTGGTGATTTCATTTAATCTTTTTTTTAAATTCTTCATCCTCTTTCAAAGATTTTACTAAACCTTCATATCCTGTACCACCCTTATTAATATTCAACAATTCTGGCTTTTTTGCTAATAAGGCCAGAACATCATCTTTACTAAAAGTAGGATTGAGAGGATACAGATGCTCAAAAATTTTGGTCACAAATTCAAAATCGGCCAGGGTGTCCACTGACCAATGCATCTGTGAATCATCTCTTTCCCCAGTCTTCCATTGGATAGCACGGAAACGATCTGGTCTGTTGATAAAATATCGTGTGACATGCTCACGTTCCGATGGAAGCTTGGCATTTTTTGCGGCTTCCTCAAGTGCACCAAAAGTAAAAATATTAAAATCAAGACCCTCAGGATAGTTGAGCACTGTACCAGCATAAGCGAGAGGATCGGCCGCTTCTGTAAAATGTTCGACAGCCTCATCGATCACTGCTGGATCATGTAATGGGCAATCGGCCAAAAGAACCACGATAGCAGTATTTGGAGTCGCGCCGAAATTTTTTGCAGTTTGATAAAAACGATCAAGAACATCTTTTTCACTGCCACGAAAAACATCGGCCCCGCATTCCTTTACCAACTTTTCTGTTTCATCATCTTCTGGGTGATCTGTTGTAGCTACAATAACTCGATCCAATTTCTTGGCACGTTTTACGCGCTCAAGCATTTGTGCCAACATCGGACGACCCAAAATAGGCCTAAGTATCTTCCCCGGTAGACGTGTTGATCCCATACGAGCCTGAATAATACCTATGATCATAGATGACCTTGATTATACTTCTTAGTGAGCCTCTGTAAAGAAGTAAGGATCGTTTTGTTTTTAGCAAAAAGAACACTAGTACTGAAACGATCATTTACTTTCCTAAATAGATTTAGCGGTTGGCCAGAGAAATCGCTCGTGAATCCACCCTGCTCTTCCACAAAAAGACTTCCCGCAGCAATATCCCAGGGTTTGATATCTGGAGTCAGATACGCTCCTGTAATACCAGAGGCTAGGAGACAGCCATCAAAAACCGCCGAGGCTGACCGACGCAAATCTGATGAAGCCAGCCAGAGATTTTTATAAAGTTCAAAAGCTGGATCGGCTACTTCTTTTGTGCGTACATGGGGGAAACCGACACTGACCAAACTTTGAGCGAGAGTGTCGTCTGGGGAAAGACAAGTGAGTTTTTTGCCATTATGGAAAACACCGTGACCACGAACAGTGTGAAAGATATCGTTATGTACTGGAAGACAATTGACAGCCATAACAACTTTTCCGTCCACCACCAATGAAATAGAGACTGCGTAAACATCGAATCCTTTGACATAGTTAGTTGTCCCGTCTAATGGATCTATTATCCAGACACGTTTCCAATCTGGCGAAAACTCATTAAGCGTCTCTTCACTCAAAATATGATCTTCGGGGAATGAATTCAGGATTGCCTCGATACACATCCGCTCCGATTCAAGATCCACTTTTGTTGTAACATCCAAGTATCCTTTGCCATTTGGTTGTTTAACAATGACATTATTTTTCTGTGAAGTACGTAAATAACGACCGACTTTGAGGGCGATAGTTTTTGCCACTTTTAATTCTTTTGTGTAAGTAGATTTTTTCATACAAGTTTTTTAAGTGATTCTACAATGCCCTGAATCGCTACTCCAATTCTTTCTTCATAACCAAATCTTTTGCGAAGTTTAGCTTTACTAAGATAGATACGAAGTTGGTAAAGGGCTAACTTCTTTTCCAAATTAGATGGTTTTTTGGAGTGACCAAAATACCCTTCACAAAAAACATTAAAAATATCTTTAGAAACATATGTTCCATAAAAAGCGATATCGTAGAGTGGATCCCCTGACTTAGCTTGAGAAAGATCGATGGCTGCAATCACCTTATTACTGACCTCATCAACCATAATATTAGCATTATGATAATCGCCGTGAAGGGTGACTCCTTTTGAAAGAACAAGTAGATCTTCATTTTTATTAAAGGCACTTTTTATCTCTTTTTCTTGTTTGGATGTCAAGAGATGGTGCTTGACCAGATATTTCAAGTTTTCCTCTAGACGTGCATGAATAGCTTCTTTCCATGTATTTTGGCTACCGCAAAGAACTTTTTCTTTTAATTTAAGAATTCCAAAACCTTCTATTGGGACAGTATGAAGATGTCGAAGAAAAGCTCCTGACGAAAGTGCGTAGGCAGTTGAATCTTGAGGATAGTGTCTCAAATATTCCTCTACATCATGAGTACCGACATGCTCAAGAAGGATGTAATCAGGATCATCTTTTTTGTTTCTCAAAGTGACGTCATATACTTCTGGACTTGGAATACCGGCTCTGTGCCAAGTATCATAAAGCATTGCTTCAACCATAAAATGCTCTGCGATCAAACTGTCTGTATTAAGACGAAATACAACTTTGAGTCCCTTATCTGTGTAAGCACGGAAAACGAGGTGATCAAAGGCATTCTTACCAACCCCGAGTGGTTCAACACGAGTAATGGCGGCGCCAAGTGATTTTGTCGCAATACGCGCCACAATTGTCCTCGCATCAAAATGTGTGTATCGATTCTTTTTACTTCTGAGAGCTTTGTCTGAAAGTGGCGAATCAGCCTTGGGATCAAAGATGGGGTCGTTTGTCATATCTCAATTCAGCCTTGCGAATCCGGAATGGGTAATAGGACCTCTAAGACATTTATTTACAGTATTGGTGTCAATCGCCTTTTTCAAAATTGCAAAAGCCTTATTTACGGCTTTCTCATATTGCTTAACATGTGCGTCAGTATGCGCTAGCGTACCAAAGAAAAGGGTGCTCGCTAAAATCCCCTGATCAAGCATTTCTTGGATAAAAAGAGTCTTCAGAGCCTGAGCCTCAGTACCAGAAAAAGAAAAGCTCGTGATGGTATCACTTCCAGCAATAGTTAGTGGTATCCCATATTTTTTACTAGCGGTAGCCCAAACTTGTTTTACTCTCTTACCAACCTTGGCCAATTGACCAGCGGTATCTCTTTTCACCAGTTTTTTAATGGTAACCAAGGCCGCAGTTGGACCGATACGTTCAGTCCAGTTGGTACTAGAAATAAAAGTGGTTTGAGCCGCTTCCATAACCTCTTTTTTACCGATAACAGCAGCCATCGCATACCCATTCGCCATCGCTTTAGAAAAAACAGCTAGATCTGGCACCAGACCATAGGCTAGATGCGAACCACCCTTCGCAAATTTGAATCCTGCGGTAATCTCATCAGCAAGAAGGACTGCGCCACTGGTGTTCGCAAGCAAACGAACCTTTTCAATAAATTCTGGAGTTGGTGGTTTGCCTTTAACTGGCTCCAAAACAATAGCTGCGAGATCCTGGCCGGCAATCTTCACAGCTTCTTCAAGTTCTTTGATGTCATTAAAATGAAATGGAATGAGAGTACCCTTTAATCCACGCGGGACACCACGTGGTTCAAGTCCGGGCAAAAGATGTCCATCAAGAGTTTTGTCGTCAGCCAGATTTGCAGAGAGATACCAATCACTCCAACCATGATAACCACAGAAGGCAATAGTGTCCCGACCAGTATAAGCTCTGGCAATACGCACTGCCATAGCCATAGCTTCTCCACCAGTTCTCGCATAACGTGCCATTTCTGCCCAAGGGTGTAGCTTGATTAGAAGCTCAGCCAGTTCTACTTCTTCAGGTGCATTTAATGTTGCCATCACACCCTTATCAATTATCTTTTTTACAGCAGAGTCTACATCTTTATCCCCATAACCAAGTAGACAGTTACCAATACCCATAATGGACATATCGAGATATTTTTTACCATCCAGATCCCAGACATATACACCTTTAGCTTTTGAATAGTAAGCCGGCCATTCTTCGGGCAAAAACATTTCTGCCCGCTTGGATAACAACTGATTCCCTCCAGGAATAAGTTGTTTGGCTTTTTTCCATAATTTTTGTCCTGTGCCATTTTTCAGATTCTTTTTCATATACGATAATACCTAATATAACCACATTTGAGGTAAAAGAAAAAGGGGGTTCGCTTTCGCAAACCCCCTTTGTTGAATTCTGACTTTCAAAAGCTCCAAACAACTGTCATCGCTCCAGCGAGCCCTAGTCCGAAACAAACCCAATCAACCTTTTCAAACTGCTTTCTTTCATGAAAGATAAACAGCCCAATAAGTGAGGGGATGATCATTTCCGAACTGAGAAAGATCGGCTGAAGGACTGTGATCGGCGCTCCTCGATATCCAATGTACCCCAAGACAAGCGCCGTGAAAACAAGAATTGCCAAGACTAACGTTACGGTGATATCCCGACGAGTCAATTTCGTAACCGCCTGCTGATCCTGCCCACCGTCTTTGTAGAAGAGAAAGATCAGAGTTGCCGAAATCAACGCCCCAAGATACCAACCGAAACCGAACACTGGAAGACTCACACCACTAAGTCCCCAATATCTCATGGCGAACACAGCTACACCCCAAATCACACTATACATACCAACGAACACAAAAAACTTCATCGGCAAGTGGTTTTTGGTCGAGTCATTGCTACTTCGCCGATAATTGATGATGGCGAAGACCACAACAGCGGTCAGACTCATCAATACTCCTACGACCACTCCAGGGTTCAGGAATTTTACTTCACCAAGAATCAGGTAGCCCAGTCCCAGGGTGATGATGTCATCCCAGAACGTAAACAAGGAAGTCCGTGATAGTGAGATCGCGATGGCTTTCCAACTGAAGTAAGCCGCGAGGCCGTTAAAAAAACCAACGACGACAATCAGGAGGAATGTATTGTCTACCTTTAATCCTCCCGATATAAGCATGAATACTGACGCAATTAACACGCAAAAGAAAAATTGCCACAGGAACCGTTCTGTCCGACAATGTTTGATCGCTGTCTTTTTGATGAGATACTGACAAAGCCCGTGGGCTACAATCACCCGTAACACTACTGCAAGTTGCCAAGACATATGAGAGTCCTTCTAAATCACATTGTTTATAGCCATTTGTGCAGACAACATGTCTGCAAATTTCAAAGGACTACTAAACAGTATGCATTAAATATCTAATCTGTCAAGTATATCCTCCAGCGTCTCTACAATAAACTTCTGTTGTTTGTATGTGATGTTTGGAAAAAGTGGGATGGAAATTTCTGAGGCTACAAAATCCTCTGTCGCCGGACAGATTCCCTTTTTGTAGCCAAATCGCTCATAAAATAGATGGGTATGGACCGGTACATGATGGACTTGCACACCAATCCCAGCCATACGCATTTGTAGAAAAACTTCATCACGCCTATGTGCGTTAGGAGGAGTCAGTCTCACGGGATAGAGATGCCAAGCTGATTTCTCATGGTCACGTTCCGGCATAGGAAGAATAAGGTGGGGAATTCCCTTCAACAGTTTTTCATATCTTTTAGCGGCAGCTCTACGTTTTTTGATAAAAGAATCCAGACGAGTCAATTGACTCAAACCCAGAGCGGCAGACATTTCTGGCATACGATAATTAAATCCGAGTGCTTGCATCTCTTGATACCATTCACCATAGCCCCGACGTACAAATTCTTTGGCATCTTTGCAGATCCCGTGACTACGAAAAAGTCGCAGAGCTTTATCAAATTTTTGACTATCAGTAACAATGATTCCCCCCTCTCCAGTAGTGATAGATTTGGCCGGATGAAAACTAAACATCGTCATGTCAGCCTGAGTACCAACAGGTTTACCATTGTAATAAGCTCCTAGAGATTGAGCGGCGTCCGAAATAAGCACAAGTTTGTATTTTTTTGCAAGAATCTGAAATGCCCGCATATCAGCTGGCCTACCAGCGTAGTCAACCGGCACAATAACTTTGGTTTTTTTAGTTATTTTTGACTTTGCATAAGCTGGATCCATGTTTCCAGTCCAAATATCCGAGTCTGCAAAAACTGGTTTCGCCCCAAGATATAGAGCGGCATTAGCTGTCGCGGCAAAAGTCAGAGCGGGAACGATCACTTCATCACCTTTTTCAATACCAGAAGCAAAATAGGCCGCATGAAGAGCTGCAGTACCAGAGTTAAAAGCCACAGCAAATTTTGCCCCAACTTTCTTGGCCAAAGCTTTTTCAAATTTTTCTATAGTCGGTCCTTGAGTGAGCCACTTTGAACGAAGAACTTTGGTAACAGCTTTAATATCCGCCTCATTGATATCTTGTGTTGAGTAAGGAATCATTTATTTTCTTAGTTTCTTTTCCATTTTGGAAACTATCTGCAGAAGCTCTTTTTGTGACATACGCTTAGGAGCAGTATCACTGGTAAAATGGAAATCTGGTTTAAGTCGTTTGCCCTGTTTGAGAAATTTTTGTATCCCTTTCTTTTGGTTTGAGGTACTAACATGTTCCGGTAGTATTACAAAATAGTCCTTCAGTTCTACCGCATGACGAGCTTCATCTTTGGTAAGCAAAATCTCATGCAGTTTTTCTCCTGGACGAATCCCGATAATGTTACGTTTAGCATTTGGTGCCAACAGGTCAAAAAGGTCAGTGAGTTTCATGGTCGCCGCTTTTGGAATAAAGACCTCTCCTCCCTCCATATTGTCGAGAGCAAAAAGGACAATTTGAAAGGCCTGCTCTAGATCTATCCAAAAACGAGTCATGCGTTCTTCGGTAATATGCACGGTATGTGCTCCTTTTTCTAGTATGAGTTTCTCGATGATACTGCCTCGACTACCAACTACATTTCCATAACGTACGACACTAAAACGTGTTTTACCATCCGCACTATATGAATTACCAGCCACAAAAAGTTTCTCGGCGGCTAGTTTGGTCGCTCCATAAAGATTCACGGGCATGGCGGCTTTGTCGGTTGACACCAGGACAACCTTTCAGACCTTCTGATCTATCGCCGCCTCAATCACATTCTGTGTACCGAGAATATTGGTTTTTACGGCTTCGAAAGGATTGTATTCAAGCGCAGGTACTTGTTTCAAAGCCGCGGCATGTACCACAATATCAACACCAGAGAAAGCCCGTTGCAAGCGAGGAAGGTCGCGCACATCACCAATAAAAAACCTCAGACGTTCATCCTTTATCTCCGAGGCCATCTGAAACTGTTTGAACTCATCGCGAGAAAAGATGATGACTTTCTTAACCTTTGAGTTGGCCAAAATATGCTCAGAAAAATTCTTGCCAAAAGAGCCTGTTCCACCAGTAATCAACATCGTTTTGCCACTAAGTTTTTGTAGATTCATAGTTGGTAATATTACACAAAAATACCCTTAAGGCAAGGATTTAATCAGCTCTGCGACACGTTCCGATGATTTTCCATCAAAAGAGTACTCCTGCAAAAACTTTTCTTGTTTTAACAAAAGCTCTTGATAATATGACTTGTCTGCAAAAATCTTTTTCACAATCTCTCTAGCTTCTTGGGGGTTATATAACAGAGGAATAAATGATGAGTAAATCTGTGAATGATAGTTATCAAAACGTTTCCAGGGGTGCAAAACTAATGGTTTTCTAGCAAGGATTGCTTGATAAATTAACGTGGTATTATTACAAATCACTGCATCACTAGCACACAGCAAAGGAAAAATATCCTCGTCGCCAGAAACCGTCCAATCTGAAGAAAAATATTCCTTGAGATATTCTTTGGTATAACTGATCAACTTTGGAGTACGACATTTAAAAAGAATTTGCAAGCCAGGACTGTCTCTTTGTATTAGACGAACCGTCTCCATGAACTCTGCAAGTTGATAAGAGTCGATCGCAGAAGCATAGGTATCAGAAAAAGGAATGGCAACAAAAAGTATAGGTCTGGCCAAGTCTAATCCCAACCCTCTGAACAATTTTTTACCTTGTTCAACCCCCTTTATTCTTTCATTCACATACCTATCAAAACGCGGTGAACCTACCGAGATTAGTTGGCGAGCAGTGTTCCCTATTCTTTTATGCCATGAATTTATAATTTCACCATAGGTTAAAAGATAATCAGTCTCAATGCGACAAAATACTGATCTCGGATCAATTGTGACCGTAGCATGTTGCATTTCTACCGAAGGAATACCGAGCTGTGAAGCAACTCGCGCCATAAGAAAAAAGTAGTGATGAGGACCACCAACAGAGGCCATCTGCAGAACCAGATTGGGCTTTTCCTTTTTCATAATCTTATACAATGTCTCTATATCAGCAATGATTCGGGGTGAATACATAATAATGTGTTCGCAAGCATCAATAACCGGACTCCAGTCGAGATCTCCCCTTACACCCTGAAGATAATTCTTGACCTGTTCCTTGGCATTCTGCCACTGCCCCAGAAACTTTTGACCAATCTGTCTTGATATCTGCTCTTCAGTATGACTAATCGGCCCATGTGGATACATCACTCTCATACGATGCTTGAGGCGCTGTTTCCAGGGTATTTGCAGAAACATCTTACTCTCTAGGAGTATGATTTCCGTATCATCCAGAAGAGGTACAAGTGATTCGGCATGCATCCAATATCCACTCAAATAAATTTTTGTTTGGCGACGTGGTAAGAAGCTCACAAAAAAATTATAAATTTTCAAAAGCCGTGACTTATTTGTAGCAGGCTCAAATTTATATACTTTAGAAACGATCCGTTTCTGCGCCACCTCTTTTACTAGACCGACCATGCGAGCAGCATCTATAGTAGCCCATGGTTGGAAAGCTGATAAACACTCTGTCGTCGATACATCATTTATTGTTGGATTTGGAATGTGAAAATGTGAATCTGGATTCGATTTTTTAAGAAAAAGAAATATACGAACATAGTAAAATAGTTTGGCCAGATAGGCCTGCATGATGGGTTCTGGGGCTTCGGCGATACGAATCTCTTTGTGTTGGAAAAAAGCCATTTTCGGCACACGATACCATTCGCGAGACACGTCATGCGATAATTTCCACCACTCTTCCTCACCTGTTTCTGCATCTACAAAATTTCGTAGTGGAATAAAAGGAATATTTCTCTTTTGACATTCACGCTCAAGTAAAAAATCAAGACAGATAATGTTTGCTTTCTTTTTTACTTGCTCTAGAGCTTCGTGGAGATGTCCGGACTCGTAGACTATAAATATAGTTTTATTTTTATCTTTCATGATTAGAAAAAACATAAATACGCGACCCACCACATTCTTTATGGAGTTTATAGCCTTTATCTAAAAGAAATTGTTTTGATTGATCACCTTCTATTACTACTATTTTGGGATAATTTTTCCAATCATAGGATTGTAGAACTTCAAAATCCATTCCTTCCGCATCAACAGTAAGCAAATCTATCTCTCCCTGCACAAGCTCCGAAAGAGGACAAACCTTAACCTCCATTGTCCCTAAAAATTGTAGAAATGTTTTTTCTTTCCATTTATCTGCTTCATTCTTCTTAAAGGTGTTAACTGCTGGATCGGAAAATTGATAGTATGTGAGCGTACCCGCACGACCAACGCCATTACAGATATTTTTATCCTGAGGACGAGCTTTATTGAAAAGTGATACGGTATGAGGATTAGGGTCAATATTTACTCCCGACCAACCTTTTTTATAAAGGAGGTAAGTATTGGAATAACGGTATGGATGGTGAGCGCCAACATCTACATATCGCCCCTGATCCTGACCTTTGAATAATTCCTGAAGGACTTTATCTTCACCAAATTGAGAATAAGTCTTGTACCCCAAAAGTTTATGTTTGAGATTTGAAAGTGTGTAGTGCCAAGAAACTGGAAAAAATCGTTTTAGCATGGATAGTAAATTAGGTTTTTATGGACCGTTTTGTGAGCTCGAGAATAAGATCAGCATATCGCTCTCTCGAATGTCCGTCAAACAAAAAGTTTTCAGAAATAAACATTTGTATCTTCTGTCTGATTTCATTTCTTTTTTCTGGATGAGAAGCTAGTTCTTTAAGAATGAGGCTGAATTCTGCTTCGGTCAGAACAATAAACAGAGCGCCTGCTTGTTTATACGGAAGAAAATGGAAATTCACTACCTGAGCATCAACGGGATTTAAAGCCGGAATGACAACTGGCATCCCAAACTGTAGGGCTTCTAGGATAGCTGTAGAAAAACAAGAAACAACAGCATCTGCCTGCTGGTAAAGATGAGAGAGGGGTTCATATTGCACAATCCTGTGTGGTATATCAGAAAATACACGCTCAACAATCACACGCAATAATGCCTCATCTGCTGGTCCAGGACGTAACTTAATCAGGACATGAGCTGTTTTGAGCGACTTAACTGCCTTAGCTACAGAGCTAAAGTAGTTTTCGGCACTATATGAATCATAAATCTCAAACGGACGAATATCTGGCGCGATACAAAGTACCGTAAATTTATCTTGAGGAAGAATTTTTTTGTCCTTGTGATCGAGTACATAATTATCAAAACGAGGTGAGCCGATTTCACGTATTCTCTCTGAATCATACTCGATGGATAGAAGTTCTCTTTTAACAATAGATCCGTAAGTCGCAATATACTCTGCAACGTGATCACGCGACCAAGAACCAGGGCCGAGATATTCTATCCCATGTTGTAGCTCTAAAGACGGGATGCCAAAATTCTTGGCAACCAATGGTAGAACAGAAAAATGGATCTGGGCACTTACGCTAGCCCTCAGCAACACCACCTGAGGACGTAATTGCTCATAAAGAGCTTGAGTACCTTCAATCTCAGAGAGAATTTTTTCAAAACCACCAACAATGTCGTGAACAGCATTTAGCAATAAATTATCGAATGTATAACCTCGCCAGAAAAAAACTGGCGAGATCTTATCTCTAACATCATTCCATAATTTACCGAATTTTTGAGTCTCGATTTTCACAAGGTTACGTGTTTGGCTTGATAGAAAATTTTCTGTATGCACAAATCTCATCCTATGTCTGATAAGTACACGCCAATTGATATCTAATATTTCAGTGCGGTCCAGAAAAATACACTCTGCTTTTTTAAGCAGTTCAATGGATGATTTCAGATTTCTCCAATGATCACTGATTAGTAAGCGAGGATGACCAGGTTGGCGAAACATAATAATTGCCATATTCCATATTTTAAGGAAAAGACCAAAAGTTATTCGTTTAAATGAAAAAATTAATGGTCTCATAGAATTACGCATAACAACCAACGTTTTGAAGAGTGGGATCACTGTAACTACCATGCCTCGAGTAGAAGCAATGTTCTTCGCGCAATCAATTACTACATTTATTTCACGAAAAGCTAGAGTACCAAATGTCTTCGAGATGGTCTCACTGGGAGTAAAAAGTTTGAATTCTAGTGCATCTGGATGTTTTTCCATCACAGAAATCAATAAATTACTGTAGTAGTAGACACGTTGCAAATAAGCACGAAACATAAACTGAAAAATCGTCGGTAAAAAAATATTCTTATACTGGAATCCCCCCCACTGTGGATCAGTAAAAAATGCGGTGATCATTTCATCTTCTTCCTGCAACTGATTAGGAAAAACTTCTTTATATTTACTGATAGAAGTAAAAGGAATTTTTTGTTCTCTTAGCTTAGCTTCTATATCCAAGGACAAGGCTATAACTAATGAGTCAATTTTTTCTTTAGGGTTTTCGGCAAAAAAACGCTGAAGTTCCTCCACATGTCCCAATTCATAGATAAGAAAAATAGTTTTAGATTTATTTTCCATAATTATTTTATAGCATCTACTACGGCTTCCAGAGAAATTTCATTGATACAGTCAGGATAATCTTTATAAACATGCCTCTCTGCACAAGCTTCATCATGAGAAAAAACGGTGATGGGTGCCTTTAAGCCATACTGTTCGGGAAACCACCAGTTGGGAGCTAGGCAGGTGCGTAAAACCACCAAGGACTTACCGATTTGTGCGGCCAGATGAGCTACCCCCGTATCTAGACTTATAACCCCAGAACTTTCTCTAATCAAATTCATGAGCTCCTGCAAAGTCACTTCACCGGCGATGACCTGAACAGGAAGACTCTTCGAGATCAACAAAGCTTCTTCTTTATCATTTTTACCGCCACTAATTATTATTTTGATTTCAGGATTTCTCTCGACTAGAATAGTGAGCAACTCTCTTTTTTTATCAGGACTCATCCCCCGCCCAGCATTACCAGCAAAGAGATGGGCAATGATAAACTTCCCGGTTTTTAGAGAAAAACGATCAAAAACTTGAGTATCTTTTACAAAGGCCATTGTTGGAACCGGCTTAGACACCGGAACTCCCGCCACCTTCAGAACTTCACGTTCATGCCAAGCCACTGCTTGGTCAGATCGCACAGGTAGGATCATAGAAAAGAGTAACTTATTCCAAACCGAAATATCACTAAACCCAATCAGTGCACCGCGACGGGCTAGAAGTCGCGCCACAAGTTTGCTCGCTAGACCAAACTTCCCTCCACGTTTACCAGAATACTGTGTCACGACCAGATCACTACCACGATACTCTCTCCACAACTTCATCACCACACGTGGGTTTCGGCGATTCGCCTCAATCACTTCTATCCACGGATAAGCCGCAAATAGATCCTTGATCATTCCTCCACGGCTAGCAACTACGATAGCGCAACGGGCCTCTGGAAATTCTGCGTGAATATTCTCCAACAAATATTTTGCCATCAGACAATCACCAATTGAAGAGGCGCGAAATGTAATCGCTTTTTTTATCGTCATATTTTTTTGAGTAAACCACGAATTCTTTGCACCAAAGGATAGAGAGGAAATTTTCTCACCCAATACTTAAACTTGCGCACATTGTCTTTCTCACTAATCTTGGCCGGATAGTGCCGTCTACGAGGTGGTAAAACTTGAATCTTTTCTATCGAGATAGGCAACTTGTGCCACAATAACTTGTCATAACCAGCAATTCTTAATGTGCCATCATAAAGCTGGAATAATTTTGTCTCGTACTGATGGTCGGTATGTAGTGTCTCTATTGAATTATCAATAATGCCAAATTTTGGAAATAGTTCTTTTAACACAAAGAAGGCGTTAATTTCATTGGCCACCACCAACTCATACCCTTTACGTTTGGCCAATTCTACCAAAGCACGGAGAGATGAACCCTGAAAAATTTTCATATCGCGAGGTTGGATAAAAGTCACCTCATTTGGAATGGTAGGATTAAATTCTACCACCATCACTCGCGGACGATAATCAGTGAGAGAATCCCAGAGATGATACTCGTTACCATCTATATCTAAAGAAAAAAGGTCAAAAGTTTTTGGTAAAGGCGTACGAGAAAAAATTTTATCTAGAGAATTTTCACCTTCAAAAGAAATGAAGGCTTTTAGACAATGAGCATTTTTATGATCAATATATTCTTTTTGGAGCCTTTCAAAATAGGTCTGGTCAGCTTCGATAAGAACACCAGACCAACCACGCTCCTTTACCAGATGCCAAACATTACTACCATGAACCCCGTTCAAAGCCCCTAGATCCACACACCATTTTGACCCTTCGCCAATAATCTCAAAGATTTTTTCTATAACCCCGTCTTCTCCATGTTCGGAGGTAATGTCATGATTATAAGAAAGTAGATTAGAATTAGACATGAAGATTAGAATTAGTATGCTCAGTTATAAATCCAACAATGCGCTCCGCCCGAGCTCGCCAAGACGATCTAGTAGCTTGACGCATAGCTGCTTCAGTCAGAGGTAGAAGCTTTTCATTCTGAGATACAGCATATTGTACCACTCGCGCCAAATCTGCCGTATTATCAGGAATATAGAAAATAGCTTCTTTTTCAGTAACTATCTCCCGTATGGCCGGCGTACTGCTCGCCACAATTGGACGACCTGTCGCTAGATATTCAAAAAGTTTCATGGGTGAAGTATAACGATAGGATTGTATATCACGAGAAGTTCCGAGCACGAGCAATGCATCAGCAGCGGCAAACCATAAAGGCATTTCGCTGTGTGGGCGACTCCCTGCAAAAAAGAGATTTTCTGGCAAAGACTGTTTAACCAGTCTTTCAAAATCAGCTTGGGCTCCACCCACGGTCTGCCATCGGATATGGGGAGTCAGAAATGCAGTCTGAGGTAAAATCTCTAGTCCCTTCCAATCAAAGAACCGTCCGGCATAGAGAACTACGGGGATATCTTGTGGTAGTCCAAGTTTTTCTCGAGCGTCTCTTTTATTATTTTTTGTAGAAAATTTGGAAAGATCGACTCCATTTGGCTCCACGAGATATTTTGTAGGAGAGTTTGGAAATCGGTTCTGCAATTCTTCTACGATGATTTTATTGATAGGAATAATGCCTCTCACTTTCTTAAAAAGCATTCGTTGTAAAATAGTTTGCGGTTTTGATCCATGCATCTCGGAGAAAAGCGGAAGGCCGAGAAATGTCAAAGCTGAAGAAGAATAGTTATCCATATCAACCGTATAAAGAATAAACTTTTCTCCACTTCTTTTTCTTTTCCACAGAAAAATCAGATAAGAGATCGTAAAAGAGAAGGAAGAGAGAGGATATCCCAAGCGGCCGCCAGTGTACCAATCAAGAACAGGTAATTTGATGAGTTTAACAGGCACTCTTAAACCATAATATTCCTGAATTGTTTGTGGTTCAGTCACTCGACGTGGTACCACAAGCGTAAGATCAATTCCTTCTTCTATAAAAGCTTCGCACATCTTGGCTATCTGAATACCATGGGCTTTTTCCGTCGGCATACGGGCATTCGCAATGTAGTAGAGCTTCATATAAGTGGTGTTTATTATAATGATAACCTCTCAAATTAGCTAGCAAAAAACCGACTGTTATGTTTCCACAACAGCCGGCTGAATTGAACCGAGGCTTACATTCATGCACCAAGCGCCTTGCACATAAGCGTGATGGCCTGACCATGCTCAGAAGACGGTACAGGGAACATCTTTTTTTGGTTTTCCAGCATGAATCCAGAATTGAACGAACCTTTGTCGATCAAGTCTGCCATGAACTCCGCTAGCTGACGAACCGAGCCAAGAAATACCGGAAAAGAGGCACGATTTTTGGTCAAATCCCACGGACCCTTGGCAATGTTTGGCTTTACGCCGCGCATCGCGATGGTCGGACAGAAGTCAATGATTGGCAGACGCAAGCAGGCTGCTCGTATCCCGATCGTTGAAGTAAACTCGACAACGAGGTCGCAACCCACCAAGATTTCTCCGGTGTTGATACCGACATGTTTGCCGATGATTCTCACCGGACAGCCGGCGTGTTGCACCAGCTCGTCATAGAGTTTTGGGTTATGGAGATCTCCAGGGTGAAGAGCAAGGAGAATCTCCGAATCTTCCTCCCAACCAAGGCTGCGAACAGCGTCGATGGTCGCCCCAAACTGGATGATGTTTTGAGCAAGGTACTTGTCCCCAACAGATACAATTACCTTCTTTTCTCCAGAGATCTCGAGAATCCCCCTCGCTTCATTTCGCGACAGCTTGGGAAAAGCGAACTCTTCCCAGCAAGGATTGCCGGTGACCACGACTTTGGCCTTCGGAAAAAAGAACTTAGCGTCATCCGCCTCGTTCGCACTCACAGTAAACAGAGTAGCTTTGTCTGAATCCCGCGCACACTCAAAGGCTGGTAAACGATGGGCACCGAAGGTATCGGCGTAGAGCGCGAAAGGAATATTACGCTCCATGGCCTCCCGAACCGCGGCAACCTCCTCATCGGAACGTTCTGACATTCCTACCACGACCCGATCGGCAGACCTTACCGCCCCGCGCACAACATCTGCTCCACAGTTTGCTGGCTGGCCACAGAAAAGGAAATCGGAACCTTTATGCCCTAGGCTAGCAAGTCTCTGTCTCAACATATTGAGCACTTCCGACTGGGCGAAATCGCCCGCAACGAGAACAATTTTCATCTAACACCTCCATTTTGTTTTTTCAATTGCGACCGTACCGGTTGGTACGGTTAACACGCTCAGGTCAATCTACCATTTTTATACCCATGTGTCAATATTTATTTACATTATCATTTTTGATCGCAACGTAGATGCAAGTGAGAAATCTTTGGTCTCAGTGGGAACATGAGTCAACATATTAAAACCCTGACTATCATAGCGTGGTACCAAATGCCAATGAACCTGCTTAACCTCATCCATATATATTAAATAAATTTTCTCAAGTTTCAGAACCTCAAGCAGCTTATTTCTAATTTCATCTACTACATCCATAAGGTATTCGTAGTCTGTTCTACTTAACAGATGCAAATCAACCACTTTATCTTTCCAAACAACGACACAATGCCCTTTTGTAATCGGGTACGAAGCCAAGCAGGCGTACAGACGATCATTCTCATAAAAAATTGCTTCTGGAGGTGGTGTTGGTAGTGAGTCTTTCATTGTTACATTATAACTATTTAATTATCTTACGTAAATCTTCAATCACATACTTCATAAAGGCATCTATCCTAAAATATTTTACGAATGCTTCTCTAGCATTCTTTTGCATCTGTTCAAATCTTTCTTCAGAAATATTTTTATGAAAATCAGCAATAATTTCAGGTAATTTCTTTAGATCACGAAAATCCACAATTAGAGCGAATGATGAATAATCAATCCGGTCGCTAAAAGGAAAATTTCGTTCTGTGTCTATAATCACCGGAATGCGACCTAGGGAAAGTATTTCAAAAAGACGAGCGGAATTATTGGCATCGCCCTTGATATCTAGAGCATAATCACTTTCAAGAATCGTCCTGACCATCTCTTCTTGAAGCTCTCTCATATCCCCTAGAGCAGTCTTGGGATTGGCAGAGAACGATGAACGCTCTCGAATATTCAATTCCACCAATGATGATTTTTGTAGTGTTTTTATAGCTTTCTTACGCAAGATAACACCCTTTATACAAGCACGATATTTTTCATCAAAAATACTTCTTAATCTATTAGGTAACTCTTTTAGAAAATTACGAACAGACTGCTTCAAAGAAAGGTTTGTCCATCCGGCAAAACCGACTATCGGTTTTCCTAGAGATTTTTTACGAATGTTCAGCGCACCATTCCTACAACGCTCCAAAAGATCATCGGTAGTTAGTGGTATTTGAATTCTATTTGATTCTGGTAGAAAACTATACCCTCCATAACGCAATATATATATATTATCTTCAGCAATAGGATATTCTATATCTCCAGAACCATCAATGAGGAATGGGAGATTACGGGCACGAGCCGTACTAATACATTCAGTCAACAAATCTTTGTCAAAATTCAAAAGCCAATTATGCTTATATGGAGCAAAAACCAGATCAGCTTCTTCTATATCAGCAGTAATTGTATAACACGAAATATCGAGGGAATAAGCATCAAACATTTGTTTGGAAAAAATAGCCGATTCCTCATACGGATTTCCCCACCACGGATTGAGAAGTGGAGTATGGAGTCCTTTACGACGCCATTCTGGATTCACGTAAAAAGTAAGTTGGTTGATTAATGTCATATAAAAGAATTCATCAGCTCAAGTAGGGATTTGGCAAAATTTTTAGTAGTGTAGTTCGCGATTACTTTTTCCTGACCAGATACGGCCAATTGTTTACATTTTTGACTATCTCGCCACAAAGCATTTATCTCCCTAATCAAAGCTTCGGAATCGTTGGGCTTTACTATCACCAAATCTTTACCAGGAGTAAAATAATCAGCAATCCAGGAACGATGAGTAGCAATCACTGTTTTCCCTGCGGCTAAGGCGTCCAAAATAACCGTCTGTCCCGAACAATCTGACCCTTCTGGAACCTCAGCATTTTTAGAGACCACGACGACCAACTTAGCCTTGCGATATAAATCACGAATTTCAACCAAGCTCTTATTATAAAGAATTCTGACATTTGAAGGAATGAAGGTTTCTGGTGGAATATTTTTAGGAGAAGCAACGACGATGAATTGGTAAGGTACTTGTGAGGCCGCCTTAAAAAGGGTGGCATAATCTCGACCAGCATCACGACCGACGCTCACAATGAGATTTTCTTCTGGATCTAGGCTAGTAGTTTGGAAAAATGATGCATCCACGCCAAAAGGTAGAGATACTAAATGTTTCTTGGATATTCCCAGTTTGACAAAATCATGGAGTTGCTCAAAAGATAGACAAATGATACGAGCGTAGCTAGCCCAAAGATTTTTAAGTAAAAATAGATAAAAAGGCCTTTTAGCATGACGCTTCATGAGGGTGGAAGAATTTATAGCAATATAAAACCATTTTGTCCGTAGACGAAAGATGTATGCACACCAAGAAACGATATATCCCAAGAGAAGATTGTCCTGTGCAATCACAAAATCGTAACGCAAAAGACGCGGTAGAAATAACAAAGCCCGCATTGATTTTGGAGGTATCGTAAAATGATCGGCTCCAGTTAGGTGGTTAAGACCATAGAGAGAAGTGTCAGCTACTTGTCCAGTCTGTAAATTGTGGATAGTGGCCTCTCGGGAATTTGTAAAAATAAAAGCTACTTTTTTCATAACTTTTTTATAGATTTCAACAACTTAGGAATCAGATCTTTGAGGGAGTGGTGCGTGTGGATACTTGAGATCATAACTGGGGAATGATCGTGAACGATGGCTTCTGCAATAGCCTCTGGAGTCGGAAAAACTTTGACGATAGGCAAATCTGAGAGAGAGCTTGTAGAGATGACCTTAAGTCCACAAGCTAATGCCTCAAGTATTACTTTATCGAGACTACCAGTCTCACTGGTATGAATGAGGAATGACGCCTTTCTGTATTCATCTCGTAGTTGAGTCTGTGTCAGAGAATCTAGAAATTCAACTGTGGTACCAAGTTTTTGTGCGAGCATTTTCAAATTTTCTCTTTCCGGACCATCTCCTGCGATACTCAGCTTCCATCCCGTAAGTGCCGCTGCTCGAATGGCAAGATCATGACGCTTTACTGGCATGAGTCGTCCAACAGATAGAAGAGATTTTGGAACGACATTTGAATTTTGAGGAAAGAAAAAATCATAATCAATGCCGTGACCAACTACCTCAAGCTTCTTACTTGAAAGCCGGAAACTTTCCTTGGATGCAGTAAATATCTGATGAGTCAGTTTTTCTGCCAATCTCAACTTCCAATCGACATTTTTATGGGTATACCAAAGTGAGATTTTCTTGCCCAACATTCTCCAAATCATTCCGCCTAAAATAACGTAGATAGGATTCATATGAACAAATACCGCCTCATAATTTTTCCTTTCTTTCCAGATGTATGAGTAAAATCTAGATAGATATTTAAGACGAGAAACACCTTCTTCTTTCCCTAGAGATAACACTTTTGTATTTTGCGACAATTCGTACGAACCTTTCTCAAGACAAATCACAGTTATAGATTCACAGTATTTAGAAAATTCAAAAATCCATCTATGAAAAAATCCAAGAATCGGATCATCTTTGGATACTTTTTGAGTAATGATTAATAATTTCATGAAATCATTTCTAAGAGACCAGCACTGATCTCTCTTGGATCAAAACCGACAATCCTAGCTCCAACCTCCCTAGCAATTCCCACATCCACAGAAACGATCTTGCAACCAACCGCATTGGCCTCAACAAAAGTCATGCCATATCCCTCATACAAAGAAGTGACAAGAAAACAGTCAGATGTTTTGTAATAGGAAGCCAGATCATTCTGCCACCCTTCAAAAATGACTGAATTCTCCATACCCAACACTTTGACGAGAGCTTTCAATTTACCCTCTTCGCTTCCAGACCCAACAATTACTAGTCCAGCTTGAGGTACTTTTTTCAGTACAAGTTTAAATCCCTGAATCGCTAGAGGAATATTTTTCTCTAGCTCCAAACGTGAAGCCATTAAAACTATCTTTGAAAATTGAGGATATTTCTGATGAAAATTAACCGTAACGGGCGTGGATTTGATTTTTTCCACATCAACAAAAATAGGTCTGACTTCAATCTTTGATGGATCAATTCGCATCGCTACATAGTCTCTAATTCTTTTTGAAACTACTCTCACCTTATCCGCCTTACCTAAAGTAAATTTAGAAATTAACATTCTAATCCTATTTAGAAAACTGAATCTCTGGAAATTGACACTCCCTAGATCAGTATGTATTTGTAATTCCAACTTCACGGGATGACGACTTTTTACCAAAGCTCCAACTAAACCTGTCTCAAACGGGTCTTGGCAAGTCACATCAGTGATCCCTCTTTTTTCTGTGATAAATCTTCCTAGTTTCAGAGCATCAAAGACATATTTCCATTTAGATGATGATCTAGTTGGATATACCCAAATATTTAAACCGAGGGTTGTTTCAGAAAAGCTTTTATCAGTAAAAACTATGATGTGCACTTCTTCGTATCCCTTAGCATATTCAATCTGACGCAGAGCTACCGCGCTCCCTTTTTCAAAAATCTTCCTGTCTGTAGAGATCGTGAGAAGTTTCATATCTTTTTATATATCTCTATTATCTCATGAGCTATCTCTTCCCAAGAGTGAGTAAATTTAAAGTTTTTTATTTTTTCTATCTGATTTTTATAATTTATGTCATCCAAAAGCCACTTCACCTTATTCTCTATATCTTTTTCATCTTTAGGGTCGACAATGATAGCGATAGAACCGATACGATCCATGATTCCATTTTCTACTGTGATTATAAATGGCTTGTTAAGCCTTATAGATTCTAAAATCATATTTGGACTAATATCACCCAAAGACACGAGAATAGTAGCGTAACATTCTTTCATCTTACTCATGTATTCTTCTGGAGGATATGTATTTAAATCAAGCTGGGCTTCAGAAATATTTTTAAATACTTTCGGTAAAATATCTAAATTCTTCCATTTTAATTTTCTAGTGCCAGCCAAAAAGGTTTTTTCTTTCGGCAAGATATTTTCCATCTTCTCTCCATAGTAATTTTCCATGATAAAAATCTTGTCTGATTTTAAATCATATGCTTTCACAAAAATGTCCTTTTGCCATTGAGTTGAAAAAATCAGGGCGGAAACATTTTGTAGAGTCCAACGAGTCAGATTGAAAATATAATTTTCTTTCTTTGACCATTTTTCTTTAGTTGTCTCATAAAAATCTTTAAATAAGACCTTGTCTCCTGTCCTCTCCACATAACCCTCCCAGAGAAAATCGCCACCAGTCCTCATGATAATCTTCTTCCTCAAAATCTTAGCGACTATTGTCGCTGGCATCCCGACACTGAAAGTGTCTAGGACAAAAATAAAATCGCAAGTTATAACCGCAGGAATGATCTTGAACAAAAAGTACAGATGCCTAATACCTGATGGCAGTTTGTGCTCAAGACGATAGGTCTTCACAATCACCTTATGTCCTTGTCTTTCCCACTCTTCTTTTAGATTTTGAGCATATTTGGCCGGACCTCCAAGCTGTGGTGGATAAATGCCTGTAGCAATGAGAATTTTCATAAAAACAGTCTACCATACTACACCTTTCCCATCACCTCTCTTATCTGTTGGGCAATGAGATTCCAATCGTATTTTTCTTTAACCATCTCTCTCGCATTCTTAATAATTTTATCCCTTAAATTAGCTTCTGTTATAAGCCTTTCGATTTGTCTGGCGATACTTTCTGGATTTTCCACTTCACAAAAAAGACCAGTTACTTCATCCTTTAAAAAATCCGGGATACCTCCAACAGGAGTCGCAATTACTGGAATATCCGCAGCCATCGCTTCTACAAATGAAATACCAAACCCTTCAGAGAGAGATGAACGTACAAAGATATGAGAGACATGCAAATACATTGGCATTTCACGATGAGGTACAAACCCAACAAATCTCACTCGATCATCTAGTTTAAGTAAAGTAGTTTTTTCCTTCAGCGTCTTTTCTAGAGGACCAATACCGAGAATAAGCAGTTTGGTAGAAACAGGTAAGTAGATCAGGGAGTCAATCAGATCTCCTACTCCATTTTTCTGAACAAGACGAGAAGTGGTGATAATCACGGTATCAAATGAATCCAGAGAAAGTTCATGTGCCAGAGCCTTCAATTGACCAGTGGTAGGTTTTCTTGAAAAAAAGTTAAAATCAACCCCATTTGGGACAATATCGATCGGGCACTTAGCTCCCATCTTTCTCGCAAATTTCTCGAGAAAATGTGACAAAACATGGATTCTATCCGCTTTCTCAAAAATCTTAAGATAGAGTGGATACATCGGACCTAGAGCTTTCTTGATATGTTCAAAGGTATCCCCTTCCTGAAGATTTAGAATGAAAGGAATATTTTTGTGAACCATCTTGAAAAAGAGAGCCGAGAAAGCATTGAAACTAGCCATGATTGACCAGATGAAATCATATTTCCTTTTTCTATGGAGTAAAAGAGCTTTAAAAAAGGCTGAGAAAACATACCGAGCTTTGATAAAAAAAGAAATATGGGGTATGGTAGTTCCCTGTACAGCAATCTTTGGACCGACTCTGTAAACGTTCACATTTCCAATACGCTCAAATCTAGTCTTTCCAGCATAAAGAGTAACCATATCAAACTCAAAGTCGTTGGGTTGAATACGATCTGTTATTTCTTTTACCGCCACCTCCGCTCCTCCAATAAGATGGGGGTAATATGAAAGTGAAAATATCAAGGCTTTTTTTGTCATATTCCTACTCTACCTTGAGAACATCTTTAAGTACATCCTCTGAAACTTCTTTTGAATGACTGTTTTGAGCTGATCTTAATTCTGGTTTTTTCTCTTCTTTTGGTTTAGGTATTGATCCTAGAACTGAAGCGAGGGCATTTCGTAATTCACTAACTCTTTCTGGACTAGCATCTTTTTGAGAAATTTTCTGTCCCGGCGAAGATACAGATTTAGGTTTTGGGGCCAAAGAAGAAAGAGGAACAGGGTGAGGTGTCTCAATTTTTTTTGGTGGAACGATTGGAGGAGGAGATGCAATGACGATCTTTGGAGATACTGGTATGGGTGCAGGTGTAGGTATCGTAGGTGCAGAAGAAGCTTTTGGTCTAGGAGGCGGAGCAATAGGAACATGCCAATCAGCGATAACCTTTTCTACTTCTGAACGTGTACCAGAAAACTGTTTTCGTGATGTCTCTATCACTTCTTTAGCATTTGAAACTTCTGGTTGAGGAATTGGTGGCAAAGTAGTAGCTGAAAAAGGTTGGGAACTAATGCCATCTATCATCAATTTCAAATATATTTGAGTAAAACCCAGATTGACAATATCTTCGGCGGTAAACTGCGGTGCAAATTCTTTTTCCAGAATTTCAGCATCATAAGCTCCAACTCGAAAAATAATCATAGTTCCCACGTTACCAAAAACCGCGGCTCTCACTTCCTCTTCCATCTGTTCTATATACTGATGGGCCAAAGTCAGATTTAATTTATATTTTCTCGCCTCCGAAAGAATATCGGCAAAAGATTCATTGGCAAAAGACTGAAATTCATCTACAAAAAGATAGAAATTCGGCATTCCTTTTAGTACTCTATCTGGCACATCGGCTCGAGAAAGGGCTGCTAAATATATTTTGGTAATGAGCATACCTCCGAGCAGATTGGCATTTGTTTCGCCGATCCTACCTTTTGAGAGGTTAATAATCATAATCTTCCTTTCATCCATAATCTGACGAATGTTGAAAGAAGATTTTGACTGACCGATCATGTTTCGGATCAAAGCATTGGCTGTAAACTGCCCTATTTTGTTTTGGATAGCTGGCACCGCTTCAGCGGCCATTCTCTCTGTGTAGTTGGCAAATTCTTCCACCCAAAACGATCGTACCGAAGGATCTGTCACATGAGTAATGACTTTTTTCCTAAATTCTTTATCCGAAAGCATTCTGTTTACACCCAGAAGCGTCGCATCTGGATATTCCAGAAGTGCCAAAAGAGTGTTGGTCAGAATGTATTCCATTCTGGCTGACCAGGCATCTTGCCAGATTTTTTTAAAGGTACTCATGAGTCCCGAAACCACTAGATGTCTCCGATCTGGCGCAACATTTTCTAGGACATTAAAGGAAATCGGATAATCGGTATCAAAGGGAGCAAAATAGACGACATCTTTGATACGTTCTGGTGGAACGTATTCTAGTAATAGATCCGCTGTTTTGCCGTGAGGATCGATAAAAGCCATTCCCTCCCCATTTTTGATATCCTGAACGGCCATATTTTCCAGTAAGGTGGACTTTCCCATACCAGTTTTTCCAATAACATAGACATGTCGAGTACGGTCTTTGGCCTTGATTCCAAATTTTACTTTTTTATTCCTAGCATCGGTCTGGCCAAAGTACGTTACTCTTTCTTCATTCATAAAAAATATGAGTTTTATTTATATCTATTTTAACATAAAAATCCTAAATATACCCAAAAAACTGAAACCCCAGGGAGCGTGTGTATATTTACACTCCCTGGGGTCAAATAATGGACAAACACGAAACCAAGAAAACCAGTTCAAACTGTCCTGGTGGACATCACAGTAAAGTGATGCCGAAGCTGATCGCCCAATGTGGCCGGCCACCGGTGAAGCACATTAAGCAGAACCACACTGCGCCGATTCTCAGGAACTTTCCTGTTGATTTGAGTGACCACGTCCTTGGGGCTCATGCCCACCAGTTCAGGAACGAGGTCGAGGTCTGTACCTACCATGTTCTTTGCCATAACCGTAGTTTTTTCCCGTTTGTTTGTTGATAGGATAGGCTTTTTAGTGTTCTTGCCGAGAACACCACCCGTCCTATGACAGAGAGGAACCGCCAAGATCAAATACTACTCTTTTCTTTCTAAAAATCAATAGCCCTGTTGATAAGTCGTCGAAGCAACTTCATAAGCCTCTTTGGTATAAACATTCGAAGCATTCCACATCATCCAACTATTTAGACCAACATCATAGGTAGCCTGGATCTGATCACGCACCATTTGAGGGGTATAGACCACACCACCAATACTAAAGTCCTGTAACCAAGGACGAAGTTTGGCTGAGGTAGTACTGGCAAGTACAGCCCTGTCTACCGCTTTTGACATCGCATAATTAATAATTTCATAAGGCTTTTCAGCTGGCTTCTTAATACCATTAAAATTAGGGGGATAATGAGATGGATAAACCATCGGAGCTACATAGTCAAAATGCATTAGGGCGTGCTCAATGATCTGACCAATACCAAGATCATCATTATTAGAAGTAGTCATTCCAAAAAGATCAGCTGAAATAGGAATCTTTTTTTCTTCAAAGACGCCGTCAAGGTGAGCAAAAAACTCTTTCATAACCTGTGATTTAATCTTTCCCTCACTATATGGGTAGGCAATATCAAGCATGTTCCCATCAGAAGGAAAACGAATATAATCAAAATTCAATTCATCAAAACCTTTAGCATAAGACTCCTCACCAATCGCCACAGTATAGTCCCAAACAGCCGTCGCTCCGGCATCCAGCCAACTTACCCCTTTATGATCCTTCCAGACTTGTCCAGCCTTATTTTTGACCGCATATTCAGGATGAGTTTTTACCAAAGAAGAATCTTGGAAAACGGAAATTCTCCCTATGACATAGATTCCTTTTTCATGAAGTTTACCGATAAACTCTTTGACGTCAGGAATACGATTTTCGACAGAACCAAACTTTTTTAATTCCGGATCATCTACCGTAAAACTGATTTTGCCTGTGTAGTCCTTTATATCTATGACCACTGCATTGAGTTCAGTTTCATCTATTAACTTTACGAGATTGTCGCGAAGTTTAATATTCCCAGCCACCCAACTAGACATATATAAAGCTTTGACAGATTCTGGAGTACTCACATGAGTAACCCTAAAAGGAGCCGGGAGAAAAATCGTCGCGATCACTTCAACTGGATTGACATAAACATCATAGTTAAGAGATTTACCAAAGCCAAAAAGAAAGATGGCTACAATCACAATTACTCCCAAAACCAATCCCAAACCTTTAGCCAACTTCTTTCGAGCCATCACTTTATGATTCTTTATTATCTACAAAAGGTTGGTCTTCTTTTATTGTTTCTATTTTACCCTTGGATGAATCGAGTCTATAGGCAATAACAATAATAATTACTCCAGAAATCACGGCTAAAATCTTATGCCAAAAAGAAGGAAGTCCCAGAAAAAGAAATGCCATAACCCAGATACCGATAATTGAAAGAAGTTGTCTTTTTGACATAAAAAATATTATTTATAGATGATTGAGACTATTATACACTGACATGGTAAAATAGTGCTAGGAAAACAGCATTAAGGAAAAGCAATGAACACGAAGCTAAGTAGTTTGACTGAGAAAGACCTTCTTCAGTTTTTAGAAGCGGAGGCAGGTGCATCAATTTTTAAAGATAGCACCGGAAAAAACTTCATCGGAAGCATTGCAAGAATAGATCATTTGGTGAACAGTGAGAGTGTCGTCACAGAGATTAAGATCACCTTCAGGTGGATTCTTGAGGTGACAGTAATGATCATTCCTGTAAAAAATGGGATCAGGAAGAAAAAATGTAAACGCACCTTTGTTTCTCCTCGTGTAAAAACCAGGAGAGATAAGATGGTTGTACTGGTCCATGGCCAAACGATGGTGGACAAACTAACCCTATCCACCAGACACATTCATCGACTACTTATTGAAAGAGTCAGAGCGCGACACGAAAGGAGATTACGCGCCCTGAAAAAAACAACCACAACCGCCAAGACCTGAGGTATGGCGGTTTGTTTTTTATAAAAATTATTTAGACACAATCACCACAAACTCCCCTTTTTGCTTTTCTGGGGTCTCAGTCATTGTTTTTAGAACTTCTTCTGCCGTTCCCTGTATAACTTCTTCAAAAATTTTAGTAATTTCTCTCACTATTGTGACTTTTTTAGTAGTGCTAGAAAGATGTTCCGAAAGAGACTCTAGAGTTTTGATAATTCGATGAGTAGATTCATAGAAAACCATAGTTCTTTCTGAAACAGTAATTTCTCTAAACAACGTCTCCCTTCCTTTCTTATGAGGCATAAATCCCAAGAAAATGAATTCATTCGTCGGCACACCAGCCACCGAAAGAGCAGCGGTCAGAGCTGATGGTCCGGGAATCGCTTCTATTTTTAGATCGGGATAAGTCTCTCTAATTCTAGAGATGAGGAGAGAGCCTGGATCAGATATCCCCGGTGTTCCAGCATCAGTTACAAGGGCGATATTTTTACCCTTTTCTATTTGCTCTAGGATAAGTTCGACTTTGGCTTCTCCACTTTGAGCATGGTAACTCAAGGTCGGAGTGGAAATGGCCTGTTTTTCAAAAAGTCTCTTGGTCACTCGAGTATCTTCACATAAGACTAGGTCCACCTCTTTGAGCAGACGAATAGCCCGAAGAGTGAGGTCTTCTAAGTTACCGATCGGAGTGGCAATAACATAAAATACGGCCATATGATATATTGATTACACTATCATGAAAAAGGGAGAAAACCCAACAATCTACGTCACTCGCGACCGAGAGAGAGCTTCTAGTATGCCCGAAAATGAGGCTTATTCCATTGTCTCTGGAGATAGCCTAAAAGATACTTTTGAGCTACTTTCTGACCCAGAAGTGCAGGAAGAAATAAAAGAAAAGAAAGCCTCTGTCCTCGTATTTAAAAATAATCCACAAATAGAGAAGTATGCCAAAGAAAATGGAATCAACCTCCTCAATCCCAGTGCGGCTCTGGCGGAAAAAATAGAGAACAAAATTACCCAAGTAGAGTGGTTGAGTAATTTAGTGGAACTTCTTCCATCTCATAAAATAGATCTCGTAAAAAATATTAGCTGGGAAAAGAAGCCTTTTATCGTTCAGTGGTCTCATAGCCATACAGGCGACGGTACTCTCCTTATTCAAAAAGAAAAAGATTTGGAGGAAATTAAAAATAAGTTTCCCGAAAGAGATGCTCGCGTAACTGAATTCATCAAAGGACCAATGTTTACAGTAAACTCAGTGGTCTGTTCTGATAAAATTCTAGTGGGTAATATAAGCTATCAAATAACCGGCAATCTACCCTTTACAGAAAACCCTTTCAGTACGATTGGTAATGACTGGGGTCTAACCTACAGCATCCTCACTGAAAGCCAGGTGCAGGAAATCACTAAAATGGCTCTCGTCATCGGAGAAAAGTTAAAAAAAGACGGCTGGAAAGGTCTTTTTGGTCTAGACGTGATTTATGATGAGGAAAGAGACAAATTATTTTTAATTGAAATAAACGCTCGCCAACCAGCCTCCACCACTTATGAATCAGAACTTCAAACTATTTTGAGAAGCGATGGTGTCCCAGGGATCACCACTTTTGAGGCTCACTTGGCTGCCCTCAAAGACGAACCTGTGACTGGTTCGTTAGTAGAAATCAATGATGGAGCGCAGATTATCCAGAGGGTCACAAATACAACAAAAAAACTTGATACTTCAAAACTAAAGCAAGCTGGGTACAAAGTAATTGAATATCCCAATACTAAATTAAATTCTGATCTAGTTCGTATTCAAAGTCTACAAGGAATTATGGAGACTCACAATAAGTTTAATAAGAGAGGAAAAGAGATTGTGGAACTATTAGGATAAAAAAGAATTAGGCGTCCGAGAAGATTGCTCTTCAAGGACGCCCGTTTGATCTCAATCGCCTGCTTTGCGATCGTTTTCTACTGATTGGGGAGACTCACAGCAGAGTGGTTCCCCGCGGCGTACCAGTAGCTGAAAGGTCTCCGGTGATTAATGGACCTTCAGAAAAAACCTCTCTGGCCATTTGACGGCGCGGACGAAGAGGAAAAGGAGATGGAATTATCTTAACCATGCACCTTTATTTGACACGCGCAGCAATCGCGCTGTGGGGTGGGCAAGGTCAACCAATGACCCGGGGCCACCGCCGTGCGATCCTGCGCAAACTCCCGAAACTTCGCAACCACTTGGGGCGAATGTGGGAGGGATCCGTAGCATTACCATTCTTAGCCCAACCTTTGTCAAAGGTCAAACGTCTTGGTATGGCACTTTTCTTGTGATGAACAACCCCTCAATCTTCATAACTTTTACTCTTTCACCAGCTTGCGCTAGTTTAGAGATATTCAAGCCTGAGGTCGGCCGTAGGATCATAGACCCTCTGTTATGCTCTCAGACCAATAGTAAGTGAGATTTTGACATATTCCACTTTTCTTGTACCAGCGTGTCTAAGAGGTTAATGAACAACTTGCTGATAGTCGATATCCTAGCATATCTACAGAATTTGTCAAGTAACTGATGTAAAATAATAAAAATAGCCCTTTATTGAGCCATATTTAAAAATATGTTATCTTTAAATCATTAATGAATACCAAACTCCTCTCTGAAAAATCCTTGAGTGTGATAGATCAGTATCTCAACTTCAACTTGGGTAGCGCCACTTGCCCTATTCCCTATTACAACAACAAAAAAACCGGTCTAAGAGGTAGTTTAAGAGTAATGGTAGGCAAAGGTAGCCCAAAAGAAATCTTTGAAGAAGTTCGAGATTTTACCACCCTTGAAAAAATAGACACGAAAAACCTTGATTCAATGAGTCTGAAAAGAATCTTGGTAGAAAAAAATATTGGTATAGATTGTTCTGGACTGGCCTATTATGTTTTAAATGCTGAGAGTGAAAATCGTGACAAAGGGACGATCGACAAACATCTTTCTTTTGTAAATGCTCACGGATTATTTTCAAAAATTAGAGCGAAAATAAACCCAGAAAAAAGTACGGATGTCGATACTCTAGCAGATAATAAAAACAGCCGAATCATCGAAACAAAAAAAATCGAACCAGGAGATATGATCACTATGACTAATGATCAGATCAATCATGTCCTCATCATCCACCAGATTGAATACCAAAACTTCATACCAGTCATCCTTCACTACACACATGCCATGGCTTGGCCAACAGATGGAGAATACGGACATGGTGTTAAACAAGGTACCATCGAAATTATTGAAATCAACAAACCACTAGTAGAACAAAGATGGATTGAGGCGGGAAAAACAGGAAACGATAACTATACTTTGTCTAGAGCCCAGAAATCCACAACCGAGATCCGACGCTTGAATTGGCTTTAATTTAGGCCGTTTACGTGCTAAAATAGCGCCATGATAAGCATATTGGAAGGTACTGCTGATTTTGCCTATATCCTAGGTTTTGCCCTTTTTGCCTGCCTTGTCGCCTTTCTATGGGCCCCATTTCTCATACATATCTTACGCAAATTCAACATCGTCAAAAGCCCTAAAATAGAGCTAATTTCTATAGAGTCAAGAAAAGGTAAAGATTCAACGCCAATCATGGGCGGACTCCTAGTGATCATCACGGTTGCGGTCGTAAGCATTCTTTTTAACTGGTCTAGAAGTTTCACTTGGGTGCCGATTGGTGTGATGCTTCTTTCTGCCCTTCTGGGAGGTATAGACGATCTTCTAAATATTTTTGGGGCGGAAAGAAGATCGAGAAAACTTTCTCACATCTTGAAACTGATCAAAGTCCATCATGATTTGAAAATGAGAATTTGGTATGTGATCACTCTACCTTGGACAATCTTTAAAAGAACTTCGGTCTGGATCGGTTCACGTCCAGGCAAAGGCATTCACGTTCACGAAAAATTACTTCTACAATTCGTCGCAGGAACTATCACGGCTTGGTGGGTTTATAGTAAACTTGGACCAGCTTGGCACAATATTTATTTACCTTTTGGATATGAAATTGCGGCAGGCTGGTTTATTATCCCTGTTATTATCTTCATTGTGATGTTTACTGCCAACGCCGTAAACATTGCCGATGGTATGGATGGCCTGGCTGGAGGCATGCTCATTCCCACTTTTAGTGCCCTAACTATTTTGAGTTGGATTAATGGCTTTGGAGAAATCGCTGTCCTCAACGCCACCACCGTAGGAGCTCTTGTTGCTTATACTTATTTCAATATCAAACCCGCCCGTTTCATGATGGGAGATGTGGGCTCTCTTGGATTAGGTGCTCTCTTGGCTGTTAGTAGTCTGGCAATTGGTGAGATTGGATCTCTTTTTTTCTTGGGCTTCTTATTTTATATTGAAGCTTTGAGTGTTGTTATCCAGGTCATTGGTAAATACACTCTCGGGAAAAGAATTTTCCGGATGGCTCCACTTCACCACCACTTTGAACTTCGTGGTTGGAGTGAAGAAAAAACCATTATGCGTTTCTGGATTGTGCACTTTATTTTTGTAGTTTTTGGTCTATGGTTAGCGCTTCATTAAATATGAAATACTTACACTGGAAAGAAGAGAAAATTAACGATTTTTCGGATGATTTTATTACTAGTATGTACGAGAAGGGTTTTGTTTTTACCCGTCTTGACAAAGGAGTCATGCATCAAACCCGCAGTGTGAGGATTGATTTAAAGAAGTTTGAATTAACTAGCGAGAATCGGAGAATCCTAAGAAAGGATGAGAATATTTCTATAGACCGCCTCCCTATTCCCTACCAAACTTATTCTTGGGAAATTGGTAAGCTGGCGAAAGATTTTTATGATATCAAAGCCCCTGATTCTTTTTCTGTAAATAAAATAAAAGAAATAATAACTACGCCACACAATTTCAACATCTTCTTGAAATTTTCCGATGTTGGGTATGCGATCTGCTACGAAAACAAATCCATGCTTCACTATTGTTATCCGTTTTATGATTTACAAAAAGCCTCAAAAGATATGGGACTGATCATGATGACGAAGGCAATTTTTGAGGCAAAATCTCGCGGACTTTCTTACGTCTATCTAGGATCGCTGCAGAGACCTGGTGATGTTTATAAACTCCAGTTTGAAGGGATAGAATGGTTTGATGGAAAGGAGTGGAGAAAAGATATAGAAAAAGTAGAGGTTTTATTGCGAGAACTGAATTAGGAATATAAATCGCTATGTGTTCCTATAGCATAAAAATAATAATCATTCTCTGATATTTTTTCGTAAATAGCTCTGACATCACTGGTAACATTAATACTTCTTGATCCGCCATATTCTCCATGCAATTTATGATTATTAAGTATGGGATCAAATTCATTATCTTGAAACAAAAGAATGCATGCATCAAGTTTATCTTGAATTTTTTTGGGAAACCTTTTACAGCTCCTTTTAAAACTAGAAGAAAAAGCGAGATTCATGATGATGTCTTTTCTATGATTTAAGATTCTTCAAGAACTCTTTTGCCCCTTTATAAAAAACCACTTTTCCTTCCTCAAGCTCTTTCTTAGACTCTTTCATGATCTTTATCAAATACGGCGAAGGATTATATGAAGCAGAAAAGCTAACTTCCCTATCTCTCACAAACTGTTTCAGAAAGGCATTGATAACGGTACTTAAAGGCACGCCAATCTCCTCGGCAACTATCTGGGCCGTTTTCTTTATGGTTTTATCTGTTTTAATAGTTAAAAGTGTTTTTGTATTCATATATACCATATTATATACAATGGTATTTACTTGTCAATCTCCCTTATTTTACCTTATAATGAGCCGATGTCATCTCCATACCACCTCCACGTGATCGGCATTTGTGGCGTTGCTACTAGCGCCATTGCCATTGCCTTTAAAAACAAAGGTTGGAAAGTAACCGGTAGTGACAAGGGTTTCTACCCTCCTGTTTCAACAGAACTAGAGAAAAATGGAGTGGAGTTTTATGCTGGATGGCATCCAGAGAAAATTGGTAATCCAGATGTGGTGATTATAGGAAATGCTTCAGGATCACAAAATCCCGAGACACAGTATGTAAAGGAAAATAATATCAGGGTACTTTCGGACGCAGAGGCCCGAGGAGAATATTTTGCAAAGAAAAATTCCATAGTCTGCACCGGAACCTGGGGAAAGACTTCTTCGACTGCCCTACTTTCACATATCATGATGAGCACAGGAATGGATCCTAGTTTTGTGATTGGGGGAATTTCCCTTTCAACACCAGGAGCAAGGCTTGGAGGGTCAGAATGGAGCGTGATCGAAGGAGATGAATACAAGAGCTCGCCTTGGGATCCTCGGCCAAAGTTTGTCCATCTTCACACTACTCATCTTCTCCTTACTGCAGTCTCCTGGGACCACGCAGATATGTATCCGACAGAGGAAAGTTACTTTGATGAATTCAAAAAGCTTGTGGTATCTATCCCTCCAACCGGAGTGATTGTCGCCAACAAGGATCATCTAGGAGTAAAGAAAGTAATTTCAAAGGCAATCTTTTATGGAAAAGAAAATGCCGACTATACATACCACGATGTTTTCCAGACTAAAGATGGACTTTCTTTTACCATAACAAACAAGGGCGTTGATTTTAAAATAGAATCGCCAATGATAGGAGAATTCCAAGCAGAAAATATTACTGGTTGTTTTGCTATGGCATGCACCATAGGACTTGAACCTACAAAAATAGTTGAGGCTATAAAGACATTTAAAGGATTGAAAAGAAGGCTAGAGAAAAGATACGGGGGCCAAGTCGTGATCTTTGATGACATCGCCCATTCTCCGGAAAAAGCTTCTTCTGTTTTAAAAAATCTCCGGACAATTTATCCTGGAAAAATAATCGCCGTCTTTGAACCAAATATCGGAGGGCGCCAGAGAGAATCATCTCACATGTATGACAATGCTTTTAAGGATGTGGATCTTGTGATTATCCCACGCCTCACAAAATTGAAGATTTCTGATCAAAAACCCATGGAGGGAGATGAATTGGCAAAAAAAATAAGGCAAACACATCCAAATGTTGAATATATAGAAGATGACCAAAAATTGGTCGAATTTCTAAAATCACAAACAAGAACGGGCGACGTCATCGTCTTTCTAGGTTCTCATGGATTCCGGGGAATGATCGAGCAGACTATTACTTCCCTTCGTCAACAATCTCTGTAGAAACAGTATCATCTACTATGGACTTAATGAGAAGAGTAATACCGCAATGATTACATTCTATGATCATTCCTTCTTTGATTGAGGGGTATTTGCTGAGATCCAACATATTTTTACATTCTGGACATTGTGCTTTCATAGGTACTTCTAATAGTACCTGAAACGTTGTAGTATATCAATATGATCACCCGTCATGAAAACTACCCAGAATTAGCTAGTGCTTTGGGCGTTTCTTCTTTGTTTTTCAAAAGAGAAGATTTGCACATTTATGGTTCACATAAAGGGCGTTCAATCCCCATCATGATAGATACTTATATCGGCCAAGGGGTGAACCATTTTGCTATTTCCTCTTCAGGGAATTCTGCTCTCGCAGCTGGACTGCACATTCAGAAAATAAATCAGACTAGACCATCGACAAAAAAAATCACTTTAGAAATTTTAGTAGGAAAAAATATCAAACCACACAAATTACAAAAGATCGGGGAATTAAAAGATCAGTATATTCTAGTCTCCATACACGAACGTCCCGTCCAGACTCTTTTCTTGAAAACTCAAGACGAAAAAATAAAAGGACTGAGACAATCTCTAGACGACGTCGCTCTTATAGGATACAACGCTTTAGCAGAAGAACTATTGAAAATAGATAATCTAAAGGCGGTCTTTATTGGTACATCGTCCGGTACCACATCCCAAGCCTTAGCCAGTTATTTTATCAACCACCACAAACAGATAGAAGTCCACATAGTCCAGACCTCATCATGCCATACGATTGCTGATTCATTTATAGACAGTAATGGAGATGATGAAAAATCATTAGCAGATGCCATTGTCGACCATGTAGCACTTAGAAAAAAAGTCTTGGTACCTCTCCTAGAAAAAACCGGTGGTAGCGGTTGGATTGCTAGAAATGAACAGATTGAAATCGCTCAAGAATTAACACAAAAATATGCCAAGCTCAAAATTTCTCCCAATAGTGCTTTGTCAGTAGTTGGCGTTATGGAAGCCAGTTATACAGGTAAAACTTGGGATGGAAGTGTGGTATGTCTCATCGGTGGCGAATAAAGTGTCTAGAGAGACCTCACGGCTTTGACAAAGCGTTCTGCCCTATCTTTTCTTGAAGCATCAACCCCGATCGCTTCACAACCAGGACTAAAGAGAACTCTATCGCCCTTCTTGGCATTTTCCTTCGCCAAGATCACGGCTTCTTCTAAGTCAGGTGCTCTCAGATAAGTTATGTCCATCAATCTCTCTAGCGATTCCCTAAAACCCAAACTTCCACTTCCTGGAAGGAGAATCGCCACTTTTGCGTATAAAGGTATATCCCTCACGAGCTCACGATAATCATGACCGGTATAAGCTCCGCCGAAGATAAGGATAATATTCTTATTCAGAGAAAGATTCTTCAAAGCAAAGAGTGTAGAGGCCGGCGTTATAGAAGTCGCATCATTATAAAATTCTACTCCCCCAATCTTTTTTATGATTTCTTGCCTACCTTTAAGACCAGAAAAATTATCTATGGAATACTGAGCCACTTCACTAGTCACTTTAAATAGTTCGGTTGCTTGTAACGCTAGAGCCTTGTTGTGGGCATGAGTACGTAGCATTTTTGCCTTAGGAGTAAAATCTTTTTGTTTTTTTATCGCATCAACAACCCTATCTGGAGCGACGATAAAGTTATTGTAGGTTTGATGTTTGAGGATATCAAAGGCATCCTGCATATTACTAATCGCAGATAAAGTCAAAGAAGTAATAACTGCTACGTGGGGACTGATACGAGCACTAGTATACTCCTCCATCATATTTTCTGGTATACGGGAAAGAATAATGTCTCCGGTCTTTATTTTCTTTAAATGCGTTAACGTTCCATTTGTAGAATCAGGATCAATAAAATTAAACCCTTGATTTTCATATTCAGCAAAAGATTTTTTTAGCACCCCATAAATCATATGACAGACTGTACTTTTTCCACAAGCCCCCATTACACCAATGAGAGTGATCGGTGGAGCTAGTTTCAAAAAAAGCACGTCGGGAAATTCTACTGGAGTCCCTTTCGCCACCGCCTTTTTCAAAAAAACTGCTTTGCGAGAAATCTCAGGAGAGAGAATAATCAGATCTGCATCAAGCAGATCGTGAGCAGAGACCTTACCTAGACTCATATTAACCAACCCTGCCTCTTTCAGGGAAGGTAGAAATTTAGCCAAACGTCTCTCGCTTCTCACATCAAACAAGGAAACATAGGCCCCAAGTCTAAGAAGAAATTTGATATCTGCTACCATTTCTCCGTGTAAGCCTAGACCCACGACAGCAATATTTTTGGGCCGATCTTTTTCTCTGAAGTAATCTTTGTAGTTCACCTCCCAATTATACCCTAATCCAGCGTTCTTTCATCCGCATTGCGTGTAGCAGATTCTATAAGACTCTTAACCTTAATCATCTCTTGAAGTAAGGCTTGAAGTTTTGTAGATTCTTCGTTCGTAGTACTCTCTTCTGTGACAAAAAAAGATAGTTTTCTCAAAAAAAGATTGTAAATATCATTAAAGTACTTTTCAAGAATTTCTATATTCTCTACACGATGGAGTGAGTCTTCATCCTTAATCTGGTATAAATTCTGTGGACGTTGTACACCCTCAAAGAATAAGTGATCGTCTGATAAAATACCTTCCAAAGAAGGTGAGGTAACTGTATATATTTTCATATTGTATTTTATTAATTAATAATTGGCACCGATGCTCATAAAGGAATTTTTAGTAACGACCACATGGTCTAAGACGTTAATTCCGATAATTTTTCCGGCCTTTATGAGTTGATCTGTAATCTCTATATCCTGGGTACTGGGAGTAGAGATTCCTGAGGGATGATTGTGGGCCAGGACGACAGCAGCAGCGCTATACTCTATCGCTGGACGAAAAACTTCTCGTGGGTGAACAATGTTGGTATTTAAAGTGCCGATAGAGATAACTTCGTCACGTATAATCCGATTATGACTATTCAAATAGAGGCCACGCAAATGTTCTTTGGGTAGATTGTGCATGTCTCGAAGATACTCGTAAACATCTTTGGCGGTGCGAATCAAAGTAAACCCCGAATTATTTCTTTCATAAAATCTCCTTCCAAGTTCTCCGCACGCCACGACCTGACAAGCTTTAACTATAGGGATGACAAGTTCTTCGGAAAGTTTTGTGGGGTTTCTCTCTGCAATAATACTTTTTTCTCCATACTCTCGGATGAGACGGTTGGACATTTCTAACACCCCTTCGACTCTACTTCCAACATTCAAAACAATTGCCAAGAGTTCTTGTATGGATAGAGATTCTGGCCCCTGCTTCAAAAGTTTTTCTCTTGGTTTTTCATCAGCAGGTAGATCTTTTATTTTTAAAACATATTTTCTTAGTTCACCTTTTGTGAACAGATCTGTTTCCTTGAGTTTATATTTTCTTGTTTGAGAATTGTTCATAATTGAAATTATATCAATCATGAAAAAGCGCTCAAGGTCAAAAACGACGAAAATTTTATTTCGGCTTCATTTCGTGTGGATAACTGCCACCAAAACATCGGAAAGCTAGATCGTCTCCACAAGCATCATGTTTGTCTCCTGAATCTTGCCAAAAGGCATACCGGCAACAATGACAACCTTATCTCCTTTTACGGCATAATTTTCCTTCATCGCTACTTTTCTTACTAGATTCATGATCTGGTTCACTGTACTAAATTTTTGGACAACGACTGGGTAACAGCCAAATGAGAGCATCAGTTTGTTGGCACTGATCTCATTTGTAGTGAGAGCCACCACTCTTTCTGCGGGACGGTATCGAGCCAGCATTCGGGCTGTACGTCCAGATTCTGTCAGGGCCACAATAAATCTCGCTTCGATCTCGTGAGAGGCCAGTACCGCGGATTGAGAAACCACATCAGTGATTCCATGAGAATCTTCATATTCAGCGATAGTATCGGTCGTATAAACATCTTTCTCGACTCTCAAAGCGATACGTGTCATCATTTCTACGGCTTCTACAGGATAATCCCCTAGAGTAGTCTCTTCTGACAACATGATGGCATCTGTACCGTCTATAATGGCATTGGCCACATCAGAGACCTCGGCACGTGTAGGTACAGGACTTTTGATCATTGATTCAAGCATCTGGGTTGCGGTAATGACTGGTTTACCGAGAGCATTACATTTTTGTATGAGCATTTTTTGAACCAATGGCACTTCTTCTGCCGGGATTTCAATAGCTAGATCTCCTCGAGCTACCATGATAGCATCGGAAAGATTTATAATCTCTTCTATATTATCAAGGGCTTCTGGGGTTTCAATCTTAGAAACGATACCCGCCTTAGACTTGGCTTTATTTAAAATATCCCTTAATTCTGAAATGTCAGATGGTCTACGGACAAAAGAGAGAGCGATAAAATCAACTTTATTTTTTATGCCAAACTCTAAATCCTTTTTATCCTTCTCAGTAATAGAACTGATAGAAAGATAGGCTCCAGGAAGATTGACCCCTCTTCTGCTCTTAATATCCCCCCCTACAACCACTTTTGTAATCACCTCTTTACCTTTAATGTCAGTAATTTGTAATTTTCTTTTTCCATCATGAACAAGAATATAACCACCAACTTTTACTTCCTTAGGCAAGAGTGGATAATTGACATGAACCTTATTTTCATTACCCATGATATTTTCGGTCGTCAGAGTAAATGTTTGTCCTTCTTTGAGAGTGATCATTCCTTTCTCAAACTCTCCAATGCGAATCTTTGGCCCACCTAGATCTTGCAAGATCGCTACTGATTTACCTGTTTTTTCTTTAACCTTTTTTAAATTATCTATCCTTCCTTGATGTTCAGCAAAGTCACCATGAGAAAAATTGAGTCGCATCACATTCATACCAGCTTCAACTAGAGCCGTAAGTTTTTCGTAACTTTCAGTAGCAGGACCTATCGTACAAACAATCTTAGTCTTCTTTCCAAGGTTCATTTTTATTATATTAATTTAGTAATGGGTGCGCGCACTAGGATTCGAACCTAGGACCCCACCAGTATCAGTGGTGTGCTCTACCAACTGAGCTATGCGCGCATGTAAAGCAGAATATAACAAAAATAACACTAAACTGCAATCAGAGAGTAAAAAAGAGCCTGGTCGCAAAACCTGGCTCACTCTCATTTTAATTCTTAGACAGTTCGAGCTCTGACTATGTTACCAAACCGAATCTGAGTCACTGTCGGTCTGATACAAACAGATCTTTCATATTTTCTTTCCTCCAAAAGTCTTCTGGCCACCTCCGAAGGTAGTGGATATTGACTAAGCAAGGAAAGTACTCTGAGACAATTGAGTGACTCTCTTCCAATCGCCTCCCTATCTCTAACGGTTGTCATAAGGACGCGTATTGTAACATAGGATAAGGAATAAATCCACTGGGGTGAAAAGTGTGCAATGAAAAACCGCCTTGTTGGGCGGTTTTTCATTTCTACAACTGTTCTTTATTTTGTTCCGTTCATTCCGGTCAGTAGCTCTATAGAGGCTACCGACCTATGCCCTTTCTCAGAGCGGGCTCTGTGTTCACTTTAGAGATGTAGAACAATAATCTTTGCTTGCGACAACTTTTAATGGTTGTCAACAAAAATCGACACGGTCAGATAAGAATCTAAAAAGATTCAGATCGAGATTCAATTTGAAATAATCCACGAGCAGCTTCCGCTACCCGTGCCTTGTTACG
>CAYHLX010000003.1:0-66131 GCA_964357605.1 uncultured Candidatus Saccharibacteria bacterium
TTTAGTGGTAGAATGCGTCCTTGCCAAGGACGAGACGGGAGTTCGATTCTCCCTACCCGCACATTTGCTACACAATTCTGGTCTAAATACCTACAAATTGTGGATAACTCTGGGGACAGTGTTTATAAAAGACAAAAAATATGGCTTATATACGTCTTTAACCTATGTTTCACGTGAAAACATTGACTACAAAAGAGAAGGGGGATATTGGTGAAAATATTGCTTCAGCATGGCTTATTAGCAAGGGATTTTTGATCGTGGAAAGGAATTATCGTAAGAAGTGGGGAGAGCTAGATATTGTAGCCACCAAGGACAAAATACTTCATTTTATTGAAGTTAAGAGTGCGGTAAACCAGGCTTATAAGGGACACAGACCAGAAGAAAATGTCCATGAACTTAAGCAAAGACGCCTTAAGAGGACCATTCAAACTTTCCTAGCGGAGAAAAAATACGGTTTGGATGCAGTTTTTCAATTCCATATCCTAACTATCTCTACACATAAGAAGCCGAATGATCCAGAGATTAATTTCATAGAAAACATTATTTTGTAAATTCGTGGAGTTTTGTCACTTGGTATGCTAGTATGGGAAAGTTAAAAGCTAGAAAAATTAACGGAGCGTGGTGTAACGGCTAACATTCCTGTTTTGGGAACAGGCGACTCCGGGTTCGAATCCCGGCGCTCCGACCATTTTGAGGGTTAATATATTAAGTTGATGTTACAATAGGAGGGAATATGAAAATAAATAAATCACCCTGGATCCACCAGCTTGATCAAGAGAGGAAATCTGTAGAACTAAAACAGGATATAGAAACTGATGTTGTGATTGTCGGTGCAGGAATTGCTGGAGTGTCTACGGCTTTTTTTCTTTTAAAATATACTAACAAAAAAGTTGTGTTGTGTGATAAAGGGAAGTTGGCTCATGGAGCGACAGGGCACAACGCTGGACAGGTTGTGGCGTGTTTTGAGAGGCCACTTATAGACATGGTCAAAGAGTTTGGGTTTGAAAAAATAAAAAGGGCCTTGCACGATCTCCATTCTGGATGGATTTTGCTCGATGAGATGTATATGGATGCTAATCTCGACATTCTTTTCTCTAGAATTGCCGGGGCTCATGGACTTTCTGACTTGCATCAAGTTATTTCTACACTGAATGATGTGGAAATAGAAATTCTTTCTGGACTTCCTAAAAATGATTTCTTTATTAGTGAAGAGGCTCCTTTTCTAAATTCCATCCCAAACAATTTTAAACATCTTTATAAAGTTGTTCCGCATGCAGAAATCTTGAAAAGATTGGAAACGGATAATAAACAATTCCAAGCGGTCATGATGGATCAGAGAGCCTGTATGAATTCCGCCTTATTTTGTCAGGAAATCGTGATGTACCTGCTACAAAAATATTCGAGACGTTTTTCTTTGTACGAAAATACACATATAAAAAAGGTTGTTTTAAAGAAAAAACACACTCTGCTTGATGCAGATAAACATACCATAGGGGCTGAAAAAATAATCTTGTGTACCAATGGTTTTGAAAGCTTCGATATTTTCAATGAGGACGGTTTGGCGATTGACAAAAAGTTTCATCACCTGATTGAAGGGAAGGTGGGGTATATGTCTGGTTATCTGGAAGCCTTAAATAAAAAGCCAGCGGCGATTTCGTATTTTACCAGTGACTTTGACCCAGACAGTGATGATCCATATTTTTATCTCACTAGACGTCCTCATGAGATGGGGGATGAGAAGCACAATTTGGTTTGTGTTGGTGGTCCTGAATTATCTATTGATGACAGGGAAGAGTATCTTTACGAATATGATTATCCTGAACAGATGCATCAGGACATTGATGTTTTTATTAGAGAAGTGTATTTAACTGATGCTGGTAGAAAAATTGATTACCAATTCACTTGGCATGGTCTCATGGGCTACACTCCGAACCGCGTACGTTTGATAGGGGAGGAGCCTAAAAATAAAACCTTACTGTATAACTTGGGCTGTAATGGTATCGGTATTATTCCTTCTATTTTTGGCGGAAGGAGAATTTCCCGAATCATTGCTGGGGAGAAGTTGAACGCTTCTATCTTTGATCCTCGGAGCTAGCAAAAAATATAATTTCTGGTAGTATAGTTCTACAGCTGAATTGCGGGACTAGTTTATCGGTAAAATAACAGTTTTCCAAACTGTGGTGGGGGGTTCGACTCCCCCGTCCCGCACATGCAAATAGAATTTAACAAAGTTACGTGGTATTCAAAATGGGGAGCTCTCATACTATTTCTAATCGTTTTACCAGTTCTTACTTTTTATATCGGGAGGGAATATCAAAAGACGGTATATGTCGTAGAGAACAATTCAATTTATATTGCAGAGGAGACATCAGAGGCTGTGGAAGCTTCAGCCGATCCTTTGAATGCGACGTATAGTATAGACGATGAACAAATTACTTTAGTTAATGGAGTGGCTAAGACATCTGGTACTGAAACTAGAATATTTGGTGAACCAGTAAAGGGAGATCTAAATAATGATGGAAAATCCGATTATGTTTTCTTTGTCTCACAAGAGACTAGTGGTACGGGAATATTTTTCTACGTAGTGGCAGCGATACAGAAAAATGGATCATATCTGGGAACAAAAGCTGTATTTTTGGGGGATCGTATTTCTCCTAATAACATATCTATTTCAAATGGTGAAGCTGTAGTAAATTATGCAGTTAGAAAAGATACTGATCCTATGACTATGTCGCCATCGATAGGGACGTCTAAATATATTCGTTTGGAAAACGGAAATATTATTGAGAGGATGCCTAGATTAGAAGAGATATCAAACCTTGATCCTTTTGATAAGTCTGAGGAGTTGAGTATTTTTATGGAAAATGATTCCAGATCAAATACAAGTAATGTTGTGGGCTATATAGGTAGAGGAGCATTTTCGCTTAATTTACCGAATTGGTTAGCCGATCATTGGAAGATGAGTACTTCTGATGGTAATCATTATGAATTTTATCCTTTTGAAAATGTTAATCGGAGTAGCTTTTCAAACATTTCTGTGAGTCTTACAAGTCTGACAGAAGTCTATAACGCAGATAGTAGGTATGATTATTCTCTGGAAAATGATAAAAATATCATCTTATCTGAAATCTTTTTTAATTCTAATGGAGATTTGAGAATATATCACACACAGCAAAGAGAAGGTGGTCTAATTGTCGATAATTTCTATGTCGATGGCAATAGTATGACAGCTAGGGTTCATTTTAGTGCAAAGGAAAGTATGTATTCAGCTGTTGGTCCGAAGATCAAAGAATTCATGCAGGGTATAGGAAAGGGAGGGACGCCACAGGGGTAGAGTTTTACTTGCCCTTGTTTGAAATTTTTTCCTATGATATTATCTGTTTGTTGATTTGAAAAACTATATTGTTTTGTGGATCTGAAATGCAGAAAGGCTCTACTGCGGAGCGTCTGTAGATTCCGTAGGGAATTCTATGGCGTGGCGATGGGGTTTGCCGCTCCCCCGGTTCCACAAGAGAGTGTAGTTTTTTATATAGTCATAATTTTTTTCCACTAACTCTATTTTTCTATATCCTCCGTTGATTGATCCCACATATATGAAAACCAAGTGCGGTAACTTTCTGCTAGGTTTTTGCTGTGGATCACGAATATAACGATATTCTCATTCGTTTTTCCGAGAGCTACACCAGTATAAGTGACCACATAATCCCCAAAAATATTAATGGCGGAATCGGTAGAATATTTTTCTGGTAAAAAACGATATTTTAATTCACCAGGGAAGTGGTTAGGGAAATCTGGCATCTTTGTTTTTATGCCATGTTCAAAAAGCTGAATAAATTTTATCTTTTTGCGATTTGCTTCCTTGAAAAAAGTGGTTCTACTAGACTCAAGCTTTGGATCGAACCACGATCCTTTTGCTCCGATGAAATAGCTATCTTTGCCGACACGAACGATATCTCTCCAGATATTCTTCTGGCCCTCAAGTCCTCGGTATATATAGGCTTCTTCAGTGATTAGACTTCCGTGGAACTTTTTTTTAAGGGCTGGCAATATGCCGAGTAAGTGCTCTTGTTTCTCTGCTAGAAGTTCGGTCAATTTGTCAGGGTCAACAGCGCTATATGTATTCTCCCCAGCAGAGAATGTTTGGAAACATAGACCTTTGTTAATGAGGCGTTGCATGACATCATAGGCATTTCTACGGTGGATTTTAGCGTTCACAGATATGTCACTGATCGAGGATTCACCCATCTCGATGAGGGATTCATATATTCTGGCTTCGTTTGGGCTAAGTCCTAGCTCCTCTAGTATGTGTTGGTTCATATATTGGTGGTGGTATCTAGCACCATGAGGTGTTATTTGCCACTCGTGGTCAATAATATACTATCCTTGTCAGACGGTCAAACACAAAAAACAACCACACATGTTCTATGAAAAACACACTAAATAGTTATCTACTCACCCTGTTATTGGTGGGGGTAACAAATACCCAAGCTGCTGATAAAAAGGAAACAACTCCTGATTTTCAGCTTCGTTTACCTGTCCATATTCAGTATGTCGGTTTGTATACTAACCACGTCGGAAGATTCGGATTAGCTGCTTGGAACATCTTCTCCGACGTGACTCACGAGGATGATCCTACGGCCACTTTCAGTATTCTCGGACCACTCTGGCAATATGACAAAAAAGGCAGTTGGTTCGAAATAATGGGAGGAGTTAGGAGGGGTGAAGACGGATACGTTGATCCTGCGATAGATATACGTCTCCATGATCGCACATTGTCTTGGATACATATCACCGCAGAGTTGGCTTATTTCCCTCGAGAGGAGAGACGGAGGCTTTATGGGTATTTGGCCGTGGATACGCCGATACGGCTCGGTACCTACCAAATGAGTGTAGGGTTTGAATCAGAGAATATAATTTCCTATTCAGGGAAAGAGGATTCTTTTGGTATCGGCCCCAGGCTGGTGCTACCTATTCCTTGGATAAAAAAGATCTCTCCCTCGCTGTCTTCTTCGTTTACATTAGCGTATCAACATCGTAATGACAGGGATTTTGTACGTTGTTACCTTGGGTGTATGTACGTATTCGGAAAGAAGTGATGAATGACAGTTCAGTACCAGACCAGCCGCTCAACTCCATTGACGGCTGGTTTTTACTTCTATCCATGATTCCAGATGTAATCAAACATTATTCGGAAGGTTTCAGATATATATTTACTTTCGATCACGATTGTCAGCATCGACTCTTTAAAATTGGTGATTGAGACTTTATCTCCATAAATAATTATTTGCGCTGGGATATTTAGCTTATCAGCAGAAACTTTTTTTCTGGTAATTAAATATTTCTCATCATCCTCAATCGGTGTGGCGATTGGTTGTTTTTCTGTATATGGTGCAATGGCTTTGGTTCTAATATTTTTTGCAACCTGCTTTTCTATTTGTTCTTTTATTAAATGAAGAACTTCCTGTCTGCCTTCATGTATTGGAGAACTCATAACCAGAATATCTTGACCGATCTCTAGAATATCTTCATGAACTCTTTCTATTCCCTCTACCCCCTCATAAAATTTTATGTTTGGTCTACCGACTAATGAATTGAATTCTGATGATAAGGTACCAAAGATAGTATTGAAATCAGAAAAGGCATGGTTTAAATTTTGTTTCTTGGTCTCAACCATACTTTTGATATTTCTAGGGTGTTTTGGTAAGAAGAGAGCTATTTTCCCTATATCTTCTCTCTTCTCCACTAGATCCATGTCTATAAGTTGATCAATGATTTTATAAGTTAAAGCTCTTCCTATGGAGGTTTTTGAGGCTATAACCTTTGCGGAAGAGAATCCATTACTTAAAAGGAATGTATAAATTTTCGCTTGTTCTGGGCTTAGTCCACACTCTATTAATATTTTTTCATTCATTTTGTTACAAATCTATGACAATAATAAGCTTATTTCTTAAAGATACTATAGAAATCGTTACAAATCAAGGATTTATTAGGGTACAAAAGCTATTTATTATTGACAAATCTTTTTACTATGCTATGATTAACAACAGAACGATAGAAACGGGATGCATAAAGCACCGCTATTGTTGACAGAAAGTCCTTCCTATCTATGAAAATCCTGAATTCCTTCTCGCTCAACATGCTCCAAGACCTCAATGGGGAAGTCACCCACAAAGTGATTACCCTCGAAGAGGCCAGGGAGTGGGCCCGGGTCGGTACCCTCGAATCTACTGTCGGTCATGCCGATACGGCGGCGATCTTCGGATCGCAACTCGGGGTTGAGGTTCCGGCTGTGCGGAGCACTATTTCCTTGGAATTTCCCTCCTCGTGACGGAATTGACTACGATCGTGCGAAGGCACTTGCAGAACGGGTTGCGCAAAAGCACTCCAGATTGCACGCCGCCTATGTGGTCCAGACGTGTAACGCCAAGAAATTGGCTGATATCGAGAAAGTTCGTCGAGACTGGAAACTGCTCTCAAGAGGCTGTTCGGGATTGGATCCTGAAGCCAAAGCTCTTCTCGAACGGATTCGTTCGGCCTATGAGAAGGCAAAAGTGCTTCGGCATAAACGGGTTACTACTGAACGCGAAATGAGGCGTGAAGAAGATGCTCGACGACCCAAGTGGGTAGAATCACAACCCAAGAAAGACGATGGGTTTCTGGGAAAAGGTGCTTGGGGAGCTTTAGATGAACTTAAGTTATAAACAAATCTAACGTGCTGCTCACGTACACTTTAATCCGGGCGAGTTTTTGCAGAAACTCGTCCACTTCATTGAGCCTATTGAGTGAAAGATTCTCATGGGTTCATAGAGTTCAAACTGTTCTGTCAAAATTAATTGGAAACTTAGTATGAAAACACCCACTTCGTTGTTCCATACATACCGAATTGCATTTATCCGGGAAAGGGTAAACAGTATCATCGTAATGTATGGTGTGCAGAAAGGACCAGAACTGATAAATCAGGCACTTGCAAATCTTCAAAAAATTCAATGGGGGAGAGGAGAAAAATTTCCGGCCGAATTGGATGAAGATAGGTGGTGGATGGATCAGTTGCTCGTCGGGGAAGCAGAGGACGTTAGACACTATGGCTGCCTCGCTTCGTCACTGGCTTACCGGTATCTTCGGAAGAAGCGGACACACTGACAGCAGGAAAGACTGCCAAAGGATCACTCTAACCTTTGTATCAGAAGAGTGTAGTTGTCACCGTCCAAAAATGGTGAGATGGCTGCAGGCCACCGTACGTAAGTGCGGTTTTTGTTTTGTTGTAAAAGTAAAAAACCACCCTACGGTGGTTTTTTACTGCTAAAAATTCGCTCGAGCGAGTTTTTGCTATTTTACTGCGTCCTTCAAAGCTTTTGCAGCTCTGAATTTTGGAACCTTCATCGCTGGCACTTGAATAGCTTCACCAGTACGAGGGTTTCTGGCTTCTCTAGCCGCACGCTGTTTTACAGAGAAGATACCAAGACCCGCGATAGATACCTCTTCCCCCTTCTTAAGAGAGTTAACGATACCATTGAGCATCGCTTCTACAGCTTGCTCTGCCTGGACCTTTGTACCTCCCAAAACTGCATGGACTGCGTCTACAATTCCTGCTTTATTCATAGTTGTTGTTATTACTAATAAGCTCTAACCTCGCTATTCATTATATAACAAGCCATTTTTGACGCAATAGGGGTCAAATAACAACACAATTACCTAGCAAACTCAATAGCTCGGGTTTCTCTGATGACTGTGACCTTGATTTCACCAGGATATTTCAAATCTTTTTCTATCTTGAGAGCAATATCACGTGCCATATTGCGGGCTTCAAGGTCTGTCGTCGCTTCTGGAGTGACAAAGATGCGTATTTCACGTCCTGCTTGGAGAGCGTAGGACTTCTCTACACCAGGGAAGCCGTTGGCGATAGCTTCGAGATCTCCTAGACGTTTCAAATAGTTTTCTATACTATCCCTTCTTGCTCCAGGTCTGGCACCAGAGATGGCGTCAGCGGCTTGAACTATACGAGATTCTACCGTCTCATAAGGATATTCCTCATGATGAGCCTGCATAGCTTTGACAATCTCTTCACTAGCACCAAACTTCTGAAGTATTCTTCGGCCGATTTCTACATGTGTCCCTACCACTTCATGGTCTAGGGCCTTACCGAGGTCGTGGAGTAGGGCACCAGCCTTCGCGACGGCTACGTTCGCCCCAATCTCTTCGGCAATCATCCCGGCAATGTGAGACATTTCTATAGAGTGTTGAAGCACATTCTGACCATAGCTGGTACGAAAATGCAATCTTCCCAAGATGAGGAGGATGCGTGGATCCAGACCGATAACCCCACATTCATAGGCGGCTTGCTCACCTTTTTCTTTGATGGTCTTATTGATACTGGCTTGGGATTCTTGGACAATCTTTTCTATTTTGGCTGGTTGAATACGTCCATCCTTAATGAGCTCTTCTAGAGCGATCTTGGCAACGTGACGTCTGATCGGATCAAAAGAGGAGATGGTGATGTTTCCTGGAGTGTCATCCACGATTACTTCAACCCCCGTCATTCTTTCAAAAGCTTTGATATTTCTTCCTTCCTTACCGATAATTTTCCCTTTGATCTCATCATTTGGAATGGTGACTGAAGTAGACATGACGTCTGAAGCCACCGAGTTAGCTAATCTTTGGATAGAGATGGCGAGAATACTCTTGGCTTTTTCCTCGAGTATTTCTTCACCAGATTGCTCCAACTTTTGGATACGGACCATGATATCTTGTTCCGAATTTTTCTCTACTGTCTTCATGAGAGATTGCTTTGCCTCCTCTGAACTCATTCCGGCAATTTTTTGCAAAGTCTGGTTCCTCTCTGTTTCCAGAGCCTCAGTTTTTTCTCTGATAGTTTTTATCTCCGCGATCTTTTGCTTGATCAACTCTACTTCCTTATCTATATCTGATTGACGCTTATCTAGAAAATCCTCCTTTTTTATAAGGCGGGTTTCTATTTGTTGGATTTTACTTTCCTTTTCTTTTATTTCCTGGTGACTCTTTTCGATGAGTTTCTTGCCTTCTGTTTCGGCTTCTTCTAGGACTTTCTTGGCTTCTTCTTTAGCCGTCAGATCCATCTCTTTGATCTTGAGTTCCATTGACCCTTTCTTTCCGAGGGCAATGATGAGCCTGAGATAGTAGCCGATACCAAGTCCAGCAACTCCGGCGAGACCTAGGAACAACACAACTAATTTTAATGACATATGCGAAGGTAAATTCGCCTCTCTAGACTATAAGATTATGATTATCTGTAAACAATAGGATTATTCGTTATGATTAACTAAAGTCTTTAAAAAGCAAACCTACGGTAATTAATTCCAGTAATGACCACATCGTATAATACGGATGGCTTTTTGTCCACTTAAAGAACTTTATCAATGATCCCGTATTTCTTGGCTTCTTCGGCGTCCATAAAGAAGTCTCGATCAACATCTTTCTCAATCTTGGTTAATGGTTGACCAGTATTTTTTGCTAGAATCTTGTTCAAACTTTCTCGCATTTTTAAAATGTGTCGAGCACTGATCTCAATATCTGAGGCTTGACCTTCTGCACCTCCTAAGGGTTGATGAATCATCACCTCAGAATTTGGCAGAGCAAATCTCTTACCCTTTTTTCCAGAGGAAAGAACGAGCGCCCCTCCTGAGGCGGCGATGCCAACACAGACAGTGGAGACATCATTTTTAATATGATTCATGGTGTCGACGATGGCCATCGTAGAGGTGACTGAGCCACCAGGGGAGTTGATGTACAAACTGATATCTTTTTTTGAATCCTCTGATTGGAGGAAAAGTAACTGCGCAATAATGATATTGGCGACGTGGTCATCTATCGGTCCGCCCAAGAAAATAATATTTTCCTTGAGTAGTCTGGAATAGATGTCGTAAGCTCTTTCCCCAAAATTGGTCTTTTCTATGACGGTTGGTATTAACATATATTTTGAATTATTGATTGTAATGAGGTCATCATACCTGATGTTTTACATTTGGCAAATTTGGTATAGACTAGGGATGTGAAATTACACAGATTCTATATCCGGGACGGTGTTGGGGGAAAGACCCAAGTGGTTGTTCACCTGCCCAACTTTATAAATCAAACTAAGAACGTTCTACGGTTGAAAGTGGGGGATACTATAGTTATCTTCGATAATTCGGGGTTTGATTTTAAGGCTCAAATAGAAAAGTATACTAAAGATAGCGTTACTCTTTCCATTATTGACAAAGTGAGAAACAGTGTCGGTCTAGAGCGTGAAACCTGGCTTTTTGCCTCCATTGTGAAGAAAGATAAGTTTGAATGGATTATCGAAAAGGCTACAGAGTTGGGAGTTTCTCATATTGTACCGCTTATTTCCTCACGTACCGAGAAAAAAGAGATCAATAGTGAGCGTCTTTTAAAGATTCTTGTTGAGGCCTCTGAACAGTCAGGTAGGGCGACCATTCCCGTCCTTCACGATGTGCTAACTTTAAGTAGCGCTATCTCTAAGTATCAAGATGTTAAAGCCATAGCATGGGATCCGGCCGCAGAAAAATTTTCCAGAGACGATCTGAAAGAGGTGATTGGAACATATATTGGCCCAGAAGGAGGATGGACTCTAGATGAACTTGAGTTATTTAAAACAAACAAGATTGTTTTGAAATCTCTTGGTCCGCAAGTTTTGAGATCGGAGACTGCGGTGGTAGCTACGCTTTCTCAAATTGTTTTCTAACTATTTTTGCGTCTCTAAAAATTGGAAAATCTTTTCGTTTACGAGGACTGTTTCGGCATAGACTGCGGCTCGCTCACGATCGGCGTCTTTGTAGTGCTCTACGATATGGTTCACTTCTTGCTCTATTTCTTTTGGTTCAACTTTAATTTTTTCTTCCTCCCCAATTTTATTTAAAATGAGTTGAAGTTTAGCTTTTTTTTCAGCGGACGGTCTCCAGTCTTTTCTCAAATCTTCAATGGTCTTCTTGGCATGCTTGGCATAGTCTTCCATAGTGACTCCCATTCTCGTCATGTCATCAGAAAACTGAGCTTCGATTCTTCTCACTTCTGAATCAATCAAAATTTCCGGAACCTCTATCGCCGACTCTTCCACAAGTTTGTCGGAGATGGCAATTCTTTTCTTTTCTCTATTTCTGTCAGCCTTATCTTCTTTTAAAGATAATTTTATTTTTTCTTTGAAATCGTTCACGTCTTTGAAGTCTCCGAGGCTTTGGACAAAGGTGTCATTGAATTCTGGTAGGGAGGCGTCAGTAGCTTTCTCATGTTCTTCAAGCGACATCTTGGCATGGTCATGTCCGCTATGATCGGCGCGGGATCTTCTGATTCTTAAAATGGCCTCATCAAGTTCTTTCTCACTGATCTCTACCTCTTCTTCTTTCTTACTCATTTCCTCTTTTGAAATCTTTTTGTAATCGGTTAGCTTTATTTCTGGAACAATTGCTGTTGTGATTTTGAATTCTAGTGGGTTGCCTTTAGCAATTTTGGTGATCTGGATTTCTGGTCGGCCTAGGGCATCTATTTTTTCTGTAATCACAATTTCTGGGTAAGCTTTGGAAAGGGCGAGTTGGGCCATCTCTTCCAAGATACTCATTTCTCCGACTTTAGCGATGAGAATATTTTCTGGCACTTTGCCTTTTCTGAAGCCATCAATATTCACTTCGTCATTGATATTTTGTAGAGCCTTATTTCTAAAAGATTCAAAGACGGCTGTTGAAATAACTCCAGTTATCTCTACCTTTGATTTCTCTAGCTTGGTTACCACTACTGATTCATAGGCTTTTCGCGCCTCTTTTTTTGGCTGTTTATCCATTTTGATAAATCTAATTAAACCAAGAACGCCACAATGAGTAGAGCCACAATGTTCAAGATCTTGATCATTGGGTTGATCGCTGGACCAGCGGTGTCTTTGTAAGGATCACCAACCGTGTCTCCAGTCACAGCGGCCTTGTGGGCGTCAGAACCTTTTCCACCATGATTACCTTGTTCAATGTGTTTCTTGGCATTGTCCCAAGCTCCTCCTCCAGAGGTCATAGAGATAGCGACGAAGAGACCAGTGACGATAGCACCGACTAACAAACCTCCGAGAGCCACTGGGCCCAGAACAAATCCCACAATGATCGGAGCGAGAACCGGTATAAGGGCCGGAGCAATCATCTGTTTGATCGCCGCAGAAGTGACGATGTCTACACATCTCGCATAGTCAGGTTTGGCAGTGCCATTCATGATTCCCTTTATTTCTCTAAACTGACGTCGAACTTCTTCAACGACCTTACCTGCAGCACGTCCTACCGCTTCCATACAGAGAGCGGCGAAGTAGTAAGGAAGAAGACCTCCGATAAAGAGACCGATGATAACTTTAGGATTACTTAAGTCAAAAGTGAGCCCTGGGACAAGGTGAGTATATTCTGCAAAGAGAACGAGAGCTGCTAAACCTGCTGAACCAATCGCATAGCCTTTCGTGACTGCCTTGGTGGTGTTTCCAACCGCGTCTAGAGGATCAGTGATGTCTCTGATCTCTTGTGGAAGATGCGCCATTTCCGCAATGCCACCAGCATTGTCGGTAATAGGGCCATAAGCATCAATTGCGACAATAATTCCTGCCATGGAGAGCATACTCATTGCGGCGACTGCAATACCGTAGAGACCACCAAAGTAATAAGTAGTTAGAATACCGAGAACGATTACTACTAGAGGCCAAGCGGTAGATTTCATAGAAATTGCGAGACCTTGGATGATGTTTGTACCGTGTCCAGAGATACTAGCTTCGGCAATAGACTGTACAGGGCGATATTTAGTAGAAGTGTAGTATTCAGTGATGAAGACTAGAAGACCAGTGATCACTAGACCAACAAGAGCACAAATAAATAAATCATCGGCTGGGAAGAGACCGTTATCACCCATGAGCCATCGAGTGACAGGGAAGAAGGCAATAGCAGAGAGAACTCCGGCCGCAATCAAGCCTTTGTACATGGCACCCATGATATCCTTTTTCTTTCCGAGCTTTACAAACCAAGTACCAATAATAGAAGCGATGATGGCAATTCCACCAAGAGCGAGAGGGTAAAGAACAGCCCCATCAAATCCCTTAAAGAGAGTAGCACCGAGCATCATGGCGGCGATAGTTGTCACGGCATAAGTTTCAAAGAGGTCCGCGGCCATCCCTGCACAGTCTCCCACGTTGTCTCCAACATTATCAGCAATCACACCAGGGTTTCTCGGGTCATCTTCTGGAATACCCGCTTCAACTTTTCCAACGAGATCAGTTCCCACATCAGCCGCTTTGGTAAAGATTCCACCACCGAGACGAGCGAAAACAGAAATAAGACTTGAGCCGAAAGCGAGACCAATGAGAGAAGTCACTTCACCTGTAACTGCGTAGAAAACTGTGACTCCTAGAAGGGCCAAACCAACTACAAAGAGTCCGGTCACCGCCCCTCCTTTGAAAGCGAGAGAGAGTGCCGCTCCCAAACCTTCTTTGGCGGCTTCGGTGGTGCGGATATTGCTTCTTACAGAAACGTTCATACCGATGTATCCAGCCAGAGCTGAGAGTACGGCTCCGATGACGAATCCTACCGCAAGAGTGATACCCAGGAAGTACCATAGAATGAAGAAAAGAATAATGGCGATAATGCCAATCGTCTTGTACTGGCGATTGAGATAAGCCTTGGCACCTTGTTGGATAGCCAGAGCGATTTCTTTCATCTTGTCGTTACCGGTCGGTTTCTTCATAATAGAAGAAATGAGGAAAGCTCCATAAACTAGTGCGATAAGGGAACTTATGAGGGCAAACACGATATATGGGTTCATAAATGATGATTAAATTCTACTATTAATAATTTTTGGCAATGCGCACAATATAATAGAAAAGAGCGAAATAAGCAAGAAATACAGGCCTATTTCGCTCTCTTCTTTTACGGTTTAGTCTTTGTGATTAGAAACTGTAATCTACGTCTTGCAATTGAGCCTCAAGTTCAGCTGAAAGGGAATCTACATCATCTGCACTCGTTGCGGGAGCTGAGTTTTGTGAAGCAGTAACTGCACTTGTTTGTTCGGTTGAGGTAATTGTTTCTACTGGTAGAGTGTCGTCCGTATTTAATTTTTTACCGAAGAAATAGAAGGCCGCCACTATGAGAATGATTATGATAATAAATATACCGATAATTGGTCCAACTTTTTTTTCTGGTTTACTATTATCTGGTGTAATTGGGGGCATACCATTCATCATGCCACTAGAGTTTTGAGTATTTATATCCATATTAATGTTTTTATATTAATTTTAATTATTTGTTGTGGTCGCATTCCTTAGTTCCATTCCACGAGCGATGGCTACGACGACTTTATGCATGGCATCTCGTGCCGCTTTCACACTTTTTATTGCGGCATCACCAAGAGTTCTTGGTTTTGTGAGCTCTACTTCAGCGGTAGTACTAGCGGTTGTATTTGTTGAAGAAGTGATGTTTAGAGCTTCAAAAGCAGCAACTTCTACCTTGGCTGTCGCTAACAAATTCTGAGCCTCTATAAAAAGGGTTTTGGCCTGAGTCATATCTTTACCACTTGTTTCCGCCTTGGTAATACGTGATTGAATTCGGATCGCAATGTTGTCTAGGTTTTTTATAGCGATGGAAAGTTCTTTGGTCAAAGCCTTTTTTCTGGTCTCAAAAACCTTGGTTTGCATTGTTTTAGCCAGCTTCTCCTTGTTTTCTTTATTTTCCCTGTTTTCTTGTGTTCTCTTGAAGATCATTCGATCTGGTGTGCTGGTCGCTTTTAAGAGCTTGGCTTTTTCATCCCTAAGCATCGGAGAACTGCTTGAGTTTTTTCTAGCTATGTCTACGTTTCGTATCTCCCGATTTTTCTCAAGACGATTCTCCATATTAACTTTTATTTTTTCTGCTATAGGAGGTTTTTTATTTTCTTCTGCTCTAGCTGAGGAGGTACTAACTAGCATAAAAGAAAGAATGAGTATTGTGACGATAAACTTATTTGTTTTTATTTTCATAGTTATTTATTTTTTAATAATGCCATACTATTATATATCAGATTCTTCTACAGTTGTACTACCCGTGTCTACTGATTGGATATCAATCTTCCAGCCTGTAAGTTTGGCTGCTAGTCTCACGTTTTGACCGCCTTTGCCAATCGCTAGAGATTGTTGATCCACAGAAACCTTGACGATAGCCCGCATTTCTTCTTTGTGTAAAACTATACTGACTACTTTTGCCGGAGAAAGTGCTTCCTCTATGAACTTGGCTGGATCTTCATGCCATTCGATAATGTCTATTTTTTCTCCTCCAAGCTCACTCATAACGGTAGAAACACGGACACCTCTCTGTCCCACTAGGGAACCGATAGGGTCAATGTGTGAATCTACAGAATGGACTGCGATCTTTGAGCGAGCACCAGCTTCACGGGCGATGGCTTTCACCTGTACTACTCCTTGAGCAATTTCGGGAGCTTCTACTTCAAAAAGTTTGGCCAAAAACTTGGGGTGTGAACGAGAGATTTTGAGTAAAATACCTTTTGGTGTTTCTTCTACGGCGTAGAGATAGGCTCTAATTCTTTCTCCTTGTTTGTAATGCTCACTAGGAATCTGTTCTTCGTAGGGAATGACACCCACCGCTCGTCCCATGTCTATGAAAAGGGCTCCTCTTTCTATGCGTTGGACGGTACCAGAGACGATCTCTCCTTCTTTTTCTCCATATTCGTTCAAGACTGAAGTCTTCTCTGCTTCACGAATCTTCTGGATGATGACTTGCTTGGCTGTTTGGGCGGCAATTCTTCCATAGTTATCTTTGAGTTCCAGAGGGAACACGATCTCATCGTCTACTTTGGCATCTTTCTTGATCTTTTTGGCATCGGCAAGAAGGATATGGTGTTCAGGGTTAAATCTTACTCTGATATTTTCTTCATCTATGGTTTTTAGATCCTCCTCTTCCTCCTCATCTTCCATGATGACTTTTGTTTCATCGACAACGATTTTCACCTGGTAAAATTCTACTTTTCCACTGTTTTGGTCAAAAATAGCTCTCACGATCTGGCCTTTTTTGCCATATTCTTTTTTGTAAGCGGTGGCTAGGGCAAGTTCAATAGCCTCTAGCATTTTTTCCTTTGGAATTCCTCGCTCCTGTTCTAGTTGTTCTAGGACAGAATGTATAACTTTGAGATCAAACATGATGGTGTATGTGATTTTTTAATAAAAAATGTTCGCTTTCGGCGAACTTCAGATAAGGAGAGTATAGCAGAAAGGGAGGGAAATGGAAGACTTGACAAAACAGGTAAATGAGGTGTATAATATATGTCAGCATATAAGGCTCTTTTAAACAACCTGATAACTGTATGGCTGTGAAATAAAGCTTGCATTAGTTAATATAATGCTGGTTTTGCTTCGCAGCCATGCCGTCAACCTGAAGTCGAGTATATTCACATGTTGTGAACCTCAAGCCTAAGGCCAGCGTCTGGTGCGAAAACAAACATGAGTAAAGAAAATGAAAAAATAAGTCCTGGTCAATGTCATACCATTGGCGGACAGGTCTCGGACCGTCTTTTCAAATCCAATGCGAACTTTGAGATAGCCCAGGACGTATCGGAGGTTCGGAGCCATCCGTTCTGGGCGGAGTTCGATGGTCTGGTCCAGAAGTTTCTCGTCGTCGCGGAAGTAGTAAAGGCAACCATAATCGAATGGCTCGGCGACCTAGTCATCCCTGCCCAAGGTCAGTTCGAAGTTGCCACCCACTTCACCAAGACGAATCCCAATGGAGTGCAGTTCTGGGATTTTGGTCCCAACTTTATTTCCTGGTTCATGCCGATGACCGAAAAAGGAGTCGGCGAAACCAAAGTTGCCCTCGGAAAACTCCGAGTCAAAGCCAACTTTTCCGAAATGACTCCCGAGCTTGGCACTTCACGGGTCGTGACCACCTCGCAGATCTATTGGATGATCTGCCAACAGCCAAATGGTGAAAAACCAGATGGCAAAAAACGGCGCCTCGCTGTTGATGGATCAGTCACTATACTTCGCGCTCTTGATAAGGATGGAAAAGAACGTGCCGTGGGCGTGTACTGGGACGATGGCGGCGGCTGGCGCGTCTTTGCCAGCGGTCTCGAGTACGAGCGCCAGTGGAATGCTGGCCATCTGGTTGTTTCCAGCAAGTAGATCCTTTGTCTCTTTGTACCTTGCGTACTTTGACACTTGGACCCTTTGGCCCTCTGAAACTGAATAAGTGGAAGGGGGTCATTTTTTTATAACTTGATATTCCAATTTGGAATATCAAAAAACCCGCTTTTAAGCGGATTTTTTGCGAAGTATACCTTCATGATTGGCTTCTCCCTCGTCAGTAATAATAGCTTACTAGATATGATTTTAAAAGTCAATAATATAATCACTTTACCTTGTGGAGGTGACGGGGATCGAACCCGCAAGCTTCTCCTGACGAGGAAGAAGCTCCAACCATTTGGCACCCCCACAGGGGAAAATAATCATCTACTGGTTGACTATAGCAAACTGAAATGAAGACAAAATAAAAAAGTTCTCAAATTTTGATAAAATCCGTGGTTGCACAATAGAAATTTATCTTGCCGCAAGATACGAAAGTGTTTTCTAATCTAATATTGAGCTATGTACCTCCCAAGAATCCGTAAAGGGTTGATTAGAGGAACCCCAATATCTTGCAATTCATTCTCACATAGGCCTAACTCTGTACAACCTAAAAGTACTGAACATGAATCAGTAAGATTTTTCTTTTTTATAAAATTACGAAGTGATTTTACTAACGAAGTCTTTTTGCCAGCTTTAATATCATAAATAATTTTCATTATTTTCTTCTGTTCAATAATATTTGGCAAAATATAAGATATTCTATTTTTAGTAAATGTTGCAGTAAAAACTTTTTCTTTAATACTTCCATCTGTGGCTAGAATAATTATTGGTTGGGATAATTGTCTGTTAGTAATTTCATCAACAGTCAATTTGACCATATCTATGAGTGGCTTGGAAAGTTGTGATTGTATCTCTCTAAATCGAGCATGGGCTGTGGAGCAGGGCATACACAAGACTGTAGCACCAGATTCGATCAGTTTTTTCCCGGTAGCTACCACTTCTTTAATAAAGCTTTCTCCTCCATTCTCAAGAAGCGACAGTGTTCTGTCGGGAATCTGGGGATTGTTGTGGATGATGACTTGAATATGGTCCTGATCTCGCCTTGCAGGAGTGTATTCAAGAATGAATCTTTGGAGTTCAATAGTCGCCAAAGGTCCCATTCCTCCAATAATTCCTACCACTTTTTTATTTTTTGATGTAGGCATATTTTTTAAGTAACTCGACCACTCTCTTTTTTGGGATTTCCTCCAAGACTGTGCCACCTCTCCCTTTCATAGTTTTTGCAGAAAAAAGAGCATCGTATATAGATTCTTCAGTAGCTTCGATTGTAGCTAAGAAAAACGGATTGAGTTCCTCATCTTTGAGGCATTGCCCAATATTTCCCGATCCTTCCAGGCCATTTCGATTTGTGCTGAAGGCAATTGAATAATCACCACTTGCGTGAGTTGCGATACTTCCCGTGCGCACAATACCCAAAAACGCACGTTCGGCTATTCTTTTGAGTTGACGAGATGTAAGAGGTGCATCTGTGGCTACGACGATCATACATGAACCATCTGGAGTATGTGGAAGAAAAGTTGAAAAATCATTTTTTCCTAGAATTTCTCCAACTGGTACACCCAAGATAGTCAATGAGCCGCCATAATTAGTCTGAACCAGGACACCAATTGTGTATATCTTACTTTTCATTTTTACGATTCTCGATGCTGTGCCAATACCACCTTTCCATGAAAAAGCTCGTGCCCCAGTACCACCACCAACATTTCCAAGGGTAAAGTCTATTGAACGTGAAGTGTATGCTTTTAAAACATCTTTTGCCGAGATACTATTTTTGTGAATGTTGTTTAAACGACCATCATTGATATCACCCACAACCGCATTGATGCTGTCCATAGGACCAAGATCTCTTGTTTCTTTTGCTACGAAATCAGCTACAGCCCGCATTACAGGACCTACTGACCGACTACTTGTGAGGGCGATTGGTGTTTCGAGAGTACCAAGTTCTTCAATTTGACTGATACCAACTATTTTGCCGTAACCATTGCCTACAAAGATTGCTACGGGAACTTTCTTTCGAAAAAGATTATTAATTCCAGGATCAATTATTGTCACGCCAGTACGTACATCTGACCCTATGATTTTGGTTGTATGGCCGACGGTCACTCCAGGCACGTCACTAATGCTTCGTCGTCGACCAGGAGGAAATAGACCTACCTTGAAGCCGTATGTGTGGAATCTTTGTGAATTTTTTTTGATCATATATTTTTTATAAAAAGCTGGCGACGGTTTTAAGGTCTGCCAGCGTGCAGACTAACTCCTAACTTTTATTATTCCCATTGGCTACATGAGCCTAATTGGTGTCACGGCCATGCTGACCATACCGTGGACTTTGAAGCATTCCCGAGGCACAGCACAGCCATGTACTGAGACAATTTCTCCATTGAGTACCCAAGGACGCATGAGAAGGCGGCAACGGAACATTTCTGCCCTGGCCTTTCCTGTGTGCCATGCTGGAATTGCAATCACTCCAGTATCGAACATTTTTTGAACGAGGAATGGCTCAGAAGCTTGTAACCGAGCACTAATCCATTCAGACCAATCTTTGCTCTTGATACCTCGTCCCATGAGCACACCGTAGGAGCGTGCAGATAAGCTGTTTGCTCCAACAATTTTCATGACCAGTCTATTCCTTATTTTCTCAGGTAAGGTTAAAAGGTCTGTGAGGTTGCTGATTTGGTTTTGGCCAATGATGAAGGGTAATGAGTGCGCGCCTTCAACAAGGTGTGACTCTGGCAGAACCTGCTGAAGCAAAGACATTTCAGTGGGACTGATATGCTTTGCGAACAGGTCTCGGTATTTCCAAAACAGGTGGAACCAGGCTTTGTTGCCAAAGTGTCCCCATTCCGGATACATACTGACTTTTCCTTCACGGGCAGCGAACACCAGATCGGCGAGTTTCCCCCCTGTTTCAAAGATGGGGAATTGACGCCAAATGGCGCCAAGACGTGAACCGTTATGATAGACTCCATCACTTTTGATCGTGAGTTCGTGGAGTTGGTCAGTCATGAGTAGTCGAATATCGTAGCCTTTCTCGACAAGATGGTTGACCAACCACGCTGTTTCTGGAACGTAGCACTTTGACCACTGGTGCGAAACGAGGAAGAGAAGAGGTCCTTTACGTGTGAGCCAGTCAAAAAAATCTCTCCATCTTTCCTCATTCATTTCGTAGGCATTATCCAAAAGAACGAGTTCTGGCATGCCGCCTGGCATTTCATCATTTTCAGATGCACTCAGACCTGATGGATGCCAATGAAGGTCCGGCCGGGTGACGGTGAAGCAATCAACGCCGGGATTGAGGTAAACTTCACGGAGTCGAGGTTCCTGAAGTGTCACCCCTGACAAGATTACTCTTTGTATATCCTCGTCTTGACGAAGAAGTAAGTGTGAAGCTTTCTCAAAATTTCGCATTGCGGTGACGACCGATTGGATCATTTCTCTTTCAAAACCAACAGGCTCAGGCAAAACCCGAACCCAACTGATTTTAGATCCACGAGGCAATTCCATGGCGAAACTTCGATCGGCAATAGCGGCGGCTAGATCGGGACCACTGTTGAGCGCCGCGATTTTTGTGGCGATTGCGCTTGGGTCTATTTCGATAATTTCCCTTGGCCCGTCAGTTCCTTTCTTTGGCGTGCCCCAGGGAAAATTTCCCTTATCGATTTCTAAAAGAAAACGTTTCCCAAAATGAGCTCGTGTTTGTCGAGCGCAGCCGGCATAGTGGTTTTCATTGTGGCATCTTTCTCCGATTTTGACACACCACGCTGTTCCTGTTGCCCAATCTGGTACGATAGAAGACCTGGCGACTGCCGTGTTGAAACGACGATTGCCGGTGTTTCCATCAAAGATTGCTACGGATTTTGGTCCAGCAATCAAGCATGCTTCTTCGGAAGAACCGCAGACAATGCTCTTGTAAGCGACGCCCTCTAACTTTGCTAACTGCTTCATCACTCCGACACTACGAGGATTACTGATCCCTGCATTGTGCAAGGTAAAGAAGGTATCTGGCTTGTCGAAGATCTGAGCTTTTACCTGTGGAACGATCAATTCATTGTTCATGATAATAACAAGTTTTGGTTTAACAATGTGCAATTCAGCTCGTCCTGTACATGACATGTTCAGGTGCTGATGTGAAAAATGATCATTTCTCGCATCAATTCCCGAACGAAAAACCTCCGGTGGTCCGGAGGTTTAGAGTTGATTATATGAGATATTTCCTTAGTGAATAGACATAGACATATGATCAAACTTTAAACCTCCGCCTGTATACTTTGTGTGCAGCCAAGCAAAGCAAGCCATCTTTCGAAGGCGGAGAATGTTTTTCATGAAATGTGATCGGGTCGTTTGCATATGTTATGGAGGTAAGTATAGGGCTAATATCTCTTTTAAGTCAAGTCAGCTGCAGGTAGTGAATGAAAGGGTTTTTGTCTTTATACACAATAATATATGTAGATCCTCATGATATAATTATGGGGCTTATGTTCATTGAAGACTCCCAACTAAACAAATTTATCATTGACTCCAATCTTGTCTCTCAAGCTGATTTGGAATCTGCCAAAATTGAGGCTGAAAAAAAGGGTACTCGCATCGGAGATATTCTCGTAAGTTCTGGAAAAATCACCGAAGACAACCTGCGTCGCATGCAAGCTTATGTTCTAGGTATTCCTTTCGTAGATTTAAAGGATCGTAAGATTCCCTTTGAAACCCTCTCCCTTATTCCAGAACCAGTAGCACGCACTCACAATATTGTCGCTTTCAAAAAAAGCGAAGACTCTCTAGAGGTGGCTATGTTGGATGTAGATGATCTATCCGCCATCGATTTCATTAAGAAAAAAGTTAATCTCAAGATTTTGGCACGTCTCACCGATACCGAATCTATCAAGAGCGCCATAATTCAATATCAAAAAAGCTTGAAGGCGGAGTTCGGAGACCTGATCCAAAAGGAGACGGAAACCCTAAAAACTATTGCCGAAGGGACGGGGAACGATGCTTCTGAAGAAGATTTGAAAAAGATTGCTGAAGATCTACCTGTAGTGAGAATTGTGGATACTCTTTTGAAACATGCCATCATTCAGAACGCTTCCGATATCCATATTGAACCCATGGAGATGGAACTTTTGGTTAGGTACCGCATAGACGGACTTCTCCATGATGCCATGGTTCTACCAAAGAACGCTGAACCATCTATCACCGCCCGCATCAAAGTACTTTCCAGTCTCAAGCTTGATGAAAAACGCCTACCTCAGGACGGTCGTTTCAAGGTAGATATGAATAACGAAAAAGTTTCTTTCCGTGTTTCTGTCCTACCAACTTACTATGGAGAAAAGACCGTTATGCGTCTCTTGCGCGAGAATGTTTCTGGATTTACTCTAGAGTACCTGGCTTTTCATGGGGAAGGGTTAGAGGCCATTCATCATGCCGTAACTCAAACCACTGGCATGATCCTTACTACCGGACCAACGGGATCTGGGAAGACGACCACCCTCTATACTATTCTAGATATCTTAAATACTCCCGATGTAAATATTTCAACCATTGAGGATCCAGTAGAATATCAGATGAAGAGGATTAATCAGACGCAGGTAAATCCTGATATTGGCTTCACCTTTGCTTCTGGTTTGCGTACTCTAGTTCGTCAGGATCCAGACATTATCATGGTGGGAGAAATTCGTGACAACGAGACCGCGGCTCTGGCAGTGAACGCTTCCTTGACAGGTCACCTAGTGCTTTCCACCCTTCACACCAATAGTGCCGCTGGAGCTATTCCACGTCTTCTGGATATGAAGATTGAACCATTTCTCCTAGTTTCAACCATCAACATTATTATTGCCCAGAGATTGGTCCGTAGACTTTCTGACACCAAGGAGAAATATTTTCTTTCAAAAGCGGAAGTAGAAGCTCTCGGCAAAACAGTGAATTTGGAGAAGGTCTTAGGTTTCCTTAAAACAGAAAAGGTCGTAAAATCTGTAGAGTCTTGGGAAAAAATCCCTTTTTTTAAGGCAGTACCAAACAAGGAGGATGATGGTTACAAGAGTCGTATTGGTATTCACGAGGTCTTGAGAGTGACTCAGGGCATTAGAGAATTGATCATCAAGGGTGGAACGGCTGAAGAGATCGAAAATCAGGCGAAAAAAGAGGGAATGCTCACGATGCTCGAGGATGGAATCTTTAAGGCGGTTCAAGGACACACGACGATCGAGGAAGTTTTACGTGTTATTTCTGAGTAGTTTTTTAAATCATGTCACATTTTATTTTTAAAGCAAAAAGACCAGGTGGGCAAGTATACAAAGGGGAGCGAGACGCTCGCGATCGTTATGAACTTTATAAAATCATCAAAGAAGGAGGAGAAGAAGTTATTTCTGTGGAAGAGAAAAAAAGCTTTTCTTTTAAAAGTCTCAATATACAATTGCCATTTCTGAATGGAATTAAAGCTCAAGAAAAGATAACTTTTACTCGTAATCTAGGTTCGATGATTAAAGCTGGACTGTCTATGTCTAGAGCTCTTTCGGTAATGCAAAAACAAGACAAGAGTAAGAAAATCAAGACCATTATTGCTACGATTAGTGAAGAAATTAGCAAAGGTAAAACGTTGAGTGACGCGATGAGGATGTTTAAAAACATGTTTTCTCCCCTCGTCATCTCGATGGTTCGCTCAGGAGAAGAGAGTGGAACACTCGCTGAGTCTCTAAGAGTCGTGTCTTTGCAGATGGATAAAAATTATCTATTACAAAAGAGAATCAAGGGGGCGTTGATGTATCCGGCTGTCATTCTCTTTGCGATGATTATTATCGCCATTATTCTTCTCACATACATTGTTCCAACACTTACAAAGACATTTACCGAGTTGAATCTCGCTTTACCACTATCTACCAAGTTTGTTTTGTGGGTTAGTGAAACCATCAGGAATCATGGCATCCTTCTCTTTCTAGCTTTAATTGTGATCTGTGGTGGTTTATATATCTGGTCAAAACAGCTGAGTGGAAAAAAAATACTACATTATCTCATCTTAAAGATTCCTGTTATCGGAAATCTCATAAAAGAAGTCAACGCCGCTCGTACAGCTAGAGCCCTCTCTTCTTTGGTGAATTCTGGAGTCGATGTTTTGGAATCATTGCGAATTACTCAGGATATTGTTCAGAATGTTCATTACAAAAAGGTTTTGGAAGATGCTGTTAAAACTGTTGAGAAAGGAGAGCCTATTTCTAAAATATTTACTGAAAATTCACAATTGTACCCATTATTCCTCGGTGAGATGATTAGTGTGGGAGAAGAGACTGGTAAAATAGGGGAGATGCTTATGGGGGTGGCGGTTTTTTATGAAGAGGATGTGGATCAAAAAACCAAAGACATGTCTTCGATTATTGAGCCATTTTTGATGATTATTATTGCGGCAGCTGTGGGATTCTTTGCAGTAGCGATGATTTCGCCCATGTATTCTTTGGTTGATGCTATCTAAATTGTTATGAAAAAGGGCTTTACTTTAATAGAGATACTGGTCGGGGTCGCTGTTTTTCTCATTGTGGCAACTGGTGTATATCGAGCTTACACTAGCCTCTTTGTTTTAACTAGCCTCAATCAGTACAAAATTCTTGCTTTAAATTTAGCTAATGAACAATTTGAAATTGTACGTAACTTAACCTATGCTAATGTCGGTGAAATAAGTGGTATTCCAAATGGAACCATTCCTCCAGTTCAAACTTTGATCCGTGGAGGCATCACCTTTAAGGTGACCACTACCGTCAGAAATGTGGACCTACCTTTTGATGGAACCATTGGTGGTTCTCCAAATGATCTTTCTCCGGCAGATAATAAATTGGTTAATGTGAAAGTGGAATGTGAGACCTGTAAAGATTATTCTCCTATTGAACTCACCACCACTATTGCTCCTAAAAATCTTGAAACAGCTTCTACAAATGGGGCACTCTTTGTAAAGGTCTTTGATGCCAATGGTCTGGCTGTTTCAGATGCGGCAGTGAGAATTGTAAATAGTACAGTAAGTCCAAACATTATTGTTGAAGATGTGACAGATGTAAATGGCATGCTTCAGATTGTTGATGTTCCTCCAGGAGTTCAAGCCTATTCTATTTCTGTCTCAAAAGATGGGTATTCTTCTGCTCGGACATATCCTCCAGGTGGAGTGGTGAATGGATATTTGAATCCTACCCCAACTCAACCAGATGCTACGGTGGTGATCCAGCAGGTGACTCAAGTGAGTTTTGCTATAGATAAAGTGAGCACCCTTTCTTTTGATAGCGTGACTCCGATGTGTGTACCTATCGGTGGGGTGGATTTTAATCTTTCTGGATCAAAAACGGCTGGTGTTGGTATTCCAGAATTTTTGAGAAATTTAACCACTGATGGATCTGGTAATTACTCTAGTTCAACGATGGAATGGGATGCTTACAATGTAGTTGGCATTGATAGCAATTATAATATTATTGGTCTCAATCCCTTAAATCTGATCCCACTCAATCCCGATAGTGTGCAGAATGTAAAAATGATTGTGGACACCAAAGACCCGAGAAGTTTATTAGTGACAGTTAAAGATAGTGTGACTCAACTACCTCTGACTGACGTGACCGTAGAAGTCAGTGGTCCAGGTTCGTATTCCTCAACCAAGATTACTGATCGTGGTCATCTCAATCAGACTGATTGGTCAGCTGGCGCAGGGCAAGAGATGTATATCAATCCACTCGCTTATCTTATAGACGATGGTGGTGTAAGTGTAGATAGTCCAGTAGGGGAAATAAAGCTTAGAGATATTTTTGGAAGCTTCTCCTCCTCGGGGACGCTTGAATCATCTACTATTGATGTAGGATCACCAAGTAATTTTTATAATATAGTTTTAGAGCCAACAGACCAACCCATAGAAACTGGAGTAAATAGTGTGAGGTTGCAGTTGGCAACTAACAAAAAACTTACAGCTACCACTACCTGGGATTATAAGGGACCTGATGGTACTTCAGCTACATACTATACTCCATCGAATTCGGTAATTAGTGGTGTCCATAATGAAGATCGCTATGTTCGTTACAAAGTCTTTCTTTCTACAGAATCCGCTATTTCTACGCCAAATATTTCTGATATTTCCTTTACCTTTACTTCAGACTGTACTCCTCCAGGTCAAGTAGTTTTTACCGGACTAGATGCAGGCACATATCAAGTAACTGTTTCAAAGGCTGGTTATACACCAACCCAAGTTCAGGTGGTAATATCTACTTCTGATGATTGGATTGAACAACAAATCATCCTAGCTCCATAAATACCATGAAGACACAATCACAAAAAGCCTTTTCCTTAATAGAAATCATCGTAGTGGTGGCGATATTTTCCTTGATTATCGTCCTTGTCGGATCATTTCAAAGTAATATCTTGGTCTATAACAAATATTCAAGCGACGTAATTTCTAGTGCCCAAGATGCTCGATCTATTTTACGTACGATGGTACAAGAAATGCGTTCGGCGAAGACAGGTAATAATGGATCGTACCCAATAGTTCAGGTGGCAACTAGTACGATAGTTTTTTTCAGTGACACGGATGCTGATGGTTTACAAGAACAGATTAGATATTTTATTACCACTACTACCTTGACGAAGGGAGTGATCAAACCTTCAGGATCTCCTCTCTCATATAATCCAGGTCAAGAAAAATTCTCTATCTTGGCTTATAATATAAAGAACGGAACTTCAACCAGTCTCTTTGAATATTTTGATAGTTCTTATAACGGCACATCAAGTCCTTTGGTTCAACCTGTCGCGGTCAACACAATTCGTCTTGTGAGGATAAATCTACTCATCGATGCTGATCCGAGACGTTCCCCATTACCTAGACTTTATACTTCAGATGCCACATTTCGTAATCTAAAAGATAATCTATGAAAAATCCTAGTTTTTTAAAAGGAATCATCCTCATTAATGTTCTGATCTTTGCGGTCATTGCTATTATTGTTACTTTAGCCTTAATCAATTGGGCAGCGGCTACTCTGCGTAACTCTCAACAATTAGCTTCACGCGAGCAAGCTTTTCAGGTGGCGGAGGCCGGGGTAGATTATTATCGGTGGCATCTTGCGCATGCTCAATCAGATTATACTGATGGAAATTCAGTTTCATCGACAGGACCATATGTCCATGATTTTAAAGATAAGGATGGTCAGGTGATTGGTCAATTTGCTTTGACGATTACCCCTCCACCTACAGGATCAACAGTAGTCAAGATCCGTTCAAGGGGTACTGTTGTTGATAATCCCAATGTTTCTAGAACCATCGAAGCAACTTTAGCGATACCATCATTAGCAAAATATGCTGTGGCGGCCAATGATGTGATGCGTTTCGGAGTTGGGACAGAAGTTTTCGGGCCAATTCATTCTAATAATGGTATTAGGTTTGAAGGACTTGCACATAACGTGATTACTAGTGCTAAGGATAAATATATTGACCCAGATCAAGGTACTCACAATCCATCATGGTATCAGTTTGGCGTCTATACCACAGTTAATCCAAATGAAAAAAATACTGATTCTACTCCGCCAACCACAGTGCCAAATAGGCCGGATGTGTTTATGGCGGGTAGGCAGTTTCCTGTTCCAGCCATTGATTTTGTTGGATTGACTACCAATCTTTCTCAGATGAAAAGTGATGCTCAAGCCAATGGGAAATATTTTGCTTCGTCTGGATCACAAGGTTACCAGGTTATCTTAAAGACCAACGATACTTTTGATTTATATCGTGTTACTTCTTTAACCAATCGCTCCAATGCTTGTGTAAATGATAATCAGGATCAAGCTAATTGGGGAACTTGGAGTATTCAAAATAAACAATTTATTCAAAATCATCCATTTCCCGCTAATGGAATTATTTTCGTAGAAGATCATGTGTGGGTAGAAGGGCAGGTGAACACTGGTAGAGTGACGATTGCTGCCGGAAGATTTCCAGATAATCCATCTACACGCAGAAGTATTACGGTCAATAATGATTTAACTTATACAAATTATAATGGTGAAGATAGTATCGCTCTGATTGCCCAGGGTGATATTAATGCGGGACTATCAAGTCAAAATGATTTGAGAATAGATGCTGCTCTGGTAGCTCAAAATGGTAGAGTGGGGAGGTATTATTATTCTAGTGATTGTGGAACTGGTTATACACGTAGCATTATTACTCTCTACGGCATGATTGCCAGTAATAAACGCTATGGTTTTGCCTATACTGATGGTACAGGTTATCAGACCAGAGATATTATTTATGATTCCAATCTACTCTATGCTCCTCCGCCGAGTTTTCCTCTGACTTCTAGTCAATACACAACTATTTCTTGGGATGAGGTGAAGTAAATGTTATACTTTCGGCATATGAAAAGGAAAATCATTGTCGGTAATTGGAAGATGCATCCGGTGAGTTTAGATGAAGCAAAAAGGATTTTTGGGGCTATAAAGAGGACAGCAGGCAGACTTTCATCTACCCATGTGGTTGTTTGTCCATCATTTGTCTATATAGATGTTCTAAGGTCAAAAAGAGGTCCTTCGGTGGTCGGTATGGGCGCTCAAAATGTTTTTTTTGAACAAGAAGGTTCGTATACTGGTGAAATTAGCCCTATCATGCTAAAAGATTTTGGGGTGACTCATGTGATTGTAGGACATTCAGAACGTCGGGCGATGGGAGAAACAGATGAAATAGTAGCAAAAAAGGTCCAAGCCATTCTAGAAGCTGGCATCCATCCTATTCTTTGTGTGGGTGAAAGTGTTCGTGACACTCACGCTCTTTATCTTGAAACTCTACGAAATCAAATCAAGAATTCTTTAACCAAAACTTCCAAGAAATTGATAAATCATCTAATCATCGCTTACGAACCTGTCTGGGCCATAGAGGCTAAAGAGCCAATGGACACTGCGACGATTCAGGAAATGGCTCTGTTTGTAAAAAAGGTGGTATCAGATATATATGGCCATGACAATGGCATTGCTACCCCAATTCTTTATGGAGGTGCGGTGAACTTTAGAAATGCCGGGGATATTATTTCTAGAGGGGGAGTAGATGGACTCTTGGTCGGCAGAGAAAGTGTGAATGCTCCTGGATTTACTGAGCTTCTCAAAGCTGTCGATAATCTTTAATCTATGAAATACCTTCGTGAAATAAAAGAATTAGCCGGAGTAAAAGTTCTTGTGCGGCTAGATCTCAATGTGCCTGTCTGTGACGGTAAAGTGGTTGATGATTTTAGAATTAGAAAAATTCTGCCAACCATTGCCTATCTTCAGGAAAAAAAGGCCAAAATTATTCTCATGAGTCATATCGAGACTCCAAAGGACAAGCCATCCTTGGTTCCGGTAGCAGAATATCTCAAAACTTTTGGTGTCCAATGTGTTTTTGTTAAAAATTACAAGAATGCTCTGATTTCTATTGAAAAACTTGATCCAGGAAGTGTCATTCTCTTAGAAAATCTGCGTGAATATGAGGGTGAAAAGAAAAACGATAAAAATTTTGCCAAGGAACTAGCTTCTTTTGGTGATATTTATGTAAACGATGCCTTCGCAGTGTCTCATCGAAAACATGCTTCTGTTTGTGCGATTACAGAATTTATTCCTAGTTATGCTGGACTGCTTTTTGAGCAGGAATTGAAACATTTGAGTACCGCTTTTAAGCCTAATCACCCTTTTCTTTTTGTTCTGGCGGGGGCTAAATTTGAAACTAAACTTCCTCTAATTGAGAAATTTATAAAAATTGCCGATCAGATTTTTGTGGGTGGGGCTTTGGCTAATAATTTTTTCAAAGAACAGGGCAAGGAGATCGGGAAATCCATGGTTTCTCCAGATAATTTCAACCTGTCTCGTTTTTTGGGTAATCCAAAATTGTTACTTCCGATAGACACAGTTGTGGTTGACGGTAAAACGGAGACTAAGAAAGTTGGTCAAATCAAATCTGACGAAATGATGTATGATGCTGGTCCAGAAACCTTAGCATTACTTGGTCAAGCGATAAATAAGGCCAAATATATTCTCTGGAATGGTCCACTTGGAGCTTATGAGCAAGGTTTCAAACAACCGACTCTGGAATTGGCCAAAATGATTGCTCAGGCCACAGAAAATGGCGCTAAGTCTGTGATCGGGGGAGGGGATACTTTAGCTACGGTGGCGGAATTAAAAATAGAAGATAAGTTTACTTTTGTTTCTACTGGTGGTGGGGCGATGCTCGATTATCTAGCGGAGGGAACATTGCCGGGGATAGAGGCGTTGGGGGGTAGGGTTGTAATTAAATAATATTCTTGATATTGTAATTAAGTATTTGGCATTCGCCACGTCCACCCACCTCTCACCCGAGTGGTGGGTGATCTGTTTAATTACCCGAGAGAAGATCAATCATTTTAATTCTGATTTTCTCAAAATCTTTATGGTCTAGGCTACAGAGGATTTTATCCATTCTTCTATAATCAACATGTCTAATCTGGGATAGAATTGCATTATTATCTTTCCCTTTTATTTTGAGGTTTGCATACCAAGTTCCTGTCTTGGCTTGGGTAGTAAAGGGGATACCAATAAAAGAAAACGAATCTAACTTTCTTAATACGAGGACTGGTCTACGGAAATATTCTCCCTTACCACTTACTTCACTCCCTACATTTTCGCCGACACTACACCACCAGACCTCTCTTTCATTGAAAAATGGAGGAACATGAACACTACTGTCCAATTTAGGTTTTAATGAGAACCATGCGATAAATCTTTTAACAAAAATAATCATTCATCAACTCTAGCAAAACGGTGATGAAGAAATACCTAAGAAATAATAAAATTTTGATAAAATTTGGGGTTAGGAAATGGAATTTAGGTGGTGTCTAGGGTACTTATGTAAGGGCTTCTCTTATCTTCTTCGCATTTTCTTTAAAATCTTTTTTGTTGCCTTTTGTAGTTTCTGGATTCGGAAATACCCAGATATGGGCATGGGGGACTTCTTCGCCATATATTTTACCTTGGATCAAATCCTGACTGAATGTTTTCTTTTGTGCCACCGCAATCTTCTGGGCTATCTCAAAGTAGGCTCCCGCATTTGGTACATCCCAAACCCAACGATAATGTTCTTTGGGAATAACTAAGGTGTGGCCAGGGGAGTGCGGGTCGATACTCAAGAATGCTAAAAAGTCGCTGTCTTCATAGACAATCTCGGCGGGAATTTCTTTTTTTATGATTTTGCAAAAGATGCAGTTTTCCATAATAGATAAATTATATCAGAAAAAAGGCAACCTCGGCTTGGGGCCGAGGTGTTGAGGAGATTATGATGGTTTGTTGTATGGTTACATCAGACAATCCAGGATGTGACGAGGAAGAGCGTAACGACCACCAGTTGCAATGGTGACCCAAGGATGATGGAGACCAAGGGTATTGAGTGTGGCGATCGTGTCCACCGACCAACGAGGATCAAAAGCTTCACTTGGTGCGTCGGGGTTCGCGAATTTCTCAAAACAATCATCACAACTGTCTCGCCGCAGGAAGAAACTGATAGGCGGAGAGGTTGTTTTGGATCCAAGAAAAATTCCTCTCGTTGCAAGTGTTGGTATCGGATCGGCAGAATTGTGATTTTGTGGCAGGTCATACTTTGCCACCGTGCTATTTCCGATACCAACCAAAAGGCCTCTCCGCAGTGTTGCGCCCACAGGATTGACTAATGGCCTACCTCCTGGGCCAATTGTGTGGTGTACCCGCATTTTCATGATTTGAGGGCTCGAGACCGAATCCAGGATCGTTACTTGATAAACGGAATAGCGTGTATTGAACCAGAATCTTCCCGTAAAAGGAGTCGTCATAATTTGTTTTTTGGTTGATGTTGGAGGGCAGTTCGGTAAAACTTTACTCCTTACGTAGATTGATGTCAATGACAGCGATTTTTGTGACGGTGCTATACTTGTACCCATGAAAACCTACCAGCTACGCCGGATTTTGACTGATGAAGAAAAAAATAAGTTAGGTACCTATCCTGATATTTTGAAACGTTTGCTTTTTCACCGAGGGATCACTGATCGAAAAACGGCTGAGAGTTTTTTAAATCCAAACTATGATAGCCAAACCCACGATCCATTTTTATTAAAAGATGCCGAGAAAGCGGTGACGAGAATTATCAAAGCCATAGAAAGTGACCAAAAAATCGTCATTTATAGCGATTATGATACAGATGGCATACCAGCTGGAGTCGCTCTTCATGACTTATTTAAAAAAATAGGATTCAAGAATTTTATCAACTATATTCCACATCGCCACGATGAAGGGTTTGGTTTAAATGAAGAGGCGATCAGACAATTCATCGCTGACAAGGTTGAACTACTCATTACCATTGACTGTGGTATTGCTGATGTCGAGCATGTAAAACTGGCTCAGAAAAATGGTCTAGATGTGATTATCACAGATCACCACCTTCCAGGACAAAAACTCCCACCAGCTTTTGCCATTGTTAATCCAAAACAATCAGATTGTCACTATCCAGAAAAAATGCTCTGTGGTGCTGGAGTGATTTACAAAGTCATTCAGGCTATTCTGCTTAAAAATAGATTTGAGATTAAAGAAGGTTGGGAGAAATGGTGGTTAGATATGGTGGGTATCGCCACCTTGTCAGATATGGTGCCTCTCACGGGGGAGAATCGGGTTTTTGCCCACTACGGACTAGCCGTGCTTAGAAAAAGTCCTAGAAAAGGTTTGATCAGATTGCTCAAGAAATTAAAAGTAGATCAGAGATATCTCACCGAAGAAGATATTGGTTTTACCATCGGCCCCCGGATCAATGCTGCGTCTCGCATGGGTGTACCGATGGATGCTTTTCGTCTTTTGGCGACAGATGATGAAGTAGAAGCAGAAAAGTTGGCCGATCATCTAGATCACATCAATAATGAAAGAAAGGGGACTGTTGCTGCTCTAGTTAAGGAAGTGAAGAAACATGTTCACGAGAGATATGGAGAAAAGCCAAATAGAGTGATCGTGATCGGTAACCCAGATTGGAAGCCATCTCTCCTGGGGCTAGCCGCTAACACCTGTGCAGAAGAATATGCCGTACCAGTTTTTCTCTGGGGACGTGATGGTGACAATATTATCAAAGGATCGTGTCGAGCAGCGGGGACTGTTCACTTAGTTGACTTGATGCAGGAAATCCCGGAAGGGGTGTTTTTGCAATTTGGTGGCCATGCCGAGTCTGGTGGTTTTGCGGTTCATGGATCAGCAATTCATACCCTCGAAGGCAAACTCAATGAGGCTTTTGAAAAAATAAAGGGCAAAAAGAAAGAAAACATTTTCCATGTTGATCTGAATCTTTTGCCTGATGATGTGAATTACGATACCTATCGTCAAATAGAAAAAGTTGGTCCATTTGGTACGGGCAATGACAAGCCGCTATTTATGTTCAAAGATATTATGCTCACTGGTGTAAAGCAATTCGGCAAAGAAAAAAATCATTTAGAAATCATTTTTAAAAAAACAAATGGTAGTCCCATTTCTGCTATCGGTTTTTTTATCACTCAAGCTGATTTTTCTAAAAAGATCGAGCAAGGTTTGACCATTTCTCTTGTGGCTACGATGGAGAAATCTATGTTTAGAGGGCGTCCAGAGCTTAGGTTGAGGATTGTTGATATAATATGAGCATGAAAAAAGTAATTTTTACTGATGGATCGTCACGAGGTAATCCTGGACCAGGGGGTTGGGGGGCTATAGTTATTTCACCTGATAAGGTGCGGGAACTTGGCGGAAAAGAAGCAATGACGACAAATAACAGAATGGAACTCAAGGGGGCGATTGAGGCCTTGAGGGTTTTAGATAATACCGAATCAATCATTGTCCATTCAGATTCTCAATACGTTATTAAGGGTATTACAGAATGGATTGTGGGCTGGCAGAAAAAGGGCTGGAAAAATTCACAGAAAAAAGCAGTTTTGAATAGAGATCTCTGGGAGGAACTACTGGCAGTTTCAGAAAACAAGGACATAGAATGGAATTATGTGGCTGGGCACTCCGAAATTGCTGGGAATGAAAGATGCGATGAGATTGCTACGCAATTTGCTGATGGAGAAAAAGTAAAGCTTTACCACGGCCCAAAAGGAAAATACCCATTTACAAGCATTCTGAAAGATGTTCTATAGGTAAATTTTATCAAAATTTTATTATTTCTTAGGTATTTCTTCATCACCACTATGCTACAGTCGGGGGGTGGAGAACAGACAGACTAAAATTTATATTTTCATAATTATCACTCTCATAATCATGATTTTTATCCGTGGCTATCAGGCTTTCCATAATCCAAATAAGGATGTACTAAAAGGTCAGGTTGGAAAAACCACAACTTTTGATGGAACCATTTCAGGCGAACCCCTCATAAAGGATTTTCTGCAGACTTTTACTTTGCAAACTGAGGAAGGTAACTTTATCCGCGTGGGTGCCGATCGTTATGGGGAGTATAGCTATGGAGACAAGGTTAAAGCAACTGGCAAACTTTCTGCTCCCAGAAACTTTGCAAGCAATGGAGGAAGAGTCTTTGATTACATTAACTATTTAGGAAAAGATGAGATCTATTATGAATTTAAAAAAGCCCAAATAGAAGTTCTAGAGAAAAATGATGGAAAAAATCTCAGATCAATTCTTTTTAATACTAAAAAGAAATTTTTACAAAACCTCGGAATGGTTTTGGGTGAACCTCATGCCGCTCTCGCCGGAGGACTGGTGGTGGGGGAGAAAGCGGCTTTAGGAAAGGATTTAATAGATGATTTTCGTCGGTCGGGACTCATACATATTGTCGTGCTTTCTGGTTACAACATTACGATTATCGCGACGATGATCCGTCGACTCCTTTCTTTTTTTCCACGAACCCCGAGTATTATTTTGGGAGGAATTGGTATTGTTTTATTTGGTTTGCTCGTGGGAGGAGGAGCCACAGTGATTCGTTCTTGTATCATGGCCATCATCGCTCTTTGTGGGGAAATTTTACGTAAAGATTACAATGTGGCACGCGCTCTTTTTATTGCCGCCCTACTCATGCTCATAGAAAATCCACTAATTCTTTTTTATGATCCATCATTTCAACTTTCTTTTTTGGCCACCCTGGGGCTCATCACCCTCTCGTCTCCATTTGAGAAAAAATTAGGGTTTATCACAGAAAAATTTTCCATCCGCTCTTTGGTGGCCTCAACTCTGGCGACTCAAGTTTTTGTCTCACCTCTTATCCTATATATGATGGGGGATTTATCTTTGGTGGGTACTTTTGTAAATATCGTCGTTTTACCATTCATTCCACTCACGATGCTCGTAGTATTTCTAACGGGGATGTTTGGTTTCATTTCTCACTACCTCTCCCAGATGTTTGGCTGGATTTCTCACGTCCTGTTGTCTTACGAGCTTCTTATCGTGAAGCAGGCTTCAAAGCTTCCTTTTGCCATAGTTTCCTTGCCAGCTTTTTCAATAAAGGTTGTCGCTGGAGTTTATCTTTTCTATGGGTCTATCTTTTTTTATTTAAAATCTAGGCTAAAAAGTTCTTCTCAATCACTTTCCAATTCAAATTAGCAAAAAAATCTTCCACATAATTCTTTTTTCCAGACGGCTGATAGTCGGCGACAAAGGAATGTTCCCACATATCAAGGCCTAAGATAAGGGTGCAATCCTGAAGTTGCCCCAAATGTTGCTCATCTACCCAGGCATTCAGTAGTCTTCTCTCTTTTTTATCATAGTAAAGCATGGCCCAGCCGATTCCTCGAGTGAGGGCGATGGATTTAAATTCAATGAGCCATTTATCAAATGAGCCAAAATCTTCCTCTATTTGTTTTTTTAAATCACCGTCTGTGATTTCTTGCATTCCACCCTCAAGACTTTGGAAATATACCTCATGATTTCTCATGCCGTTGTATTCAAAACCAAAACGGCGCATCACCTCACCTAGAGCATAAGCATTTTTCTCTGCTTCTTTTTTCATCTCTTCTATTTTTTCTAGAATGAGATTAGAGTGCTTTACATAACCAGCATAGAGTTTTAGATGCTCCCCAATGGTTTTCTCTGAAATCCCTTTTAAGTTAGGAATATTAAATTTTTTCTCTTCAAATTTTTTCATAAGTATTGTGTAATTGGTTAATTTCCCCTCTATTTTAGCATAATTAATGAAAATTTTATTTTGGCTTTATCTCACTATGTTACGTTGTTTACATGAAAAAGGTACAAAAATACTGGAAGTCGGTTCTGTTGGTTACCATTCTTTTGGCTGGTGTCTTGGGTATTTATGTTGCTCGCTTTGAATTGAGAGATAAGGTTATGGAAATTTATTTCTTTGATCTAGACAGAGGTCGATCTATCTTTCTCCGGACACCCCACAATCAAACTATTCTCATTGACGGGGGACAGAACTCCCAGATCATGCGAGAATTGACCAAAATCCTCCCTTTCTATAGAAGACGAATTGATACAGTTATCGTTACAAATTCTTTTCCAAAAAATGTCGGAGGATTGAGTGAGGTGGTGCGTAGATATGAAGTCGGAAAAATAGTTGAACCAGCTCTGATGGGGACCAGTACCGCTCTAGAAGCTTTTGAAAAAGTAGTTGTAGATAAAAAACTTTTAGCAGAAAAAGTGATGAAGGGAGAAAGATTTGAAATAGATGGGGTAAAATTTGAAGTCCTTTTTCCCGTTCCATCTTTTAAATACAACAAAACCAGTCTGCCAGAACTTGTTTTGAATATTTCACATCATTCTACCAACATCCTTTTATTGGGAGATGTTTCAAAAACTATTCAAAAATCTTTTATACCATTATTAGACAAGGTTGATTTGATTGAGTACGCGCATAGTGCGGGGGATTCACGTACGTCTGGTGACTTGTTTGAAAAACTCAAACCCAAATATGCCATTATCAAAAAAAAGATTCGTGCTCCATCTACTAGGGTTCTTAAAAATCTACCAAAGAAGCCACCCTTTAATATAGAAAAACAAACTGGAACGGAAGTTATAAATCTAGAAACAGATGGAAATATCAAATTTATCCTGGACGAAATAGGTATCTCTACTCCACGCCTAAAATAAGTTTAAAAATGAAAGGGACAATGGGTTCAACAAATCTCCATAAGACAAAGATCAAAATAAGAAAAAAGAAGATAGAGTAACGTTCTAGAACTTCTCTAATTCCAGAAAATTGAGGTGGTAGAAGAGAAAAAAGGATCTTTGATCCATCTAGAGGGGGAAGGGGGATGAGGTTAAAAACAGCCAAGACTATATTTATAGCCACCACATAAGAAGCGATGGTAATAAATGATGGAGAGAGTGAATCTATGAAGAAACGTAGAACGAGACCAAAGATAATGGCGATGAGGATGTTTGAAACAGGGCCGGCGAGGGCGATTAGAAATTCACCCCACCGCTTATCTTTAACATTATAGGGATTCCATTCTACTGGTTTGGCCCAGCCAAAGGGAAAACCAGCTAAGGAGGTGATCACGGGCACGATGAAAGAGCCAAAAAGCTCTAGATGTTTGAGGGGATTGATAGTAAGTCTACCCTGTAGGCGAGGTGTGGGGTCCCCGAGGAGTTCTGCGGTATACCCATGCGAAAGCTCATGTAGGACAACAGACATGATGAGGATAGCTATAGAAATAATAAAGGTTAATTCGTCCATAAGTTTTCAGGCTTAACTTGCCAAATTTAATATGTATGATAGCATGACTATCACTTACAAAACATATGGCCAAGGTCTGCGCAATTACAAAAAGAGGTTCAATGATGGGAGGCGGTTACTCCAACCGTACTCGTGCTACCCAATTCAACCCTACAGGAATGGTTAGAAAATATCCAAATCTTCAGAAAAAGAAGATCTATGTTCCTGAACTCAAAAAATCTTTCAATATCACTATCTCAACTCGGGCTCTAAAGACCGTCCAGAAACACGGAGCCTTTGCCACTCTCAAAAAAGCAGGTATAATATAGAGGTCAAGTATAGCACCATGAAGCCAAGTACCACGTCCCTTTATCGGGAAAGTGGGAGGGCGCCGACCTGTCGTCGGCGCCCGTTTTCTTGCCTTTTTTGTGAGTTGTGATAGAGTAGTCCCACGTCGTCAAAAACGCACAGAAAGATGAGTAACCACTCGGTGAAAAAGTCAGCTTTCTGTAATTATTAAACAATTAAAGAGATCAATGCCCACAATCAATCAACTTGTGAAGAAAAGTCGCAAGCGCTTTATTCGAAAGTCAAAATCGGTAGCGCTGACGAAAAGTTTTAATACTATCAAAAACCGTCCTCGGTTTTTCCCATCTCCTTTCAAAAGAGGGGTGTGTGTGAAAGTGACTACCAAGACTCCCAAAAAGCCTAACTCCGCTATCCGAAAGATTGCTCGTGTTCGACTTTCCAACGGGATGGAGGTTACAGCCTATATTCCAGGAGAAGGACATTCACTTCAGGAACACTCCGTGGTTCTTCTTAGGGGTGGTCGTGTAAAGGACGTAGGACTTAGATACTCCGTTGTTCGAGGTGTACTTGATGCCGCTGGAGTAGAGAAGCGTCGAAAGGGTCGAAGTCAGTACGGAAACAAAAGACCAAAAGCTGCCAAATAGTCTTTCTATTTAATTTAAAATACCATGAGAAGAAAAATAAAAAATAAAAATCCGGTCAGACCAGAATCTGTCTACGAATCACTAAAAGTGGCCAAACTTATCAACTACGTGATGGATTCAGGTAAAAAGACCATTGCGAGGAAAGTAGTCTATGATTGTTTCGTTTTCCTAAAGGAGAAAACTAAAACTGAACCTTTGGAAGTTTTTGAACTAGCTCTCAAAAATACCACCCCAGCTATGGAAGTTCGTTCCAGACGAGTTGGTGGAGCAAACTACCAAGTTCCTCGAGAAGTTCGTCCAGAGAGGCAGAGATCTCTGTCTATGAAATGGATTGTGGAAGCCGCCAGAAGTAAGAAGGGTAAACCGATGCACGAAAAGTTGGCAGAAGAGATCATTGCCGCCTCAAAGAATGAAGGAGAAGCCGTCAAGAAAAGAGAAAATACCCACAAGATGGCCGAAGCCAACAAAGCCTTTGCTCACTTTGCGTGGTAGTTGTGTTCGTATGTTTCCATTTAGCACCTTATTATCTAATTTAATTTATGCAAAGAGACTATCCACTAGAAAAAGTTCGTAATTTTGGGATTATCGCCCATATCGACGCTGGAAAAACTACTACTTCAGAGCGTATTCTGTATTATACCGGTGAAATTCATAAAATCGGAGAGGTGCACGATGGTGCTACTACCACTGACTGGATGGAACAGGAACGAGAACGAGGCATCACTATTACCGCGGCGGCTATTACTTGTTTTTGGAATCCAACTTATATGCGAGGTCTTGTCGGAGCAGATGGCAAGCCTGACATGAGTAAGAAGCATCGCTTCAACATCATCGATACACCAGGGCATATTGACTTTACGGTGGAGGTGAAGCGATCCCTGCGAGTGCTCGACGGTGCAGTTGTCGTTTTTGATGGAGTAGCTGGAGTAGAGCCTCAATCTGAGACCAACTGGAGATATGCAGACGAAGGAAATGTACCCCGACTCTGTTTTGTGAACAAAATGGACCGTACAGGAGCCTCTTTTGAAAAATCGTTCGCTTCAATTCTAGAACGGCTCAATAAGAATGCGATTCGATTCCAGCTTCCTATTGGTCTGGAAGGAGAACATGAGGGAGTGGTTGATCTTTTGAAAATGAAAGCTTACTTTTTTGATGGTGAAAAAGGGATTAATGTTATTGAAAAGGAAATTCCTGAAAATCTACTCGCCGATGCCAAGAAATACCGCGCCGAGCTTGTCGAGAAGGTTTCTGAACATGATGATGTGGCCATGCAAGCATATCTTGAAGGAAAGGAACTCTCTGTCGAAGAGCTTAAGAAAGTTATTAGAAAAGCGGTTATCGCCAACAAGATTTTTCCGGTCTTTACTGGTTCAGCTCTAAAAAATGTTGGTGTTCAGCTTGTTCTAGATGCCGTGGTTGATTATCTTCCATCTCCTCTAGATATTCCTGCGGTCAAAGCAACTGATGTGAATACTGGCGAACAAGTTCTTCGTCATGCGTCTGATGAAGAACCATTTACCGCTCTGGCTTTCAAATTACAGAATGATCCCTTTGTTGGACAGCTCACTTTCTTCCGTGTTTATTCTGGAACGATTGAGTCTGGAACATATATTTATAATGCGACAACTGGTAAGAAGGAGAGACTAGGACGTATCGTGCGACTCCAGGCCAATGATCGAGAAGAAGTAAAAAAGGTTTTTGCGGGAGAAATTGCTGCCGCTGTAGGTATCAAAGATGCGCTAACCTCCCATACTTTCAGTGATGAGAATCACCCAGTTCTTTTAGAGGTTATCAAATTCCTTGATCCGGTGGTTTCTCTACGTATTGAACCAAAGACCAAGGCTGATCAGGAAAAAATGGGTATGGCTTTACGAAAGCTTGCCAACGAAGACCCTACTTTCAAAATTTCTTCTAACTCCGAGACTGGCGAAACTCTTATTGCAGGTATGGGTGAGCTTCATCTAGAAATTATGATTGATCGTATGAAGAGAGAGTTCGGGGTAGAAGCTAATGTTGGTAAGCCACAAGTGGCCTACAGAGAGACTATTCTTGGCACAGCTGAAGCTGAACACAAGTACGTCAAACAGTCTGGAGGTAAGGGTCAGTATGGTCACGTTAAGATCACTCTCAAACCCCTCGAGCCTCTCGTACCAGGTGCAAAGATCCCTAAAAATGTCAGTCGTTATGACGATTTTGAATTCATTAACTCTATCAAGGGAGGTGTGATTCCAATAGAATTTATTCCTGCCGTTGAAAAGGGGGTTCATGAAGCGATGGATCGTGGTATTGTGGCTGGTTATCGTATGGTCAATGTTTCTTGTGAACTCACTTATGGTAGTTATCACGATGTTGACTCATCCGAAATTGCCTATAAGATTGCCGCTTCTCAGGCCTTTCAAGAAGGAGCCAAGAGAGCAAAACCTGTTATTCTCGAGCCTATTATGAAGCTCGAAGTTCTTTTTCCAGACAAGTTCATGGGAGATGTCACAGGCAGTATTTCTTCAAAGAGAGGAACGATCGAAGAAATGACCGAAAGGGGCCAAGCCAAGGTTCTCCACGCCAAAGTTCCTTTGTCAGAAATGTTTGGTTACACCACACAACTAAGATCTATGACCTCAGGACAGGGAAGTGCGACCATGGAATTTGATCATTATGAAGTTGTCCCACCTAACGTCGAGAAGACGATCGTGGAGGCGAGGAAGTAGTTATCTCGGAAATTCTTCCACTAATTCATTAGAATCATAAAATGATTGAGCAAGACCACCGAAACTGTAGGTGGTTTTGTTTATTTCTATCTCTGCTCCGCCTAATTGGGGACTATTGTGAGGTTTTGAATTAGCAAAACCTATATTGAAAAGGGTAGCTACGATTCCTGGCCTGTTATGTATTGGAAAACCAACTTTTTCCCATTGAGTTTCAAGTTGTTTGATCAAGATGGCTGAATATAAGTATGAATAGTATCGGTTATCTTCGTCAGTTAATCGTAAGAAGCGTTCATTGTCTGGGTTGTTTGTTGTAAAATCTAGGATTTTTTCATATTTTTTACCTAAATACCAAGGAGAATCAGGGTTTTTTAGGTTATTCTCGATTTTCCTGGCGGTTTCCTGCTTGATACCCATGACACCCCAGGAAAACTGACTCTGATTGCCTAAAATCTTAAGTGGGGCAAAGATACTTTTGAAAATCTCTCTTTCCGAATGAAATAGGCGTAATTGTTCTACAACGAGAGGGGCCACGATCAGGCGTGAGGGGATTCCAGTCTCTTTTGCGACTTTTTCTATAGCTTCTTGATCTTTCAGTATGGCTTCTTTTAGAATTTGCCATTCTTCTCCCTTGGTCCACTCCAGATCATTCTTTTCTAGCTGTTCTTGGAAATAATCTCGCTGTTCATCTACAATTCCCTCGGTATTGGTCCAACCAAACTCTACGGCAAGATAGACAAAAACTAAGATAAAACCTATAGCAGCAAAAATATATACTAAAATATGGAAAACTTTCTTCATATATTTACTATATCATATGTGGATAACCACGTTTGCGCACCAGTGTCATCAGTGTATAATTGTGCACAAGAGTTTCTACTATCATATTGTGAAGGGGGGGGGATATGTTACAATATCTCCAGGTTTCTTTTGTTTCTCATTAAAAAATAAATTAAAAAAATGTCATATAAAAAACAGGTTATTGCATACATTGTTATTGTTGTAGCGATCTTTTCATTTAATATAAGTCAAACTTATGCCCAGGTGGTACCAACCTGTCCTGCTGGTTATATCTGTACACCCACAAATCCTCAACCAGTTGAATGCCCGCCTGGCTATGTTTGTGTACCGACCAACACTACTCCTTCTGGGGGTGGAGGTAGTAGTGGGGGTGGTGGAAGCAGTACAACAACTACAGTCTTTTCAGATGCCAAAGTGACACTCAATAGAAACGTATTAGAACTTATCTATGATAATAGTCGTGGGGAATCGGCTCTAAAGGCGACATATTCTTTTTCCGTTACTGCTGCAACAAAAGATGTTTATATCTATAAAAATGGGGCTATAGGAGGTTTTATGAATCAGGATGGAGCAATTGTTGCGGTAGGTCCTATTGTTCCCACACTAGTTTCTGATTCCTTTGTAAGAACCTTGAATGATTCTGCTGGTAGGGAGCTTTACGTTGTTAATTCTGGTCAGACTGTCAAGTTTACGGCTACAATTCAAACAAATCCTAAGCAAATGTTTGCTGGTACTTACAGAGGTGTCTTCCAGGCTATGTATGCAAATAATTCAGCTACTTATGGAGCTTCAGAGTTTAAACTTGAATTACCTAGAAATTATACAAATTCAAAGACGATTATAGGTGAGGTATCTCCTTATATCAGTTCTGTAGAAAATTCAACTACTCTCACCTCTGGAGCGATAGTGAATCTTAGGGGCCAGAGATTAAATAATTCTACTCTTAGACTAAATGGAATTGCTTCATCTGATACTCTAACTGTTTCAAGAGATGGTACAACTGCTAGATTTACTCTTCCTTCACATTCAGATGGACGATATTATCTATCTCTATACAATTCAACAACAGGAGAAAGTAACAGAGTCTACTTTAGTGTGGGGAATCCTGATAAAGGTACGGTGTCCGTGATTAGTCCAAATGGAGGAGAAACTATCAATCTAAGTAATGATTGGGTGGTTACTTTCAAGCCGATACGAGGAGCAAAACACTGGGTTAATTTGGTAGATGAATCTAGAGATCATTCCTATGCAATCAATAATATCTATAACCCTGATCTCATTGGAGAAGCATCAGATAGGCAATCGCTAGTCATAAAGGGAGGTATGTTTAGTCACTACAACATTATTCCTGGATCTAAGTTCAAAATTGAAATTTGTGCAAACAGTATCTGTGATAAAAGTGATGATGTTTTTGTAATTACAAATTCAACTCAACCAACTACATACGGTGAAACTGAAACATTCACTAAAAGATTTTACGTTAGTGATTCATCAATACCAAGCACTATTTCTATAGCGGCAGATAATCAGTATGTAATATCTTTGAATGGTGCAACTGTTGATTCAAGTGTTGGAGATTGGAATTTCAATTCTGTCCATTCACGTAATCTCGCAGGGTATCTTATGGGCGGACGTGAGAATACTCTCGAGATCAAAGTATTCAACAATTATGCCACTGGCGCATCTCAGACAGGTTTAGGTAATCCTGCTGGACTGATCTACAAGATCACTCAAGGTAGCAACATTCTTGCCTCAAGTGATGGGTCAGAGTCCACATCAGGAGGGCGAGCTGTTGTTCTTTCTCAAAACGATCCTTCATGGATAAAGATTGATGGAGCAAAATGGATCTGGAATAAAGATTATTATGCAGGGACTGGAGGACCGGTTACACCTACTCAAAGGTGTGAAATTACTGCACGTGTCGCAAAAACTTATTCAGCAGGTGATAATTCATGGGGATTTTATGTAGTAGTGGATTCAAAAAACAAACCAGCTAATTCAAATGGTTGGACGGCTAATTTCGAAGGCTATGTACCACAAATAACTTCTTACGGAGTAGAGAAGCTCTATGGAAATTTCTTCAGCAGTTCAGGACAACTACAATTTACAGCAAGGGATCAAGTTGATAGTAACTGTTCAAATACAATTACAGTTTATCCACCTCCATCAACTCCTACACCAATTGTTTCTACGCCAGTTCTAAGTTCTATCTCCTCAACCTCTATTTCTCCAGGAGAGTGGTTAACAATTTATGGTTCCGGATTTCTTAGTAAATATACAGTAGTTTCATTTATTGGTTCTGATTTTCCTTCTCATAGCCCTAACTCGGTTTCAAGCGATGGTACCACCCTTAGTATAATCGTACCTCACGGAATACCTTCTGGTGCCTATGCGGTATCTGTTGTGAATTTGAAAGACGGAAGTCGTCTAAATAGTGCACGATCCATACCACTGAGTGTTCGTTCTTCAACCCCAACTCCCGTCCCAACTGTTTCTATTTCCGTATCTCCTACGGTAGTTACTACTGATGATAGTGTGAGAGTCACATGGTCTTCTACAAACGCCACCTCATGTATTGGAACTGGATTCTCTACATACAATCAAACTAGCGGCAGTCAAACTGTAAGGAATATTGGTAACCCAGGAAACGTAACTTATCATATCTCTTGTGTTAATAGTGCTGGAGTTTCAACAAAATCATCTGCGACATTCACGGTTACTTCTCCAACAGTTACTCCTACTCCAACCCCCACCCCTACTCCGACGACCACTCAAACCCCAGTACCAGCTCCAACTGCCACCTTCACCATTAACGGACAGAAAAGCTATACCTATAATGTCGGTGAGACAAATAACTATGTCTGGTCATCTACAAATGCCGACAGATTTTCCTCAAGCTACACTTCTACCGGAGGAAGTGTTTGTGGGGGAGGATCATGGGTAGCAAATACCGCTAGTGGCTCATCACGTTCATATATCTCAAGTGCTTATGCTGGATGTACTTGGACGGTAACATACACAGCCACAAATAGTCAGACAGGACAATCTGCTTCTGACACTGTTGTTGTAAAAGTAAACCCTCTCACCACCAGCACTTCATCAGTCTGGGATGCGATAAAAAATATCTTCTCAAGATAGGTAAAACTCCTAAAATTTGACAGAAGACTGCGTACTTGCTAGTATAGCCATTACGCAGTTTTCTTGCGTTGGTGTTTTTATTTAATAGTATTTAATAATTTATCTTTGGTTCTATACGGCATGGTCTCTTCACGCCCATACCACATAGAGTCAAAGCGCTAAAAACATATGGCAGCAGAATTTAATCGTACAAAGCCGCACGTTAATGTCGGCACCATTGGTCACGTTGACCACGGAAAGACTACTCTTACCACATCTATCCTAGCCGTTCAGGCCAAGGATGGTCTTGCTCAAAACAAGGCTTATGCAGACATTGCAAAAGGAGGTACTGTTCGCGATGCCTCAAAGATCGTGACCATTTCTCTAGCACACGTAGAATACGAGTCAGAAGCTCGACACTACGCTCACATTGATGCCCCAGGTCACGCAGACTATATAAAGAACATGATTACAGGTGCCGCTCAAATGGACGGTGCTATTCTCGTTGTTTCTGCTACAGACGGTGTGATGCCACAGACTCGTGAACATGTTCTTCTTGCAAAACAAGTCGGTGTTCCTAAGGTTGTCGTTTTCCTTAACAAGTGCGACATGGTCGCTGAAAAAGATCTTCTAGATCTAGTTGAAGAAGAAGTGAGAGATCTCCTTACAAAGAATGGATTTGACGGAAAGGGAGTTCCTGTTATCAGAGGCTCAGCTCTAAAGGCTCTCGAAGGAGAAGCTGGAGGAGTAAAGAGTATAAAAGATTTGATGAATGCTCTCGACACATATATTCCTACACCAGTGCGTGAAGTTGATAAGCCATTCCTGATGCCTATCGAAGATATTTTCTCTATTGAAGGACGAGGAACAGTGGTTACTGGACGTATAGAAAGAGGAATGGTGAAAGTTGGAGAAGAAGTTGAAATCATTGGTTTCAAAGACACTTCAAAAACTACCATTACTGGTATCGAAATGTTTAACAAATCTCTAAAGGAAGGTATGGCAGGAGATAATGCCGGACTTCTTCTACGAGGAACTGGAAAGGACGATGTTACTCGAGGTATGGTTCTAGCAAAATCTGGCTCTGTTAAGCCACATACAGAATTTGAAGCGGAGGTCTATATTTTGAAGAAAGAGGAGGGAGGACGACACACCCCATTTTTTACTGGATATAAACCTCAGTTCTACATTCGAACAACAGATGTTACTGGAGAGGTAACACTAGCTACTGGAGTTGAAATGGTGATGCCAGGAGATACTGTTACTTTCAAAGTAAAGCTTGTAGCGCCAGTGGCTCTTGATGCACAACAGCGATTTGCCATCCGAGAGGGTGGAAAGACAGTGGGCGCAGGAGTGGTAACCAAGATCACCGCTTAATATCATTACTATGGCCACCGCTTCAAAAGAAACAACAAAGAAGACTCCAAAATCTCGTACAAAAGTACAGAAGGTTGGAGAAAATCCCAGACTTCGTATCAGAGTTAGAGCCTATGAGCATAAAATTCTTGATGCATCTTTGAAGCAGATTATGGATACGGCTATACGATATGATGTTCAGTTTTATGGACCCATTCCGCTTCCTACAGAAATAAAGAAGTATACCGTAAATCGTTCGGCATTTGTGTTTAAGAATGCTCGAGAACAATTTGAAATGAGAGTCCATAAGCGTTTGATAGATATTTTAAACCCAAACCAGAAAATTATTGAAGCTCTTACCAATCTATCTCTTCCTTCTGGTGTAAACATCGATGTGAAGATGATGTAGTTTCTGTAAGATAGAAAACACTGATATGAAATTTATTCTTGGAAGAAAATTATACATGACACAAATCTTTGATAAAGAAGGCGTGGTTCGTCCTGCCACACTTGTTGAAGCTTCTCCTGTCGTGGTAACTCAAGTGAAAACTGAAAAAACAGATGGTTACAGCGCTCTTCAAGTTGCTTCTGGAGAAAAGAAAATTGCAAACCTAAACAAGGCCATGAAAGGTCATGTAAAAGACCTTGGGGCATTTGCTTCTATCAGAGAATTCAGAATAGATCCTGTGACTCACAAGGTAGGAGATAAGATTGAGCTTACCCAATTCAAAGAAGGTGATACCATCGAGGTTAGCGCTCTCTCAAAGGGCAAGGGATTCCAAGGTGTGGTTAAGAGACATGGTTTCGGTGGAGGACCTAGAACTCACGGTCAAAAGCATTCTGAGAGAGAGCCAGGTTCTATCGGTGGAGGTTTGAGAAACAAAGTTCCCAAGAAGATGAGAATGGCCGGTAGAATGGGAGGAGATCGCATCACTGTGAAGAATCTAAAGGTCCTTCATATTGACGGAAATACCAATACCCTCTATATTTCAGGGGCTATTCCAGGTCGTAGAGGAACTCTAGTAGAGATCATTGGCTAATTAAATCAATATGGAAACTACTGTATACAATCAAAAAGGCAAAGAAGCTGGAAAAATCGAATTACCCGAGACTGTTTTTGGCTTGTCTTGGAATGCTGACTTGGTTCATCAGGTTGTTGTAGCGATGACTTCAAGTATGAGAGATTCTATAGCTCATACCAAGACTCGTGGAGAAGTTCGTGGTGGAGGAAAGAAACCTTGGCAACAGAAGGGAACTGGTCGTGCTCGACACGGCTCATCTCGATCACCGATCTGGGTTGGTGGAGGTGTGGCTCACGGTCCTCGAAGTGATAAGAATTATGATCGAAAGGTGAACAAGAAGGCCAAAACAAAAGCCCTCTACACTATTCTTTCAAAGAAGTTCCGTGATGGCGAGATCCTTGTTGTAGATTCTCTAGCTTTCACCGCCCCAAAGGCTAAGGAGGCAAAGGTGACCTTGCTATCTCTCTCAAAGGTGAAGGGATTTGAAAAACTTGGTACAAAGCCAAAGAATGCTGCCATTATTGCGATAGACAAGAAATACCCTGAAGTTATAAAGAGTTTTGGAAACTTTGGAAATGTTTCTGTAGAGGAACTGCGAAATATTAATCCAGTCTCAGTGCTTAACCATAAGTATCTAGTGATTACCAACCCAAAAGAGTCACTGAAGATTTTTAATCAATAAATATTATGGCTCTCTTTGGATCAAAAAAGAAAAAAGTAGAAAAGGTAGAAAAAGTCGTGGCGATTCGTGCGTCTTCTTCATCTGTAAACATTTCTAAAGATATTATCATTCGTCCTCGTATTACAGAGAAGTCAGGATTGGCCAACGAAGCTCTAAATATCTATACATTTGAAGTTGTGAAATCAGCCACTAAGGATGTAATTATCAGAGCTATTAAAAATATCTACAAGGTAAATCCTATAAAGGTCAGAACCATCACTCTTCCTTCAAAAAATGTTTTTAATAGAGGACGAAAAGGGGTAACACCAGGAGTTAAAAAGGCTCTGGTCTACCTAAAGAAGGGAGACAAGATTGAATTTGCCTAATATTATTATCATGAAAAAATACGCACCAACAACACCATCAAGACGACATCTCACCACTCTTCCTTACGGAAAGTATTTGACTACTCAAGAACCCTACAAGCCTCTGACTAAGGGAATGAAAAGAGATATGGGGCGAAATGCTTTTGGTCGTATCACAGTCCGACATAAGGGAGGAGGGAATAGCAAACTCTATCGTCAGATTGATTTTTCATATGACAAGAAAAATATGTTCGCCACTATTAAGACGGTGGAATATGATCCATATCGAACTGGTTTCATTGCTCTCGTTCAATATGAAGATGGGGAAAGACGATACATCCTTATTCCAAAGACGATGAAGGTGGGAGATCGGTTCATTGTTTCTGAAACAGCCTTGGTAGAAGTAGGAAACAGACTTCCTTTGAGCAAAATTCCTGTCGGGACCTTTGTTTTTAATATTGAAGTGAGACCGCATGGTGGGTCAAAACTAGTTCGTTCAGCTGGATCATTTGCTCAAGTTATTGCCAACGATGCCCCATATACTCACATCAAAATGCCTTCAACCGAAGTGAGAAAAGTTCATGACAATGCTTGGGCTACTGTCGGGACTGTTTCAAACGAGGAATCTCGCCTTGTAAATATTGGTAAGGCCGGCCGTTCTAGGTGGATGGGTATTCGTCCTACAGTCAGAGGTTCAGCTCAAAACCCTGTGGATCATCCATACGGTGGAGGAGAGCAGAGAACTGGTCGAGGTTTGCGAAGGTTGAAGACGAGATGGGGTAAGCCAGCCGGAAAAGGTCAAAAGACTAGAACTCCAAAGAAATACTCCAACGTCTTCATTGTCTCTCGTCGAAGAGTGGGCAAGAATAAGTCGGTAGAGCAATAAGAGCCATGTTAGGAAGATTAGCAAGAAAGGTCAAAAAGTTTATCGTTTTTTGGATCTATAAGTTGTTAGACAACATAAATCCATAAAAAGTTGACTTTAACCAACAGTTTGCTAGTATTTGAAAGCTTTATTAAATAAAATCATGTCAAGATCCCTCAAAAAAGGTCCATACGTTGAAGAGCGACTTCTGAAAAAGATCGCCGGAAAGAAACCTGTTGATACTGGGGTTATTAAGACATGGTATCGCCGAAGCCAGATTGCTCCTGAAATGGTAGGTTTTATCTTTGGCGTCTACAATGGAAAACAACATATTGAGGTTTTAGTCACCGAGGAAATGGTTGGTCACCGCCTCGGTGAATTTTCGCCTACGAGGAAATTCATCAGACATGGAGGAAAGATGCAGAAGGAGATTGAAATGAAGGCTAAAGAAGCTGAAGTTAATGCCGCTAAGTCAGCCAAGGAAGCGGTCGCGGCTCCAGTTAAAAAATAATTTTTATGATAAAAGCCTCTCTCAAAAATTTTAGACAGTCTCCACGAAAGGTTCGCTCAGTAGCAAACTTGGTTCGTGGCAAGTCAGTCGTTCAGGCTTTGGATACCCTCAATTTTTTGAGTAAGAAGGCTGCTGATCCTCTATATAGCTTATTGCAATCTGCTGTAGCTAATGCCAAGAATAACCATGGTTTGGAAAAAGAGGGGCTCATGATCAAAGAACTCCGAGTGGATGTTGGTGATGTTCTAAAACGTCGAATGCCTAGAGCTCGGGGAAGTGCTTATCCAATCAACAAGCGTACCAGCCACGTTCTTTTGGTTTTGACTCCAACACCTGAAAAGAAGGCCAAAGGCAGTAAAAATAATAAAAAAGTAGAAAATAAATAATTATATGTCACACTCCGTACACCCATATTCACACAGATTAGGCATCATACGAGACTGGAAAAGTCGCTGGTTCGGAGTGAACAAATCATACAGAACAGCTCTCAAGGCCGACCTGCTCATTCGTCAGTTTCTAGTAAAGGAATTGAGAACATTTTATCTATCCGATGTTCAAATAGAGAGAAATCAAAAAGCTTTAAGAGTTATTATTAGAACTTCACGTCCTGGTATGATTATCGGTAGAAGTGGTGATGGAGCCGTGAAACTTAGAGAAAAGATCTTTAGACTTTTGAAAAAGAATGATATTACTCTTGCTGGCCAGGAACTAAAAATTGATATCGAGGAAGTACGAAATCCAGAATCAAACGCGGCGATTGTTGCAATGATGGTGGCTGAAGGTCTAGAAAAAAGACTGCCTTTCCGTCGAGTTTTGAAACAAACTCTAGAAAAGGTTCTAGCTAGTAGGGAAGTGAAAGGAGCCAAGATCAAGCTCTCCGGACGTCTTGGTGGGGCAGATATGGCGCGTCAAGAAGATCTCAAAAAAGGACAGATTCCTTTACAGACTCTGAGAGCAGATATAGACTTTGCTCGTGAAAAGGCTCACATGACCTACGGAGACATCGGGATCAAGGTCTGGATTTACAAAGGTCAGATTTTTGAAAAAGATTTGAAAGCAGCGGCTAACACCGGAGTAAACCGTTCATAATTTTTAATATCATGTTATTTCCTAAAAAAGTAAAATTCAGAAAGTGGCACACCGGACGTAAGAATGCGAAAAAGCTGGCTTCGGCTGTAGAAACGAGAGGCGTGTCTCTAGCTTTCGGTTCCTATGGTTTGAAGGCTATGGTCTACGGTAGACTCACTTCCAATGAGATAGAAGCGGCTAGAAAGGTTATGGCGCGTTATGCGACTAAGTCTGGAAAGGTTTGGGTCCGCGTTTTTCCTGATAGACCTTTTACCCAGAAGCCTCCTGAAGTTAAGCTTGGAAAAGGAAAGGGAGACCCAGTAGGATTTGTGGCTCCAGTTAAGGCAGGACGCATTCTCTTTGAAATTGACGGAGTTGATGATAAGGTAGCAGCTGAGGCCTTGAGAAAGGCTGGAACCAAGATATCCGTGAAGACTAAGATTGTTAATCGAAATATCCTATAAAACCACTATTATGAAAGAATACAAGGATAAAACAATACAGGATCTAGGGAAACTTATCGCAGAGAAGCGAGAGGCGGTGAGGGCGTTTAGATTTGGCTCAACTGGTAGTAAGACCAAGAACGTTAAGTTGGGAAAAACTCTCAAGAAAGAAATCGCTAGAATTATGACAGAACTTTCTTTGAGAAAGGCAGATACAATGTCAAAAGCAAAATAATTTATGGAAAAAAATACAGAACAAAAGAATATCGCTACCCCAAAGAGACAGGTTCTTTCTGGTATTGTCGTATCTGACAAAATGAAAGACACTGTTGTGGTGCTTGTGGAACGCTATGTAAAAAACCCAAAATATCAAAAATTTGTCACTCTCCGTAAGCGCTACAAGGTTCATGATGCTGGTAATACCAAGAAAGTAGGGGAGAAGGTGCAGATTGAGTCTTGCCGACCAATCTCGAAGCACAAGTCATTTAAGATTTTGGCTTAATATTTAATAATATGATTCAACCACGCTCAATAGTACGAATAACTGACAACTGCGGTGCCAAGATAGGCCGAATTTTCAAAGTGCTTGGCAGCTCAAAAAAGCGTTACGCTGAACTTGGAGATCTTGTGGTACTTTCTGTCCAAAAAGCTGAACCTCGCAAAGCCATCAAAAAGAAAGATGTTCTGCAGGCTGTGGTTGTAAGACAGGTCAAGGCTTTTCGCCGAAAGGATGGTTCATACATTAGATTTGATGAAAACGCTGTCGTGATTTTGGAAAAGGGTAAGAAGGAGCCTATTGCTGGACGTATTTTTGGTCCAATCCCTCGAGAGCTTTCAGAAAAAGGTTTCCAGACCATTGCCTCTAGGGCACCAGAAATAGTATAAAATATCATGACCATAAAAAAAGATGACAATGTAATAGTGATTGCCGGAAAAGATAAGGGAAAGACTGGTAAGGTCACAAAATCAATGCCAAAGACTAGCCAAGTTCTAGTTTCGGGTATTAATATGGCCAAGAAGCATCAGAAACCTCGTCAGAAAGGTCAGAAAGGTCAAATGATTGAAATGGCGATGCCGATTCATGTTTCCAATGTGAGACTTGAAAGTGTAAAGAAAGAAAAGAAAGTTAAGAAATAAAAACATGAAAGCCATTACACCAAAGACAACTTACGAACTAAACAAGGATTCATTTAAAGCGCTGAAGGGGCAATTTGGCTGGAAAAATAACATGCAAGCTCCTCAATTAAAGAAAATTGCGATTTCTACAGGTATCGGTTCACTCAAAGACAAGAAAAAGATTGAACTTATTTCAGACCGACTCTCAAAGATCACTGGACAGAAGCCGGCTATTAGGGGTGCTAAAAAATCTATCGCTTCATTTAAGGTGAGAACAGGTGATCCTGTAGGATACCAGATTACTCTACGAGGAAAGAGAATGTACGATTTTGTTGATCGTTTGATTCACATCGCTCTGCCTAGAACCAAGGACTTCCGTGGGATCTCACGCACAGCTGTAGATCAGATGGGTAACTACACATTAGGAGTTAAGGAGCACACTATCTTTGCGGAAACTTCAGATGAAGATCTAAGGGATGTCTTTGGCATGGGAATCACCATTGTGACTTCGTCAGAAAAGAAGGACCAAACCATTGCCTTTCTAGAATATTTAGGTTTTCCTTTCAAGAAGGAGGAGGTGAAGAAGAAGGTATAGTTGACTTTGGAAATAGGTTTTGTTAGGATTTTAGCATGAAAAAGACTTTCGGCCGTGGCCTTAAAACCACACTTAGCGGAAGGCCTTTTTCTTTTCAGGTTAGTTTTCAGGAAATACCGACATAATATTTATCATATTTTGTTGATATAGTCAACCCCTTTGACTTTTTTACCCCAATCCTTTACTATGCTTACTACCTTACAACAGGGAACATATTGAGTGATTGGAAGCACATCGGCCCCCTTGGGGCAGGAAAAGCTAACCAATCCCCATTTTATTTGCAAAAATTGCCCACATGGCCAAAAGATCAGTCACAGCACGATCAAAGAAGACCCCCAAGTTCAAGTCGCGAGTAGTGCGACGTTGTTTTCGTTGTAGTAGAAAGAATGGCTACATGAGAGACTTCGACCTTTGTCGTATCTGTTTCAGAGAGTTTGCCAATGAGGGCGTTATTCCCGGTATCAAGAAATCATCATGGTAACAGACCCTATTTCAAACCTCATTGTTGGAATTAAGAACGCTAGTGACGCTCGCAAAGAGATAGTTACCGTTCCTTACTCTGCTCTCAAAGAAGCCATTGCTCACGTCCTCGTCAAAGGAGGTTATCTCACAACAGTTGAAAAGAAAGGCAAGAAAACTATTAAGACTCTAGAAATGGGCATCGTCTATTTCGGCAAAGAACCAAGAATCAATGGTGTAGATAGAATTTCCAAACCATCACGACGCATTTACCAAAAATCAAAAGATATCAGAATGTTTAAGAGTGGATTTGGAAACACAATTCTCTCTACTCCAAAAGGAATACTTTTAGATGTGGACGCCAAGAAGCATCAGGTCGGAGGAGAGGTTCTCTTTAAAATCTGGTAAAAATTAAATATATGTCACGAATCGCCAAAAAACCAATCCCACTCCCAGCCAAAACCGAAGCAACCTATTCGGGAGGTGCTATTACTATCAAAGGGCCACTAGGTTCACTGACTAAACAGTTTCGTCCAGAGATTGAAGTGAAAATTGAAAATAATGAAATTACTTTGACTCCAACGCGCCACTCTCTAGATATTATGGCTTTGTGGGGAACATATGCTTCTCATGTTAGAAACATGTTAGCTGGAGTAAACACTCCATACGAGAAGAAGCTTATTGTTGAGGGTATTGGATTTAAGTCAGAAGTGAAAGGTAAAGAACTTTTGTTAGCTCTCGGCTTTTCTCATCCTGTAAAAGTAGTGATTCCAGATGATCTAAAGGTGACCGCAGAGAAGAATGTCATTACTGTTTCTGGGATTGATTGTGAAAAAGTCGGTCAGTTCGTGGCTCAAGTTCGTGCCCTGAAGAAACCTGAACCATACAAGGGAAAGGGTATTCGATATGCCGATGAGGTGATCAGGAGAAAGCAGGGTAAGAAATCTGTCTAATTTAAATATATGAATACAAGCAAGTTAAAACAAATGAAAATCGCCCGAAGGCACAAGAGAATCAGAGCTACTATCTCTGGTACGGCAGAAAAGCCACGTCTTTCAGTTTTTCGTTCTAACAAATTTATCTACGCTCAACTTATCGATGATGTGAAAGGACACACTTTTGTTGAAGCTCATGATGTAGATGCTAAGACTGTAGGGGTAGAGATTGCCAAGAAAGCAAAAAAAATAAAGCTAGAGAAAGTCGTCTTTGACAGAGGAGGATATCTCTATACAGGCAAGATTAAGGCGGTAGCCGATGCGGCACGTGAAGGTGGTCTGAAATTTTAATTACAAATATCATGGAAAAAGAAGAAAAGAAAATTGAAGAAGTAAAAATCCCAGAGGCGGCTAAGCCCCAGAGTTTTCCTGCAAATAATGCTAGGAGACCAGGCAGACGTCCACAGAGGCAGGATAAGGAGCGTATCAAGCCAGAATTTGATACCAAAATCATTGCTATCAGACGTGTGACTCGTGTGGCTTCAGGAGGACGAAGATTTACTTTCTCTGTTGCTGTAGTGTCTGGTGATCGTAAGGGAAGAGTGGGTGTAGGCTTAGGAAAAGCGGGAGATACTTCTCTGGCTATTGATAAGGCGACTCGACATGCTAAGAAGAATATGATCAAGGTCACTCTTTCTCCGGCGATGACTATTCCTCATGCTATACAGACAAAATTCTCTAGTGCCATCGTCATGCTTATGCCGGCTAAGGGAAGAGGGGTGGTGGCCGGTAGCTCGGCTCGAAATGTGATAGAGCTGGCTGGGATCAAGGACATTTGTGTCAAACTTCTTTCTGGAAGTAAGAATAAACTAAACATTGCTCGAGCTACGATCAAAGCTCTGTCCATGCTCTCAAAGCATTCTAGAAGTGTATTGATACCTTCTCAGAAAATAGTTAAATAATACTGCCATGCAAATAAATAATCTTATACCAAAAACCAAGAACAAGAAGACCATGATCGTAGCTCGTGGAGGCAAGCGAGGGAAGACTGCTGGACGAGGTGGAAAGGGTCAGACCGCCAGAGCTGGTAACAAGCGTCGACCAGAGCTCAGAGACTTTATCAAAAGAATTCCCAAGCTTCGTGGCCGTGGAGTTAGTCCTCACAAGTCTATTGAAACTAAACCTGTCGCGATAAATATTGGCGTGATTGATGCTATAGTAAAGGCCGGAGCCATTGTCACCCCTCAAACTCTTATAGAAATGAAAATCATCTCTACCTTTGAAGGAAAGATTCCTCAGGTTAAAATACTAGGTGGAGGAGAGATCACAAAGAAGATCTCCGTAGATAATTGCCAGGTTTCAAAAGAAGCTAAGGAGAAGATCGAGAAAGTGGGTGGTTCAGTCAAGATATAAGTTTTAGTTAAAATTATGAATACATTTTTTCAAAAAGTAGGTATAGTTCTCAAGGACCCTATCATGCGAAGACGTATAGTTTTTGCTCTAGGAGCCTTAGTGGTTTTTCGCTTACTTTCAAATATTCCGATCCCTGGAGTTGATATTGCCAATCTAGAAAGACTGCTTGCTGGCAACCAGTTTCTAGGTCTCCTAGACATCTTTTCTGGAGGAGGTATTTCTTCTCTCTCTATCATGATGCTAGGAGTCGGACCATATATCACTGCTTCCATCATCATTCAGTTATTGACAATGATGTTCCCAAAAATCAAAGCGATGATGCAAGAAGAGGGTGAAGCGGGTAGACAAAAATTGTCTCAATACTCAAGATTGCTCTCTATTCCTTTGGCCGCACTTCAAGCTTTTGGATTCTTGGCCCTTCTAGCAAGTCAGAATGTCCTTCCTCAACTAGGAGGGATGGATTTAATTACAAACATTGTAGTTATTACGGCAGGCTCAGTACTCTTGATGTGGATCGGTGAACTGATCTCTGAGTTTGGTATTGGAAACGGAGTCTCCCTCATTATCTTTGCTGGTATCGTGGCCGTCCTTCCTACCAGAATCTTCCAGTTCCTGGCCGGCTTCGATGCTTCACAGATTCCTTTATATCTTATCTTCCTTTTAGTAGCTATTGTAGTAGTGATTGCAGTGGTGGTGGTTACCGAAGCCTAAAGACCGATCTCGGTGACTTATGCCAAGCAGGTGAGGGGGAACAAAGTGTATGGAGGAGTTTCTACTTATCTCCCACTACGCCTTAACCAAGCTGGAGTTATTCCAATCATCTTTGCTCTTTCTATCCTACTTTTCCCTCAGATTATCGCTAATTTCTTAGCTAATGTTTCCAATCCTATGATTGCCGATGTTTCTGCGTCTATTGCCGCCTTTCTCAATAATCAGTGGTTCTACGGACTGGCCTATTTCTTCCTGGTCTTTATCTTCACTTATTTTTATACTGCCGTTACCTTTGATCCAAAGATGATTTCTGAAAATCTCCAGAAGAGCGGCGCGTTTATTCCGGGGGTTCGTCCTGGAGAATCTACCATGACATATCTAGGTAAAGTCGTGACTAGAATTACCTTGGTTGGCGCTATTTTCCTGGGTTTGGTTGCTATTCTCCCTCTTGTGATGCAAGGTTTTACTGGAAACCAGACTTTGGCGATCGGTGGTACCGCCCTTCTCATCGTCGTTTCTGTAGTTCTTGATCTTTTGAAGAAAGTTGATGCGCAAGTTTCCATGAGAGAGTATTAAAATAGCCATTAGAAATTGGTAGATGAATGCGCTATACTGGAGCTATGAAAGCTCAATCTTTTATATTCATCGGCCGTTCGGGTTGTGGGAAGGGGACTCAAGCCAAGCTTCTGGTTGATTATTTAAAGACCTTAGATTCATCTCTGAAAACCCTTTATATCCAGACTGGACAAGAGTTTAGGGATTTTATTAAAGGGGATTCACATACTCAAAAGTTATCAAACCAATTATATTTAGCTGACAAACTTCAACCAGAGTTTTTGTCGGTCTACATGTGGATCAGAATTTTGATCGGTAACTATGATGGTAAAGGACACCTCATTTTTGACGGCACTCCACGTAGAAAACATGAGGCAGGTGTACTAGGCTCTATTATTAATTTTTATAATCTCCCTAAACCTTTTGTGATTCTGCTTGATGTGAGTGAGAATTGGTCTCGAGAGAAACTCTTAGCTCGTCATCGGATGGACGATAAAGAGGAAGATATAGAAAAAAGATTGGCTTGGTTCATGACTGACGTAGTTCCTGCTATTGAATTTTATAAAAACAGTGATGATTACCACTTTATTCAGCTAAATGGTGAACAGTCTATTGAGAGTGTCTACCGAGATCTAATTGAGAGGATAAAGTCTTTAATATGATTCAGTTAAAAGAAAAAGAAGACATAAAGATTCTCCGTGAAGGAGGTAAAATTCATGCCAAGATCATGGTAGATCTGGCGTCCATGATTCGTCCAGGACTGGTGACTAGTGAAATAAATGAGATGGCAGAACGACTTATAAAATTTGCTGGAGATAAATCAGCGATCCTCGATTTTCATCCTTACGGAGCACCCCGCCCTTTTCCTGCTAGTATCTGTATTTCAGTCAACGACGAAGTTGTGCACGGTATACCGAATGAAAATCCTCTAACTCTCAAAGAAGGTGATATTGTCGGTCTGGATTTCGCTCTCTCACACAAGGGTATGATCACTGATATGGCCGTAACTGTTCCTGTGGGAGAAATAAGTCCTGAAGTGGATAATCTCCTCAAAATAACCAAAGCGGCTCTTCTGGCGGGAATTAAGGCTGCTAAGGTAGGCAAAAAAGTTGGTGATATCAGCTCGGCCATAGAATTGGTTGGTTTAGCTCACAAATATGGGGTGGTAGAAGAACTAGCTGGTCACGGGGTAGGTTTTCATGTTCATGAAGAACCTTATGTGCCAAATTATGGAGAGCCGGGAAAGGGAGCGATTTTAAAAACGGGGATGGTGTTGGCGATAGAGCCCATGTTTAATCTGGGTTCTCGATACGTGACTCTCGATAAAGATGGCTATACTTATAGGACTAAAGACGGAAAACCAAGTGCTCATTTTGAACACACTATCCTGATTACGAAAGGTGAGGCAGAGATTTTAACTCTGATATAATACAAAGATATGAAAAACAAGAAACAAAATGACAATCATCCTAAGCATGAGAGAACACTGGTTATCATTAAACCAGATGGTATACAGAGAAGTTTGATGGGAGAAATCATTGGACGTTACGAACGCATTGGCTTGAAATTAACAGCTATAAAAATGATGGTACCGACCATTGAACTTATAGAACAACACTACACTCTTGATCCTGAGTGGTTTCAGAAGACAGGAGAGAAGAATCTAAAAGCGTACAAAGACAAAGGACTCATACCTCCACACAATAATCCTATCGATCAATCAAAAATGATCTTAGAGAAATTGAAAAAGTACATGGTCAGTGGACCAATTATTGTCATGGTCTGGGAGGGGGCACATGCGGTAGCGATCGTGAGAAAGATTACTGGTAGTACAGAACCACTAACATCTGATGTTGGAACTATCAGAGGTGACTACCTACTAGATTCATATAAAGTTGCAGATGATGATTTGAGAGCAATTCGCAATCTGGTCCACGCTTCTGGCTCGGTTAAAGAAGCCGAAGATGAGATCAAACACTGGTTTTCTCCTGCGGAGATTATCAAATATACTCATATCCAAGAGAAGATTTTGTACGATGTCAATCTCGACGGAATTCTAGAATAGTTCTCTATTACTTTTCCACTCTTGTATTCAAAAATGGTGGGCATATAATTAAGTCAGGTCACGGGAGTATTAACCCTATACCACATAATTTGGGATCTCGAGGTGTTTCGTGCCTTGGTACGGACATAGAGAACCCACCTAGTTGTAACTAGGTTATAATACTCCGGTGACCAATCAAGAATATCTGCAACCATACGGTAGAGCAGGTATTTTTGTTTCTGATATAATTGATTCTATGAATAAAACATATATTCCGGCTATTCTAATTCTTGTTCTAGTTTTTGTCCTTCATTATTTCGGAATTCATTATTATCTCTATATTAGATTTACCGGATATGACATCATGATGCATGTTTTGGGTGGAGTGGGACTTGGCTTGGCATTACATTGGTTTTTCAAGACTTTTTTTACAAACTTGAGTGCAAAGAAACATTTCTGGTCTCTCTTGATTGGTATCATTATTCTCGGTCTACTGTGGGAAGTTATGGAAGGATATTATGATATCACCATTGCTCCAGTTGGTACTCTTTTGCATTGGGTGGATACAGTGAAAGACATCATTAATGATACTATCGGAATGTTGGTGGCTTATCTTTTTGTTAAAGATAAATAACATGTCTGCCAAAATAACTTTTTGTAGTGGAATAGGAAGTGTCACTGGGGCAAACTTTCTTGTTGAGTTTAATTCTAGTCGCATTCTCGTAGACTGTGGTCTTATTCAAGGAGAAAAAGTGGCCATGAAAGAGAACCGTAATCCTTTTGGATATGAGCCAGCTTCGATTGAAATACTTTTTGTGACTCATGCCCATCTAGATCATGTAGGACGTATTCCCAAACTAGTAAAAGATGGTTTTAAAGGGGAAATATATTCTACTCCAGAGACTAGATCTCTCGCCGAACTTATCTTAGAAGATGCCGTTGGTTTGTTGGATAAGGAGGCAAGAGAAGAGGGAATTTTACCTCTATACGAGATGCAAGACATGAAAGAGGCCATGGCTCTCTGGAAAACTATTCCTTACCACACCGAAACTTCTTTCAAAGACTTTTCCCTGTATATCAAAGATGCAGGACATATTCTTGGCTCTTCTATTTTTCAATTCACTCACAAAGGAAAGAAAATAGTTTTCACAGGAGATTTGGGAAATACTCCGACACCACTTCTCCGAGATACGGAGTCTATAGAGGGTGCAGAATATGTGGTGATGGAGAGTGTTTATGGAGATCGCAATCATGAACCAAAGAGCGAACGATCAGAAAAATTGAAAAAAATAATAAAGGAGACCATCGCTAGAGGAGGGAGTTTGGTTATCCCGGCCTTTTCCCTGGAAAGAACACAGGTGATTATTTATGAAATCAATAAACTGGTTGAGTCTAAACAGATTCCATCCATTCCTGTTTATATCGATTCACCCTTGGCAACTAGAATCACTGAAGTATATAGAGAAAGCACCTATTTGTTCAATGAAAAAGCTCAAGAAGAAATAAAGGCAGGGGACGATCTTTTCAATTTTCCTCGCCTATCATTTACCGCTAGCACCCAAGAATCGCGGGAAATAGATCATTCCAAATTACCAAAAATCATCATTGCTGGTTCAGGCATGTCCGTTGGTGGTCGTGTTCGTCATCACGAAGAAATATATCTACCTGATCCAAAAAGTACTATCCTGCTGGTTGGCTATCAAACTATGGGTACGGTAGGGAGGCATCTCATAGAAGGAGCGAAAAAAGTTACGATTGATAAAAAGGAAGTGCAGGTTAAAGCTCATATTGAGTCTATTCTAGGATTCTCTTCTCACAAAGATTCAGATCATCTAGTGGAATTTGTTTCTATGGCAGAAAAAACCCTGAAAAAAGTTTTTGTGGCCATGGGAGAGCCCAAATCTTCAGCTTTTCTAGCACAAAGGTTAAATAACGAATTAGGAATAAAGGCGGTCTGTCCAGAGAGAGGGGTGGGGTATGAGATAGAGTAATTTTCTTACTTCACCTTCTCCACAATCTTCTTGAAAGCTTCTGGGTTGGTGTCCGCTAGAGTTGAAAGAATCTTTCGGTCAATAGCGATATTAGCTTTCTTGAGGTTTCCGATGAACTTGCTGTATGAATATTCTGGGTTGATTGCTCGGAGAGCGGCATTGATCCGGACATTCCAAAGTCGGCGATAATCACCCTTCTTGTCTCGTCTGTGAGCAAAAGCATAAGCTCCGGCATGAGAGATCGCTTCATAAGCGGCTCGTTCGGTTTTTGATCGGCGAAAACGATAGCCTTTTACTTGCTTTAGGATATTTCTTCTAGTTTTGAGAGCATTAACTCCTTTCTTTACGCGTGCCATGGTATTTATGATTAATTATGCATTTACTAAAAATCGGCTCTTTTCCTTGTTGGTCATATGGAAGGGAACCTTTGAATTTTTCTTTCTCAACTGTGAACGACGACTCTCTTTTGAGTTGAAATGGTTTTGACCAGTCGCTCTCGCCAGAATCTTTCCATTCTTGGTGACCTTGAGACGTTTTAAATATGATTTATTTGATTTCATTTTATTTCTTTTCTATTATCGCGCTGAGACCCTTTAGACTCTTGGCTGGAGCACTAGCTACCTTGTAATCAGTGGTTATGAGTTTAAATACTCGATCCATTCTTTCCTTTAGGAAATTCTGGTCCATGTATTTTGACCTACCAATGAGGAAAAGGTCAATTTTTACACGATGTCCTTCTGTTAGCCACTCCGACGCTTTCTTGGCCTTGAGTTCTAAATCGTGCTCTCCAGTACCTATTTTGACCTGAATATTTTTCAAATCTGATGTCTGGGTCCGAGCCTTTGCCACTTTCTGCTTCTTCTTTTCGTCGTACTGAAATTTACCATAATCCATGATTTTTGCAACCGGAGGGACGGCGGTAGGTGATATTTCAATAAGATCAAGGTTCCTTTCCCGAGCTTCTTTGAAAGCTTGTTCAAGGCTTATAACCCCTAGGTTCTCACCACTATCGGTAATAACCCTTAATTGAGGGGATTTTATGAAGTTATTTATACGTACTCGTGCTGTGCTCAATGAGCCTTATTTATAGCATTAAAGGAACTTTCTGACAAGCTTGATGAGGACTTCTGGAATTTTCTCAATAAATGACCTTTTTCTCCATTCTGTCAGTAGAATCTCTCTAGAATTCTGCATGTCATGGATGAAGTGAGACTCAACTTCTTCTGCAAACCGACCGTTGGTTGTGATGATGTTGGCTTCAAAGTTATATAAGAGACTTAGGCGGTCTAGGTTTAGAGTTCCAACGGTGGCCCAATCTCCATCTATAGAGGTAGTTTTACTATGCATATTGTTGTCTTGATACAAGAAGATTCGTACACCCGATTTTAATAAAGTATCAAAATATGATTTTGCTCCAAAGTCCAAGGTCGGGTATTTGTCAGATTTTTCTGGTAACAAGAGTCTTACATCTACTCCTCGATGAGCGGCGAGCTTGATGACTCTCAAGAGTCTGTGTGTTGGGACAAAAAAAGGAGTTGAGATGTAGACAAATTTTTTAGCAGATCGGATTGCGGCGACAAGCTCTGTGTAAATATGTCTACGACCTGGAGTGGGGTAGTTGGTAATGTATTTGAACTCTCGATCTCTAACAAACTGTCTCTTGGCTATATTTTTGTCTCCTTTAGCTCGTCCCCACATGCGATTGAAGGCATTAGACATCTCGCTGACTACTGGACCTTCTAGACGAAGGTTCGTATCTCTCCACTTTACACTACTCTTTCTGATGCAGATGCTTCCTGTGTAACCGATTTTGTTATCTATGACTATCGTCCTACGGTGGTTGCGAAAGAACCAAGAGCGATAGTTTGGTACTTTGAAAAAACCAGGAATCAAAGTTTTCCAAAATACTAGTTCAATGCCTTTTTTTTGCAGATCTTCGGCAATAGTTGAACCAAAAAAGCTAAAACTTCCTGCTGCATCCCATAGAAAACGTACTTTTACTCCCGCCTTAGCTCGTTCACTACAAATATCTATGAGTTTATTTCCAAAATCATCTGCCACAAAGATAAATTGCTCCAGATCAATAGTTTTCTCTGCTTTCTTGCAGTCTTCTAAGAGGGAATCCCAAGCCTCCTCGTTTGTGGTGTATAGACAGAAAAATGTTTCGCTTATCATATAGTGATAATCTATCCCTCTAAGCTTTTAAGGGTAAATCAATAGAAAACTTAGCTCCTTTTCCTAAACCATCTGATTCTACACTGATTGTACCCCCGTGTCTTCTCATAATATCTTTTGATATAAAAAGTCCTATCCCCATACCTTCCGTGTCTATTTTTACACCATCCCCTCTGAAAAATTTAATGAAGATACGAGGCAGGTCTTTTTTTGATATCCCCACACCATTGTCTTTGACAGAAAAGATTAGTTTTTTATCATTAAGTTCGATAGATAATTTTATATTTCCTTCATCTGGTGTATAGGTAATAGCATTATCTATAATAGTTTCTATCACGAATTCTATCCTTTTTAGATCGACATTTACTGGTGGTAGGTTATTTCCAAACTCAGTATCTATTGTTATTTTTTTAGCGTTAATTCTTATGTTCTTTTTATTAATAACTTTTTTGATTATTTCAGCAAGATTTTCTTCGGTTAATGCATAACTTTTTTCATTTCCACCTATATTGGCAAGATTGACCAATGTATCTGTCAATCCAACTAAAACAGTATTTTCTTCCTCGATGTTGTCCAGTTCCTTTTTTTGTTCTTCATTTGTCGACAATGTTTTGAGCATTTCTACTGACCATTTGATATATGTGATGGGGGTACGGAATCTGTGCATTATGATATTTATAAACTCATCTTTTAAGATATCTGTTTCTCTGATTTTTTTCCATACGATAATTGCACTACTTACCGCGATTATTCCAGAAAGTCCTGGAAGGATCCATTTTGGGAAATTTGGAAAATTGGTGATAATTGTTTCGTTGGCACTACTTATAAGTACGATCAAGATTGCTACGATAGTTACTCCGATAGCATACCAAAAAGCTCTCTTTGCTATGATATTAATATCAATTAACTTATATTCAACAATAGAATAAGCCATAGGAATGCTATAGAGTCCAAACAATGCTGATACCAAAGGATTTATTTCTATTCCATACAATAGAAATAATGGCACACTGCCGATACCATAGGCTATCAGCATGGACACGATCAAATATTTTAGACGATTTCTCATATCAAAATCTCCTTTTTTGAAAGCGGAAAGCAAATGATAGAGGAAGTAGATCAATACTCCAAAAAAGAAGATATCACCAATAAAATAGTATTTTCCTTGTACAAAGAAATTCGTAAAATATAATTTTGGCTCAGATGGCAGGAGAAAAAGATCTGGAGATATGGCAAAAAAAATCACAAAACCAAGACCTAAAAGATAGATCAATCCCATGATCTTTTTCTGTACATGATATTTACCTGTAATTAGTAATGCGAAATGAGCATTCAAGATTACAATAAATAATGATGCAATGTTCCACATGAATGCTGCTCGTGATACTAGCGGGTCAGAGATATTGATTCCTATGACGTAGGATAATTCCCAGATAATTGTGGCTATCCCTAAAAGGAAAAATACTATATTTATTTGTTTTTTGTATCCTCTAGAAATTACTAGAATGATCAGACTTAAGGTAATTATTATGGAAATAATATGGCCTATATTGGTGATCAATAGTTGTGTGTTCATATCTACATCAGTATACACTCACTTTACAGTAACTCGCAATTCACCTATGATGAGTTATATGCTTAGTATCAATACTCTAATTGAGCTTCTGGTGACTTTGATAATTGCCACTATTCCTTTGGGTATTGTAGTTGGTGTCTGGTTTGGCTCCGAGGCTTCGGCTGAGGATAATCCTAAAAAGAAGAAAAAACTAATTTGGAAGATGGTTTGGAGTTTTGCAGCTCCATTTCTTACGCTGGTCGGTATCTTAATTATTTTAACGGTGTTGTATTTACTGATATAATATAAACATATGGATGAACTAACTGTTTGGGGGCTTACAATTGCCGCTTTTATATATATTTATTTTAAAGTTGGATCAGGCGGGGGAGGAAAACCCAAGGATGATAAGGGAGGGGACAAAGGAGGGAAGAAGTAAAAGAAAAACCTCCCGCTAGATGAACCTGGCGGGCGGTTCTTCGTGGGGGAGGGGTTATTTCGAGAGTTGCTCCAACTGCGCGATGATCGTCGCGGGGGCTTCCTCGAACCTTACGGCCCGAATGAAGCCATCGTCAATCATCATTTTACGGGTCACTAGATCAGTGCTGACCCCAACGATTGGGATATCCTTTTCTTCCTCATCGAGGAAGTCCTTAATTTCGGATGAAGATCCTCCCTCAACGACAGCATTCGTGACGATTAAGTGGTAATCGCCTTCACGCAGTTTGTCGAGGGTTAGCTGGAGTGAATTCGCGGTTTCAAGGATGACATCAGCTTTCTTGAAGTCGTCGCAGACATGCCCGATATCGGGCATCGCGACGAAGAGGACGCGGAGTTCTTTTTTCATAATTCAGGGTATTTGGTTGTGGTTGGTTGCTGTAAAACTTCAGACTACATAATAGCATAGTATGCCTGTTATGTCAAGATGATGAGACTGAATTCTCATCCTAATCGCACCTTAGTTTGCAGGCTAATTGCACCCCCTT
>CAYHLX010000004.1:0-65573 GCA_964357605.1 uncultured Candidatus Saccharibacteria bacterium
TGTAAAAATCGATGAGCTACTCATTTCTCAACCAGATACAGGAGAACAGGCCTTGGAAATCGTAGAAAGTCTCGTCCGCTCAGGAAAGATGGATGTAATCGTGATAGACTCTGTCGCTGCTTTAACTCCAAAAGATGAAATTGAGGGAGATATGGGAGCACATCATGTGGGAAAACAGGCCAGACTTATGTCTCAGGCTCTACGAAAATTGACCGGTATTGTCGCTAAGTCAAAGACAATCGTCATCTTCATCAACCAGATCCGTATGCAAATCGGAGTCATGTTTGGTAATCCAGAAACTACTCCCGGAGGCAAAGCTTTAAAATTCTATACTTCAGTGAGGCTAGATATACGTCGAATCGCACAGATTAAAAAAGGAGAGGAAGTCATGGGAGGACGCGTGAGAGTTAAGGTTGTAAAAAACAAAGTCGCCGCTCCCTTTAGACAAACTGAATTTGATCTAATGTACAACGAAGGTATTTCTCAAGAAGGTGAGATCATCGCTCTTGGAGAAAAGATGGAGCTGGTCTCAAAAAGTGGTACTTCTTATTCTTATGGAGAAACAAAACTCGGCAGAGGTTACGATGCTACTAGACAATTTCTCAAAGATAATCCTAGTATAAAAGACGATATTCTTGCAAAAATACGAGAAAAACTTGCAGAAGGTCTATAAAAAAGTTAAGATCTCTAAACTATGTCAATGCTTGAATATAACGAGGTTGTTGAGCGAAAGTATATTATTTTAGACGGAGCACCCTATGAAGTGCTTTCTTCTCATGTTTTTAGAAAACAACAGAGAAAACCAGTAAACGCGACAAAGCTCAAGAATATGATTACTGGCAAGGTAACTGAATACTCTTTCCACCAATCTGAAAAAGTACAGGAAGCCGAAATTGACACTAGAGAGATTAAATATCTTTACAACAATAAAGGTGAGTATTGGTTCTGTCTACCAACTGATCCTAGTAAAAGATTTGGTATCAAAGAAGAGATTGCTGGATTTCAGGCGAGATTTCTAAAACCAAACTCTGTGATCACACAGCTACTGTTCGGCGAGCAAACAATTGGCCTCAAATTCCCCATTTCAGCCGAGTTGAAAGTTACCGAAGCCCCTCCTAACGTTAAAGGTGATAGTGCCACCAGTGGAGGTAAGGTGATTACTTTAGAGACTGGTGCTACCATCACTGCTCCCCTATTCGTAAACGTTGGAGACATAATCAGGATCAATACCGAGACTGGAGAGTATCGAGAAAGAGTTGGAAAGTAATAACAAAAAAAGCCACCCTCGGGTGGCTTTTTTTGTTTATCTGGCTACATATGGAAGTAATCCCATAAATCTAGCTCTTTTGACAGCTACTGCCAACTGTCTTTGGCTTTTAGCACAGACACCAGTCTTCTTGCGACTGATCATACGACCATGAGGATTGAGAAACTTTTTCAAGATTTCGGTGTCCTTATAGTCTATCTGCTTAATATTGTTTTGTGAAAAATAACACTGTTTGATCATAATAATTTTTAATTAATTTAGAATGGTATATCGTCTGGATTAATTTCCTCTTCTGGATACTCTATAGTATCAGCTGGGACATCTTTACTATCATCTGCTGGGATTTCTCCCTTTGGAGCAGATGAGCCTCCGCTCGCTCCGGATCGAGGACCAAACTGGACTCTATCGGCGACGATTTCAGTTCTGTATTTTTTCTGTCCGTCCTTAGCATCCCAAGATCTAGTCTGCATTCTACCTTCTACTAACACGCTGGCTCCCTTTTTTAGATATTGAGCTGCGGTCTCTGCCTGACGACCAAAAACAACTATATTGTGATAATCAGCTGCCTCCTGTTTGGCCCCGCTCTTATCTTTCCAAACACGATTGGTGGCTACCGCCATACTACAAACCTTGATTCCAGAAGGAAGAGCTTTGATCTCTGGATCTCTAGTAAGATTTCCTATAATGATTGCTTTGTTTAAATACATAGTGATATAAGGTTATGGATAATATAATATTACGCCCCTTTCACCATGTCGTCTATGCTCTTGTCCATTTCTTCAATAGTCGCAGGAGTTGCAACCACTGCATCCACAACTGGTACTCCTTCTGCAACAGCTTCTTCTCCTTTTACTAGAACTGCTGGGGCTTTCTTTCCGAGGTAAGTATTTTCCTTAACGGTATTGATGAGAAGCATTCGGAGCATGTCTTTGTTGAGTTCAAAAGACTTCTTTATTGCCTCTATATCACCTGATGGTAACTCAAACTTAAACCAACCAAAATACGCCTGATCAAATCGATGATTCTGTGAACCGATCTTTTTAACCATTGTGTAGGCCAGCGGTCTAAGCTCAGGTGCTTCTTCAGCAATAAAACTGGCTCCCTTCTTAGAAAGAACATCCTTAAGTAGAGTAACTGTTTCCGTTACTTTATCTAAAGGTATTGAAGATACTAGCAGATACCCTATTTCATATATCTTAAGGTCTGCCTCTCTTGATATGGTCTCTGTCATTGTTATTTGATGAGCAGTAATCCGTTATGATCCTCTAGAAGGGACGAACGGAGCATGGCCGTGCAAGCCAGGACTACTCATTTATTAATTTGGTAAAATGCACGTGCACGTACATTATCACAATGACAGAAAAATACAAGTTGACGCCATGGTAAGTGGCATAGAAAACTGTAGCAGATCGGTGATGAAGAAATACCTAAGAAATAATAAAATTTTGATAAAATTTGTAGTTGCACAACATAAATAGATACCGCGTCAATACCACTTTGGATGTGATATTATGTTGTTTATGAAATACATAGATATTCACTGCCACCTAAACTTTGAGGCTTTTGATATAGACCGAACTGAAGTTATTGCTCGCGCTCAGGAAAAAGAAGTGGGGATGATTGTGGTTGGTACAAACCTGGCCACCTCAGAAAAGGCTATGAAAATTGCAGAAGAAAATGAAAACGTCTGGGCGATTGTAGGATTACACCCCGTAGAAGTTCCTTGTGAAGTTTTTGATATTGAAAATTATAGAAAATTAACCAAAAGTAAAAAAGTTGTGGGTATCGGAGAATGTGGTTTTGACTATTTTAGACAAGGGTATGAGTTGAGGGATAAACAAAGAGAAATATTTGAAGCTCATATCGCTCTAGCCAATGAAATTAGAAAACCTCTCATGCTTCATCTACGTAATGGTCTTAACCCAGGAGAAAATGCTTACAAGGATGCTCTGGAAGTTTTGAAGCAACATGCTAAGGTGCCTGGCGACGCCCACTTCTTTGCGGGAAATTGGGAGGAAGGAAAACAATTTTTAGATCTCGGCTTCAGACTGTCTTTTACCGGAGTCATTACTTTTGCCAGAGATTATGATGAAGTAATCAGAAATACTCCTTTAAACATGATTATATCTGAGACTGATGCCCCTTACGTAACTCCAGCACCTCATCGTGGAGAAAGAAATGAACCGTCCTTTGTTATGGAAGTCGCCCACACAATTTCTGCCATAAGGGGTGAATCTCAAGAAAAAATACTCCCTCATCTTATTGACAACGCCAAGAAACTATTTTCCATATAGAAATTTTATCAAAATTTTATTATTTCTTAGGTATTTCTTCATAACCACTATGCTATCTTCATTTATAGCCACCGATTCGGCATGTGACTGGACTTGTTATTCCAACTTCACGAGGGTTCGATTCCCTCCGGTGGCTTATTTGACCAATATTTAAATTTTGTTATACTGACCGAGATGTAGGAATCTGCATCTGGAGCCCGCGGAAGTGATTAAACACTCCTCGGTGGCAACAAAACACCGCTTCATGCGGTGTTTTGTTTTACTTTTCCAAAATATAAAAGAAATATTTCCACTCTCTATTTTTAAAGGAATTATATAGGTCAGAACCCTTAATTCCTGAAAAATCTACGGAGACTTTCTGAAATATTTTTGGTACTAGTTTTTTAATTGTATTCATCCTACGTTCACTATCTTTATCAAGAGCACTTACAACATTCATCGTTATGTCCTCATCTTTCACAATCCTCATGCCAGAATTAAGCAAATCTGATTTAAGTTGCTCCATTTTTTCTACCACACGATAATCTGTAATAAGTAAACATCCTTTAGGGCGAAGGACTCTTCTAACCTCCTTAAGAAATTGAGGAAAATCCTCATAATGATGGGAAGTTTCAACATTTATTACAACATCAAATGAATTATCTAGGAAAGGAAGATTATGTGCATCAGCAACAATGAAAGATAGATTTTGAATTGATTTATATTTATCCTTGTTAAAAGTAATGGATCTTTTTGTAATATCACTTCCAACAACTTTTTTAGGTGACAAATATCTAGCAATGTAAGAAGCCCCCCCACCGCGACCACACCCAATCTCAAGTATATCCTTACCATACACATCAATACTTGAGGCAATGTGATTATATAACTGTAACGAATACCTATCATTTTCATCTATAGTTTCTAGTGGTAAATTACTACCATCGTCATAACCATAATTCATAGTCATGATTTCATTATTTTTATCAAGAACACCTACTATTGAATACCAGCTATTTGATAAAAGTTTATTTAGTGGTTTGTATTCATAAATACTCATGAATAAACTATCCAAAAAAGAAGTGATTATTTTCATATAATTATTATAACTTACTTCCTCATAAACAAAGCCTCGGCAATCTTGTTATCCTTCAAAGCCTGCGCTATTTTTTCTGAGGTTTGTGGCAAAATTGGTCTCAAGAGAAACTCTATTTCTGCAATCTGTGTTAGTAAATATGAGATCTGCTCTTTCCCCTTCTGTTCATCTGTTTTAATAACTTTGAATGGTTGGTTATCCTGGATAAATTTATCCGCATGTTGAATACGCAACCAGATATCATCACAAACTCTATTGATCTCAAATGAGGCATAAAACTCTTCATGGCGGGGATCTTTTTGTGGCACAAAGTTGTGATCAAGCCTGATCTCATTCGTCTCAGCCATTTTCATCACCCGACTCACGAGATTTCCAAGACCATTCGCGAGGTGCGCATTGTAGGATTCCTTAAACTTCTCCATCGTAAAGGGACTATCTTCGAAGGGGTGAACTTCTCGGAGAACAAAGTAGCGTAAGGCATCCGTACCGTATTCTTTGATGATCTCTAGGGGGTCCACGGTGTTCCCTATTGATTTGCTCATCTTGATACCACCTTCACCAGTCACAAAGCCATTAATTACTATTTGCCTTGAATTAGGTAGTCCAACAGACATAAGCATCGCTTGCCACATGGCTGACTGCTGTCTAAGATTGTCTTTACCGCAGTACTGAATCACTCCTCCAGTCTTTATCCACCATTTTTCAAATGATTTTTCATCCTTGGGCCAACCAATGTTAGAGATGTAGCTCACCAAAGCATCGAACCAAACATACATCACATGATTTGAGTCATCTGGAACTTCCACACCCCAAGACATTTTACTTTTCAAACGAGAGATACTAAAGTCGTTAAGCCCACCCTTTACAAAGGATTTTATTTCATTAAATCTAAAAGAAGGTACAACAAAATCAGGATTCTTTTCATAAAAATCTAGGAGAGGTTTTTGAAATTCACTAAATTTAAAAAAGTAATTTTCCTCCTCAATTTCCTCAATTACCAAGGATGGATGGATCGGACACTTTCCATCCACCAGTTCCGAATCAGTTTTTTCTAGCTCACACCCCACACAGTATTTGATTTTGTAATTTTTCTTGTAGATATAGCCGTTTTTCTTGCAGATCTTCCAAAACCCTTGAGCTGATTCTATATGTTTGGGGTCTGTAGTACGATGGAAGTGTACGTCAGAAGAAATACCGAGTAGATTCATCAAATTTTTAAATGTCAAAGAAACTTTATCTACAAACTCTTGGGGTGGCAGACTGAGAGCTTTAGCATTTCTTTCAATCTTTGCCCCATGTTCGTCAGTGCCCATACCCAAAAACACTTCGTAACCATCTATTTTCTTTACTCGCGCGATCACGTCTGCTCTGATAAATTCCAAAGCATGGCCAATATGAGCCTCTGCATTCACATAAGGTAAAGTCGTGGTGATGTAAAAACTCTTATTTTCTGTCATGGACTAAGTATATCATCAGGCCTATTTTTTAAAAGTTAAAAGAGATTTCAACTTTTTTTCATCTTTATTGGGACCAATCACCGCCAAATTTAGATTTTTATCAACAAATATTTCCTGAGCTAATTTTTGTATTTCGCGAGCGGTCACCTTCTCTGTTTCGGTGATCACCTCTTCGGGCAACCTAATCTTTCCCTTGAGAATCTCTTGGAATCCGGCAAATTCGGCCTGAGCATCAGAGGTTTCCAGATCCAACATTGTCGTACCAGCCAGATAATCTTTGGCTTTTCTCAACTCTTTTTCAGAAATTATTTCTTCTTTAAGTCTATTCAACTCTGACAGAATCGTAGAGATTGCGATTTCCAATCTCTTGTTATCAACTCCCGCAGAAATAGTTAGATCACCATGATCGGTATTAGGATTATGCGAAGCTCTGATGTAATAGCAGATTCCTAGCTCATCTCTCATTTTTGAGAAAAGACGTGAGCTCATCCCCTTTCCCAAGATCGTCGTCAACATCCTCATGGTCGGAATTCTCGGATCGAGAATGGGAAAAGTTCGGAGGCCAATCACCAAATGGCTTTGATCGGTCTCTTTATAAACCACCTTTAGTTCTGGTTTCGTTTGAGATTCTTGAACGGCGACTTTTTTAGCTTTTGGCTGACGAGGAATATCCTTGAAAATTTGTTCTACCTTCTTTGTGACTTCTTTTTCGTCAATAGAACCAGAGACAATGACCGTCGTAGCTTCGGCCACATAATGTTGGTCTTTATAAGCTACAAAATGCTCTCGACCAAATTTCCTAATATTTTCTTCTGGACCAGTCACACTCCAACCGGCTGGTTGGTCTGGGAACATAAGTTCACCTAGCACATCCTGAACATGTTGCTGAGGTAGATCATTGTACATTTTTATTTCTTCAATAATCACTCCCTTTTCTTTATTTATTTCTGCTTCATCAAAAAGAGGGTTCTGATACATGTCAGAAACAATATCCAAAGCTGTATCTAAATGCTTAGGATCCACTTTAGCATAATAGCCAGTATATTCCTGTGAGGTGAAAGCATTGTATTGGGCCCCGAGACTATCCAATTCTCTGGAAAGATCACTCGCTTTTGGTCTTCTGGGAGTGCCTTTAAATATGACGTGCTCTAGAAAATGCGACAGGCCATTGATCTCTTTCGTCTCGTACTTTGAGCCCGCTTCAACCATGACCAAAACGGTCACGGCGGGATTATCCTGCATGGGTACGGTAATAACTCTTAGGCCATTTTTTAGAACGGTTTTGGTAAATTTCATTTAGTTTATTTTTGCTTTCAAAAATTGAACTAGATTATCTAGAGAGATTCTTTCCTGTTTTCCTGTATCTCGATCACGGACAGTCACGCCCTCACCTTTTTCTACGGTCTCAAAATCAATAGTCACACAGAATGGTGTACCAATCTCGTCCTGTCGGCGATAGCGCTTGCCAATGTTACCGTTGTCGTCGAAAGTTACGGCACCAAATTCTTTCTTTAGTAGTAGATAAATCTCTTTAGCTTTTTCTACAAGTTGAGGTTTATTTTTAAGCAGAGGAAATACAGAGATCTTTGTCGGAGCTACTTTTGGTGAAAGTTTAAGATAAACTCTCTTTTCTCCATCTACCTCATCTTCGGTGTAGGCATCGGAAAGTACAGCCAGGATAGTACGATCAAGACCGAAAGACGGCTCTATACAGTGAGGAATGAATCTTTCTTTGGTTTCTTCATCATAATATGAAAGGTCTACTTTGCTAAATTCAGAATGCTGTTTTAGATCAAAGTCTGTTCTGTAGGCTAGGCCGTAGAGCTCTTTTCTGCCAAATGGGAAATCAAATTCAAAATCAATCGTCCTTTTTGAGTAGTGAGCCAATGAATCAGCCTCAATTTCTAATTCATGAACGTGTTTTTTATTTAACCCAATGTCTGCTGTATAGTTGTGCACTTCTTTTACAAAATGCTCAAATGTTTCCTTCCAATCTTTTGGATTTACAAAATATTCAATTTCCATTTGCTCAAACTCTCTCGCACGAAATAGAAAATCTCGTGGAGCAATCTCGTTCCTAAAAGCCTTCCCTATTTGGGCCATGCCAAACGGAAGTTTAGGATGAAATGTATCTAGAATGTTTTTAAAATTTACAAACATGCCCTGGGCCGTTTCCGGTCGAAGATATGATACGGATGCAGAGTCAGTACTTGCTCCCACATGAGTTTTGAACATCATGTTGAATTGCTGTGCTTCACCAAGTTGTCCTCCACAATCTAGACATTTTTTTGTATCAACGAGTTGATCTGCACGAAAACGATGTTTACACTTTTTGCATTCAATCATCGGGTCAGCAAATCCGCCTACATGTCCACTTGCCTCCCATGTTTTTTGATTCATGAGTATGGCCGCATCAACGGCATACATATCGTCGCGATCATCTACAAAACGCTTCCACCACAATTTCCTGACATTATTTTTTAGCGCAACACCTAGAGGACCGTAGTCCCAAGTCCCAGCTAATCCGCCGTAAATCTCCGAACCCTGGAAAATAAAGCCGCGACGCTTGCATAGAGTTATGATGTTTTCCATCACCTTTGAGTTTTCCTCACTTTTTGACATGAGATGATTCTACACCGAATGCACTAAAGTTGGAAGGACTTGACGAGATATGCATTTCCTTGACTTTTCAGAAATAGATTTGCTACAATGATCGCATTGACAAAGAGGAGCGAGATCGTGATATTAAGCTCAAGAAAAAAGATCGGTTGACCCGGTCTTTTTTCTTTTATATTTTTATAGAAAATACCTACTGCCTCACCACCTCATCTCCATCTCTAAATGTAGAATCTGCAGAAAATCTAGTATTCAAAGCACCTTGAGCTCTGGTCAAATTTTGTTCTGTGAAATCATCATGCGCAGTGAGAGTACTCTGTCCCATAATCACCGGTGTCTGCCCGATTTGAGCGACACTTGGTTTAAAGGCCACCTGAAAAGCGACTTGTCTTCGGCGTTTATTGTTTATGGTATAAGTATCAACACTACCCACTTTCCAAGTGATCTCCCCAGTCCCCTTATCGTAAACAATACTTTCATCCGTAGGATTAGCCTGTCCACGCCATGTCACATAGGCCGGCAAAGAAGATTTAACCTCTACACCAGAAAGAGTGCTTGACGTATTATCTACTGTCCACACAATGGTATAGGTAGTCTCTTGCTCTGCTCTAGGAGGTACAGGACCAATATTAGTAAAGGGGCTTCCAGTACGGATAATCTGAGCGGAGACAGAAGGATTTGAAGAAATTTTTATAACCCTAGTTGCACTTGATATTAACTGTTCTGGAACATTGCTTTCGGACACTCGTTTACCCCTTACATCTACAATTAATGACAGGGTCGGATTCGCGACCGTCTTAAAGGTCGTGCTCGTATCTCTAGGAGTAAGATTGAATGTTACTTTCCCCTCTTCTCCAGCACCTACATTTCCCAGATTAGGAGTGGTAATTCTATTCCAAACTATGGTGTTATCCGCTGATTGGTACAATCCTTGGCCAGGAGACACGGAAAACTTATCGAAAGCATTGCCAGATAATTTGATATAGACTTCCCCATCGGTAATCGCCGTCGGCAGATTATTGAACCATGATATGTCAGTCTTTATAGATTCATTAAACTCTCCAATAAATTCTTTAATGCCCATAGAATCTTCCAAAGCAATACCAACGGTGATGAATGGTTTCTTGATAGTCAATTCCTGTATATGTGAAATAAACTCGGTACCAATGATCGGTATTTGTGATCCTTGACCACTTTCTGAGCCCACAATAAACCTGAAAGCTCTCGTTTCATCATCTTGACCTTCGAGTTTACCATTCACGATGATAGACCTCTTTCCTCCAGGAGGAATATCCCCTATTCTCCAAGATGAATTGTTTCCTGATGTCTTAACGTCTGACGAAAGGTAAGTAAAACCAAATGGATAAATAGCCTTTAGAGTAATATTTTTTAATGTTTCCTGTGAATTAGAAATTAGGGTAATCTTGGTATCAAAAGTTTGTCCAGAAGTAATCTCCTTAAAAGACTCGACAGAAAGTGAAAGAGGAGATGAGCTCAAGAGAACATCAAAAGATTTTTGTTTCTGAAAAATAGCGTTGGAACCTTTTACCTTATAGGAAGTAGTGATGATGATGGTCTTTTTACTATTCTCTTGTCCATAGACGATAGCTTGAACAGTCTTTTGAGCAACACCACCCGCTTCTATATCATTCATAAGTTCACGAAACTGTTTTAATTCCTTCGTATCATCAGCAGGATCTACGGTACCGGAAGGAAAATCCACCACAAAATCTACGTTCTCTAACTTGATGTTATTTTTATTGATCACCTGCACATCAAAGGTCACAGGCGTACCACCAGAAACAGACACGGGGCCACTCACCGTGATATCGATATTATTTGTAGAAACGATATTTGAACCATTGAAAACAAGGTAAGTGCCTATTCCAACAGCTAACACAAAAAAGACAGTTGATGCAATAAAAAGTTTAGTCAAAAATGACATGGAATGATCTTCATATCTCTTATTAAGTAGAATGTCCTCATCATTTTCTGGTGGATGCTCCCAATCTGTTTGTATTCCTTCCGTATCTGGTTTTTCAAAGTGAAGCCTACGCTTAGTCCTCACGAGAGGAGCATTGCGAGAATAGAGAGATTTTTTAAGTTCTTCAATTTGACTTCGATCCTGCTCTGACATAGCTATATCATTATATCATAGGTGGCTTTCCTTTAACGCATTGTTAATCTCCTTTATCGCAATTGTCTTAATCTTTCTCATTTCTCCAATGACCTCTTTGGTAAAATCATTATTAAGGAGAAATATTTCCAGTAAATTACTTTTAGAGATATAACCGAGAGAATGGAGTAGTCTAAGCATTATGATACACTCTACAATTTCAGCTTCTTCTTCAGCAAAAGGCAAGTTGTACAAAGCCTCTACTATTTCAAACAATTTTTCATTCTTTTCTTCACCAGTGAGCATTCTTTTAAGGACCTGGAGCACTCTCACAAAAAGAGGTGTTGGGGTTCTTTTTCTATCTCCCTCCACCGCCCCGGTCAACCTCCACATCTCTTTGCCACGAACCAAGGAAACATTGACGAAAGCATAATCTTGCAAATGATACCTTAGTTTTGAGCTAGACAGACGTACCCCCTGTGCCGTGGCCCAGAGCATGCCAAAATCTCGAGTAAAAAGTAGGAGTGATTTACCCGCTTCCCCATTGGCTGTGCTATGGATAACAAAGGCAGGTGTAGTGTAGATATGATGCATGAGATCTACTTATCAATACTCATTTTGAGAGCAAATTCTCCGATCGTCATAATTTCCCCTTCTAGATTTTCAAACTTTAAATCTTTCAGGAGAGTAGTTGAGAAAATGGAATTTTTATTTTTCATGATTAACTCTTGGGCTTTTGAATCTGCATCGATCTTAAGTATGATCTTATCTTGTATTGTAAAACCTTTCTCTTTTCTAAGGTCCTGAATAGTTCTAGTAAGTTCGCGAACAACTCCTTCTTCCTTCAATTCTGCAGTCAAAACTATGTCTAGCACAACCTCCTCCAAGATCGCTACGTCTGTGACCACCTCTTTAACATTTACCTCATCTTGAATAATCTTGACAAGATGAGCTGGAAATAAACCTTTGACAGTAAGTTTAGCCAATGGCTGTCTAACATTTATTTTAGCTTTCATACGGGCCTCGAGTCCTGTAGACGCTATCTGCCTTACTTCTTTCATATCAGAAAGAATTTTTTCATCTGGCTTTTTTAACTCTGGCCATTCCTCTAAATGAACACTTTCTTTTTCCCCTTTTACTCTCTGGTAGACATCTTCTGCTAGAAAAGGCATGAAAGGAGCTAACAGTTTAGAGAGATCCAAAAGAATCTTTCTTGTTGTAGAAAGAGCAGATCCCCTTTCATTGGCATCATCATTCTTAAATCTATCCCGTGATCGACGAACATACCAAGTAGAAAGATCATCAATAAACTCGGCAAATGGTCTGGTCGCCCGATCTACTTCGTATTTTTCAAGGTTATCAGTCACCTCTTTACTCAACTCAGAAAGTCTCGCCGTAATCCATAAATCCAGAGGATCAACACTTTCAACTTCACTGGGAACATTTTTTGAGTACATCTCGTAGAAAGTCACGACGTTGTTCAAACGTCCAATATGTTTTTTAACAACCTCATCGACTCCCCGTTCGGAAAAACAAACATCTTGACTTCTCACCACCGGAGATGACATCAGGAAATAACGCAGAGCATCCGCTCCATACTTATTTATCACCAAATTCAAATCAGGATAGTTTTTCTCCCTTTTCGACATCTTCCTACCATCTTCTGCTAATACGAGACCATTGACCACCACTTTCTTGTATGGTGCTCTGCCAAACAAAGCCACTCCCAAAACCATCATAGAGTAGAACCATCCTCTGGTCTGATCCAAACCTTCGGCAATGAAATCGGCTGGATATCCCTTGGTCTTACCTAAAATCTTAGTAAATGGACCTGGTTTGGGGTTAAAATCACATTTTTCAAATGGATAGTGAGCTTCTCCAAAAGGCATGGAGCCAGATTCAAACCAGCAATCAAAAACTTCTGGAATTCTCGTAAGCTTATTTCCTTTTTCAGAAACAAGTTTCAGGTCATCAATGTATGGACGGTGGAGATCTGTTTCATATTCAGCATTATGTGGAAGCGGGTGAAAATCAAGCTTTCGGGGTTTGGCATTTTCATTGTAGTGATCACTGTGTCCCCTAAATAGAATAGATTCTATTCTATCCAAACCCCTCACCACAGTCTCCAAGAGAAAAAGGGGGGTGTCATGAGAAATAATCAAGATATTTTTTCCTACATATTTCTTTTCTAGATCATAGAGCACCTCGCCCATTCTTTTTTTTATTTCTGTATAGTTCTCTCCGCCTTCAGGGACATCTATAAACCGATCTGCTTCTTTAAAGTGTGTCACAAAATCATGAAAGTTTTTGCCATTCCAGATTCCCGCATTTAATTCCTTCAATCTTTCATCAGTCAAAATATTTTTTCCATCAAGCCCTATTTCTCTGGCCACAATTTCTGAGGTCTGTTGTGTCCTCGGAAAAGGAGAGGTTACGATGAGATCTATTTTTTTATCTTTCAGCCACTTTCCAGCTTCCTTGGCTTGTTTTTTTCCTTTTTCAGTTAGGTTGTGAGGATTGCTGGCGAGCGAACTGATCATAGAGGTGACGTTGTTGTCTGCTTCCCCATGGCGACTGACATAATAAGTATTTTTCGCATGGCTGTATTTTTTTAAGTCGGCAATGGAAGAGAGGATGTGACATGTGTCAGTTTTCTCTTCTCTCCAGACTGGCAATGGTGCTCCCCAGAAACGAGACCGCGAAATCGCCCAATCACGAGCACCCAAAAGCCAATTACCAAACCTCCCCTCTCCGACTTCAGCTGGTGTCCATTTTACTTTTTTATTTTCTTTAACTAATTTATCTTTTAGATCTGTCACTTTTACAAACCAGGATGAAGAAGCATAATTTAAAAGTGGAGTATCACAACGCCAACAGTGTGGGTATGAGTGGATTAGTTTTTCTTTGGCAAAAAGAGTACCGTGAGCGGCAAGGTATTTGATGATCTCGATATCGGCTTTTTGATGTTTGTCTTTTTCTTCTTCGGTGGATTTCGGTTTGACATCAAGACCTACAAAATCCGTCACTTCTGATTTAAATTTACCATTTGTTCCAACATGTTGAACAAAGGGTAAATTGTGTTTAAGAGATAACTCGTAGTCATCCGCCCCAAAGGCCGGAGCAATGTGCACGATCCCTGTTCCGTCCTCTGTCGTGACAAAATCACCCCCATAAACTTTCCAACCATTTTCCTTATTTTTTAATTTTGTATCTTTAGAATAGTAATCAAAAACTGGTTTGTATGATTTTCCAATAAGATCTTTTCCCTTGATTTCAGAGATTTGAGTATGATCAATTTTTATGGCAGATAGTCTAGATTTAGCGACATAGAAAAAATCGTTGTTTATTTTTATTTTGACATACTCAACCTCTGGACTAACGGCGAGAGCCACATTTCCAGGCAAGGTCCACGGTGTGGTTGTCCAGGCCAGAAAATAAGTACCCGGTTCATCAACAAGCTCAAACTTCACATAGACAGAAATATCGGTGATGTCTTTATATCCTTGGCTCACCTCAAAATTGGAAAGAGTGGTCTCGCAACGCGGGCAGAGATTCATAGACTTGAACCCTTCGTAAACCAAACCTTTCTTGTGTAATTCAGCAAAAGCCCACCAAACCGATTCTGTATACGTCGTATCCATGGTTCGATAATCATTTTCCATATCTACAAAACGGCCAAGTCTGGGAATGATTCTTCTCCAATCATCGGCATATCTCATGACACTAGCTCGAGCTTTTTCATTAAATTTTTCTATGCCATACTCAACGATATCTTTTTTTGAGGCGAGATTTAATTCTTTTTCTACAATATTTTCCACTGGCAAACCGTGACAATCCCAACCCCATCTACGACGTACACGATAACCCTTCATCGTCTTGTATCGTGGAATCAGATCCTTTACCGTCCCCGGTACGACATGACCATAATGCGGTTCCCCAGTGGCAAAAGGAGGACCGTCATAAAAGATAAAATCACCCTTGGGAGATTCTTTCTCAAGAGTTTTTTTGAAAATACCCTTTGCTTGCCAAAATTCCAGGATTTTCTCTTCAGTTAGGGCAACTTTACTTTTTTCCATATTAAATGCCATTTTAGCATTTTTACATCTTTTCTGGAACTTTTATGCCGAGAACCCAGAGACCATTCGTGAGGACATGAACAAAAGCTTTGGTCAGAGCAACTCTATAAGGTGAGAATGGGTCTGTCTCATCAATGATCTTGTTCGTTGCGTAATATGAGTTAAAAGCCGAAGACAGCTCCACCAGGTAGGTCACAGTGTGATGTGGGGCATATTCCAAACGAGATCGCTCTATGACTTCAGGAAAACGTACCAACATCCTTTCTAACAACTCTACTTTTTCCGGCATATTTTTTATTTTTGTAGAGATATCTGCCTCTAGAGCTTTCCTTATCACCGCTTCTGCTCTGACGCAAGCATACTGAAGATATGGTCCAGAATCTCCCTCAAAAGAAACTGTTTTATCGGGATCATAAGTGATGTCGCCACCAATCGCCTGTCGCAAGACTACATATTTGAGAGCAGCCATTGCTACAATCTCCGCGACTACTTCTTTTTCATTTTCCTTCCACTCCCTATCTTTCATTTTTCCCATAACCAAAGATTCGAACTCCTTAATCAGATTTTCTGCAGAAACAATATTCCCTTTTCTCGATGACATCTTGCCAGAGGTAGGGCGAAGTAGACCATGACTTAAATGTTTCATTCTAGAAGCAATGTTCGGATAGAGACATTCCACGGTTTTGATCAGAACCTTGAAATAGTCACTTTGCTCATTGGCGGTAATCACCACTGATTCTCTCAAGTCCGGGTGCAAATCAAATTTCTTCTTAGTTAGTCCTAGTTCTTTAGCTTCATAAGTTGGTAAGCCTTCTGAGTTAATAAAAACTCTGGTATGCAATCCATGTTTTTCTCCAGGAAAAACGATCGCTCCTTGGCTTTCTTCAAATACACCTTTTTTGATAAATTCTTTGACTATTTTTACACCATCGAGAGCCACTTCACTCTCTGGGAAATATTCGTCAAAACTGGTGCCTAATTTTCGGTAGATAGTTTCAAAATACTCTAGACTCCAACTTTTGCCGAGATCATAAAAAGAATTTATTTCTGGGTCTGATTTTTCAAATATTTTCTTATTTATTTCAACAATCTCCTTCTTGACTGATTCATTTTCATAACTATTTGCCCCAAGGACATACATTTCGCCTAAAAATTCTATCCTAGAGACTAACAATATTTTTTCACTGGGAAATTTTTCTTTGTTCTGCAAGAGAGCCCACATGGTCTTGGCCACATGTAAACCTACATCACCATAATAGTTGGCCCTTATCACTTCTGCTCCAGAAAATTCGATGAAACGAGAAATCGATTCTCCGATTGTGTTGGACATGAGATGACCGATATGAAAAATCTTGAAGGGATTAGGGTCGGTATACTCAACCATCACTTTTTTCCCCTTATCACAATTCCCTTTTCCAAAATCTCCATCAATCTTTAAAACTTCTTTAGAAAAGTATGAATCAACTATTTTAAAATTTATAAATCCGGGACCGGCAATCTCCACCACACAAACTTCAGCTGGTAAATTTTTCTTGAGCTCAACCATGATATTTTCGGCTAAAGCTTTTGGACTGCTCTTGACTATTTTGGAATATACTAGGGCGATGTTTGAGGAAAAATCACCATGATTAATATCATCTGGATGTTCCAAATTGATCTCCGGATCAATGATTCCAACCTTATCTGAAGCCGCCTTTAAGCTATTCTTTATTTTCTGTTCTATATTTTGTCTCACTCAATCATTCTAACATTAAAACTGTTATTTGCGTCAAAATTTGACTTTTTTAGAAATTCTGTTATCTTACAGAAAGTGATTTGAACCTTCCGGTGAGATCAGAGACAAGTGATGTGCGTTGCCAAACCTCCATCACCAAAGCAATGGCACGCTGTTCGTGCCTAAAAGTCTCTTCGATCTCCCACCCTTCCTTGTTCCGTTCTGCCGACGGATTGAGGAAGGGTTAATTTTTTATGTACTATTTCTTTCGCAAGATCTGATCTATCCTCTCCGCAATCTTTTTCATGTCTTTTTCTTTTTTCCCACGAGTAGTTTCCGCCGCGGTTCCTAAGCGGATACCAGAGGGATCAAGTGGCGATCGTGTATCAAAAGGGATAGTATTTTCATTTACAATGATTCCCGCCGCCTCGAGTCTGTCGGCGGCCTCTCTTCCGCCCATTCCTTTTCCATTTTCCCAAACATCAACTCGAAGAAGATGGGTCTCGGTTCCTCCTTCCACTATTCTCCAACCTAGACGAGACAGTTCGTCGGAGAGAGCTTTGGCATTCTTCTTGACCTGAGCTGTATATTTTCTGAAAGCAGGAGTCATTGCTTCCTTGAGAGCTATTGCCACAGCCGCAATCTGATTGAAGTGAGGGCCTCCCTGAAGACCGGGAATTATAGCCTTGTCAATGAGCGTAGTAAATGAAATTTCCTTTCCCTTTGAATTGGTCCTGGTCTTATTCTTTCTTGAAAAAATGATAGCCGAACGGGGTCCACGAAGAGTCTTGTGAGTGGTAGTCGTCACGATATCGGCATAAGGAAAAGGAGACGGATACGCTTTGCCCGCGACAAGTCCCCCGAAATGAGACATGTCGATCATCAGAATTGCTCCGCAGGCATCTGCTATTTCCCTGAATTTACTGAAATCAATGATGTGGGCGTACGCAGTAAATCCGGCGACAATAAGTTTCGGATTTTCAGCCAGGGCCATCTGCTTGATTTCTTCATAATCCAAGAGTTCGGTGTCCTTGTTCACTCCGTAGAGAACTGAATTCCAAAACTTTCCTGTCATGGAGACTTTTTGCCCATGAGTAAGGTGCCCTCCATGACTGAGTGTCATTCCCATAATTTTTTCTCCTGGCGGCACAAGAGCAGAATATACTGCAAGATTTGCAGGAGAGCCGGAGAGCGGCTGAACATTCACCCCCCACTCGCTTTCTTTGAGGTCGAATAACTGTCGCGCTCTTTCCTGAGCGATTGTTTCTATTTTATCAACTATTACTGTTCCCCTATAATAACGCTGGCCCGGATAGCCTTCTCCATATTTATTGGTAAGTTCAGACCCAAGAGCTTCGAGAACATCCTTAGAAACATAGTTTTCTGATGCAACAAGGTTCACCACACTCTTCTGGCGCTTTTTTTCAATGTCTATTAATTTTTTAATTTGAATATCTTTCATAGATAATTAGAGATTAAGGGAATAATATCTGCTGATTGAAAGATAGGGAGTTAAATCATGGCAATTATTTAATACCGATAGTCTAGCACTATTTCCCAGTGCTTCCAAATCCCCCCTTACCCCTCGCCGTCTCTGAAAGTTCCTCTACTTCTTCAAGTTCAACATATTCAATCTTTTGAATAAGCAGTTGAGCTATCTTGTGTCCTTTCTCAAAAGTAAAAGGGGTGTTTGATAAGTTCATCAACCCGATACTTATTTCACCACGATACCCAGCATCAATCACTCCCCAAAAAGCCTTCAGACCATATTTTTGCGACAATCCGCTTTTGTCCCAAACAAGTCCTACATACCCTTGAGGAATTTCCATGGAGAGGCCAGTGGGTATAGATTTTCTCTCCATGGGAGCCAGTTCAAAAGATTCTAGACAATATAGATCCAGCCCGGCATCTCCTGGATGCGCATAGTTTGGTATCTTGGCTTCTGGATGGACTTTCTTTACTTTAATTTTCATGTGAAAGTAATTATAGTACAATAGCCAGTATGAAACCATACAATGAACGAACACCGGATAATCAATACAAAAGATTACTCAAAGATATTCTAGAAAAAGGAGAACGCTCCAATAGTCAACAGGGGGTTGATACTATTAGCCTCATCGGTCCGGCCCCACTGCGCTTTAGATTTGATAACGGCTTTCCCATGATCACAGAAAGAAATATGGCTCCCAAGGAAAATGAAAATCTAAAGGTCACTATTTGGAAACAAGCCATCGGAGAAATCTGCGCCTTTGCAAATGGAGTGCGAACACAAAAAGGACTGGAGGAATTTGGCTGTTCATGGTGGGCCTCATGGCTCACCGAAGAAAAATGTAAGAAAAGAGGATTAGAAACGGGAGACCTTGGACCTGGATCATACGGAGCCGCTTTTCACGACTTTCCCACGGCAGAAGGTGGAACTTACAATCAATTCAAAAATATCATTGAACAGATGAAAGAATTTCCTCATCTCAAAACTCATTTCATTAGTCCTTGGATTCCGCAGTATACTATTCGAGGGACCGGTAAGCAGCAGAAGGTGGTGGTCTGTCCTTGTCATGGCTGGATTCATTTCAGAATTCTTGATAACAAATTAACCCTTCACCACTTCCAGCGTTCCGGGGATGTTCCTGTTGGCGTCCCTGCCAATATGGTCCAGTATGGTTCCCTCCTCATGATGGTGGCCCAGATTACTGGTACTATTCCTTATGAATACATCCATAGTTTTTCTGATGCACATATTTTTATTGATCAGGTTCCGGCCGTGGAGACCATGCTCACTCGAGAATCACGACCATTCCCAACTATGAAAATTGATACTTCCATAAAAGACTTTTTTGATTTTCGCAAAGACCATTTTACTCTAGAGGATTACAACCCTCACCCGGGAATAAAAGGAATTCCAGTAGCTATATAATTATGGATCCACGCCAAGAAAATCGTTTTATAAATACAAAAGTTATTCGACGAGAAGACCAGCGAGTTGTTATGGAAGAAATCCAGAAACAAGGTCATTGTCCTTTTTGTCGGGAAAATCTAGAAAAATATCACAAAAAACCTATCCTCAAGGAAGGAAAATTCTGGCTCCTGACCGACAATCAATGGCCGTATGAAAAAGTGAAATACCAGATGCTAGCTATCTACAAAGAACATGTAGAACATCTCAAAGATCTAGACCCCGAGGCAGGCAAAGAGCTTTTTGAAATATTTGCGGAAGCGACTAAAGAAAGAAATATTGAGGGGGGAGGCATCGCCATGCGTTTTGGATCTTCTATTCATGGAAATTATGGTTCAAGCGTACTTCATATTCACGCTCATCTGGTAGAACCAAACCTGGAGGCACTGGAAGAAACGGAGGCCTGGAGATTTAAGTTTGGTCAACCAAAAAACTATAGAAAGGACGAAAAAAACAAATATAGTTGACTTTCTTTCTCTGATAAGTAGAGTTACAGAGAAACCGTAGTAAACTCAGCAACCAGTTCTTCTTATGATAGAGATTCCAACGATTGATGGCCTCAGTCGAGACCAAGTCCTAACGCTCATGAACTGCCGTTCTTACAAGCAGTACTTGAGCATGATCAGTGATTACGAAGCGGGCCGATGCCCGTTTTGCGACCCACTCGATGAAAAAAACAAGGTTCTACACAGCGCCCTTGGTTGGAGGGTTTGGGAAAATCCCTACTCCCTCACGCACACTTCCCTCCACCTCATCATGGCGCCACAACAACACACGACATCGATAGAAGACATCTCACCATCCGATTTTGAAGCGATGGGAAGGATCTTCAAATGGGTACGATACCAATTCAACCTGCAGGGAGGAGCATTCGCCATGCGATTCGGCTCCCCGCAATTCAATGCTGGCAGTGTCCTACATCTCCACGCCAACATCATCGTTCCGGACCACTCTGGCGCCGTCCAAATCACCCTCGCCAAAGATACGGCAAAGGTTGAGGAGACCATTGCCCGGATGAAGGTTTTCGAGAAACTCCGTGGGAATACCGCCCCTGTTGGCCTTTCCGACAAAGAAGCGGCCCTAATCGAAGGTCGACTGACTTAACCGTCTTCGTCAGATTCAACCGAGCGCAGTCATCATGGCTGCGCTTGTTTTCTATTTAACAAAAATAATTTCCACTCCCTGGCTTTTAAGTATTCTTTCTGCATCAAGAACTCGATACCCTGTTCGATAGTACAATTTGATAATCCCCGAATACGCCAACTGTTTTGCACATGGTGGACAGGGAAATGTTTCTGCATAAATTTCCGCTCCTTTAAGTGAAATCCCCTCTCTAGCCGCCCAGGCCACACAACTCGCCTCAGCATGAAAAGCCAAGGATGACTCCAGATGAACACCGCTTTTAAAATTCCCTCGTGGATCCCCTTCTGCATTTGCAATCTGATCAGAAGGAACGTAGACATTGTGCTCTTTGTGAATAATTTTTCCATCTTTCATGAGGATGACTCCAATTCTGCGCCACCAATCTTTTGATTTCTTAGCTTCTTCTTTACAAAGAGCAATCATTTTTTTATCAAATTCATTTGTAGTAACTTTACCGTGAGGATTTATGGGAGCCTCAATAATAGAAGTTTTCTTGTCCCAGCGTAGGAAAATGGTGTCTTTTTCTATAGGATTTTTTGAAAAGTATTTTGAAATCAGTTCTTGAGTCAAATCATCATCAGAAACAACCAAGGGTGTTTTATCTTTTGAGAGATCTTTAATTTTCTCTGGAGTAAGAATTTCAACCGTCTCAAATATCTCCCAAGCTTCAATCGCCTTTTTGACCAAAATAGGTGAGATGCGTCGAATATCTCTATCGAGATGAGCAAATTCTCCAATTACATCATCCCCAAAAATATAGAGGGTGCGGGCATCGAGATGATTTTTGAAAAGCTGATAGTAGCCTTCGTGCAGTACAGGTACGTAGGCGACGACAGCTTTGTTAGATTTATTTTTCATTTTTCGCACCATTCAAAACGTCTTGGATTGTTTTTAGAAGTTTAGGGGTCAGAGCTTGTTCAAGTTTCTTGGCGTGACCGATCTGTAACAATCTAATCTTAGCACTGGTAGATGTTGTAGCTTGAGGCTCTAGAACCACTACCTCCTTACAGTATTTTTTCAGTTCCTTAATCTCCATTTTGCTATATGTCTTCCTAGTAGCAATCAAAACATCCGGTCTCACTAATTTTATAAGATGCCAACGTGGTGCTCTGAGTTTTTTCAAGTAAACAACATCAACTGATCTTAAATGGACAACCATTTCTAGTCTTTCTTCTTCAGGAACAACTGGTCTTTCTGGACCTTTTCTAGCTCTGACTTTTTCATCAGAATCCACACCTACCACTAGCAAATCCCCATGTTTCTTGGCCATTTCAAAATAACGAGCATGACCCACATGAACCATATCATAAGTACCTTGAGTGAGTACTATCTTTAAACCCAAACCTTTACAATTTTCTACAAACTTTTTGACTTTTTCATCATCTTTTATAAATCTTTCCTTGAAGTTTGAACCAGCTCCAAATATTCCTATGCCGATATGAGTATTAAAATTTAATTCTTTCATATAATTTCTCTTTAATCTGTATCTGAAGTATAATCCTAATAAAGAAATTGTCATAGATGACAACTTCTTAAATCTAATTTATGATTAAATGCTTTATCATCGCTGCGGTTTCAGCTGACGGCTTCATCGCCAAAGACGCCAAACACGCTTCTATCGAATGGACCAGTAAGGCCGACAAAAAACGCTTTGTAGAGCTTACCAAGCGCGCCGGTGTCGTGGTGATGGGAGGTGCAACCTATAGAACCATTGGCCGACCCCTTCCCAACCGAAAAACTATTGTATATTCACGTACAGGTCAATTTGAAGGATCAGAAGTCACCCAGAAGCCTCCCCTAGAGCTCTTAACCGAACTCGAAGCTCTCGGCCACAAAGAAGTCGCCATCTGTGGAGGCGCTCAGATCTATACCCTGTTCATGCAAGCCGGAGTCGTCGATGAAATCTATCTCACCCTTGAACCAATTATGTTTGGAAAAGGAATAAATCTTTTCAATGAAGATCTCAAATATCACCTCAAACTCATCGAGGCGCAAACGTCAGAAGAAACAGGAACACTGCTTCTACACTACAAAGTAGACTACGTAGGAAATATAAAAAGGAAGGACTAGTTTTTAACATCAATCCCCAGCGACCTACATGAACCCTCAATAATCTTCATCGCGGCATTTACATCTCCAGCATTTAGATCTGGCATTTTCTTTTCCGCAATAGCTTTGACCTGAGCGCGAGTGATGGTTCCAGCTTTCTTTACCGCATGTTTACCTGATCCCTTCTCTACACCGGCTGCTTTTAAAATAAGTGAACTAGCGGGAGGAGTTTTGAGTACAAAACTATATGTTCTATCTTCATAAACAGTAATCACAACAGGAACAATGTCTCCCATCATGTTCTTGGTCGCATCGTTAAATTTCTTGGTAAAATCACCGATGTTAACCCCAGCCTGACCAAGAGTTGGACCAAGTGGAGGAGCTGGTGTTGCCTTTCCTGCTGGAGCACTGACTTTTACTTTTTTGATTATCTTTTTAGCCATAAAATGTTTAGTGGATGTAGATTACCTTATATCTTCTTAACTTGCAAGAAATCTAGCTCAACCGGAGTTTCTCGTCCAAACATAGAAACTAGAACCTTGATTTTTCCTCGATTATCGTCAACTTCACTCACCTTCCCTTCTAGATCCTTGAAAGGACCGTCCACAATCTTCACCATCTCATCGATCGCGAGATCTATTGTGTGTTTAACCTCTCCCTTGTTCATTCGAGCAAAAAGAGCGTCAACTTCCTTTGTCTCAAGAGGAACTGGATAGACTCCAGAACCCACGAAGCCGGTCACTCGAGGAGTATTGCGAACCACAAACCAAGAATCGTCGGAAACGATCATATCTACCAACACGTATCCTGGGTAGATTTTTTCCTCTTCCTCTACTCTCTTTCCTCCCTTAATCTTGATTTTCTTTTCTGTCGGCACAAGCACGTTAAAAATTCTCTCTTCCATTCCAAGAGATTCAATTCTCTGTTTTAGATTTCTAGCTACGGCATTTTCATAACCAGCATAGGTATGAATCGCGTACCAATTTCTTTGTCCACCAACTTGCTGTTTGCTCATACGAATTTATTTAAAATTATTAAACCAAAAGAGTTAGAAGTCTGGAGAAGATATAGTCAAAGAAAGACAAGAAAAGTGCTGTTACAATAGACACTACAATAACCGCGATCGCATAGCTTATCGCTTGTTTTCTACTTGGCCAACTTACATGGGCCATTTCTGCTCGTGTTTCTTTTACATATTCAGCTATTTTCATATCTTTTTATCTTTAATATAACCTTCCTCTAGTAAAAAACCCCTCCCTGGGGTGATAGGGATATACTACTCTTTTGGGGCTTTTTAGTCAATCTTCGAGACAACTATCTGATCTCGTAAGTGATCGTAACTATAGATGTAACCTTCTGCTCTCCAGTAGGAATTGAGGGAGCCGCTTGTGGAGCCACAGCCGATCTCACCATCATATCTCCACCCATTCCTTTTTCTGCGTAGCCATAATATGGCTGATTGTCACTGGAATCATAAAAACTAGTAATCTTGACCAAACGAACTCCGAGTTGCTTTGAGAGCACTTTGGCTTTAGCTTGAGCATCATCTATCGCCGTTGTTCTGGCCTTAGCTTTGACTGTCTCTATATCATCGATAGAAAAAGTCAGACCATTGACATTTTGCACACCGAGAGAGCCGACCGTTTCAAAAAGGGCTCCGGCCTTATCTATGTCTCTCACTTTAACCTCTATCGTCTGGCTCACTTCGTAGCCAGTCAGAACTTGTTTACCAGATCGACAAACACTGTTTGCGGTACAAAGTGTTTGCACATACTCGTATTTTGGATTGATATTGTAAGCAAGGGTCTTTATATCCTTCTTTTCAATTTTATTATCTTCAAGAGCTTTGAGGGCGGCGTTGGTCTTATTTGTGGCTTTTGTCTGAGCTTCACCTACAGTCTTGGCTTCTTCTGTAATGCTAAATGAGAAAGTGGCGATATCTGGAATAATAACCTCTTCTCCTTTTCCAGTGACACTAATCGCATTCATAATCGGTACGTCCTTGCCAACATAGCCAATTTCTCTGATGCCTTTTATAGAAATGATGGCCAAAAACACGGCCAAAAGCACTCCAACCCAAACCCCAACTTTCCACACTTTTTCTTGATAATTCATAATTTTATATTATTTATTAATTTTTTCCATTATAACATGCGTCTACAAGGTTTTCAAAAAGAGCCAAAACCGTCATCTGTCCAACTCCTCCAGGAACGGGAGTGAGGCTGCCAACAATACTTTTCGCCTCTTCAAAATTTACATCTCCTGATAATTTTCCATTTGATAATCTCGTAATACCAACGTCTATCACAACTTGTCCCTTACTCACAAAGGTTTTGCCAATAAAACTTGGCTTACCGATAGCCACAATCAAGACATCAGCTTTTTTAGTCTCATTCTCTAGACCGACCGTCTTGCTATGACAAATAGTTACGGTCGCATTCTGATTAAGACACATTAACGCTGTAGGCTTCCCTACCAATGAAGACCTTCCGACTATTGTCACTTTTTTACCAAAAAGATCTATAGAATAGTGCTCAAGTAATTCTTTAATACCTCTCGTGGTTGCGGGCATAAAGGCATTCTCGTGTCCATTCATCCACCTCTTCACATTATAAGACGTCAGTCCGTCAATATCCTTACTGGGCAAGATCGCATCAATGACTTCGTCTGAATCTATATGTATAGGCAATGGAAGTTGTAAAATGATGCCTTGGACCTCTTTATCTCCATTATATTTCTGGATAACAGAAATTATTTCTTTTCCAGTTACTTTTTCTTCTAGCTGGATATGTATTTCTTTGACTCCCAGTTTTTTGGCAAAAGCTTTCTTGGCAGCAATGAAAGCTGTGGAATCTTCTCTGTTACCGATTTGAATAATCACAAAACCCGGCACAAAGGATAATGCTTTCAATCTTTCCACCAAAACAGGAGTCCTCTCCTCTCTAACTTTTTTACCATCTAGAAGTTGCATGAAACCTACATTACCACGATTTCTTGGGAATTTCTATAGAAACGGTCTTTTTCCCACTACTTCCTTCTATCCTTGTAGCTGGCTCAAAAGAAATTGAGGTGGCGGTGAGCATCACTCGCTGATCTGGTAATTTTACCTTTGAACCGTACTTGGTATCACCAACTATCGGATGTCCGATATGTGACAATTGGGCTCGTATCTGGTGATGTCGACCGGTTTTTAGAATTATTTTTAAAAGAGAAAATCCCCCTTCGCTTTGTACGACCTCATATGAGAGTTCAGCCAAATCTGCATTTTTCTTTTCTTGTTCTTTGATTGTTGAGACATTTTTTACTTCGTCGTGATAGAGATAGTGAACTAAGGTATCTTTGCTTTTTCTAGGTATTCCTTCCACCCACGCATGGTAAATCTTTTGGACGGTATGCAATCTGAATTGTTCAGATATTCGTGAGGCTCCTTTTGACGTCTTGGCAAAAATCACGACCCCATCTACATTCCTATCCAGTCTATGAACTAATCCCAGGAAAACATTACCTGGTTTTTTGTAGGTATTTTTGAGATATTCTTTGACTTCATCCATAAATGAGGCTACTCCACTCTTGTCCCCTTGAATGAGAACTCCGGCTGGTTTGTAGACTCCGATTAGGTGATTATCTTCATAAAGCACTTTCATAGAGGCTATACTAGCACAGAAGAGCGAAGATATTCACATATTTTATTGCTCAGAGTTTCATTAGAGACTATAATATCTGCTATGGACGGTATCTTGCCAAATTTTCCACAGGAACAAAAACACTCTCATTTTGTAGTCATTCTTTCAATCTTTGTAGTGATTGTTCTGGCTTTTCTCGCCTACGTGATTTATATGTATCGTTCTACTCCCTCTTTTGTGGTAGAGCAAGAGATTCCTCTGATTCAGCAAAGAGTGACGCTCACCCCTGAGCAAGCGATAGAAAAACAGAGGATTATAGAGGGTACGGATGATTCGAGGGTGACGTTAACAAAGAAAGAGGCAGAGATCAAAAAATTACAAATTAAGCAAGCTAGTGAAATTTAAATAAAAATATGAAAAAATCAATAAAACAATACGTAGTCGCGGTAGTCCTTGGTTTAGGTATAGTTCTGGGTGTTGGTTCTCTACAAGCCCAGTGGACTGCTCCTAGTGCCACTCCTCCAGATGGAAATGTCCCCGCTCCTTTGAATACTGGGAATAGCAGTCAGAGCAAACTTGGACAATTAATCGTCAATACTAATACTACTTCCAACGGCCCTGGTCCTTTTGCTGTTGGTCTTTCTGTTTTTGGTAAGACTATTTTAAATGGCGGAGTCCAGATCCCTGCTGGCGCGGGAGATAACAAGGTTTTGACAAGTGATGCTAGTGGAAATGGAACGTGGCAGGATGCAACGGGGGGTGTAGGTGGTGGCAGTGGAACTTGGGGGAGAATATATACCTATCGCACTGCTATTGATTTCAATAATGGAGTTTCTGATTGGATAACAATCAGTCTACCAAATGGAGATACAATGACCGCAGCATCTCTACGTTATGGCGGTAGAGATAATTACTTATATGATACTCCAACCCAACTTAGTTCATTTGACGATGCACAATCATACATTGAAATTAATACTGCAGAATCTAAATTAAGAGTACATTTGCTGAATACTGATCACGTCACTCCGAATACCACATATGATTCAGGTACGTATTTTAATTATGTATATCTAAATATTTACACCGGTAGTCCTGGGGGCAGTAGTGGAACTCCAACTGGTACAATCAGAGGATATGGCACTGGAGCTTACGCATACTCAACTCAAGCCAACACCTCTTGCACAGCAGTTTCTGCACCATTTTCATGTTCTGGCGTTTCTCCAGTATGTGAGTCCGGTTGGAGTGTGATCTCTGCTGGAAATCAATATGGAAGCTGTGCAGGATCCACTTGTTCCAAAATCTACATGTGCGTCAAAAACTAGCTGCACCCCTCCACCTCGCAAAGATTCCGCACGGTAAAAGCCGGGCGGTTTCTTTTTTCCCACTGGAAAAGATAGAAAGCTTATGGTATAATACACCTATGAAAAACTGGTCAACTGACACGAGAGAGCTAGAAAAAAACCATCAGCAGCTCGAGATATGGAAACTCGAACAACTTATTAACTTTGGTCTAGACGGAAAAAAACTTAACAAAGAAACCCTAAAAAAGTATTGGGCTTCCCTCTCTCTAGATCCTTATAAAAAAAAGTTCTTATCTCTTTTTCTTTAATGAGTTCCATACTTTCAGAAAATCAGAAAAATTTGATCTCACTCATTGGAAAAGAATCTTCTCTGTGTAACGCTTTTTATTTAGGAGGAGGCACTGCACTCGCAGAATTTTATCTCCATCATAGATTATCTGAAGATCTTGATTTCTTTTCTGAGAATGAATTTGATCCTATGAGTATTACTGTCTTCTTCAAAAAAATCGAGAGAGAAGCGGGAATATTAAGAACTGAATATGAGCAGAGCTTTAACCGCAATCTTTTTTTTCTTGAACTCAAGAATGACAGAATTAAGACTGAATTTACATATTTTCCCTTCCAGAGAGTTGAGAAAGACAATTATTTTAAAAATATCCAAATAGATAGTCTTCTAGATATAGCTATCAATAAAGTCTTTACCATTTATCAAAAACCTCGTTCGAGAGACTTCATCGATCTTTACTGTATATTACAAAAGGAAAAAGATTGGACTCTCGAAGAACTTGGAAAAAAAGCTCAGATCAAGTTCGACACGTATCTTGATCCGATCCAACTTGGCTCCCAACTTGTTAAGGTAACAGAATTAAAAGATTATCCACGAATGATCATTGAACTTAAGGAGAAAGACTGGCAAGATTTCTTTTTACATGAAGCAAGTAAATTGGAGAAAAGAATTCTGAGTTAAGCTCTCCACCTCGCAAAGATTCCGCACGGTAAAAGCCGGGCGGTTTCTTTTTCTTCTATCGTCAACTCACCTTTTTCTATTGTTCCACCAAACTTTTCTTTCAAAAAGAGTAGGTTATTCTCATATGCCACCGCTGAATAACCCGCAGAATATCCATTGATAATAAAAAATAGAGGTTTATCAGAGAGAAGTTGCAGACAATTCTCAACCAAAGGAAGAAAATGCTCCTCTATCTTCCACAACTCCTTGGATGGACCATGACCAAAAGCGGGAGGGTCCATCACAATACCGTCATATTTCCTTCCCCTCTTGATCTCCCTCTCTACAAAAATCCTCACATCCTCAATAATCCATCTGATAGGTTTGTCCGTAAGACCCGAAAGTTCCGCATTCTCCCGCGCCCAAGACACCGCAGATTTTGAACTATCCACATGAACAACTTTAGCCCCTACTTTGGCGCAAGAGAGGGTGGCTCCGCCAGTATAACCAAAAAGATTAAGAATTTCACACTCTCTTCTCTCAGAAATAACTTTCCTCATCCATTCCCAATTCAGAGCTTGTTCCGGAAAAAGACCAGTGTGTTTGAAAGCGGTTGGTTTAATATGAAATTTCAAATCAGCAAATTCTATTTCCCATTTACTAGGAATATCCTTTTTCAAATTCCATTTACCATCCTTCCCTTCACGAGAAAAAATGGCGTGAGCTTTCTTCCACTCAGTGTCAGACAAATGTTTCTTCCACAGAGTCTGCGGATCTGGTCTAGACAAAACAACATTTCCAAAACGTTCCAATTTCTCCCCCTCGCCAGAGTCTAGGAGTTCGTAGTCTTTGCTAGATTTTAGAATTAAAAGAGAATTATTATTCACGATATTTGGCAAAAGAATACATAGAAAAAACAAAAAGAACGGTAGATGTTACAGCCGAAACTAAACAGTACTGACAGAAGGCATTTATCACCGCCGCTTGAAGGATAAAGAAGTAAAGAGAAGCTAGAAAACCAAGAGGGGTCAGAAGCATGGTGAGCCTAAGTAAGATCTCTTTCTTAGAGTCAAAATAAGCGATTAGAAGAACGAGAATGGTAAAGTAGTAGATTGATCCCAGTAAAGCCACCGGAATGCCTATAACTTCAGAATAGCTACTGGTAAGTACCTTTTCACATCCATCAGTTGTACATGGAGGTATGTTATTTTGAAAATGCTCAATAGTTAGATACGTAGCATCAATAAACCCTAGAAGGGCGACAATGAGCAGAGTAATGATAATCCATTTAGGGATTGACTCCTGCTGTAGCGGCTTTGTTAATAATATCTTTAAATTCATTTAGACTCTTTGGGCTTGCTATTTGTTTTCCATTTACAAAGAATGTAGGGGTACCGACAATACCAGCCTTCACTCCACCTTTATAATCATTGATTATTCTCTCTTTTGCCTGCTCTGAAGTCAGATCAGTCTTGAATTTTTCAATATCAAGATTGATGTTTTGAGCATACTTTACAAAAATAGATGTTGGATCCTTTACATTTTCCCATTCCCTCTGCTCTTTGTACAAAATATCATACATTTCCCAGAATTTTCCCTGACTACCAGCCGCTTCTGCAGCGAGAGAGGAGATCATGGCATTTGCGTGTTGAGCTAGAGGAAAATGTCTGAACACAAATCTGACGGTACTTGAACCAAGTTCAGAGATCAATTGCTCTACCATAGAATGGTAAGTTTGGCAGGCCGGACATTGGAAATCCCCGTATTCTACAAGCGTCACGGGTGCCATCTCACTTCCCTTGATATGGTCCGTGGCGACGATCTGTTCAGGTAAAGGAAGGAGTTCTTGTTCCTTATTACTCTTCATTTCTGCCGCGATCAAACCCCAGATAATAAGGCCAACAATAACGACAAAACCTCCCCAAGTAAATATTCTTTTTGATGTCATAGGGGCTATTATACTTTAAAAAAATACATTTACAAAGCCGAGAAGTAAGTATATCCCTAGAATATTCATGGCCAAAGATATGGGTATCAAAAAAGAAAGTTTGACCTTAGACATACCCAAAAGAGCAATTCCCAACTCATCTGGTAAAGGAGAAGCAATCACAGCCGCCCCAACCAATGGGGCCAGCCATTTCAAAAAACCAAGATGAAATGATCGGAAAATGTGGTGCCGAATAGAAGGCTTGATAGCTTTGATTAGATCATTATAGAACCTATCTCTAATAAAAAAGAAGAGGATCAGATCACCACAGAGTGCGCCTAATCCACCCCAGAGAGCGATGGTCTCTACTGGCGCATATTCAGCAATCCTGACCAACGCCACTGATGCAGGGGCGAGAGTAAAAGCAGAAGTAAAGAAAATTCCAGCGACAAAACTCGCTAAAACATAATAATTACCGATAATCGAGATTAGATAGTCAATAAAACCGACCTTGGCTAATACCAGAGCCACAAAAATTCCCACCGCAATAATGATCAGATCATAAACCAAAGCATGAGCGCTTGTTTTACTATATTTCTTTCTTTTCGGCATGTATGTATTTATTATACCCCAATAATCTGCTACTATGTACACATGTTAAAATCTTACGCTAGTAGAAATCACGAAGCCATGAAAGAGGTTCTCATGTCTCCAAATGAAAGTGGGCCAGAAATTCATTATTACATGATTCGAGGAGGAGATAGTAAAACAAATATCACCATTTGGGAAAGCGGTACTGTTGGAGAAGAATACATCAAAACCTATGGTCACTACCACGTCGGAGATCTCGAGGAAGATTACACCGTCCTACAGGGAGAAGGAGTTATTATTCTCCAAGGGCAGATCGTAGACGATAGTATTGAGACTTTTAGAGCCATCAAAGTCAAAGCTCACGACAAAGTCCATATCCCAAAAAATACCGGCCATTTAGCCATTAATACTGGAAATGTGTGGTTTGTCACTTCAGACAATAGCCCCGTCAATTTTGAAGAAAAAGATGCCGTTTCCCTTCCGGGACATGCTGATTATAGCCAGTTCAAAAGACTACGCGGAGCAGCGTACTATGTGGTAAAAAAAGATAACGAACCCACCTTGGTCAAGAATCCTTTATACAAAAAAGTACCCGAAGTAAAAATAGAAAATCTATGAACCCCTCTGTTCTGGTTGACCACCACGAATAGCGCGGTATTTGTCTTTATACTTTGCAATAGTCTGTTCCACCTCATCATTAGGAATTTCCACACGTAACAAGTCAATAGCGTTAATTGTATCGTAAATATCTAATTTATTCTCAAGCTTATACATTGCATCTCTCCACAAAATCGCTTTTTCATATTCACGGCTATCGATAGATTCTTTTTCCAGTCTTTTCATCATATCCATAAAAGCATGGTATACCCCTTCTTCCGCACCTCCAAGTCCTACTGTTCTTTCCTTAAAAGGAATCCTCAAAACAGATCTTTGTTCTGACATCATCTGCCTAATCTTTCCGGTCCTCTGCCAAGTAAACGCTGTGGAGATTATTTTTTCATACAGATCACTAGCCTTGGCAAGTTTTTCCCCTGAAACATCAGGAATCATGCGGATCGTATCCAGTAGTCTCCACGCGCCATCTTCTATCATCTCTAAACTCCACCAAGGTTTGGCCGACGCCCACCAAAAATGGTCGCTAGCTGTACCGATATCCATCCGATGTTTTACTTCTCGATATTTTGCATGGGTGTCATCCATCACACGAACCTCACCTCTCACCAGATGAAAAAGCTCCCACTGCCATTTATGAACACTATTTTCAGGATCTTTCCAAGATAGAAACTGCACTCCCCTTTCTATATCCTCTTTACTACTAGCCCAAGTAGATTTGACCGGAGAAATTTCTACTTCTTCACGGTCCTCAGAAAGCAGATCTGATAAAGTAACTAAGTTAAAATCTTTTGTATCAAAAATATCAAAAAGAAATTTCTCCAATCCAGGTCTATGATGTCCAAAAGTTTCTCCGTCCATCGCCGTTACGACATATCTAGAACTTGAGAGGTCTTCCTTCATCGCTTCTTTCAGGGTTTCTTTTGAACGAACTACGGCACTCATGATAAGATTGCTCAATCTTCTCTCTCTAAATAAAACTTTTAGTTTTGAATCCTTAATCTTGTAGATTTTTGTATAGTCAACCTTTCCAGGTTCGCCGCATAGAGCAATTTCATCCAAGAGAATCCATTCCAATCCTAGAGATTCGACAATTGGTATTATCTTTGGATCATAGCCCATTTCCGGAGGAAAAAATCCCTTTGGTTTATAGGCTTTCCCTAAATAAAAAGAATTAGTTTCATCGTTGATCTTGATCTGACGAACGATATCTTCTTCGTCTAACAAAGGGAGGAATCCATGATACTTGAGAGAACTAGTGAATTCTATTTTTCCATCTTCGCCCGCCTGCTTTAACATACTAATAAGATCTTGATATCCATGCTTATCAAAAAGTTCCAGAAGTGCTCCAGTAATATTGAACGTCACGCGAACATTAGAAGTATTGACGATATGAGAGATGATTGGTCGATAACTTTGAGTAACAATCGCTTCTAGAATATCTTTTTGTTGATCAGCCGGCTGATAAATGTGAAGAAAATTTCCCCAGTTCATATTATTTATTTGAATGAATTTCTATGGCTCTAGTAAAAAGAGCCAAGTATTTCTTTGCTGAGCCTGTCCATGAAAAATCTTTAGACATCGCTCTTTTGATGAGCTCTTGCCATTTTTTCTGGTCTCTAAAATTTTCAAAAGCTCTAATGAGAGCAATCATAAGAGAAGATGAGTCAAATCTTTCAAAAACAAAGCCTGTGCCAGTCTGCTTGTCAGGATTATAATCCTCCACACTATCGGCCAAGCCACCAGTCTTTCTCACAATAGGTATACAACCCATTCTCATGGCCTCCATTTGGACCAATCCACAAGGTTCAAAACGAGAAGGAACTAGAACGACATCGGCCCCAGAGAAAACTAAGTGGGGTAAGATCGCATCAAATTTTAAATGGTTTGCTACCCTACCAGGGTGACGACTCTCGAGATCATGCATGAAACCCATGATATCCGATTCGCCCTCACCGACCACCACCAGTTGAATAGGTAGTTCTTGGATGAGAAGATCGGCAATAGGCATGAGAAGATCTAGACCTTTCTGTTTTGATAGGCGACCAACAATGGCAATCAAAAAAGTATCCTTTTTTACAGAGAGACCGAAACGTTCCTGCAAAATACCTTTATTCTTAATTCTTTCACTCAACTGCTTCACGTCATATGGAAAATTTATATATTTATCGGTCTCTGGATTCCAGTAATCATAATCAATACCGTTAAGAATGCCCGACAAAACTGCTCTCCTTTCACGCAATAGATCGTCGAGGAGCTCCCCGTAGTCTTTGGTCATGATTTCTCTAGCATAATTTGTAGAAACAGTATTTATCGCATCAGCATACATGATTCCTCTTCTCATATAGTTAATTTTTGACAACCTAGGGTTATCCAGACTTGGGATTGGAGAGTGTCCATCATCAAAATCCATCTCCGAAACAAAGTGATGATCAAAGGTTCCTTGGAAAAATAAATTGTGTATAGAAAAGACTGTAGCAATTTTAGAAAGTACTGGATCAGTAGAATATACAGTTTTTAGATAATTAGGAATCAAGCCAAGTTGCCAGTCCAAAGAAACAATCACGTCTGGTACCCACTCACTTTTTTTCAAAAACTCCAAAGTCCCTCTACAAAGCAGAGCCCACCTTATAGCATCATCAGCATACCCGTAGACATTGGCTCTCTGTTCATAATACTCCTGATTTTCTAGAAAATAACTAGTTACCCCCGCTCCAGAACCATTTGGTTCGCACTTTTTGATGTTGCAAATGAGCGTTTTTGGACCATTTTCATTCTCTGTTGGTACATTCAAACCCTCATGTTCCATACTCAAGTGAAAAACCCTATCATCGATAGATAAGTATCTAGGCAACATCACTCTTGCATCACATCCAAGTTCAGAAAGAGCTTTGGGTAATGAATACATAACTGACGAGAGACCACCAACTTTCACAAAAGGAGCTGCTTCTGTACCAACAAGTAGAATTTTCAGCCCCTTTTTACCCCTCAGACTGCTTGTAAATATAGACATGTAGGAGAAAATTATAGCAAAATAATCACCACTTATCAAATCTTGAGATTAATATACAACAACTTGAGATAATTATCTAACATTTTAGATGTCGTGTAAGATTTTTCTACAAGCTCCATAGTGCTTTGCATCTTTTCTGTCCAATTCTGCCTAGAACCCTCAGATGATTCGGCGTAAAAACAAGGTAAGATCTCATGTTCGAGAAGATCGTAGAGAACCTGAGCAGTGTTTTCTTCTGGCAAGATCCAACCACGATTGGCCCAATTTACCTCATCCACCCAGCCATCAGAGATACTGCATTGCAAAGCTCCATTGAGACTGGCCTTCATGCCACTAGTCCCGCAAGCCTCTTTACCTCTTTCTGGAGTATTAAGCCACACGTCTGCACCTTTCACTAATTCATGCGAAATTGCCACGGAATAATTTGGAATATAGATTACCCTTCCCATCGTCTCTGGATCCTCTGAAATCTCCATGATCTTTTTTATGATTTCTTGACCCTCACCATCTGCCTCATGAGCTTTTCCAGCAATCACAAACTGGACTGGATTTTCTTGGTTTCTAATGATTTTTTTAACTCTTTCATAATCAGAAAAAAGTAGGAATGGCCTTTTATACGCAGCAAATCTTCTAGCCCAAACCACCGTACATACATCCGGATTGAGTTTTTTACCAAGACTCTCTCTAATATAATCCGCTAGACCGATTCTTAGTTTTTTCTTGATCTCCCAGATCTCTTTACTGGAAACATCGTGGTTCCGGGTAATAAATTCTTTCACTTGCCAACGCTTTCGGTAAACTCCATTGGTAATAGAAATCAGTTCACTATGTGGATGTCGAATCTTTTCAAAGACAGCATGGAGAGCGCTCACGCTATTTTTGATTTTAGAAGTAGTCATGACCAATTTGGTAGTGGAAAAAGTATCTGGATCTAGTTCGTATTTACCTTTCTCAAATATTTCGTTAATATCTACTCCAAATTCTTTACAGTATGTGTTAAGTAAGACAAAGAAGTCTTTTTTTGGAATATAAAGTCCAGCGGCAGACAAAATAGTATGCTTTGTACCGACAATCTTCCCGATATCTTCATTTCTCTCCACCAACACCCCTACCCCAGCAAAAGCCGTGTGTCCCTCATTTAAATGATAAACACTTGGATGAATATCTAACAGCTTCAAAAATTTTATTCCGCCAATACCAAGTACAATCTGTTGTTTAACACGTGTGTAAAAATGTGGATCGTATAGATGAGAGGTAATATTTCTATGCTTATCATCATTTTTTTCAAAGTTTGTATCCAAGAGAAAAACATGAGTATTCTCGGCAAACCTCCTGTGCCAGATTTGAGCATATATCAGATGTTCACCTATCGGTATTGAGACTACCGCTGACTTACCTTGATGACTAAAAATAGCAAAATCCTTTAGATTACCTGGATCATAATTAAGTCCTATGGCAATAAACGGCATGTTTTTATCTGCCATCTCCATCAAGTAGTCCCCGGCGAGAATACCCAATCCACCCGCATACATGAGAGTATTTTCCTCTATCGCATATTCGGCACAAAAATAAGCTATAGGGTTCTGTGGGATAGAAATGGTGGGATTATTTTTCTCACCAAACCAACTCCTAATGACACCTTCAGTGTGAGTTGGACCGTCTACTTTTACCGTCTTAATTCCATCTTCCATAACCGAGTAATCATTGCCTCCAGGAAAAACTGCGTCTCCCAAAAAAATCACGTCTTTTTTATCTATCTTTATTTTTTCCAACAAAATCCCCAATCCATAAGCCTTATCAAAACCCTTTGGTAAAATATCGACCGAGGTCGTGCCGGCCACCGTCGCATCTACCTCAGGAATTTTTCTTTCAATTTCCTTTTCTATTTTTCTTCTCTTTTTCTGATCTGGATCCCATTTTTCTTTAATTTCTAGTGGGGCATCTTGTCCCATGGCAGAAAGATTGATCTCAGTATCACGATCTTCAACATATTTTCCTTGATGTTCTTTTGGTATTTCAAACAGACCAGAATCGATAATCTCACCCAAAGCCTTTATCACTTTTTCCTTGATTGATTTTTTAAATTCATGTTTATCCGTTAACTGCCATTTTTTTGACTCTGAATTATATTCAAATCGCTCACTGCCATCCACCGGCAAGAGAATGATATTTTTAGATGGTTTGATAAAAGGTAAAAGCTGTTTTTCAAACTGCACAATAGAACCTCCAGAAATTATTGCAACTTTTGTTGTTTCGGAAAGTTTCTGCAAAAGACCTGCCATCTCTGGAGTAATCGGTGTTTTGCTACGAGTCAAAGTACCATCAAGATCAAAAGCTGTTAGTTTATAGGGGAACATGTATTATATATTAACATGTGTTAGTGGTGATGTTCAAAACTAGGGAGAAGTGATAGAATCAAAAAACACATGATAACATATCTACCAATCCTGAGTGTAATTGTAGTAAGCTTGATCTCACTCGTCGGAGCTTTTTTGATTTCCATTAAAGAGGATTTTATCAAGAAGTATATTTTTCTTTTTGTTTCTCTAGCCGTGGGGGCTCTTTTAGGAGATGCCTTCATCCACCTCATCCCAGAAGGTTTGGAAAAATTCAGCAACCCCACCATCTTCTCTCTACTTCTTATTGTGGGTATTTTAATTTTTTTTACCATAGAAAAATACCTCCACTGGCATCATCACAGTGAAGCAGAGGACTTGGAACACACCGTTCACCCTATCGGGAAGATGATTCTTTTATCAGACGGGGTTCACAATTTTATCGATGGATTGATCATCGGTTCTAGCTACATAGTGAGTATTGAGCTAGGAATCGCCACAACTATCGCTGTCATCTTGCACGAAATACCACAGGAAATTGGTGATTTTGGCGTCTTGCTCCATGCCGGGTTCTCCAGAATGAGGGCTCTATGGTTCAATTTTCTTTCCGCTCTAAGTTCTGTACTAGGAGTCATTGTGGTACTTCTACTGGGACAAATGTCTGAAACCCTTTCAATTTGGCTCATTCCTTTCGCCGCTGGAGGATTTATCTACATTGCCTTATCCGATCTTATACCCGAACTTCACAAAAAATCAGACAAAAAAATATATTTCTTTATACAAATAGTGATGATCGTGGTGGGAGTACTAGCGATGTTCCTGCTCACTACTCTAGAGTAAAAAATTTCAAAAATGTCAGCGGATCAATGGAAATCCCATTTACTCTCACACTTATATGTAAGTGTGGAGCACCCGCATAACCCGTCTCTCCGCTAAGTCCTAAAATATCTCCTTTCTTTACTCTCTCTCCTTTTTTGACATTTATTTTTGATAAATGCATATACATAGTATGAATGCCAGAACCGTGATCAACAACTACTGTATTTCCATAAACTGTATACTTGGTGGCAATTTCAACCACCCCACTGTTCATGACCATTACCTCTATGCCTGTCAGTGCTCTAAAATCAGTGCCTTTGTGGACGATAGTCTGTCCTACCGTCTTTCGATCATAGCCATAATTATCAGTCACAAAAATATAGGACAGAGGATAGGAAAAATTTTCTGTCCACAGAGTTGTGGAGGCGGTTTTTATGCTATTTAAAGTAAAATTTTCAGCTGCGAGATTTTTGACCAAAGCTTTGCTGGCCTCCGGAGTATTCCCTCCCAACTTGGCAGGAATGCCTAGGGGCTTCTCTATTTTTTCTCTGGGTGTAATAGTGATAGATGTCGTAGCAATCATCTTATTTGAAAGAGTAGCAGCAATAGTATGTTTGAAAACTTTTGTAGAAAAATCTATTGGAACAACAGCATGACTCTTGCCATCATACTGAAACGTTTTGAGAGGCTTTTTATCAAATAAAACAACCGTTGGGGTAGAACTAGAGTTGATAGTGATGAAAACCGGATCTCCAGGGTAAATAACAGCTGGGTAGATTGAAATGGTGGGTAGAGATGATTCTTTTTTAGAAATAACAGAATTTGAAAAGTCAGGCTTGAGAATAAAAATTCCTAAAACAACAACCAAAATAATTGTGGTGATTGAGAGAAATATTTTCATAAATAAGAAAAATTACAGAAACTTTTCTATGCCAATAACTACGATATAGTGCACCACCTCTATGACCAGCAAAAATAAAATAGCACCAGTCATTGATTGTCCTGTAGTTTTAGAAATCAAGATCATAGTGACAACGAGCGACACCGCCCACCCCATCCATCCTATATAATCTGGGAGAGTATTGAGTAAAGGAATCGCCACAGCGAGAACTAAAGCTCTTAGCCAATCTCGACCATCACCAAAATTAGATGCTGTAAAATACAGCATCAACAGAACAAAAATAACAACGATTTCTGCTATAAGATGAGAATTAAATATCTCCACTACTCTATTCTACCACTACCGCCGTCCCAGAGATACTGATCATGAGCATAGAGCCTTTTGACCCCACTGTTTCAAAATCAAAGTCTATCCCGACAATGGCATTGGCACCCTTCTGACTAGCCTCTTCTTCTAGTTCGGCTAGAGCCATGACCTTCCCTTCGGCTAGCTTTTTTTCGTAAGTAGCAGAACGACCACCGACGATATCACGCACACTCGCAAAAATATCACTGAAAATATTGGCCCCAATGATGACATCGGCACTGATAACGCCTAAATATGTTTTAATTTTCTTACCCTCTATGGAGGGTGTGGTTGTGTGGATCATGGTTATTTATTTAATTTAATAATTGTCTCTCAAGTGCCATAATATCATATCCTTTATGAACTTCATCATCCGTAGAAACACCGAGTGATAAGAGAAACTTTTGCAATTCTTTTCTCACAAGAATAGGGTCCTCATCCGACATTTTTTCTATTTCAATAAAAGCACCGATTTTCTCTACTTCATCAATACAGATTTCAAATCTACCAAAGTAAGTGGTACGTCTAAGTTTGGTGACTTTATTGGCAATTTGGTATCCCATGAGAAAAAGGGCTCGTTCGAGAGCTCCAGCATCCTTCACTTCAGTTTCATATTCGGTCTTGGTCAAGGCCACTTTAGGATGAGGTTGCTTGACGGTAAAAATAAAGCGGCCGTCACTCTTTTCTCTGATGCGTAAAAAATGGTCGTTTGTTAGATACTCTTCAATTGTGCCCAGAACTTTCGTATACACCGTATCTACTTGCCGAACCGGTTCCGACAAAACACACCCAAGTTCTAGGAGTTTCTTGATAACCTGATCCTCATTTTTAAGATGGGCTTTAACTTCGATTTCTTTCATCCTAAAAGTATATCAGATCAGAAATAAATAGCCCATCAGTAAATACTACTTAAGCGGATTCTCTCCTCGAATAACTCTAATAAGAATCATGATTATCGCGATTACGAGCAAGATATGGATAAACCACCCGATGGTATAGGTACCAACTACCCCAAGAAACCACAAGATCAAAAGTATGACAGCGATTGTGATAAGCATATAATTAAAGACGAGTTGGGAATGATAATATTACAGGTTTTTGTATTGGGGTCGCGTAGTGGATAGATTTAGAACCTGTTCACAGTTTAGTTTGAAAAACCAACATTGACCTCCAATTCCCTTTTGAAAATATTCCCTGCAGTATCTTTTACGAAGAAAACAGGAGTCCACGTAGTTCCAGTAGTGGAAACCTTAAAATATTTATGAGTAAAACTTGCACTACTCTGATACTTAACTGCAGAAAGCGGCATACCACCGTACATGTTTTTATATTCAGGCTCATCGCCCCACATTACTCCATAGGTGAGCATATTTTTTTGTGGATTGATAACTTCAACACTCCAAACGCCCGTTTCTCCATCATTTAATTTTTGAGGTCCTGAAATCTTTGAAATATCAACTTGATTTGTTGCCGTCTTATCAGTTGTATTGCTTTGCTTAGTGGTCGCAGGTACAGAACTTGTAGAGTTACAAGTGAATCCTTTCGGCTCATTGGTGACTATCCCATACCAATCTTTGTCCGCACAAACATATCCATAACGATTGTTCATCTTGTAATAACCAATGAATTCAGTCTTGCTTTCGCGACAGGTAATATTGGGCATAGTACCGACAAGCGCTGCATCAGTACACGTACCGATATAGGACTTGGTGTTGAGGGGACTCTTCTCTGGTCCGTAGGTATATATACGCGAAGCAACATATCGTACACCCTGTATTGAGGTCAACTCCATCGAAAGCGCATAACGACTTTCCCCAGTATACATTGTATTCGCATCACCTGTATCTTTCACGTCCGTGTCCATTGATCCTATGATGGATTCAATTATTTCAAACATGGGTTTGAAATCCACAGTTGATAAATCTTTACCAGCCTGACCTCCATATGCATATGACACATGTGCAACCTTACAAAATGGTTGTTTTTCAATATACACAAAATTCTTCAACGAACTATATGACGTCACGAGATCATTTGATCCGATTAAGAACACTCTTCCATTTATTGTTTTTGTGTCTGTATATGAACTCAGTTGTGAATAAGTGTCACTCTGTACCAAATCCGAACATTTAGTTTGATCTGGCGTTGAAGAAATACTCAAAGAAAACTCAGTATTATCCGTAGTAGTTCCTACTATACTGACCGCGTAAATATCGTCAAAACCCCACGCATCGGGAGATTCATCTAATGTCATTGTCGGAGGATACCTGAGTGATAAATCAAATTTTTCATTTAAATACGTTTTCCACGATAAAGGGGCTGCCACGTAATTATCCTCTGCAATAAAAGCTGCATCCTTTTTAAAAAAGATTTCTGGGTATGACAATAAAATTCCGATAAATCCTACGATAATCAAGATAGGAAAAGCAATAAACCACGTAACACGATGAGTATTTTTTTCGAGAGTGTTTGGCCGTAAAGGTGGAGAAGGTATGACTTGGTCAGGTTGCATATAATTGTCAATAATAGCATGGGATTTTTCAAAAGAAAAATACCACTTACGTATAACTTTTTCTCGTGGATACCGTCGTAGAGGAAGTTAGAACTGTTTTTGAGAAAAAGACAAACCACAGATTTCTTTGCGGCTGTTTGAATAACCTTACATTTCGAGAGTTCTGATATTCTAAAAATATTTACAGGATCTGCAACGTCTTCAAAATTTCTGCGTTAACAATATCGATCTCTGCAACACTTCGACGATAACCATGCCCTATACCCCTAAGAAAAAGGTATCTCTTAGGTTCATTTGCGTTATCAAAGAGAATCTTCACCTCTTCTGGTAAGCAAACTTTGTCTAATTCTCCAGCAACAAATATTATTGGGGTGTGAATTTTCTTGACTGCTTGAATTGAATTAAATTTTAGACGATCAGTTAAATGATCATAAGGCAATTTAAAACTCTTGGTTTCACTACTACCTGGAATATCTCGAGTGGAAAGATAGAAGCCTTGCTTTTTCCAATTTGTGTATTTATCTCCCTTTAATTCTTCTGCTGAAATAGGGGTTGGTGGCATAATTGGTACGACTATGGAAATTCTTGGATCTTGGGCTGCGTACAAAATAGAAATTTCCCCTCCCCGACTATGTCCACCAAGCAAGATAGTTTTGTAAGATTTTCTAGATAGCATGAAATCTAAAACACTCGCTACGTCTTTCAAATATCGAGAAACTGAATAATCAGCATCCTGACCATCACTTTCCCATGTTCCCAAAGGATCAAATCTTACCGTAGTGTAACCCTCTTTCGACAAAGTTTCAGCTAGTTTTATAAGATGATTATAATCTTTTGTATCTAGATTCCCTGGACACAAAACAGCAAGTTTATCTGTCTCAATTTCAGGATAGTGAATAGCTGCTGCAATATTTTTCTTTGTCTTGATCGGAATTTTTACTTTTTCAGTTTTCATCATCGTGGGGTGACTAGAGGGAATCGAACCCTCGACGCCGCTGCCACAGAGCGGAGTTTTACCATTAAACTATAGCCACCATATACCGCGCACCACCAATTTATAACACACCTATCACTTCTTAGCGAGTCTAGGCCTGCACCTTATCTATCTTCGTTGCTAGAATAAAATCATTCTCTGTAAGCCCTGAGACAGCATGCGTCTGAAGCTCGATCGTCACTTTATTAAAATAAATGTGCAAATCAGGATGATGCCCTTCTGCCTCCGCAATGCCGGCCACTTTATTTACAAAAACCATGGCTTCAGTAAAATTGCCAAAAACAAATTCTTTTTTAATCTTGATATCTCCTTCTACTTTCCAACCAGAGAGACCTTGCATAAAAATACTAATCTCTTCTGGAGTAAGAGCTTTGCCACCAACCTCACAGGGAATACATTTTTTATTTGAGAGATCCATAATATGGTGCCCAGGAGAGGATTCGCACCTCCACGCCTTACGGCACACGCACCTCAAGCGTGCTTGGCTACTGTTACAACACCTGGGCATTAATGCTTTCTTGTTTCTTCACTATACCCAAACTTTTCTTTATTTTCAAGTACTTTCTAGTTAAAAATAGGCTCTCTTTATTTTTATACATATATTTGAAAAGTATGACTGACTCATTTTTTGCATATTTTAACTGAAAACAAGACTGATTTTTTGATTTGGTAATATGCCCTTTTATTTCAATTTCTTTACGTAGAGTATCTTGTAACCAGGTAATATGCTTTTTACTTGCAGATATAAATTCCAAATACAACATAAAACTTGATTTCCATCTTTTATCCCAATAGGAGTATGAGCATCCATCTCCATCAAAACTTCCTCTTATGAAGTCTCTCATGTATTTTTGTGGAACATCTATCTTTCCTATAGTTTTTGATTTATTAGATGTCAAACCAATCGACTGAAGAAATTTGTAAAATAAAACATCACCTATTTGAATAACATAGTATTTCTTTTCAGACCCTGATCCACTTCCTTTCATACAGTAATCGTATGAAATACTTAGAGCTTTCTGAAAATTATCGACCATTTCTTTATCTATAGATGTAAAAGAGATATGCCTATTATCTGGTGATAAGTTCCCATCAGTTGCAATAAGCCCGATCGCATACGCAAAATTAGCTGACCATTTGATCTTCACTTTACCTCTTGGTTTTGGTCCTCTCTTCCCCATCAGTTAATAATACTAGATATTAAAAACTACTCAAGGTGATAGCATCTACCTATTTATAAATAAATATAGGCCGTGGGTATTTCCCACGGCCTTCGTAAACACAAGGCGCAAACAAGTCAGAACTGCTCCGTAAGTTTGGCGATGGTTTTGTAGCGTTCGAAAAGAAGCTGTTTGATCGCTTCACCATCCTTCTCCTGGCTCTTCCGAAATGGGTCCTTGTCAAACGCCTCTGCCTTGTTCCCACCCTTCCACAGCCGCCACTCATCCGGCGTGATTGCATCAATCACCACCGTCCTCCCCGTCAAAGGACAGATGCCAACCTCAATCTTGAGATCCACCAGGGTGTACCCAAGTTTCGCCCACGATTTGGCCAGAATCCGATAAGTATTGAGGACAAGCACGTTAACTTCCAGGAAGAAATCACTGATTTCCTCACAGGAAGGTGCATGCCCCCACAGATCCCACCTTTCATCCTTGAAATCCAGGAACCCAAGTCCTGAACCAGTCGCTGTGAGTGGCAAAGCCGGCTTGTGAAGTGTGTATAGACCCTCCATGGAATCAGCCGTCTGAATAAACGGGTCATGCCGAGCGTCATCCTTTAAGAACATTTCGGTGATGGGGCTCCCGAAAACCTCGCCCTCTTTCGCATCAGGATTGCGTTTGAGGTATGAGCCGGTAGCAATACCACGGCAAACGACTTCCACCGGCGCTGGGTATGCATACAAAGCCATGAAAGAATCACGCCCCGAGGCCTCGATGAAAGTGGTAGATATACCACTCTTGTGAAGAAGGCGGAAGCAGTTGCCAGCAATGGCAGAGGATAGTGCCCCTTTGCCCGGCACCCGGATCAATGAGGCGCCATCGCCAGCAGTCACGTTGTCAGAAAAATGCACCTGCACAACCTGAGAAGGAAAACCTCTGATTGTCTTGGTTTTTCCTTGATGGAATTTGATCGTCTTCATGAGATGAACTTTCTTTTCTGTATCTAGCCTTAGCTAGGAGTTTATGGTTTACCGCATTTACATCCTGATGCTATCATTTGAATATGCTCTGTCAAGAAAAAGAAAAAACCGCTTTCGCGGGTCTTTCTTTTTGTATTTTGTAACTTAAGCCGCCACCTCTTCTTTCTTTTCTCCTGCTACAACTGCAATCTTGGTGTCCGTGTTCTGTTCAGGGTCAATCGCTAGCAAACGTCTCATTTGTTTTCTAATCTCCTTTGTAGCTTTTTCACGAACGAAATATAGCTTAGCTCGGCGCACCTTTGAGCGGCGAAGTAGTTCAATCTTATCAATCATGGGAGAATAGAGAGGAAAAATCTTTTCTACACCCACCCCGTCAATCACCTTTCTAACAGTAAAAGTCGCTCCGGCTTCTGTACCATGCTTTCGAGAAAGAACTAGGCCTTCAAAAGCTTGAAGACGTGTCTTATCCTTTTCCTTAACCTTTTGCCAAACACGCACATTGTCACCAGAACGAAGACTCAGAGCCTTGCGTTCCTCTACATTTATCGGAGAATTTATATTTTTATTTGTAGCCATACGTAGGGACAAATCTATCACACGAGCCTTTTTTTGGCAAATTCCTCCATCCCTAGCTCCTTCATCGCCTCTTTAAAATCTTTAGGTAAAGGAGCGGTCACCATTATCTCTTTCCCCTTACGATTTTTGAAGGAAATAAAGAAAGCGTGCAAAGCGGTTCTTTGAAACCCCAGAGCCACTGGTTTATCACTAGCATAAAGCCTGTCACAGACCACTGGGTGATTAATTGCCTTAAAATGCACTCTGATCTGGTGTGTCCTACCAGTCTTCGGTTCTATCTCCACCAAAGAAAATCCAGACTTAAAAGCCATCATCGTCCACCAAGTTTCCGCCTCTCTCATCTCTCCCTTTGCTCCACGAGTCGCCGAAAATCTTCTAAAATCACTAGGACTTTTGCCGATTGGACGATTGATAATTCCGTACTTCTCTTTCATATCACCGTAAACAAAAGCAAAATATTTCTTGGATACGATTCTATTTTGAAATTGCTCTTTCAAGTGAGCGTAGCCTTTTTTGGTCTTAGCAATGAGCATCACGCCTGAGGTTCCTCTATCTAGTCTATGTACAATTCCTGGACGCTCTATAGTCTTCCCCTCTCCTGTAACAATAGGTTCTCCCACCCCCTTAGTCTTGGGGTACTTTTTTATAATCCAATCTACCAGAGTCGGTTCTTCCGTTCTACCATCAGAATGCACCACCAAACCAGCCGGCTTGTTAATGGCCAAAATGTCCGGATCTTCATATAAAATTGTAATGGTATTGTTTTTCAAATTAATTGTTTCTTTAGACCCTCTATCCATCCGAGTATCCTAAGCAAGAGCTTTGTATCGCCAACTCCGACGTCAAGAGTACCATATTTTAAAGTTTTACGAAGATTTTTTGAACTTTTACTTTTAATTGCATATGTTTTAAAAAACTGAGAGAGTGGTATCTTAGTAATTTCTGACCAATATTTCTCTGCTTCTTTTACTATTTGAGTAGAGTGAACATGGATATGAGCGCGGAATCTACTTTCCTCAACCTTACATATTTCCCTAAAAAATCTCATTCCCATCATTATCATGAACGGATCGCTATTACTAATACGAGCCATACCTTTTGATGTCTTAGCTCCTTCACCCCAATACAAACCGAGACCTAATATTTTAAGAGATTCGTGATCTATTTTTCTAATCTCTCTAGATGCCAAATCAATAATTTGACTCTTTTTATAAGATTCGTTTTTCAATCTACTCTGACGCCTCTTTTCAACCACCTCAGGAGAATGGCTTCTTCTTTTTAAATTTAGTTTTTGCTGTGAAGTTAGGGTAATATCTCTAACCCAAGTACTCACACTTCCCTTAGCGACAGACAACTCTTCAGAAATATCTTTTACAGAGTATCCTTTACTTCTCATTTCTACAGCTTTTTGTTTTATTTTAGGCTTCATGACTATTATAGTATATCGCTATAACACAAGAAGTCAAGACTGGAATGATTGAAAATTTATCTTTTTTAGTCTATGCTACCTACTATTGCGCGATTAGCTCAGTTGGTAGAGCAACATGCTTACACCATGAAGGTCGCAGGTTCAAGTCCTGCATCGCGCACCATAAAAACAAAAAATACCCCGAAGGGTATTTTTTGTTTCAAAGAAAATCTCAAACTACATATTCATTGAAGACGAAGAATTTTTTGCAGAAAAACCAGCGATGAGCATAACTAGACCCAACACTATGTGTAACCAAGCATCAGCTCCATTGTAAGCGATAAAGCCTAGAAGTTGACCCTCACCAACATAGAATCCTAGGATTGCAATGATAATAAAGATCACACCAAAGATCTTCAAAGCTAGAGGTGCCTTTGAAGGAGATCGTGATGCAATAAGTAGGAAGATCAAACCAGTAACTAGGCTCACAAGATTGTGGGCTAGGTTAACCATAAATATCGATTCTCCACTTGCACCCACTATCGGATTTGGGAAAAGCCCTAAGATACCTACTAATAGAAATATTACACCAAAGATCGTTGCTAATGTTTTAGCCATATAAATACTAATTTAAATTAATAATAACCCTTAAAAGCTACTAGAATATTATATCACGAAAATATTACTGTTATCTACAACTTATTAACAAGTTATACACAGATAGCCATTGTGCCTTCGGTAGGAATCGAACCTACATCAAGACCTTAGAAGAGTCCTGTTCTATCCATTGAACTACGAAGGCGAACCTTAGGAATATACCAGAAATATGACCTATTGCGAAGGGTCAGTGATTCCAGAGAAGCCTCTTGCAGCTTGTTCAGACTTTGAAGCCTTCGCATCAAAAATCTTAATAGTCTCAGCAAGAGCCTTGCTATCAAAAGAAATCGCATCTCCAGATGAAGTAGAAATGGTATATTGTATTCTACCTTGAGTCACCGCAAAATATAGGTAGGTACTCCCTATTGCCAAAACGACAATCACAATTACAGTTATAGAGATAATCATCAACCAGTCAATGTATGAATTTCGCCCAACCTCTTTCATAGCTCGAGAAAAGGATAGGCTAGAAGTTGCAAGATGATTTTTTGAAAGATGATTATCCATATTAATTTAAATAGTTTGCTTAGCCAACACTCTAATTGTCATGGACATACCCCACGATTTCACTGATGCACCTTTTTTTGAGGGAGCAATCAGATCGTCTCCCAGTGTAGATAATTTTAAGTTATTAATCTCCAAACTGTATGGTAGGTTTTCAATTAAAATCAAAGCTCTCATAATGTTGATCCAAGAACCCTTAACTGCCAGAGTGGCGTTTATATGAGTCAGTCCATTGGTTTCATCTTCTTTTGGTTTTTCTGTATTTATAGCAGATATTTCAAGATCTGTGGCTGAATTCTCACCAGCTTTTTCTATAGCCTCAATAAGACCTACAATCTTCTCTTCCGGTACAATAAAAGAATTAATCCTTGCACGGGCATTCAATGAATCAGCATACAGGGCAGTCAGTTCTCTTTCTACTAACTTTTTATTATTCTCAAGTGTAAATTCAGCTAAAGCTTGAGAGGATTCTCTAGCTTGAGACACTACCTGTCTATAGAGTAATAAATAACTAGCCGCCGAAACAACTAAGGCAACAAGGGCAATGGTAATGAGAATGTAATGTTTATAATTTACTTTCATATTATTTGAGTACTATGAGGCGCATGGCAAAATTTATGTTCTTACTTTTGGCCAGATCAGATATCGGTAGCTCAATCCCAGCAAATTTACTATCATTTTCCAAACTATCCTTAAAAGCAATCAGGGCTTCCCTGGTAAGAGCCTTTCCTTGAATCACTGCGCTAATAGTGGTAGTACTTTTTGTCTGAAAACCAGAAAGTTCGAATGCCGACAAAGTGACCTGACCAGAGCGATGCTTAGAAATACTTTGGATAATATCAGAAAACATAATTTCTTTATTCTCCAAATTTAATTCCCTGGTAAGCATTTGGTTTTGCGCTAATTCTTTCTCTACCTGATCAATACCTCTCGCCTGTCTACTTTTTTGTAACTCTTCAGCATTTTTTACAGCCTGGATGCCTTGGGTATCAGAAAGTATATATGAAGGAATAAGAGAAAACGTGCCGATCACCATTGCACAAGAAACAAAAAACAAAAGAATGATGGAGAGACGTATCCGATATTCCCATCGTAATTTTTTTATTTCGTCATCTGGTAAAAGAGTGTAGTGAATCATGATGGTAAAGCTAAACCAGCTGCCACAGCATAATCTAGGGAATCTTCATAAGAAATGGGTGGTATATAATTTTCTCCAGAAAAAGCATTCTGCCAGATTTGTCCAATCTCTACTGGAATTCTAGGGTCGGGAGAACAATGAGAAGCCAGTCCGGCTGATAAAGATCCTTTACCAACAAGAATAATGCGGGAAATGTTTGTACCGCCACCGTGCTCAACCCAATATCCATAAACTTTACTAATCTCTTTTTTTAAGTCTGATGCCGTATTTACCATGTCTTTGGATTCTAAAATCGTAGAATGACCCCACGCCACAGTAGAGGTAAAACAGACCACTCCCCCACAAACTATATATATTCCCGTCTTTTTCTTCATGATATAAGTAATAATCTGTGTTTCAGTAGAATTTGGAGAAACCAATGCTCTAGCAATAGCTTTGGCCTGAATCTCAAAAGATAAGACAGTAATTCCAGCTTTCTGGATCACAGATAGATAAGTAGAAATTAAGTCATGTGGAGCTACAGAGACACTGGCAAACTTGGTATTCTTAGTTTCTATAGATAAAGCATTGTGAGGAATCAGATCAAAAAAGAAAACTGATTCTGATGCTGGCAGAGGGACATTTTCTTCTAATTTAAATTCAATATTTTGTCTAATATCCTCTTCATAAGCATCCGGTACCTCTGTTTTAAAAAGATACATTCTTTCTTCTGGTAAAGAAGCTTTAGCTACTGAAATTTTTAATTCACCGGCAACTTTTTTAATCGTTTCAACTAACACTTTTTCATCTTTGATATGTCCAGATTCTATAATTCCTGGTGGTAAAACTTTTGTAATGTACCGATTAATAGTGAGTCCTTTACGACCATGTGAATATTCTATACAGCGAACTGCGTCTTCACAAATATCCAAACCAGCATAAGGAATATTTAAAAATTTAGGCGGAGGAAATAATTTGAAAAATGATTGGGTAAGCATAATGTACTTCCCCTTTATTGTACTACACTATCTCTTTTCTTTCCTGTTTTTGAACTTTCTTGCTCTTAAAATAGTGGAAAATGGGGGGTATAAATGAAGTAAGAATTATAAGAATAACAATAGGAAGCATATAGCGGTCCGCGTTTGGCACAACTTTTCCTAGGAAATATCCGGCCAAAGTCAGGCCGACAGACCAGATGAAAGCCCCTATAACGTTGTAACTTAAAAATGTCCGGTAGTGCATGTTACCAACTCCAGCCACAATTGGTGCAAAAGTACGAACAATTGGCATAAATCTAGCTAAGATTAGGGTTTTCTTTCCATGTTTCTCATAAAAGAGGGCGGCTTGGAGAGCATACTTCTTTTTAAAAAAGAATGAATTGTCTTTGGTAAATAGTCTTGGCCCGGTTTTTTTACCAAACCAATAACCCACACTATCCCCCGCCACCGCCGCCACAAAAACACCGATGAGTAGTGCTTCTATTGGCAATAAACCTTGTGAAGCTAGAAAGCCTGCTGTAAATAGTAGTGAGTCACCAGGAAAAAAGAAACCAAAGAAAACTCCTGATTCCAGAAAAATTATCACAATGACACCTACCAAACCAAACATGGCTATAAGTTGTTGTGGATCTAGTACAGCGGAGATGGACATTTTATTTTATTATTTAGCTTTAGTCCCTGGAGGGATGGATGAATTTGGCTCAAGTAAAGAAAAAGCCCCTTCGGCCGTAGAAACAGCAAAAAGCATGCCGTTACTTTCATGATCCTTGATGATTCTAGGTTCAAGATTTGTGACAAACATGGCGGTTCGTCCTACCAGCACAGTAGGGTCTGGAAAATAAAAAGAAATCCCAGAAACAATTTGACGAGGTTTTTCCTCGGCAAAATCAACCATAAGCTTCAGGAGCTTATCGGTATCAGGAATTTTCTCTGCAGACAGGATCTTCCCTGCTCTTATTTCTACCTTGGCAAAATCTTCGTACGAGATCATGACTTTATTATGCACTATTTTTCCTTTTATCCAAGAAGCTTTGGAGAATGAGGGCGGCAGCCGATTCGTCTGTGGTTTTTGTCTTACCTTGTAGTTTTTCTACATGAGCACTAGTCATGAATTCCGGCTCAAGGTGTACGGTAAATCCAGATGATTCAAGATTTTTTTTGAATTCTAAACTCTTTTCCAAGATAGCATTGGCCTCACCTTTATAATTCCTTGATTCTCCAAGAATGATCTCTTTTATTTCATTCTTTTTGGCTAGATCAATGACTTCTTGGAGAAGTGTTTTGGAGTTTGAGAAAGTCATAAAAGGCATGGCAAACTGACACTCTGGGTCAGATAGAGCAATCCCCACCCTCTTTGTGCCATAGTCTATACCGAGAAGTCGCATGTGGTCAGTCTACTCTAAGTTGAAAGTTAGAGCAAAATATGAGAGGATCTTCTTACAGGGATGGGTGGCTGAGTGGTTTAAGGCAACAGTCTTGAAAACTGTCGTCCTCGCAAGGGGACCGTGAGTTCAAATCTCACCCCATCCGCAATATTCGCAAAAGCCATGTTATAATATTCTCCATGAAACCCCTCATGGAATGGGATGCTCCCGATCATCTTCATATAGAAAAAAATAGTGATTGGTACTGGGCAGTCGGTATTGTCACTATTACTGCCGTAACCCTAACTTTTATGTTTGGTAATGTCATCTTTGGCATCCTTATCTTAATTGGGGTCTTTTCTCTACTTGTTCATGCAGGCAAAAAACCAAAAATCATTCATGTAGAAATAAACGACAGAGGACTGGTGGTAGATGATATCCTTTATCCTTTTATTACCTTGGAATCATTTTGGATTGACGCTCATGAACGTCCTGGCAAAATACTTTTGAAATCTCTCAAAACTTTCATGCCCTATATAATTGTCTATATTGATGAAGTAGATTCAGAAGAGGTGAGAGATGTATTGCTAAACTACATTGCCGAAACAGAGCATCACGAACCATTATCTCAAAAGATCATGGAGAGGTTTGGATTTTAGGTCAAATATGCTACCCTACTTTTACGCCCTCATCGTTCAATGGATAGGACGCAACTTTGCGGAAGTTGCGATGTAGGTTCGATTCCTACTGAGGGCACCCCCATTAGAGCAATGTAACCTTAAGTTTAGCATCCAGTGCTTTTGCTACGCGCTTCAAAAACTTAATGGAGGGATTGTAATTCCCTGCCTCTAGGCGAGAGATGACGGATTGGTCACTACCAATCTTTTTGGCGAGCTGTTTTTGGCTCATGTCTTTTTCGATACGTCTGCGAATGATCGAGAATTCTAATTCGAGAGCATCATAAGCCGCTTTGACTCCAGGTCTTTTCATAACCTCACGAGACCAGTCTTCATAACGAATAAATTTTAACTTTGGATTTAATTTTATCATAGGATGATTATATGCTATATAAGTCATATTTGCAACCACTTATATTTTATTTTTATAAGATCTAATTCCCTTCTTGTTATCTTTTCAGTCTTTTTTTCGAATCCGTGAAAAATAATAGCAGCTTCATGCGAGAATATATAGATAAGACGAATATTATGTACTCCGCCAACCCGCAACTCAAAAATACCCGGCAATATGTTTTTGCTATACGGCATTCTAATATTGTAGCCATATTTTTTTAAGAGATCAAAATATCCTCGACAGCGTCCAACTGCTCCATCTCCAAGATTATCCATAAAATTTTGCACTTCCTCCATTACTATTATTTCCATCCCACCACCCTAGCACAATGAAATGAAGCCAAAATAAAAAAGTTCTAAAGAAACGATAAAGTTCGTAGTTGCTCAACAAAAAGTCCCATTGTGTGAATGGGTCATTTTGTGTCGTGGTAACTAAAATTATGATAGAATATAGGTATGAAAAAAAATTTACCTTTAGTCATTGGGATAGTTTTGCCTATCATTTTTATCATTATAATCTCATTGGTCATTTTCCTACCAAAAGCTTCTTTGAAACCTCTGCATAACTTTATTTACTCAGCAGAAACCCCCTATTATTCATACAACAATGGACCGTACAAAAACACCTACAAAATAGAGAGCGGACGTCTCATAACCCAAGCCCTACCAATAAATCCAGAATATAATAAAAATATTGTCTTTAAAGCAGACAATCCCCCTCTTTACCTATACGATGTAAAAAACGAATCCGCCCATGAAATTACTTTGGAAGAAGCTCAGAGATATATCCTAGATCCCGGACCATCTTCCCCAGATGGATATAGTGTCGGTTATAGTTATGGTCATGATGGGATTTTTGAGATATTTGGTTCTGATGGGAATGATAATGGTTACTATGTTTCAAAAGGAAATGCCAAGAGAAAACTACCTGGATTGACCAATGGCACTCGATATTCGTATGATGGAAATTTCAAACTTATTGGTTGGGTAAAATAATAAATATATGAACAAAGAACAAATAATCTCTTTTATAAAGGAACAAGTGGCAGCGGGCAAAATCTCAAACGGTGATTTGTTAAACATGACTCAAAACACAGTTACAGAACACAAAGAAGAAGCTCCCACCAGAAACCTCACTAGTGTTTTCTATGCCATAGGAGGAGTCATCGCCGTTATCGGAGTAGCCATACTAGTGGCCCAGAACTGGGAAGAAATCGGTTTTGCTGGAAGAATCTTGGTGACCTTAGGCATTTCCCTGGTAGCCTACGTAGTTGGCCTCGTCATGAGAAGCCCTGAATCCCGAGTCCTTTCTCAGGTCATGTTTACAATCTCTGTAGCTCTAGCCCCAATGGGAACATTTATCCTCCTACAAGAAGCTGATGTCAATTTTACCTTGAATGTGCAAATCTTGATTTCCCTGGTGTTAGCAGTCATCTACGGAGTAGCCCTGCTCATCAGCAAAAGAAATATTCTCTCCATCTTTACTCTCGCCTTCCTAACTTGGACATACTTCGCGGTCGTCTTAAAAATATTTGATATTGAAAATCTAAGGGACATGGATATTCTAAAGTGGACAGTGATGATTCTCGGTTTTTCTTACCTACTCATCGCTTATGGATATGGAGTGCTAAGCAAGAGAGCAACCGACATGATAGACCGAAGAGAAAAATCCGGTATCAAAAGTATTTTATACGGCCTAGGCACCATCGGGGTTTTAGGAGCGGGAATATCTATCGGCGGTGCTTTTGACCTCATCTTTATTGCCTTCATCTTTGCTTTCTTTTACGGAAGCGTCTACCTCAAGAGTACGGGTATACTCATTCTCGCCAGCTTATTCCTCATTGGACACATCATCAAACTAACAGCGAGATACTTCATTGACTCCATCAACTGGCCAGTCGCACTCATCATTACCGGTTTTGTAGTCATCGGTATAGGATATCTAACTTATTATTTAAACAAGAAATTTATTTCTTCTCCTCGAGTCTCTTAAGAGCGGACATGATTCTAGATTTGTAACGTCCAGCGGAGTTGGCTTTGATGTATTTTCTTTTTGCACCTTTGTCTAAAGCTTTATAAAGAGACGGGACGAGAGCTTTGGCTTCAGCAATCTTATTTTCTGACACGAGTTTCCTAAATTTCTTCATAGGAACGTCAATAGCGGCCTTGGTTCTAAGGTTATAAACTCTTTTTCTGGATGAGGCACGTAAAGCTTTGTGAGCTGATGATGTGATCGGCATATATTGTTTTTGTATCTCAAAACTATCATATACCTTTAAAAAAGACAAGGTTCAGGCTATGATAGAGTCATGATCGCCAAACTAATAGGAAAAATTGCCCATATAGACCCCAAATACCTGGTTCTAGATGTTGGCGGGGTTGGATACAAAGTTTCAACCACCTCCGATATTATGACCAAGATAGGCCGTGAGGAGGAGCTGGTAACTCTCTGGACATATCTCGCTGTCCGTGAAAACGCTTTGGATTTATACGGATTTCTAACCCTCGCCGAGCTCGGTTTCTTTGAGTTACTTATCACCATCTCAGGTATCGGTCCAAAAACAGCCCTTGGAATACTCAACTCTGCTTCTGTGCATGCCTTAGAAACAGCCGTTCAGACTGGGGACACTTCCCATCTGACCAAGGTTTCGGGTATTGGTAAAAAGATTGCAGAGAAAATTGTGATGGAATTAAAAGATAAGGTGGAAAAGATGACAGGAACCATAAAAATGAATAATGACGATGGAGATGTTGTAGAGGCCCTAAAAACCCTGGGTTACAGCCCACAGGAAGATAGGGATGTGATGAAAAAATTACCTAAAGATTTAACCAAAACAGGCGATCGGGTAAAAGCAGCTTTAAAAATACTTGGAAAATAATTAGTCATAAAAAAGCCTTGCTATAGAATCTTTAATTTTCTCACTTTTACAATGAGAGAGCATACCGAGATAAGATTGCATTGATTGTTCAAGAAATTCTTTGGTGATTTTTCCTTCTTCGTATGAACATTTTAGTTTTCGTATTTTATTGAGCATCCTTCTCTTGGTTCTCGTCCTCAAAACTTTGTGGTGTGGTAAGGATACATAGCCAAGAAAATCCGTCCCTGTGTTCAATTTTCTTATAGTTACCTTATTTGGATGAAGTTCCATCCGAAGATTATCTGTTAAAAATGATTGGATTTTTAAAATACACTCTTGTAAAAAGTCTCTGGAGTTATGAACGATAACAAAATCATCACAGTAACGAATATAATATTTCGTTTTGAGTGTATGTTTGCAAAATTGATCTAGCTCATTGAGATAGATATTTGCGAATACCTGGCTAGTTACATTGCCCAAAGGCAAACCTTTTCCCTGCGTCACCTTAAATGAATCTATGATTTTATTAAGAAGATCTAAAAGCTCCTCGTCATGTACCCTCTTTCCCACCAGAGATTTGAGAACTTGGTGATCAATTGAATCAAAGAATTTTCTGATATCGCATTTAAGAACAAAAGCTTGCTGTGTATAATTTCTAGAAACCTTTCTTGAAAATTGTTCCAATCTCTCTACTCCCTTGTGAGTACCTTTGTCATCTCTTGACGCAAAAGAATCATGAATAAAAGTCTTATCAAAAACCTGATATAATGCCTGATACAGAGCTTGGTAAAGGACCCTATCACGGACACTCGCTTTGTGAATTTTCCTCAATTTCGGATCTTGGACATAGAATGCCTTGTATGGATCAGGCTTCCACTTACCAATAATTAGTTCGTTGCAAAGACTAAAAAGATTTTCCTCCAAATTAAACTCAAATTCTGCAACTTCTTTTTTTGATCTTTTTCCTTTTCTAAATCTTTTCCACGCCCGAAACAGATTTTCAAGACTTATTACATCACAAAAATTCAAACTATGACGCCCCCCCCCCGAACACACCCTCTCTATTATTGAAAAGATTCGCCTGCTTCATGCGGATATTTATATCATAGGACAGAGACTTCCTAAACAGCACAAACTTGGTATTCATCATGATTTAGAGAGAGCAATTGGAAAGATTATGGAATTGACCATAGAAGCTAGATTTCTAGTGGCCAAAAATAAGATTAGGGTATTAGAAATTACTCGAATCAAGAATGAAGTATTGAAACACACCATTCGTACAGAATACGAGTTTAAAATTATAAATGAAAAGGAATACTTGAGGCTTGCTGGTCAAATTGTAGAAATCTCAAGAATGATTAACGGCTGGATAAGGTACCTAACAGAAAAAAGTCATGTTAGTTAGACAATGACTTTTTCTGCAAAAACTTCCAAGCGAGCCCCGATGTTCGGATTGCAATTGTCACGATAGTTCCAGTTGAAGTTGGCCTGGGCGTTGTTGACGTTCCAGTTGCCGTTAGCCACCTTCTTGTCACCAGGCAACGCACTAGTATCACCTCTTTTCCCTATCACCAAAAATCATTTTCATAATTTTTTGTGTTTTGTGTATCCATTTGTATTCAATGGCATTGTATAAAAGATGACACGCAGTTTTTATATTATGGCAAATTGCTATTCTCTGTATATAGGGAACCAATTTTACAACCACCATCATCAGTATAAATAAAAGAAAAGTGGCGTGCAATATTTCAGCACACCACTTTATTGAATTCCCCAAGCCCAAGGGAAAAAGAGTTAGGACTTGCGAAGGGCAAAGAACTCTACCAAGCGAGCCCCGAGGCTCGGAGAGCAAAGGCCACGAGAGTGCCAGCGGAAATCGGCCTGAGCGCTGTCGACGACCCAGTAGCCGTGCGCCACCCGCTCGCCACCAGGCAACCGATCATCAGGAAACCATGTGAGCGTTTCCCCAGAATCAAGATGCTCGTCGGTGATTAGGAAGTGGAGATTATCCGCATCTGACCAACCAAACAGGTTAATCCAGTTCTGATTCTTCTCAACCTTGACTTCGAGGAGTCCGTCCGGCGACTTGGCATTTTTGCCCAAGGTATCTGCATCAGGCCGAATAGATCGCTTGATGAAACCGAGTTGAGAAATATCTAAACCCCTAGAGTTCTTGTATTTCATCACGTCTGCTTCCTCGTAAGAGGCGTTCATGCCGAGCTTCATCTTCCAGTCAAGCGCCATCCTATTGGTGGCACCGGCGGGACGAAAAACTGGCATGATGTCGGTCCGGGCCAAGACTCGGTCATCCATCATGAACATGTCCCGGAAGATGACTGTCTCGCCCGTGAGGAACTTGTGAAGTTTCTCTCGAGCTTCCAGCCATTCTGCGAAGGTCTCGCCGGTGGCGGTGAGAATGAGTGGTTCGGGAGTTGGGACCTTTGCAGATTCCACGACCTCAACCCTGCTCACCTCTCCTGGAAGGACGAAACCTCGACGCAACACTTCCTGCAGTTGAGGCAGGTTTTGTTCGTAGTGTTCCAATTGCTCAATCGTGAGAACTTGAGGCATATTGGAGACCAGTTTTAGGCCGAGGTTAAATCCACGCACAATGAGTGCTGGATCCTGTGTTTCAATCAAGGGTATACCTTTCATAGGTGTTTCCTTTCACTTTTCATGACCGACTGCGAGCTTAGACGGTAGTCGTTTTATTTATTGCCATGAATTCCACCCTAGATATTATCACAAATCTACACATAAGTCAATGGTAATAAAACCCTTGAAATAGGGCATAATATGGCCATGGAACGCATTCTTTTTAGTATTAAAAAACTCATCCCTTCCCGCCTTTTTACCCTCTTTCAACCTGCTTACCACTATTCCCTCGCCTTTCTCGCCGCTCTCATCTATCGTTTTCCATCTAGGAAAATAAAAGTCATCGGAGTTACTGGAACAAAGGGAAAAAGTTCAACGACAGAAATTATCAATGCCATCATAGAAGAAGCTGGGTACAAGACCGCCCTTTCAAACACCATCAGGTTTAAGATTGCCGAACACTCTACAAACAATCTCTATAAAATGTCTATGCCCGGCAGATTCTTTGTTCAACGATTTTTACGACAAGCGGTGCAGGCCAAATGTGACTATGTGATCCTAGAAATGACTTCTCAGGGCACGCTTCAATACCGCCACAAGTTCATAGATCTAGATACTTTTGTCTTTACCAATCTTTCGCCTGAACACCTAGATTCTCACGGCTCATATGAAAAATATATAGAAGCAAAAGTAAAGATCGCCTGCGAAATGATCAAATCAAAAAAACAAAATAAAACTATTATCGCCAATAGTGATGACAAAGAAGCTCAGAGATTCCTAGATTGTGAAGCAGATAAAAAAGCCACTTATTCAGCAAAAGATGTAGAGCCTTACGAAATTCTTTCTAGTGGTATAAATTTCACCTTCGCCGGACACAAAGTTCATTCGGAACTTTCTGGACTATTTAATCTATACAATTTAGTGGCAGGAATTACTTGTGCTAAAAATTTAGGCATCGCTGATGAAATAATCGTGAGGGCGGTGGAAAAATTTAGCGACATAAAAGGCCGGGTAGAAAAAATAGACGCTGGACAAGATTTTACCGTGGTCGTTGATTACGCCCACACTCCCGATTCTCTAGAGAAGTTCTACCAAGTCTTTGAAAAAACTAGAAACATTTGCGTACTAGGAGGCACGGGAGGTGGCAGAGATAACTGGAAAAGAAAGGAAATGGGTAGGATCGCTGATAATTATTGTAAAGAAATTATTCTCACCGATGAGGATCCGTACGACGAGGATCCAAATAAGATCGTTAGTGATGTCGCAGAAGGTATCAAGAGTCAAACCCCCACGATTATCATGGATAGAAGAGCGGCAATCAAAGAAGCTTTGAGACGGGCTAAGACGGGTGATTCTGTGCTGATCACTGGCAAAGGAACTGACCCATATATCATGGGGCCAAACGGGACAAAAACACCCTGGAGTGATGCTCAAATCGCCAAAGAAGAGTTAGAGCGTCTTGCCTGAATATCTTTCATTCAAAACTTTTTTGGTTTTGTCCCCAACCATTCCCTCTTCCCCATTGATTTTATATTTTTTCTGGAAAACATTTAGAGCCTCACGAGTACAAGGACCAAAACGACCTGTTCGAGGGCAATCATTTTTAGTTTTACCCTGACCAGGATAGACTCCATCGATAAGCAAGGCTGTTTGGAGAGCGAGAACATCCTTTGTATTTGAATCTGAGACTGTCAAATCATTGTTCCAGATATGTGGCAACATGAGAGTATCGTAAGCAAAAGAAACATCATTGCCACTACCAAAAAAGTCCTGGAGTCCGAGATAAGTTTGAAAAGCAAAGTCTTTCAGGGTACTTTCTCTAACCCTCTCATCCACGATCTGTGGTTCATAAATATATCCATACTCAATGAGCATACTAGCAGCGTCAGAGGTGTTGTAAGCTCCAATCGCGATGAGATCAGGTTCATCTATCACTCCCGCATTTTCATTTGGCAAATTACTCACGGGATTATACTTAGCAATACGCTTAAAAACGGCTTCCGCTATGGCTCTAGTGGTAGTGCTATTGGCATAAATCCTTTCTGGTACATAAATAGCAAAACCAGAATACTCTCCCGGAGAAGAAATATCTCTTCTAGCATAATCATTAAAATGAATGTGAATGGCAATATCTACCGCATTTTCATTTCCCCATTTATTGATACCATAAAGACGATATGCCACATTTTGCGGAGCATCATTATGAGAAATTTTAGCATTTGGTTTAGTAATCTTACCAATACTGATGAAATGCAGTGTATCTTGCTTACTTTCCTTAAAAAAAGAGATTATCGATTCCCAATTATTCTTAAAATATTCAGTAAAAATAGGATTCCATGATTTGTAATCGCGCGTCATGACCACTTCATAGTGTCCATTATTTTGAAGAAAAAAACGTAAATTATTTGCCAGTTCGACATTGAGATCTCTTTCTTTTAACTTATTGAATACCGTACCACCAAAATCAGGCTCATGTCCTGGGACAATTAGTACACGAATTTTCTTTTTTGGGGCTTCATCATAACGAGCTTTTAGTTCAGAAATCGTCACTGGTTTATGTAACAAAGCGGCTACCAAATGATCTCCTACGTATCCATAGAGATTATCTATATAGGCAACACCCTGAGGAAAATTTTGGACCATCCACGGTGTAATAAGAAGAACAACGGCAAAAAATGAGATAGCAATGTATTTCATGAACAAAATATGATATAAGAATTGTATGCCAGAATTGCCAGAAGTACAAACCACCGCTTCCGGACTTCATAGTTTTGTCCAGAAATTGAAAATCAAAGATGTATGGACTGACTATAATAGTCCTTATTTCAAGGGCTCGGAAACCATAAAAGATCCTAGATACTTTCAATATTTCAAAAAAGGAGTAGTAGGTAAAAAGATTTTACATGTCTCTAGACGAGCCAAAAATATCCTGATCAACCTCTCCGGTAATCTGACAATTATCATTCACATGAAAATGACCGGGCACTTACTCTACGGAGACTATAATAAAAGTGATCCTTACAACCGCTTTATTCATTTCATTATCTACCTTTCAAATGGAAAAAACATTGAGCTCTCCGATGTTAGAAAGTTTGCCAAGGTAGCTCTTGTCCCCACCGACACCATCCATGATTCTATTCATTTAAAAGGAATCGGTCCAGAACCATTGGAAAAATCTTTCACCTTTGAGAAATTCTTAGCAAGGATCTACACAAAAAGAAATGGGAAAATAAAACCAACCCTAATGGATCAGTCTATTGTGGCTGGTATTGGAAATATCTATGCTGATGAAAGTCTGTGGAAGGCAGGAATCCATCCCGAGTCACTAGTCAAAGATGTTTCTTGTGTAGTCCTTAAAAAACTTTTTGATTCTATAAAAATCACTCTTTCAAAAGGAATTGATTTAGGAGGAGCTTCTATGTCTGATTACAGGAACATCCACGGAGAAAAAGGTAGGTTTCAAGAACAGCACAAAGTCTATCAAAGGAAGGGTGAGAGATGCTCAAAAAAGGGTTGCGGCGGAATTATTGTGAGAAGTGTGGTTGCTGGTAGAGGGACACATTTTTGCAATGGACATCAGAAATTATTTAAATAAGACTATCCCTGCAGCCACAGAAACGTTGAGAGATTCTTTCTTTCCCTTCATGGGGATTTCTAAAATCTGATGGCACAGATCTAATAAACCATTTTCTATTCCTCCAACCTCACTTCCAAGAATAAAAACTGATTTGGAATTGATTTTTATTTTCTTGTAATTAATAGAGTTTTTGCTCTGTTCTATTGCATACACCTTCCAATCTTTTCTTTTTAAAAATTTTACAAGCTTAACTGTCTCAGTTACGCCCTCCCACTCCACTGTCTTCTCTGCCCCTAGAGCAGACTTGGCGATATCTTTTCTTATGCGTCCGAAACGATCGATAGGTGCTGGGGTTATGCCACAAAGATAGATTTTGGAGACCCCGGCCGCGTCTGCTGTACGAAAAATAGACCCAACATTATGGGTACTACGGATATTATGGAGTGCCAAGCAGATCTTGGGTTCTTGTGATATCATAGTGACACTATATAAGAGTTTAATTAAATATCAACATGCTTTCAATTTTCCCCTGGCTTTTAACTTACGAACAATTTGCTCCCCTACTCTTAAGACTCACCCTGGGAATTATCTTCCTCTTCTGGGCCTATAGAAGATTTTTACAAAAAAAATCAACAAAAGATATTATTTATCTAGTCATTGATGCCTTGGTTGGTATTCTTTTGGTGATCGGACTCTTCACCCAACTCGCCGCCCTGGCCGCCAGCCTACTCTTCTTGATTCATCTTATAAACAAGATAAAAGATAGGGCTTTCCTCACAAACGGCATTAACTACTATTTTATTCTTCTTATTATCTCTCTCTGTATCCTTCTTACTGGTCCAGGACGTCTGGCAATAGATATACCGTTATAGTTTTTGATAATCAGGCTAAAAATTGAACTTTAGCGTAATTGTGCTATAGTTTTTGGACCTTCGTGTATATGCGCCCATAGCTCAGTTGGTAGAGCATCTCCCTTTTAAGGAGTGGGTCGTAGGTTCGATTCCTACTGGGCGCACCAATGGATACCAAGAAAAATATTTCCCTTTGGGCCCTGTACGATTTTGCGAACTCTATAGTTTCTATCGTCTTTTTCTTCTACTTTGCTCAATGGATTGTAGTGGATAAAGGTATCCCCGACATTTATCTCAATCTAACTTTTACGATATCGGCTGTTCTACTTCTTTTTACCGTGCCAATTACCGGGCTTCTTTTAGATAGATTTTTCCGCAGAATCACTGGGTTGAGAGTCACCACAATCCTAGCTGTTATTTTCTATGCCATTTGTGCCCTCTTGGCGATCTATGACAAGGAAATTATGTCTTTGGTCTTTTTCACTCTAGCGGCCTATTTTTACCTACTCACTTTTACCTTCTATACTCCTCTTTTAAAAGATATAACTTCGGCTGACAAAACTGGTAGAACCTCTGGGATTGGTATCGCTGCCAACTATCTAGGTCAGTTTGCCGGACTTTTGTTAGTCCTCCCCTTCTCCAATGGATCATGGAATCTGTTTGGAGCAGAACCTAGAGCCGAAACTCTTTTACCTGCCGTCATCATCTTTGCTATCCTGACCTTACCCATGCTAATTTATTTCCACGAACCAAAGAAAATTAAACCGGAACTGAAAATTGGTGATGAAATAAAAAACCTAGTCTCGCAGACAAAATCCCTTCTCTTCTATCCTGGCATTGCCCTCTTTATGCTCTCTTATTTCTTTTTCAATGATGCTGTGCTCACCGCCGCCAACAACTTTCCAATTTTCATGGAGCAAGTTTGGGGAGTCTCAGATACGGTCAAAACATATATTCTCATTGGCATTCTCCTCACTTCCGCTGTTGGCGGACTCACTGCAGGACTAGTGGCTGACAAAGTTGGTCACAAGAAAACCCTACTATTTTTGGTAGGAGGTTGGCTTTTTATCCTACCCTTCATCGCTTTTATTGAAAATTTCACTCTTTTTGTGATCGCGACAACAGTTATGGGCTTGTGGTTTGGCGCCAACTGGGCTGTCTCACGATCCGTAATGTCCTACCTCGCCCCTCCACAAGGACACAATCTAGCCTTTGCGTACTTTGGACTAGTGGAAAGGGCTTCTTCTTTTGTAGGACCGATAGTCTGGGGACTCATCGTTTCAGGATTTGTTTCAATCGGTAGTGATCGATATAGATTTGCCACACTAGCCGTTACAGCTTTTATTGTCTTTGGTTTTATTTCTCTTTGGAAAGTGAGAAGTGATCGGTCTTATCTTTAACCATCACCAAATAAAACGCTGGAACTAAGAATAGAGTAAGGAATGAGGATAGAGCTAGACCAAAGATAATGGCACTTCCTAGGGCCATCCAGAACTCATTTGAGAGGGTTACGGGCAGGATACCGATGATGGTACAAATGGAAGTGATAAAGATAGCTTCTAGACGTGACTTCCCCGCATCTGCCACCGCATCTTCAAAAGGAATACCACTTTTCACATTGAGATTTATTTTATCCACTAGGATAATAGAATTTTTAACCACAATACCAAACAAAGCTAGGACTCCAATAAGAGCTGGGAAACTGAGAGGTGTATCAAAGATCGCCATCCCCAAAAAGACCCCGGTCAAGGCCATCGGTATCGGCACAAGCACGATGAGCGCTTTCCTAAAGGAGTTAAACTGAATCACTAGAGTTGCCACAATGAGGATCAGGGCGATGATCATGGCTCTGACGATAGAGAGAACAGATTCAGCATTCTGTTCATTTTCACCTCCGTACACAATAGAATATCCTTGAGGCATATTGTAATCTGCTATCAACTTTTCAAATTCTACTAAAACTGCCTGTCCATTGGTCGTAGTGTCTACCCCCGCCGAAAGAAGGATGGTTCGTTTTTGATCGATACGTGTAATCACGTTAACAGCTGGTTCAAGTCTCACTTCGGCCACGTCTTTCAAAAAGACTGGTTGTTTTTGCAGATTCAGTATTTGCATATTCTGCAAAGAATTTAAATCAGGAATTGAGGATTGATCAAATGTGGCAATCAATCTTATTTCTTTCTCATCTCTAATGATTTTGGTAAGCTCTATACCTTCTACAGCCGTTCTAAGTACGGAGCCAACATAAGCCGCACTTAGATAATTCTCTTCCATCCTGGTTGGATTTAAAGAAAATGTATACTGTGGCACAGAATCCTTCTGTGAGACACTAACATTTACAACTCCAGGAATAGAGGCGAGCTTTGGCCGTAGATCTGAAACTACTCTTGTCAAAACATCCAAATTATCTCCGATCACTCTTCCCTCAAAAGCGGCTCCGGCTGGCGGACCTCCCGCTAAAGATGAAACTTCTATACTCAAACTTTGATTCTCAAGTGCACCAAGATCTTTTCTTACCATGTCGGCAAATTCATAAGATTTAATATCCCTCTCTTTCTTTTTCTTTAGAGTAATAGTGATAGAGGCGACATTAGCGAAGCTATTCCCTCCTGTAAATGATCCGGAGTTGGCACTAGGACGTCCGACGATTGTAGAGAAGTTGGCAATGTCTTTGTATTCAAGAAGTTTTTCTTCTACCTCTCTCACGTGAAGATCAGTTTCTGAAAGACGAGTACCCACTGGGGTCTTTAGATCTACATAAACATAATCCTCATTGGAAACTGGGAAGAATTCGGTCCTTACCACTCCAGTCACCACCAAACCAACGGAAAATATAAAGAGAAGGATAACGGAACCGATCACCCTTCGCCTTCTTTTTGTATCTAAAATATAGTGTCGGAAATATTTTTCATAGATTGGAAGAACAAGATGAAAATCTAGTATTCCGTGAATCAGTTTTGAAGAGAAAGTTTTGTGCTCCTTAGTTCCCTGTTGTTTCAACTTCTCTTTGATTAGTTCATCACTAGCCCATTCCTTATCCATCTGAAAAGAATTTTTTACCAAAACCTCTTTACCACCTTTTTCGTACCACCAGATCAAATATCCTTCAATCACTAAAGACTGAATTCTCATCCTAATCGCACCTTAGTTTGCAGGCTAATTGCACCCCCTT
>CAYHLX010000005.1:0-61252 GCA_964357605.1 uncultured Candidatus Saccharibacteria bacterium
TCCTTATTTTGTTTTTGCCTTGGCCTCTACTTTCTTGGCTGGCTTTTCGACCTTTACTGGTTCACCGCTTATCTCCGCGCTTTGGAGTGCGATGTGTTTTTGTACGAATTCCTGGACCAACTTATAGCCAATTTCAAGTTCTGGTGGTCGCATCTGCTCAATTGCAGACCAACTTCGAGTCTTGAAGGCATACTCAACTGCATCAGTTTTGTTTTTCTTTTCCTGAGCACCTGAGCTTGGCCAGACTGAGACGAGGTAACCCTCGATCTCCTCAAGCCAACGTTTCTTTTCATTTATCCACTGTCGTTTATCTTCTTCAGTACGAATCAGCGATCCTGCATCTTGCTGTGCAACATCGTGCCGAGCAGAAATTGGATCTTTAATGATCGCTTCTACAGCAGGAGCGAAATGCTCATAGGTAGGGTTCTTGAATACTGCCCCGTCAAGAAGATTCCCTCGTCCCTTGAGGACAACTGCCTGGCGCCATACTTCACGCTTCTTTCGCTGAATAAGCTCATGGCGTTCCATAAGCACAAGCACGTCAAATTCGTAGGCAGCATTCTTTTCAGCCTGCATTTTGACTCCGACTTTAGTGAATTCTTTTCGACCATCTTCATCAACCTCTTGCTCCATTCGGTCTGAGATTCGGCCGGTAGCAAGAATGTGGATTGGCGACTGCACAAGTGGGACCGAGAAGTTTTTATTCCAATCGGCTTTAATCGTCATCCAATCCTGAATTTGGAAAGTCTGACGATTAAACTTTCGCTTGTATGCTTCTTGGAAATCCATCCAGATGTGGGTAATGCTGTCGATAATCATGATGTCTGAATATCCTTCAGAGCAAAGCTGCATAGCTTTCACTAGATCAGCAAGAGAGTGAGTCTCTCTGACCATCGCATCTATTCCATGCTCTCTAAAAAGAGGCAGGAGGAATTTTGATGCCTTTTCGGTATCAATCAAGACTATGGGCTTTTTGCTTTTGATCTTCTTATGAAGACCTATTGCAACAAGTGCCGTTGTCCAGCTTTTTCCTGTACCTGGGTCACCTTCGAAAGCTGCCTTGAAGTAGGGCTTGGTATTCCCTATCTCCGTAAAGAAGTTTTCCTGGGTTTTTACAGGCTCAGGAGGTTGTTTTGTAATAATGTTTTGCATGTATTTGTTATTGACTTCCCGAGAGTTTTTTGAGAGAATAGATTTATCTTAGGAATCCAATCTCTCCCTTCGGGGAGATTTTATTTTGTTAATTTTTTAGAGGCTTTCGTTTTCTCCAACTGTTTGAGAACTTTCCTGAGTTCTATTTTCATAGTTTCTGTTTTTGATCTCTTGGATCTCCTTGAGTCTCTTTTTGCGTTCAAGACTGAGAGTCTTGTTCTTCTGCAAACGGATCTCCTTGGGTTGATAATCGATATCGACCACATCTCCTATGTTCAATCGATATTTATCTGTTAGCCACTTACCTTCGAGAATGATGGCTGGAATGCCGTATCGTCTGTAGGTTACAGCTCGAGTGTTTTTTGGTTTATTTTTCATTGTTAGCATCTACCGTTGTACATCGGTTGATCCTTTTCAGGACAATGTTTTGATTAGACTATTCCATCCTCGAACCCCATGTTTCCTTGAATTTTGCTTTCGTGAACTTAGAGTTAGATTTCATAATCATTTTTTGGCTAATAATTTTCGACCTTTAAGGTGTTACGCAAACACAAAAAAACTCCGTGTTTACCGGAGTCTTGTATAGAACTTTATGGGGTCTTGTTTTTTAGATTAGCATTCCTGCCTTAATGACGTGTTGGACCAACGTATGGGTATACCCCATCTCATTGTCATACCACGCCAAGACTTTTACAAGGTTGCCATCTACCACTCTTGTAAAAGCCAAATCTGCAATAGAAGCATGCTGATTACCAATAATGTCATGAGAAACCAATTCCTCTTCCGTCACCGTAAATATCCCCTTCCAGCGTGCCTCTTCCGCCGCTTTCTTTAAAATATTGTTAACCTCTTCAGCTGTCGTATTTTTCTTGGAAATAAAAGTAATATCTACAATAGAGCCAGCCGGTACTGGCACCCGGATAGAAATACCATCAAACTTCCCTTCCAGTTGCGTTGCCACCTTGGTCACCGCAATAGCCGCTCCAGTAGAAGAAGGAACAATATTCTGGGCCGCGGCACGACCCTCACGCAAATCCTTTTTAGAAGGACCATCGACAAGAGCTTGAGAAGCCGTGTAGGCATGGACGGTATTTAGCACAGCCTTTTCAATACCGATAGTCTCGTCAAGAATAGCAATGAGAGGAGAGCCAGCGTTTGTGGTACATGAAGCATTAGAAGAAATTTTACACTCCTTTAATTTCTCTTCATTCATACACATGAGCACGGTCGGAGAACCATCGTCTTTGATAGGAGCAGTAATTACCACTCTTTTTGCCCCAGCATCAATATGAGCTTGTGCCTTTTCAGTAGAAGTGAAGAGTCCTGTAGATTCCACAATGACGTCGATTTCCAATTCCTTCCATGGTAGTTTTGTCGGATCTTTCTCACTCACATATTTTACCCCATTGAGGTTGTGCTCACTCTTACCATAGACCGTGTCATACTTCAAAAGATATTCCATACTTTCGATACTACCGAGGTCATTTATGGCCACGATCTCTATTTCCTTATTTTCTCTAGCTAGCTTGAAAAAAGCTCTGCCAATTCTCCCAAAACCATTGATTGCCACACGAATTTTCTTCATATTTTTAAATTAAAATTATGAAGATATTATAACATAACTATCTAAAGGCTATTTGTCCCACAAAAACTAGAGCGCTCAGAATAACCAAAATACCAATCAAGATAGTTATTTGTTTTGTACTCATAAGTACCTCCATTATCCCACAAAAGTCAAAGCTTTGCCTCTTTTTCCAGCTCTACCAGTTCTTCCTATTCTATGAACATAGTCATCGTAAGTAGAAGGTATCTCGTAGTTTATGACATAACTTACACCAGCAATATCCAGTCCGCGAGCAGCTACGTCGGTTGCCACTAAAATGTTTGTGTGACTTTCCTTAAAAAGGGCTAAGGCCTTTTGTCTCTGCCCTTGGGTCTTGTTACCATGAATAGATTCAGCTTTGAAACCAAGGGTCTTTAATTCTTTCGCCAGTCTTTCTACACCATGCTTGGTTCTACCGAAAATGAGAACTTTATCAAAGCCTGGTTGAATAAGAAGATCGTGCAAAACATCTAGTTTATTCTTTCCTGGTGGTACACGCACAATATCCTGGTCTACCTGACTTGAAGTTTCGCTAGTTTTTACAGAAATCATGACAGGCTCTTTTAGAAAATCTTTGATCAAAGCTTTGATCTCTGGTGACATGGTTGCGGAAAAGAAAAGAGTGTGACGGGTTGGTGGCATTCTTGAAATCATGTACTTAATATCAGCGATAAATCCCATGTCTAACATTCTATCTGCTTCATCTAGGACAACCGTGGCATATTTCTCCAAATTGATCACTCTCTGATCAATCAAGTCTTTCAGACGACCCGGGGTACCAATGATGAAGCTATGGGCGCGACGTAATGAAGAGATTTGATATCCCATGCTCGCCCCTCCCACACAACAGACAGCGTGCATGTTAAGTCCAGTGGTAAATCCTTTAAGTTCTGATTCTATTTGCTGAGCTAGTTCACGAGTAGGTACCACGATAAACACCCTATCGTTTGCTGGATGTGGTTCTTTTCCAGCACGAGAAACTAGAATTTTATTTATTAAAGGAATAAGAAAGGCGGCGGTTTTGCCTGTTCCAGTATTTGCAATACCGACGAGATCTACTCCACGAAGAATATGGGGAACGGCTTTATCTTGGATCGGAGTTGGAGTCACATAACCTTTAGTGATAATATTTTTCTTTAAGGATTCTTCTATATGAAAATCTGAAAAAGCATGATCTGGTACGAAGTGTTCAATCTTTTCTGTGATAACGGCTTTATTGATGAACTTTTTGGGATCAATATAAGCACCCTGTGAAAAGCCTCTTCTTTGAGGAGGTCTGCTACTAAAGGACTTTTTGAATGGTGGTCGACTACTAAACGGTCTACTTCCAGATGTACGACGGGCGTAACCTGATTGAGAAGAATGACCTCGAGGTGCACTTGAATTAGATTTACTATACGATTTGCTATACATAGGTGACAACTATATAGTAAAAGCTAAAAAGTGTCAAGATGTTTTTTCTCCTTCAAATCATCAATTAATGACACTAAATATCCATATACTTTAATCCTCGCCTCCTCAATCGTAAAAAATCCTCCTCTATCCACCTCCGGAATTTCCATTTGTTTTCCAGATCGTGGTGGCCACTCTACAAAACACGTATTGCTTTTAAGTTGTACCGGATCACAATCCCCTTCAAAAGCCCAGACATGAACAATTTTATCAGGGCGCATCGCTGGCTTCAGTTCTATGAATTTATCTGTTACCACCTTAAAGCCCGTTTCTTCCTCAAATTCTCTTTTCGCAGTTTCAAATAAGTCTTCTCCTTCCTCTACTAGACCTTTAGGAATACTCCAAGAACCGTTATCTTTATTTTTATAAAAAGGACCCCCTGGATGAACGAGAAAAACTTCTACTTGACCTTTCTTTTTTCTGTACATCAAAAGTCCTGCACTAACCTTTTTCATAAAATTATTTAAAAAGGATAGGAATCTCTATGGCGTCATCATATTCCGGTAGTCCAGATGGATTGTCTTTTTTTACAATCAGGAAACCTCGTTCCCCATATTCTGGTTTAGCAAATTCAATTGTTCCTTCAAATGGGACAAAATCCTCCGTCATCCATTCACCTTGAGCGGTAGCATAACCCTCAGCAATAATCTTGCCGTCCCAATCAGTCAGAATTAAAGGTAGGTTGGCTTCAAAAAACCAGTTGCCACGAGCTTTTCCAGAAACGACAAGGGGGGAAGAAATTTTTTCATTTTCGTTTGGAGAGGCTACGATAATAAAAGTATCGCCTCTTTTAATAAAATAAGAAATAACACTTATAACGATGACTAGAATAATGATGGAGTAAATAGCTTTTTTCATAAGCATACTATACCACGTTATTTACTCTCCTCAAGATCTAGGCAGACTGAATTTATACAATATCTCTTTCCGGTAGCTGTTGGCCCGTCGTCAAAGACATGACCAAGATGGGAATTACATTTGGCACAGACTGTCTCTATACGTTTCATTCCATGAGAATCGTCTACTATTTCTTTGATCGATCCTGGAATAGCCTGGTCGAAACTTGGCCAACCGGTACCAGAGTCAAACTGGGCGTCAGATGAAAATATTTTATTGCCACAGACCTTGCAGGTATACATGCCATCTTTAGTCTTATGCACATATTGCCCAGAAAAAGGCGCTTCCGTACCTTTTTCACGGAGGACTTTGTATTCTTCGGGGGTAAGTTTCTTTTTGAAATCTGGATCGGTCATCTTCTTATTTTTTTCATGTATCTTAATTTATAACTTCTATCTTCCCATCACGGATAATCTTGAGTGAAGCTCCAGAAATGACGATGCCTTCTGAATCAATGGTTAAGTTCCCTAATGCTCCTTCGAGATTGCTGATCTTCAGCAATTCATCCTTGATACCCTCACGAGTTTTAGATGGTGAACGTTCTGCTGCATAGGCGACGAGATTAAAAATATCATACATATTAGGAACAGCAAATGTAATTGGTTTTTTTAACTCAGCTTCGTATGCCTCCACAAAACCTTGAGCTGGAAGTTGAGTACCGACAAACCAAAGATCATTAAAGAGTTCACGTTTAGGCGAGAGTTCAAAATACACCATTGTACTTATATTTTTAATAGACACGTCACTGAACTGTTGCATAGCAATTTCTAGCTCAGGAGGAATTGAAAGAAGTATGTACAAATCTGGTTTTACTTGCTTTAGATTAGCAATTCGAGATTTAAAATCTCTTTCACCAGGCTGAAACACCTCGTCCCCCACTAATTGAATATTAGGTACCAAAGTTAATTGCTTTTTGAACTCATCAGCAACCGCCTGTATACCTTGATTATTTATTCTCAGGATAGCAACTTTTTTTATATCCCGCTTCTGTAATTCTTCAATGAAAAGTTTGGAAACGCTTGAGGGAGGAGTGAAGTGAATAAAATTATAATCACCCTTGGCAATATTCGGATCAAAAGCGATATTAAGATGAGGTACTTTTTCTTTTTCTGTGATCGGAGACACAACACTGCCAATGGGTGCGTAGGCATCAACAATCACATCAACCTTGTCTATGGCTATAAGCTTATTTGCTGCGCTTAAAGCAGTTTTGGGATCGAGAGCACTATCTTCAAAAATAAGCTCGAATTTAAGATCTCCTTTATAGTTTTTAACACCAAAATTAAGTGCATCTCTCAACCCTTCTCCGACTTGAGCATTGGCTCCTGTTAGGGGCAAGATAGCACCTATTTTAATGGTAGCATCAGATATAGATGTAGAGTTTTTTCCTAAAACAATCAGAACAAGAATAATCACTACCACGATCCCCCCAATCACCTTTTTAGCCATATTTTTCTTATTAGAAATGATAATTAAATACAGCTAAATAGTAGCACTTTCCTATGTCTTGTAAACCTACTTGAGCAAAGTATGTTTTCTATCGCTAATGGCTGATTTTCCAGTTTTTTCTTCAAGTTTTTTACGAGCGGCGTGAGCCACACTTCCACCTTCTCTTGCAACCTTACGATTTCCTTCTAGACTAGAAGGTTTTTCCACCTTTGAAATTTCCGTGTTGGAAGTTTCAGCTAGCATGTTTAAGACAATTTCAAGGTTTGTCATATTATCGCGAAGATTTTCCTGTTTCAAACCTTTATGCTTTTTGTAATCTTTCGTAGTCATACCTGCCCAAGCAAAAGTTATTTCGTCAGTAAGCAAAGCATACTCGAGAGGATTTTTTATTCCTCTTTCATTCCATTCATCAGTCAATTCTTTCCTGATCTCTATACTCTTCAAGCGCTGATTTATCCACTCTTTCGTATATCCTTTCTTGAGGTAAGTATTCAAAGCTCTTTGTATCGCAAGTTCTGGATTATGAGCTTCTTCTACCCTTTCATACCCCACCCTAGCAAGCCAGAGCTTAAATGGTTCGGCATTTGGAGAGGGAATTGATTGTATAATACGGAATACAGTTTCGGTGTCAGTTACATCGGTCAGATAATATTTACCATCAGAAGCCTCCATTTTCAGTTGTCCGATTTTTGCGGACAACTCACTTCCCTCGTCTTTAAGCCTCCTTTTTAAATCGTCCCAATACTTTCTTGGCCTATCACTTTGAGATAGAGCTTCTACCACATCCACCACAGAAAAATACCATTTCTCGAATTTTTCATCCCAAATTTTTCGTATTTTCTTACCTTCAAAAGTAGAGATAGAGTTCAACATTAACAAAATTCTACACCTGTTTTTATTTTTTACTAGTTACAGAAACTTAGATTTTATGTCGTATTTATTTTTTATAAACGTCCTTTAGTAATTCCCTAAATTCTTTTTGAATTTTCTCTAACTTTGGATTAATCACAATTTCACAATATGGATTACCTGGATTATTGGCAAAATAATCTTTATGATAATCTTCGGCTTCATCAAACTTGTCTAGTAGTACGACTTCGGTTACTATCGGTTTTCCTTCTTTATTTGAATCATTGATCTCTTTGATCATCTCTTCAGCCACTTTCTTTTGCTCTGGAGTGGTATAGAAAATAACAGAACGATATTGAGTCCCTACATCATTTCCCTGACGGTTAAGCGTAGTTGGATCATGAGAACCAAAGAAAACCGTGACGAGAGACCTGAAATTTATCATGGTTGGATCATATTCAATACGAACGCATTCGGCTTGTTCTGAATACCCAGGTACGATTGAAACCACTCCTTTGAGCATTTTAAAAACGGCTTCAGTACACCAGAAACACCCGCCTCCAAATATTGCGATTTCAGTTTTCATGGTCAAAATTATAACACTTTTCTTAAATTATTTTTTGAAAAGCTTGGCAAATTCTTCTTTGGTCATACTGTAGTTGAATCCTGGCTCTTTTTCCTGAAGTCGTCCGTATTTAACCTTATTATATTTAGGTGTATGTTTTAATTGAATAAAACAAACAGCCGAATATCTACCAGTTTTAACTGTTTTGGAAGTCGCCACCACTCTATGGCAAGTGGCTTTTAGTGCCCCGTTGCTTCTTAATTGCATCTGCATAGAAGGTATGATCACAGTACTTCCATTAGTAATAGGAATATCAGTCCATCTATTACTATAATCTAAACACTGAAATCCTTCTTCACTTTCAAATAGATGAAAGGTAAATCCACTTTGATCCGTATGGGCAGTGGCAATCTCCTCACCGACCAATCGATCTCCGAAATAGTGAATAAAACGTATAAAAAATGCTTTTTCACTTTCTTCTACTTCTTTTTCAAAACCTTTTAAGGTGAAGGCTTTTTCTGACTGTTTTGCAAAATTCATGATACTTGGTTTCAAAAACGTCACCAATTCTGTTGCTTGTTTGACGAATTTCAAAGCAGTAGGATTTTTGATTTCATCAATGTTCTTTTCCAGCCACTCTTTTCCTCCAGTGGTCACATCAAAGTTTTCTTTTCTATCACCTCTATTACCACTTCCATCTTTTATTTCATATCCGACCCCATCCGCACCATTACTATATGGAAGATTCTGTTTTACCCAGATCGGTAGATCACAAAACTTTTTCCAAGATACTACTGTTTCTTCTACTTTTTTCCTCAGATTTTCTGGGTAAGAAAAGGTAACGAAACCGTTTTTCTTTAAACTTTTTATTTTCATCTTCATGACTAATTAATGATAATTAGTAATATTAGAAGATGTACGAAATTTAAAAAGAGAGGACGTCCTCGGTAACTTACGAGGAGATAGTATCGCTCTGAATTTCTTCTTTAAAAAAGAGTGGCATTTTATTTATTGAGCCATCCTTTATTGCACCAAGCGTTGTCCGTATACCTTGGATATAGTCAAACTCAACTGATTCATTTTTGATTGCTTCATCAATAGAAACCCACATATTATGTCCAAATTCCGTATCTTCTATGAGTGTCCCCGACACAGAGTCACTATAAGTGACAGGAAACATTACATCAGAAAAGATTTCTCCACCTTTATACATGATTCTTCTTTCACAGCCAACTAATTTAAAAACAGCCTCTAGGCCAGTCTCTTGTTTCAATTTTCTCTTGGCCGCTGGTTCGATAAGTTCTCCTTTGAGCACCATTCCACCCATTATTCCAATTTTTCCATATGAAGGATTTGATTTTCTGATCTGATTTAAGATTTCTATCTTTCCGTTTACCACTCTAGAGACAATGGTAATAACATTTATTTTAAAGAGGCTAGTAATCGCGCTATTGTGAGGATACGGATCTGCCACATGTTTTATACCGCTCGCAGATAGTGAATAGCCTTCACCTTTTCTATCCACAAGCCCTTTTTTAACTAGAAACTGGAGATGATAATTGAAAAGATCATTCGGCACTTTATCCGGTTGCATCTCGCTATAACGAAGAGATTTGGCGTTTTTGAGTCGAGAAAGAATGTGGTTCTGGATGGGGGAAAAATTTGGTAACATATTTGGAGTATCTTACTACTATTACAAAATCTCGCAACCAGATGGTAACGAGATTTTGTGCGACCGAATGCTCAACTATTTTCGGCGAGAGCTTTTCTTCTTCTTGGTAGTCTTCTTTGAGCGTTTAGCAACTTTTCTTTTTTTCATAGTAAGGATATAGAAAAATAAATTTTTAAGAGCAGATAAAATATTCTCGACAAAAATATTTTACCAACTCTTTTATTATGCTATAAAAAAATAATAGTACAATAGACAAAATCAAAAAGTGTGCATAACTTTTTGAAAAAATTTAGAATTTTTCTTCCTTATTATTTTCTTCTCACTGCGCGACGAGCATGCTTGATCGCTAATCGTTTCTTGGTCTTTTTTGAACGTGAAGTTTTTCTATTGGTGCTTGCGCTTTGTCTTTTTGCCATAGCCTCATTATACACTCAAAACCTACTTTTCCAAATCGAGAGTCTGGTCTATTCGTATTTTATTTACAAAATCTGGAACGTGACTTACAAACACCATCGCTCCCTCATATTTATTGAGGGCTTCAGCGATCACCGGAATGTGTCTAAAGTTTATATGGTTGGTTGGTTCATCCAAAATGAGGAGTCCTGGCTTCAAAAGAACAAGTTGAGCAAAAGCTACCAAACCCTTTTGACCTTCCGATAGATCTCCTATCCTCGTATGCACAATATCTCCTGTGATGAGAAAACTCGCTGCCACCGCCCGAATCTCTTGCTCGATGATTCTACCTTGAACAGTGCGGGCGATATTCTCCAAACTTTGATAAACTGTGTCCTCAAAATTCAAAGTAGAAAAATCCTGTCGATAATAGCCAACCCTGGTTCCATCAAGTATTTTTGAACCTTCCGCTATTCCCTGCGCAATAGCTTCCAATAAACTACTTTTACCAATTCCATTTGGACCTTTCAAAAGGAGGTGGTTGTTGCGACGTAGTTTAATCTCTGTTTTTCTTTTGATTACTTTGTGAGTTTTAGGACTCATAATAGAGAAGTTAGTGATCGTTAAAATATCTCCAATCAATTCTGGTTGATGAGGAATAGTAAAAGGTTTGATCGTTTTATCTTCCCTCCTAGTATCAACCTTCTCCTCTTCTAGCTCCTCGGCCTTTTCGCGCATACGTTTGGCCACGAGGCGCATCTGACCTCCTTTGTTAGCAAAAAAGTTAGCTTTGTCTTTATTTTCCTGAATCTCTTTAGCCAACTGGGCATTTTTTCTATTTTCCTTTTCCACCCTAGCCGTAATCTGTTCTACGACATCAGAATAGTTTCCGACATACTGTTCTAGCTTTTTGGTAAAGATGTCCAGATACAAAACCCCATCGGTAAATTGGTTCAAGAAGAGAGCATCGTGAGAAATAACAATGACGGTTTTGGGATATTTAATGAGAAATTGAGTGAGATGTTCAATGCCCGCTTTGTCGAGATTGTTGGTCGGCTCATCGAGAAGTAGAATGTCAGGATTCTGTATAAGAGCAGAGGCAAGAAGAAGCCTCGCTTGCTGTCCTCCAGAAAAAGTTTTGATAGTTCTTTCTTTAAAACCTTTTGTCGAACCATGAAGATTTACAACCTCTAGAACTTCATCTATCCGAGGATCAATATCATAAATTTTTTCCTTAAAACATTTCTCAAAAAACTCTCGCACAGTCAAAGTCATTTCAGAACGAGGAATCACCTGTTGAGCCAGAGCGATGCTTGTATTGTTGCTGATATGGATACTTCCAGATTCAGGTTTAGACTTGCCAACAATAAGAGAGAAGATGGTACTCTTTCCTGCCCCATTTTGACCCATGATGGTGATCTTGGAGCCACGACGAATAGCACAATCCACCTCTTCTAGAATAGGTTTGTTGTGGCCATAATTGAAGCTGACTTCTTCAAATCGTAGTACTCCCTCATTTTTAGACATAGATTTGAGGATAGCACAATATCTCCAAATCTCAAATTTACTTTATGAAATCTTCAGTCTTTCTAAATCCTTCATTTACGATCTCGGCCAGCTCCTTGATAACTGGGTCTATTTCAAAGGCCTCACTTCCATATTTGAGACTAAATTCCTTATGTTGAGGAAACATTTTACCATTTGCATATTCTAAAGCCTGTAATTTTCCTTCAAGCTTATCAATAGCCCTTACCACTTTCGCTTCAATACATTCTTGTTTTTCATATTCCATCCAAAGGTCATAAAGTTCTTGTGATTGATCACTAGGAAGGTTGGAAAAAATCTGACGGGCTGCTTTTTCTTCAGCTTCATGTTTTTTCTTCGCCTCCTCTTTGTTATACAAATGGCTATTTTTACCCGTCCCATCGTTACCTAAAGGACTAAAATCTCCAGTAATAATCTCGGCCAGGTCGTGGACCAGAAGCATCTTCATAGCTTTGGGAAAATCAATCGGTTTTAATAAACTTTTCTCTACCAACACAAGAAGTACTGCCATTCTCCAAGTATGATCTGCAACAGATTCATGGCGTGCTAGTGGAGGATAATCTCGCCAAAAGTATTGACCTTTAAACCTTTCAACGTCTTTGAGACCGCCAATAATTTTGAGAAAATCTACCAATTTAAGAGTGTCCATATTAATCAAAGTATATCAAAACTATTTCTTTCTCGCATCCGCTACCCTCCAAAGCACTCTGGAAGCATAGGTTCGATAAGGTGACCATTTTTTGGTCAGTTTTTTCATTTGGGCATCACTAGGCAACTTCTTCAAGTCATAAAGATACATCAACCCTTTTCGTAAACCGAGATCCCCCGGAGAAAAGATGTCTGTTCTACCTAAAGAAAACATGAGAATCATTTCAGCCGTCCACGGACCGATACCCTTTACAGAAGTCAAATTAGTAATAACTTCTCCATCAGGCAAAGTGTGTAGAGTCACCAAATCTATTTCTTTTCTCACTACAGCCTGGGCTAGACCATGAATAGTTTTGACTTTGGCCTCTGAAAGACCACAAATCCTTAACTCTGCATCTTTTAAACCCAAAACATTCTGTGCATTAAACTTTTTCTTACCAAGCAAAGCCTCGAGCCTTCCAAAAATCGTTTCCGCGGCTTTTCCTGAAAGTTGTTGGTTGACGATCGCATGTACCACATCCCTAAAAACCTCTTTTGATCTTCGCACATCTGGAATCCTATGCAAGACAGACGCCCTATAGAGTAAGGCGTCTGTCTTCTTGAAATGTTTTTGAGCGAGATGATACATATGGCTCGCAACAAAAAGGATTCTCTATGAAAGATGCTTTGAAACAAGCTTGGTCATCTCAAACATGTTGACCATGGCCTTGCCTCCAAAAACCTTCTTGAGAGCTTCGTCAGCATTAATATTTCTCTTATTCTTCTCATCCTGGAGCTTATTGGCCTTAATATAGACCCAAAGCTTCTTCACCACCTCTGATCGAGGTAATGGACCCTTGCCCACTACAGCTGCAAGCTCTGGGCTAACAGTGAGGGGCTTCATAAATGCTGAATTTGATTTTGTTGGCATATTTTTAAATTATCTAACTAATGAGTGAATTATACCACTATTTCCTAGCCATGCAAGCCTATCTGTAACTCGTAAAGTCTCCGATACTCTCCACCCTCTAGGAGAAGCAATTCTTGATGCGTTCCTGATTCGATGATTTTTCCTTCCTTAAAGACTAGAATAATATCAGCTTTCCTCACCGTACTTAGACGATGAGCGATAATAAAGGTAGTTTTTCCTTTCATCAAGGTATCGAGAGATTCGGTAATAATCTTTTCCGATCCGGCATCTAGGGCGGAAGTTGGTTCATCTAGAACAAGTATTCTGGGATTTCTTAGAATGGCTCTCGCGATCGCTACCCTCTGTTTTTGTCCTACCGAAAGCTTCACTCCTCTCTCGCCCACAATCTGTTCCCATTTTTGAGGAAATTTTTGGATGAAATCTAGAGCATGAGCTTTGACGGTGGCAGTTTGGATCTCTTCATCTGTAGCATTGAAATTACCGTATTTCACATTCATTCTGATGGTGTCGTTAAAAAGCACGACTTCTTGAGGAACAACGGCAATCTGCTGACGAAGTTTTTTCAAATTCACATCGTTAATATCATGACCATCAATTAGAATCTGGCCCTTGGTCGCAAAATGATAAGCAGAAACTAGATCAATGAGCGTACTTTTACCCACTCCCGATTCTCCAACCAGAGCGACAACCTGTCCACCCTTGATAGAAAAAGAAATATTTTCTAAAACCTGTTTGCCTTCCTCATACTGGAAAAAGACATTTTTAAATTCAATATCGCCCTTTAGGTCAAGCTTTATTGAGCCTTCTTTCTCATAAGGCTCTGGATTAACCTGCAGGATCTTCTCTGTTTCCTGAATGTTAATAATGCCATTTTGAATCGTTTGCCAATTTCTGGCGATGACAATGAACGGACCGAAGACCATCGCCGCATAAGTATTGAAGGCGATGAGTTCTCCAATCGTCATGGTGCCATTTTGAATATATGAAACAGAAATCACAAAAATAATGATTTGGGTTACCAGAATCGTAATTCTTTGGTAAAGAGTCAGACTGCCCCAGAGATTAGTGAGACGCATCCAAAGGGGTACGGCACTTTTCATCTTGGTAGAAAGCTTATTCATTTCATACTCCTCAGCTGTGGCTTGCTTGATCGCTAGAGTATTACCGACTACATCATATGATTCTCCGAACACAAAGTTCAAAACATCCCAATATTCTTTTTGATAGACAGCTGTATGAGTGATCTTGGTGGAAAAAATAAAAACATAAATGATCACCCCCGCTAATAGAAAAAGAGCAAGAAGAGGTTGGAGGTAGAAGGTAATAATAAAAGCAATGACGATACTTAATATTTGTGGGCTGAGGTCGATCACGATGCGTCCCGCAATCGTTTCAAAAGCGCTAGCAGCGACATTGATTTTATTACTTATTTCTCCTATTTTATTGGTCTTATGAAATGAGACTGGTAACAAAAGAAGATAACCAAAACCCTTACTCAGATAATCTAGCCAAATAATATTGGAAAACTTCTCGCTCAAGATATTAATTCTCCAGTCTAGAATATAGGTAATAAGTTGAATAACTCCCCAAAGGGTCAGTAGCGCAAGGTAAATTGGTATAAAGTAAGAAAATATCTTGACCGTCTCAGTACTCATAATGACATCAAAAAAACTTCCGGCAATATATGGGATAACCCCATTTCCTATAGCTGAGAGCAGACCCATGATGCTCAAGGTCATGATCTCACGCTTGTATTGACCCATATACCGAAGTAAAAGCTTGATCCCAGTATAGAGATTTTCTTTGTTTATTTTTTCTATTTGTTCCATGAGGTAATTTTAATAAATTATTTTACCACACCATCTTTACTAAACTCCCCCATCACCGCTTTGATTCCCGCCAAGTTTTTATCCCACTCTATCGTATCGTGAGTCTTGAGCTCCACGGTAATAGCGGGAATCTGTAGAGAAGCCAACCAGTCATCAGCTGCTCCAGTCACCGCATAAGCATCGAAAGTTTTGACGGCTGGATAGAGAGAAGCTTTGGAGTAAGTGTCCATAAGTTCTGTCGTCCCCGGTAGAATTCCCTCCTCGCACTGCGAAGCGTAGACCGCATTTGATTTGCTATGCCAAAAAACGACCGCATCAGGTTTATTTTCTAAAACAAAATCTCTAAAAGCCGAAACTTCCGGCTCAGAAAAAGCTTTTGTACCAGCACTCACAGTTTTTGACTGCCAAGTACTCTTTGGTTGCCATTTACAATCAAAATTACGATTCAAATCTACTTCATTAGCGTTAAAACGACCCGAAGCTAGAACTTTAGGATCTTCTGAAACATCCTCAACACCAAAACGTCCTTCCTTACCAGTAACTAGGAACAATCCGTCAGGATTTAGAACAGGAATAATCGTAATAGAAAGATCTTTAGGAATAATCTTCGTATTTTGATCAAGATAATCTTTAAACTTATAGGCTAGAAAAACACTATTCCATTCATATCCACCATGGACTCCACCCACGAAAACTAATTTCTTGGCGCCACTGCCATAGGTATAACTTTCAATCTTACGTCCCTCTACAGAATTACCTATGACTTTATATACTGGACTAGTAACAACAATGGTTTCTACTGGTTTTTCCGGTATCTTTTCAATTGATCTAAAAGAGAAAAAAGCCACAAGAAAACCAAGAATAACTACAGCAATAACTATCTTTGTAGTGGTTAAGCGCATTATGAAAACTTATTTTGAATAGTATTCTAGCAAAGCTTTGATACCCTTTTCATTTTTACTCCACTCGGTATCGGTATGATTGGTAAGCAAAACACTCACGGCTGGCACACCAATCTTGGCCAGCCAGTTAGTCATGTCGCCAGTGGTAGAGTAGAAATCAAAGCTGGAATGAGCTGGGTATCCTGAAGCTTTTGCAAATGTCTTAGTCAACGCGTCTGTTTCTACAGAAACTCCCCCGTGACAGTTGGAAGCAAAGACTCCACCCGCGGCACTGTACCAAACCACAACGGCAGTAGGCTTAGCTGTTTCAATATAGTTCTTGATTGCTAGACTCTCTGGTTCAGAGAAAGCGGCGGATCCACCACTCACAGTCTTATTCTGCCATTTAGCTTTGGTTTGCCAATCACAATCAAAGTTACGATTTAGATCCACGTCGTTGCTATTAAAACGAGCGGAAGCCAGAACAGAGTCTGAGGGGCTATTGTTTCCAACAAGCTTGTTGAGACCGTCCGGATTCAGAATGGGAATGATCGTAACTGATAAGCCACTTGGAACCATAGTTGGATCCTTCTTGAAAGCATCAACGGCTTCCCGCGCCACCGCTACTGTATTGCTTGAGTATCCTCCGTGAATACCTCCGACAAAAAGGAGTTTCTTAGGACCAGTACCAAAATTATAGGCAACGATATCCCGCCCTTCTACAGATTTACCAATCACCGTTTCTCCAGGATTTTGTTGGGGTGTAGTAGTGGCAGTGGTCGTAGCTGGTTGAGTATTAGTTGGTTCCTGTGTGACGGGTACAGGTTCAGATGAGTCCTTACCAAAATAGTAAATACCGAGAACAATAATAATAACGACAACTATAGCGATAGTGATTTTTTTCATACTTCTATTCTACCATTAAAACTAGATTACTTCCAAGCCCCTAGGATCAGTCCAAAGACAATGAACGTGACGAGCTGAGCTCCAGCTGTAATAAACACCCTCAACCAACGACAGTAACTATTGGACTATATTTGCTTAAAAAACTTAAAAACAAAGCAACCTGCTCATCATCATGAAAAAACCGGATAATTCATCTACTTTGAAGAAACGCACCCAAACCAAAAAAACAACTTCGGGACAAATCAGCAAAGACCCCTGGTTAAGTCTCTCTTCAGACAGCTCACAAGAAACTGGGCGAGACTTTCCAGTCCTCAACCGCGCGTCAACCGATACAAATTTGACGCGCTACCAAGTTGATGGAGATTGAGGTGTTTGGCCCGTTTCGGGATCACAAAAAGGCTTGCGCAAGTAGGCCTTTTACTTTATAAGAAAAAGGAGAATTGCAAAAACAACGACGAAACAAGCGAAAAATCCGACTGTCTTGCCAAAAAAGACTAGAGCTTCTGGCTTTTTATTTTCTACTAACAAACGCAGAGGTTCAGATAAGAAGAGGAAACCCATCACGGCCGCTGATAACACAAAGAGACTTAACATCGTCATGGGAATAATGATCGTTTCAGGCTGGTCCTTTAAAAATGAACCTGCAAAACTACCAACACTGACCAAAACAGCAATGTAAATCGCCGCTCCTAAAGCATGTAAAAATGGTTTTTTCATCCTGCTATTATAGCAAATTTGTGAGTTTTAACGATGGATACAACCAGCCCAGCAACAAGGTCGGCGTTTACCTTCTGTGAGTTCTGAACATGTCCTCTCGACATGATGTTGCCTTGTCTCCGGTTTCTTAACAGAGACGATCCAGCAGATCCATTCATTACGGGCCAGCGGTGTGATATCTTTCCATACTTTCAACGCCGCAGTATTAGAATTAAGGGCACTCCGTAAATCTGCCGGGATTTTATGTACCGTTTCAGATGAGATGTCTTTTTTCATTTTGGAGATTTTTTAAATCTAAAGACTAATTCCCAATAATCTTAACACCAAACCTGCCACCGGATCAGCACTTGTACCATACACCATTACCCCTCCAAGCAAACCAGTAATAGAAATAGTGATAAACCCGAGAATTGCCAATGTTATTGAAAGAATTGGTTGATTAAGAAGGTTTTTAATAAAAACTATAGTTTTTAAAATCTTTCCTGATTTTAGTTTCAAATCGATCCAGGACATAGAGATGGATAAAATCTCCCCGAGCAAAAGGATCGCGTACAGATAAGTAGCTGTGGTGGCGAAAAACGAATGTGCTTCTACTAAGTTATGATTTGGTTTAGTTAACTGTTCTGCTGTTTCTCCAGTCATAAGGGCCGCAAAGGCACCCAGAACACCCACCAAAAGAAGGGCTCTCTCAATATGTTTCCAGGACACATTAGGAAACCACTTCTTAAAAGGGATTATTTTGATAATCGAATAAATAAAAAGAAGCGCGATTGGAAAATGAACAAAAAGCGGGTGAATATTATACAACATATGAATTTAATTTTAACATAAAGTGCTGGGGGATGTGGGACGAAGTTGGAACTACTTTAACCAAGCCTCGGCAATAATTCCAAGCCACGCTCGACGAAACGATCGCCTATCTTACCCCAATTTATATACTTCCTATAATCGGCAGGATCAATCATCTTCACTTCAGTTATGATACCACCAGCCGGATCAGCCACAAATTCACCGTACGGCCTGACGAGACATACATATCGGAGCTGGTACGAAAATCCCTGACCGGGTTTACTACCCCTCTGATATCCGACTGGCAAATATGATAGGACCTCCATGTTGGATTCTTCCCGCACCTCTCTCTTTAGAGCCTCCTCGGGAGTCTCACCAATCTCTAGCCGTCCACCCGGGAACCCCCACTCTCTATCTTTGCCGCCAAAATGGCCAAACACGATGACAAGCTTACGGTCGCAAAAACAAATTCCATAACTCTGCTTAACGTGTTCCTTATCTAGGTCAACGAAACTATCTGCATCCGTATATTCGAATGTTACTTGTGGATCATTATTAAACTGTTCAATTATTTGCATATAAATTGCCGCGAGTCTTAGACGATGTTAGAACCTCATTAATAAGCATTTCTGACCTCAACTGGTTCAGGATTGTTAAGGCGTGGTAAGCCGTTAACTGATGATATTCCGAGCCAAACCACTATAGCGGTCCGCAAGTCCTTCGTAGATAAGCATTTTCAATGGCTCGTAGTCCCACTGCTTATCTATCTGCTTCAAAGCGTCGAGATACCTATTTTTGTTTTCACGTTCAATTTTTATAGAAATACCAACCAAGCCGTACCTTTCCAAAATGAGATTTGCCGCCAACCTTGCCGTCCTACCATTACCTTCACGAAATGGATGAACATGTGTAATTTTGTGATGTATCCAAGCAGTCGTCTCCACTACTGCATCAAGCTGTTTCATTTGCTCGTCAGTCGGGTCAGTGTTTTCCATAAAGAGACCTTCGAGAGTTTTAAGACCAGAAAGTCGCTTTATAAACTCAACATTCGCCTCATTCATATGCTTTGCAACTTCCGAGTGGTGGGGTGGTAGATGTGATGAGTCAGTAATTTTCAGATTTTCTGTTCGCCACTGACCTGCAATTTCAGGCCATGCGTCTTTGAAAATAACCTCATGAATTTTTCGAATGGTCCCAGTATCTATTACGTCTTTGGAATGTGCATACTTTCTAACAAAACGAGAGGCTCGGATAACGCCGATTGCCTCTCGTTTCTGTAGCTCTGCCTCATCTCCAGGACGTGTTGCCATGTAGTTACGCCTTTACGCTTTCAGCTAGCTTCTCAAATTCTGTTCGGTCGATTTTGCTTCCTTCTAAAGCACTAGAGTAGTATGCATGCTCAACATCCAAGGCGGTTTCAACCTTGCGTTTTTCTTGTGGACTCATGAGGTTAATCGCCTTGCGAGCGTCTCGGCCAGAGAGTATTACTTTGTTTATAAGAGTGTTTTTCATGGCGTTCTATGTAGTTTCAGTATAGACGAAAATGACCAATTGTCAATTACAATTTCTCGAGACTTTGATATAATACAGCTATCGAAAAGGGTGCCGAACGGTTAACTACCTAAGGATCACCCTTTTCTTTTTATTTACATATTTGAAGAATTATTTGGATTAGCCCTACCACAGCTCCAATAATGATAGCCGCGATTGCGATTTTCTCTGCACGTCTACCTGTTTTCTCTGCTTCCTTTAAGTTTAGATACTCGATGGCTGCTGATGTGCCTTTTGATGTAATTACAAAAAGGTGCGAGTCTTTCTCTGAGTTATAACTCAAATGATCAATCAGATTTTCACTCGCAGGCATATTTGATCGGAAGATTTTCTGAACCCACTCTATTTGTTCAGGGGTTAAATTAAATTCTTTTGTTAAATCACCCCAACTGAAGCCAGCCTCTTGCCTGTTATATGTCCAAATTAATATTTTTATATACAAAGTATCTTGAGTTTCCATGTTCGTTCTGTTACCCCATTTCGGGGAGGGCCGAAGCCGTTGTGCTGCTAGTATACCAGAATAGTTTAGGTCAATAAAAACTTCCGTGAGGAAAAATCTTTAACCATATGATTACACCTCGACAACGAGAAAGTGACCAGATCTTGAGATAGATGTATAATCAATTTGGGTGTTTGTGGGGGTGAGGGAGAGCACTTCCCAAGATTCTCGTTGCTGTGACGATGTGCATAAACCAGCGTAAAACGAGCATCCCCACAAGCATCTAATTAATTTTTTATGAATTCAGATATTATTTTAAAAGCTGGCGGTATTATCATTAAGGATAAGAAGTTTGCACTTGAAAGGCATGGGGGTAAAGATGTCTATATTCTTCCAGGTGGAAAATTGGAACACGGTGAATCATTCGAGCAGGCACTCATACGCGAACTTATGGAAGAATTTGGAATTGAAGTTTTGATTAAAGATATTGAAAAGATTGGAGACTTCGAATCTCGGGCCGTACATATTCCAGATAAAAGAGTAAAAGTAACAGCTTTCATTGTTAAGAAATGGAAAAATGAAATTGTACTTGATGATGGTTTGGAAGAAATTCTCTGGGTGAATACTTTAAATATCAATGAATTCAAAGTAAGTCCAATTGTAAAAGAAATATTCCCACTACTAGTGAGCCGTGGTTTAATTGATTAACTCATTATGTTGCTGGGGGTGTGGGACGAAGTTGGAACCTCTATTACATACAATAATCTAAAAAATACGTAGAAACCAAGATTTCATGTTTGTCCAAAAAGATTGTTTTTTCACTGGAATATTTGGCGTGACGATAGTTGAGTCTTCAGTAGGTGTGGTCGCTGATACTTTTTTCGTAGTTGATACTTTTTTTATTGACTCTATTTTTGGTTTAATTTTTACGTTATATTCATCCAAAATCTTATCTGTTTGATCTTGAGTCAATTTATTTCGAATTAATGGCTTAATTTTATTTTTAAAATCAGAATCACCTTTATATGGAAATAGGAGCTGATCTCTTGTAAGACCGGAAAGTTCAGACATAAGTGCAATTATTTTATTTGTATCACATTGATCTTTGGTATAACCGCAGGAATGGAACTGACTCATTCGTTTCATAAAAGTACGCATTCCTTGATCGCCTACCTTCAGATAGAAATTTTTTATCACAATGCCTGTGTGAGTATAAAAATCATTTATATTATCTAGATTACCATTTAACCCTTCAGCGGGTACATCAAAATCAAAGTTTTTATTATAACGATCCAAAAGTTGTTTTTCAGAAAATCGTTGAAATAGTTCCTGCCAAACCCAAGGCGAACCGTCCGGACCAGGAGAAATATAATATTCAGTATCACCGAGGTATTTTTCACCCAAGGTCTGTGCCGCAAAAACTGACATTCCTTCGTCAAACCAAGGTGCAAATTTTTCCTCTTTATTATAAGTGTTTCTGTAAACTATTGAGTGAGTTATTTCATGGATAATCATCTCACCAAAGGTAATATCACTAGCTTCCGAAGTGAAATTAGTGGGATCAATGATAAAGATATTGTCACTTCTTCGAAATGCACCCACTTCAGAAAAGAAATGTCCCTTACCAGAAAAATCAGCCACAATGAGATATATACGATCGAGATCAAAAACTCCTAACATTTGTCGCATCGAATCAGGCAAAAATTTAAGATTACCCGCAATTCGTTTAAGTCTATCGACTTGTGAAGGTTTTCCAATAATCGTAAACATTCCAACGTCTGATCTAATATAATCAGCCGGTAATGGTTTACGTAAAAAATTTACCTCAATCAGTCCGTTATGCTTATCTGCATATTCAATATGAATTGGATTAACACCTGTATATGTTGGATTACTGCTTATTAGTTCGAGATTTGCAGGATACGAAAGGTCAAGCGCCGGTTTTATGAGAAAGATCTCATCGAGTACAGGAGAAAAATCATACCCAATAAATACAGGTGAAACAAACGCCGGGGGAACGTTATATTTTACATGCATACTCTGAACCCCCATATAATCTTTGTTGAATTTTAGATTATATTTTAAATTCCCTTTACTTGTAACGATTGCTGGACCACTATTATCGTAAGCATTTAAAAATGAATAATTTATTCCCATGATACCTACATCATTAGGGATAATATAATCAATATTATTATATTGATTCGTATCGAGCGGTAAAGAATGGTCAACCAGGGCACTCAAATCCGCATTTATTTGACCTGAAATCACTTGGGTAGTCTGGGCATGCGAAATAGAAAATAAAAATACTTGACAACAAATACCTACTAATACCACAAGTACGGTTTTTTTATAGTTCATAGCAAATACTAACTAAATGATTACCAAAACTATATCATAAACATATCCTGACACATAACCTAGTTATCAACCGTTCCTTTGAATAAAAATATCATTAGCTGGGGATGTGGGACGAGGTTGGAACCTTTTTACAGCATACATTATTAGATTAGCAGGAAGACAAAGATTGCGCTGTTTTACTAATAACAAGAGACGGTATAGTAGCCACGAGCACCACTCATTGGACCCATAGTACAATTAGTCGTCTTTGGGATTTGAATTTGAGGATACATAACGGGTTGATAAGTAGACACGGAGTTATTTTGACTAGCATTTTTATATGCATTTATTTGTGGTAAATAATATGCGTCTAACGCTTGAGTCATTTTTGCCATTGCTTCTGACATTTCCAACTGATTCTTTTCTGTTTTAGATACAAAGTCATTGTAAATCTTTGTAATTACCGTTTTATTTTGTTCGATATTATCACCGTGTTTTTTTAATTTATTAAATTGAGCCAAATACTGTTCCGCACTCACAGATCCAGAAAGTGACCTGTCATTTTTTTCCTTTCGTAGCGCCACAATCACATTCTCTTGATCATTGACGGCCATAGTAAATGTGTCTCTGTAGGTATTATTAGTCTTAATCGCTGTATCCACGTATGCAGAAATGAACAAATCCATGGCTTGTGTAAGATGTGATGGAAGTGTTCCTCCATCTCTAGCAGCTATAGCTAATGACCTTGCTTTCTCGAAATTAGCTCCGTAAAAATCAGTTGATTTTCTCATTTCATTGAAGTAATTTTTATTCGCTTCTAAACCACTTATCAGGACATCAATGTAATTATCCAAACCTGATAGATTTAGATCTTTATTCGAAGCTGAGGTAGTATCGGATTCAAAGGTTGTCTCTATTTGAGTCGTTTGATTTGCCTCTGTGGGCTTCTCCGACAAGATTGATTTGTTTATAAAACCCTTTAGACCATTTGAGGTCATGTGCTCTAACCATTCTGGTAAATCGGCTAATTTATATGTCACTTCTCCTTGTACCGTAATTTCTGTATTTTTATGATGATAGTACCCAATGACATCGCAACCTGTAGTAGAAGCACAAGCTCTAATTCTTACATTATCGTACTTAGTATAAAATTTAGTAATTATCGGAGTTGTCGTTGGAGTATTCAATTTACTCTCAAGCTCTTGTATTCTTTTCTCTAATACCTCAGTCTTTGTATCAGCCTTATGAAAAATACCCCATGTAAAAGGATTCCACCACGCTGCAAACGTAACCTGAGGAACGATAAAGATGGCTAAGATTATAACGAATATGAATTTTTGGGGAAACTTATTCATAAGATTATTATAAGGCATTATATCAATAAAATAACAACAAGACGATACCTTTCGAAGGCAGTAACTTATCTCGGATTAATTGGGGGTGTGGGACGAGGTTGGAACTTACACTCCTTCACAAATTAACTATTAAACACCTTTTCAAGAAAATTAACATTGAGTATAACTAGATCCATTATGATCTCGTTAATAATAAAATAAAAAATCGCATATGTTAAACTGAGAGATAATAAATATATCAGACTGCCTCTAACGTTTTTATTGAATACCCAAAATAATAATGTATTCACTTTTAAAAACGTAAATACATATAGAACTGTGGAGTTCACTAAACTAAATATTGATGTATAAACACTCGGGTAAAAATAGCTTAGGTACATACTTAGACCAGTTATCACTAGGATTTCCGTAAACTTGATCCACTCTGAAATTATCGTGTTAGTTTTTTTACTGTTTAATATTTCTTGAAGTCTTTCCATATTTTATTACGAACTAATTTGCTAGCTGGGGTGTGGGACGAAATTGGAACTAGTTTATTAACGATGTGATCCAAACCAATCCCATGCTTGTTTAGGTAACCATCCTTGCTGATTTTTTGGATTTACTTCCATTATAATAATGTGCCTGCTACCAGTATGTTTTATTAAAACGTTATAAAGTTGGTTTACTTCGTATACAGATTCAACAAAATATAAACCTCCAGGTATATAGTGCCACCACGTCGTTATCCAACCAACTTTATACATGGATTTAATATAATTATGAAACAAACCCAAATCAAATGGGAGTGTCGTATCTGGCATAATCATGTAAATTTTATTAGTCATTGTTTCCTTCTAAAGATTTAGGCGGTATTTCAGGAGTTTCTGTCTTTTTTGGACTTGCTAGTGCTGGATTATTTTCACTTACAATTTTTTGAATTTCTGTGAATGTATGTCCTTGATCACCTATAACTTCTAACGCCTTCATACGATAAATCTGATCTTCTGATTGAAGGTCCTTATGATCTCCAAAAAGCAATATTCCCAAAAAAGTCAATATAAAAACCAAGAATAATGCTCCAATTATAAACATTAGAAATATTATCGCTGTCATGTTTCCAGTAAGAACAATTAATATAAATGTACCGAGCAGATATGGTGCAATAAATAAAATAGAACTAAATACACTACTAATACGTATTTGTTTGACCATCTCCGAAGCAGATTTTATGGGGTCAAATGTTGGTTTCATAAAATACACAATTACTGAGGAATGCAGGAGTTATCAACTTCTCTATATCCGCTATTACAATACCAGTTTGAACCGTAAACATATGAGTTTTGGGGATTCATGATTTTTTCACAAGAGTTACCGACTTCTTTGTATCCAGAGTTACAATACCAGTTGGATCCGTATACATAAGAATTTGGTGGACTCATAATTTGCTGACATGTATTTCCAACTTCCTTATATCCAGAATTGCAATACCAATTTGAACCATACACGTAAGAATTTGCAGGATTTATTACTTTTTCACACGAGTTGCCAACTTCTTTGTATCCACTATTACAATACCAGCTGGACCCATACACATATGAATTCGCGGGAGCAATAATTTTTTCACAACCGCTTCCCACTTGTTTGTATCCTGAATTACAATACCAACTTGAGCCATAAACGTAGGCGTTTGCTGGAGCTGTTACTTGAGTCTTAACAGAGTTAGTCCTCACAGAAGAACCAGACGATCCTGATTCATACAAAGCCTTTCCTTCATAATAGTTTGGATCTGTTATATATGTTGGTGTATCCCAAGTTGTTCCTCTTGTACCATATGTTTTGTTGTATAATCCTTGGCTAGGTGTGTAACTATAGTTATCATACTTCAAACCATTTGGGTTACTCCTAACATAAGGAGCAACATAAGTACCATTTTTCCTGTAATATCCCTCAACACTCACATAAGCATCAGCGTGATTAAAAACTCCAATAGAAACAAACAACACGATTAGAATCAGGGAAAACTTGAGATATTTTTTTAGAGTGTTCATAATGCCTAGACTATACAATAATTTCTTTACTTTTACAATAAGAAGATGTGGTGTATCCTACGTTCATGAAAGATCTTATAGATGGTCTAAATACTCGCTACAACATTTGTGCTCAAACGACATCTGAGAGAGAGTTTTATTTACTCCTTTACTATTATTTTGACTATATTATAAAAACACCTGAATTACACTCAGTCTTTGAACAAAGTGAACATGAATATCATCAAGCTCACGGGAAACTATGGTCTAAACCACGTTTAACTGATGAAGAAGCTGATATCGCTGAAGCAAAAACAATAAAACTTGAGAAGTTTAATTTGTTTTCGGTTGGTGCTTGGATACATGGAAGAATATATCTTCCAGTTGATGATTATAGAAATACTGACGACCCAGATTATAGACAAGATCCTGTTGCTGTAATTTTATTAAAAGGATATGACTATACAAAAACTTTACAATGGAGATTTCCAGAAATAACAGAAAGACTTAGGGTCTTAAATAGATGGTTTGAAGGCAAAAGAGATAGATACGAAAAAGATTTACGCCAGTTTCATTTAATGTTTTTAGATGAACTGGATAAAATTAAAGTTGGAGAAAAGCCTCTTGTAAGCATAGAAAAAAACTATTCTACCCCTTTCTCTTTTAATGAACGTACTGGTGATTTTACTTTTTTAAAGACTAAGGGAAATATTTCCCCCGGGAGTCAGGAGTACAAGGTTTTTATTACTTTATACAATGGAAATGAATACATGGCTGAATATTTAGATATTCTAAAATCAATTTCTCCAAATATCGAGTCAGTTACTAAAGTTAATAAGGCTACTTTGCACACCATAATTAGAAACGTAAAAGAAAAACTTGGAATCCTACCAGAGACTGAGGCATCAAATCCAGATATAATAAGAAACATACCAAAATTAGGATATCGCCTTGTTTTTGAACATATAAATCAGAGAGCAGAACAAGCCTAGAACTTTTCCATACCATTCAAATCAATAAAAAGTAAAAATGACCTCGTTGACTGCGAGGATTTTTTTATGTCTTTCAAATTCAGTCAAAAACTCATAGATGAGACGATCAAGTGTTTTCATGAAGAAAACGGTATTGAGCTGTCTCCTGAATTAACTAACGAGTATTTGGAATCATTCGCACGGTTGTATTTAGCCTTCGCACGAAAGACTCTGATTAAGAAGTTCGAGGTTTGCGAGCGGAGCGACCCTGCGCTTAAGCGCGGGAGCGACGCGCACCCTGACTTGATATCCCCTCACAATTGTAAAGATGAATAATTATGTATTTTGTTTACAAAAAATATGGTGAAATTGTCGAGATCACACAAATCGAAAAAGAAATCACGAGGAAAGTACGTGTATACTTTAAGAGAAGAAGGAATAATATATACCCCTCTAGGAGACCCGATAATATTCGAAGGACACGGCAAATATGTGTGCGGAGGGTGCTTTCTGCTCTTGAAGAATATGGATGTCCGCTTCTGGTCACACTCACCTTTGCGGGAGATGCATCCGATGCCTCCTATGCAAATGATTCCTTACGCGCATTCCAAGTGCGGTTGCGAACTCAATATTCTTCTGCTCAATCCATCTTTATACCCGAACTATCCCCAAGAGGGAGAATCCATTTTCATGGCTTACTCTTTAACGTGCCGATGTCTCTCGGAGATACGCGCAAAGGTAAACGGACTTTTTCGTATGGAGATGAGAGGAAAACTCGCATACTCGCCAAACTCTGGGGAGAGGGATACGTGGATGCAACAGCAACTAACGGCTCTGGACGCTTGGCTTATTATATAAGCAAGTATATTACGAAAGGTGCTGGAGAAATTCTTTTTAATGCGATGAGAATGCTAAGAATATCACATGGCTTTCCAAAAGAAGAAGTCGTGCGTGGCAAGATGGCGGAAAAACTTGCCAAGAGTTATGATAAGAAGAAGCCAATCAGGGAGTGGTCTAAACCCAATATCTTTCTCGGAAAAATCACCAAAAAAACTTATTTACTAAAATGAAATACATCATCTACTGCCGTAAATCTACTGATACCGAGGATAAACAGGTTCTTTCTCTTGATTCCCAAGAAAACGAGCTTACAAGACTTGCTAAGGTCAGTGGTCTGGAAGTCGTTTCTATACTTCGGGAAAGTAAGTCTGCCAAATCACCCGATCGCCCCATCTTCAATGAGATGATTAAAATGATCACTTCTGGTAAAGCTGACTCTATCCTCTGCTGGAAAATTGACCGTCTAACACGCAATCCGATTGATGGCGGACAAATCCAATGGCTTCTACAGAACAATAAGATCAGATGCATCAGAACCTTTGAGAAAAGTTATTACCCGAATGACAATGTTTTGATTATGAGCATTGAGCAAGCGATGGCCAATCAGTACATCCGAGACCTAAGCACCAATGTGAAGCGTGGCAATCGAGAAAAGCTATCACGAGGTGAGTGGCCTAATCATGCTCCCTTCGGCTATCTCAACGATAAAGCTACTAAATCTATCGTTATTGATCCAATTCGCTCAAAATATATTCCCAGAATGTTTGAACTCTATCTTACAGGCTCTCATGGCACCAAAAGTATCTCTGAAACCCTTTATCAAGAAGGATTACGCACCAGAACAGATAAAAAAGTTTTAAAAGGCCATATCCATAGAATTCTCTCTTCCGTTTTCTATACTGGCCTCATGGAGCGAGAAGGAAAATATTACGAAGGTAAACACCAACCTTTGATCTCAAAAGAGACCTTTGAAAAAGCTCGAGACGTCATGCACGGACGAATACACCCACGTACACAAAAATTATTCTTTCCACTTAGAGGGTTCTTAAAGTGTGAGAATTGCGGTTGCGCCTTGACTGCCTCACTCAAAAAAGGACATCAATATTATTATTGCACGGGAAACCGAGAGAACTGCGAGGAACATATAAACTATATGCGTGAGAATTACCTTTATGAGAAAATTTCCCTCATTTTTGATGATCTTCATTTCTCCGAACGGAAAATTGAGATTATGTACCAAGCGGCCAAAGAAAGACTGGAGTTTGATAATGACTATAGCGAGAAAGTCCTATCTACCCTCCATTTACAGCTAGAATCCCTTAAAACGAAAGAATCTACACTTCTTGATACTTTCCTTGCTGAACAGATTACGAAAGAATTATACGACGCTAAAGTACTGGCTTTGCACAATGAGCGAGTTTCATTTACCAAACAGATCAAAGAAGCAAAAGCACGACAACCAGCTTGCGTGTTGGAACCGACTAAAAAAGTATTTCTAGAAGCCAGTAGAGCCAAAAAAGAGTTTTTAGCTGGTAATGATTTGAAAAAAAGAAATATCCTAGAAAATCTCTGTTGGAACCTTTCTGTAAAAGATAAAAATATTCAGATTGTTAGCCTTAAAAGTCCTTTCAACCTAATGCTCAAAGCACCCAAAAACGGAGATATTTCAACTCTGCTGCGGGGGTTGGAATCGGACCAACATTAGAAGCTTCAAAGGCTCCTGTCCTGCCATTAGACGACCCCGCAATGACTTTGTCAATACCTAAACTTTCTTACATTAGAGGACTAAGATATAGTACTACACCCTCTATCCATCCTGCAATCTTTCTATTTAATGGAATACTCCCTAAAACTGTTATCTTGAGGACTCCATAGTAGTTAGTTCCAATATTTTTTCTGTTCGTTTTTGGGTTATGTCTTTTATAATAGATCTTTAGTCTTTTCACTTCAAAATTTAAACCATCTGACCAATATTTTTTTGCTAATTCAACATCGCCAGTAGGATGGATGTAGAGTGCATAGCTAAGTTGGGTATCTAAAATCTCCAAATACTTTCTTGCCCACCCAATAAATATTTTATGAATATTAAGATCCATATTTGCTATCTGAACACTGGAAGGGGCCTTACGTTCTTTTGATCCCTCACCCCAATACAAAATTACACCGGTAAGCCAGAAAGGATCTTTAGCCAGCTTCGGGACCTCAAGTCTTGCACCATATTTAATATCTTCCACTCTCTTGATTTTATTATTCCTTATGACATGTATGGCTCTCAATCTAGCAGCTATTTTCTTCTCCGTAATCCTCTGTTTTTGATGTACACTCAAGCCAACCTCTCTTAACCATAATGAGAGAGTTGATTTTGCAACAGGAACTTGCCCGAGTATTTCTGAATACGTTTGTCCCCTTTTTCTCAACTCTATTGCTTTCTTTTTTAAATCAAATTTATTCATTATCGAACATATATTATGTGTATAAATTATACACTATGTCTGTTCGATATGCCTTTATTACCCACAAATATCAATTACCGCCAACTCCAATGGCAATGACTCTATATACGCCTTCTCTGTCGCATCATAGGCCTTGAGAATCGCGAGTAGCATAGCTGAATTTAGTCCCCCTTTTTCATTTTCTTCGGAGATTTTCTTGAGCACTTTCCAATCATCAGCCGAAACATGCTCTTCTAACTTCTTGGCGAGAGTAGGTGAATTCTTCAGCAATAAAACAATCCTCATCTTTTCTAGAACCAGAGCCACGAAAGTTTTCATTCCCACATTACCCTCTTTAGCCAAAGAAATTACTAACAAAGCTTTTTCCTTATTACGCACCGAGAGAGCAGTAATAAAATCATTGACCAAGGTTCCCTTTGGCGCTCCTGTGATAGATTCAACTTCTGAGAGTGAAACTTTGGAGTCTTTGGAAGTACTCAAAGCCTTTTGCAAAATCCCCAGAGCGTCACGGAAAGAACCATCACCCAAAAGAGCAATGAGGTCAGCTACCCCAGGCTCTAAATAAAACTTTTCCTTCTTGGCGGTCTTTGTCAGGATCTCACTTAAGATTTCTCTGGAAGGTTTCTTGAAAAGAAAGACTTGGCAACGAGAGATAACAGTTTCGGGAATTTTGTCGGTCTCTGTGGTAGCGAGAATAAAAATAGCGTGAGCCGGAGGTTCTTCTAGAGTCTTGAGCAGAGCGTTGAACGCTTCTTTGGTAAGCATATGCACCTCGTCCACAATATATACTTTGTAGGGAGACTCAAAAGGTAGAACGTTGACGCCATCACGGATTTCCCTAATATCATCTATCCCTCTGTTTGAAGCGGCGTCTATTTCATAGACATCATTGGTACTAACCCCTAAAGCTTTGGCAAAAATCCTTGCAATAGTAGTTTTGCCCGTACCTCTAGTTCCAGAAAAAAGGTAGGCGTGAGAAATGCGAGTAGTTTTCAAAGAATCTTGAAGAACAGAAATCACGTGGTCCTGACCAACTACTTCGTCCCATTTTTGAGGACGGTATTTGCGATAAAGTACCGATGAGTTTTCCTTGGTAGTCATGGGCAGATTGTATCATATCTAAAAATAGAATAAACAAAACCGCCGCAATCTCGAGGATCGCGGGGTTAGCGTAAAATACACTATTACAAAGAAAGAAGTGGTGGCAGGATCGACCTCAGCCGACCCTGCCACTGTCTCATCGCTCACTCATCTCGGCCCAAATCAGGCAAGGACTGCGCCGGGTGCATCACCTCCTTCTTGGTGAAGCACACCGGTGGCCGTACCCAAAACAACTTCATTGGCCAGATCTGCCGCGGAGTGTACCAAGGCCCTCCGGTCCAAGTGATTGGGGGCAATGGCCGCCGCAGTGTCCAAACGAGTCGCGTCAATTTTTTCCGAAGCCGCCGAGCTGTACGTCATAATGGTGGCAACTTCCGGAATGGTAGCGGATTCGTTCGCGATAGGAATGGCAACAATCTCCATACCAATCGCACCGACCTCCAGCGGCGCCAGGGTAGCGGGATTCGCGCCCATCTGCACTTCAGTGATCGCCGGGACACCAACATCGCGTTCGAGGGCGATGGCCGGTGGGCTAACATTGATTGAGACAATGGCCAGAGCTGCGAGGCCAAGTGTCCATTTATTGAACTTCATGTTGCTCCTGTGGTTGTTGGTTGTAGTTGAACGTCAGCAAAAAGCCCTTTTCGTAGGACCAGAACTTCTTCCTTTCGAGGATCAATTTTGCTATCCAAAATAATACTCCCGCTATTAAATAAAAACAAGATTTTTATCCCCACTTATTTTTTAAGATACTCTTTTACGACTTTGTCAACTTCTCGGCCATTTCCTGTTTCCATCAATTTCACTCTCAACTCCTTTGCTCCCTCCCAACCAGAAACATAAGCTTTAAAATGTTTTTTCATAACAGCAAAATTTTTGACATCACCGAGCTTCTTTTCAAAAAGTTTCGTATGTTCAACCAAAGCTTTTAGTTTCTCTGTTGATGTGGCCGTTTTTCCAGAAAAAAGCCAGGGGTTACCAAAGATTCCTCGCCCGATCATCACTCCATCGCAACCAGTTTCTTTTATTTTCATTCTTGCCTCTGCTATCGAAGCCACGTCGCCATTACCAATAATCAAAGTCTTTGGGGACAATTCATTTCTTATCGCTACAATTTCAGGCATGAACTCCCAGTGAGCCGGCACGTCTGACATCTCTTTTCTAGTACGCAGATGCACAGTCAGCGCTGGCAGACTCTGCTTCAAGAGAAAGCCAATCCATTCTTTTATTTCATTTTTGTTGTAACCAATGCGAGTTTTAATAGAAACCGGTAATCCACTGCCTTCGCGAGCCGCTTCTATAACCGCTAAGGCACTTTCCTGGTCTTTGATCATCGCTGCTCCACCGCCCTGCTTTTCTACCGAGCGATCTGGACAGCCCATGTTGATATCCAAACCATCAAATCCCAATTTTTTCACCAACCTAGCGGCCTCTAACATTTTTTCAGGATGACCGGTAAAAAGTTGGGCGACAATCGGCTTTTCGGCTTTAGAAAATTCCAAGTCACGCAGTAGGACCTCTCTCCCAGGAGAAACTAGACCATCAGCCGAGACAAATTCTGTCCACGTCACATCCGGTTTGCCATACCTAGCAAACATGGCTCGAAAAGCCACATCTGTCACGTTGGCCATCGGAGCCATCACAAAAAATGGCTTAGATAATTTATCCCAAAAATTAGACATGAAGGGATACTATCACACTTTCTTATTTTCTATCTAGCGCTTTATCTAGAGCCACCATAATATCATCATCTCGATTAGAACTACCAAGGACTACCACTGAATAAACTTTTTCTGGTTTTCCAACCTTAAAAAGAGAGACCCCCGTCCGATTGGCTTCTGGAGTATAGCCATTTTTACCTCCAATATAGATAGAAAGATTTAGTAAACTAGTCGGATTGATCCAAGTATGAACACGAATAGTTTTCGATTTGGTATGGGTGATTTCTAAGAGGTCAGGTCTGTTTTTATAAATCCAATCAACAATGATGGAAATATCTCGAGCAGTAGAAACATTTTTTACAGAAAGACCCGAAGAATCTTTAAAATAGGTTCGGTAGGCACCCACAGAATTTGTCCAATCATTCATCGCTTTAATAAATTCTTCTCTACCATAGGACCGGGCCAGGGCTTCAGCAGCGTCATTACTAGAAACCATAAGTAGAGGATAAAGTATTTCCTCAACCGTAAACTTTTCTCCCAGTCTAAAACGAGCGGTGTTGCCATTAGTGGCCAGGATATTTTTATTTATTTCAATCATCTGGTCTCCTTCCATTAGTTTGGTAGCCACCACCGCGGTCACCAGTTTGGTTAGAGAAGCAATCGGTAGAGAAGTATCAGCTTCTTTTTGAAAAAGGACTTTTTTATCTTCTAAAGATGTAACGATATATGAAGCTGCAGAGATCGAATTTTTATCTATAGAAATAAATTCTTTGACACTTCTGATCACTTCTCTTCCATCAAAAATCGCTGCGGTATTAGTACTAATATAGTAAAGACTTTTCGAAAAATTGGGAATAAGAAAAGTTTCAAAAATTAACTTTGAACCAGAAATTACAAGGAAGGCAAAAACTATTCCTGTACCAATAGCCGTAAGAATAGAGACAACGAACCTCGAAGTTTTTCTTGGTTTAAACATGACTATTTGGTGGAGTAAAAGATCGTGTTGCCATAGCGCAGATTGATGTAATTAAAGTTAAGAGTGGTTGAGGCTTTAGGAGAAAGAAAAGTTTCATTCCAAAAAGCCACAAAATTTGAAAGGGTGGTATCAAAAGGAGTCTTGTTATCAAAATAGACAGTGATTTCTGGAACAGTTGAAGTAGAGTTATTGTCTCTTTTTATCCCACTCTCTACATACATTTCATACTGATTATTCTCATTGATCAGCACGCCCAAAGGGACAATGCCAGATTTTATCGAACCCTCCACAAACTTACTTAATTCCGCAAATTTTAGAGTATCCATAAATCTCGTCCCAATAATCTCTCCTCCCTTATCTCCAAAGACATAGTAACGAATGTAACTATCAGAAGACACTGTGGTAGAAGAAGCTAGTTTAGAAAACACATATCCACTTTTGTCGGCGAAAAAACATTTTTGACCCACATTATCTATTTCTCCACGAAAACCATCACAAACAATAATAGCTTTTTCTCTATCCTGGATCATGATTTTCAAAGATGCAAAACCTCCTCTTTTTATAGAAATAGATTTAATATTTTTAAAATTAGAGACCAAATCTTTCCTAATCTCAGCTTCTGGGTAAAAAATTATATTTGACTTGGGAATGACTTTTAAATAAGAACCGAGCAGATTTTGTTTAGTGACTTCATTTACCTGATTAATAATCGCCGGATCTGCTCCCACTACTTCAATAGTAGAAATCTGGATAAAAGGAATTCTTAAGATCAAAACTCCCAAACCAAGGATAAAAATGATAGCTAGAACGAAAATCACCATTCTACCGATGAGCTTTTTACGTCTCTTCTCTGCGAACTTTGAGGATTCTAAAGCTCTTGATCTTTGTGACAAAGACATAGCTAAATTTTGGCTTTTCCAAAGTATTTTTGTAGAACTTCAGGAATAGCGATGGATCCATCAGCCTGTTGGTAGTTCTCTATGAGCGAAACGAGAATTCTCGGGGTGGGAATGGCCGTACAATTAAGAGAGTGGGCGTACCTTAGTTTTCCTTCTGGATCTTTGTAACGAATATTGAGACGTCTGGTTTGAAAATCATGAAAATATGAAGCAGAAGAAATCTCTCGATACTTACCCTCCTTAGGAATCCAAAGGTTGATATCATATTTTTTCACTTGACCAAGACCTAGATCGCCACCGCAGTTGGCCACGGTTTGATATGGAATACCAAGACTTTCTATGAATTCTTCGGTATTTCTATTAATCTCTTCATGAAATGAAACCGAAGTCGCATGACTAGCCTCACAGAGAATGAGTTGTTCAAATTTATAAAATTCATGCACCCGAATCAATCCTTTGACATCTTTACTGTGAGCTCCAGCCTCCCTTCTGAAACAAGAAGAAAAACCGAGGTATTTCTTTGGTAGATCTTTGAGATCAAAGACTTCATCACCATGAAAAGCCATGAGAGCTACTTCCGCCGTACCAGAAAGAGCGTCGCCATCTTGAGTCATATAAAAATCCTCTACATCTCCTGGTAAATGTCCCGTACCATAAAGATTTATTTTTCTTACGATGGATGGAGCAATGACTGGTACAAAACCTTTTTTGTTAGCAAAAAAGTCTACCGTGTAATTCCAAATAGCAAAACATAGTCGTGCTCCATCTCCAGTGAGAAAATATCCTCTAAAGCCATGGACCTTTGAACCTCTTTCAAAATCCACCATGCCGAGCTTGGTCATGATTTCCACATGATCCTTAGCCTCAAAGGAAAACTTGGTTTTTTCTCCCCAGCTTTTGACTTCCACATTTTCTTCGTCACTTTTCCCTTCTGGTACAGAGATATCAGGCACATTAGGAACTTGAAGCATAATCTCCTGCCATTTCTTCATGACTTCTTTCAGTCTATCTTCCTCTTCTTGAAGACCGCTTTTCACGTGCTTCATAGACTCTATAAAACTAGCTCTTTCGTGGGGAGTGGCTGTGGTAATTTTTTCACTAACGGCATTTTGTTCCGCTCTCTTCTTTTCTATAGAAGCTAATAGTTCTCGCCGTTTATCATCGAGAGCGATGAGTTCGTCAAGATTAACCATTACATGCTTTTTCTTAGCACCCGCTTCTACTACACTCTTATTTTCCCTAATAAATTTGATATCTAGCATAAAAATCCTATATGAAAACAATAATATCGCAATTTAGAGAAATTTACCAGATATTGATAAGTAACAAAAAGCGGGTGGTTGTGAGACCACCCGCTGTTTACAAATCTCCTGAAGTCACACCCGTTGCCAGATGGGTAGCTTCTTCCCTCGATTACGCCCGCCCACCGCAAGCGCCAGTGTTTCCCATTCATCCATCTCTGGGAGAGGAATCTCAAGTGCCGGTTCCTTGGGTTTGAGAGGTTTTGGACTGATCACCACTTGCCGCGACCGAATGACGTCCAATGCTCGATCCCAAAATCTCCTATACCCCCAAATTGCCGCTGGAGGATATAGCCCTCGCTCATGATTCCCCATCGTGAGCACAATCTCAGTATTCACATAAGGGTATTCGCCATTCGGCACCCCCGTGAATTCTGGGAAGTTTTGACCAGGCTCAATCCGTCGACATCGCGCCATGGAAAAGTACACTTCTCCAATACCCTCCACCATGGCAATGCCAGATTGTTTGACCCGATGAAAAGAGACCAACACTCCAAACTCCACCGTATTGTTTTCCGTTTTCACTCTTTGTTTTCTCCTGTTTTTTCGATGTTCAACTTATTATGAGCATTCTGTGATCCTTTCTAGGGATCATGCTCGCGTAATATCATAGCATGTTTATATACTTGTGTCAATAGATAAAATACGGATAAAATCTTTATTTCGCCTTTATTTTTTCTTTATAAGAATTTCATTTCAATTTGCTAGGATAGATGGATGGATGAAGGAAATGAAAAAATATATAAAGATATAGGAAAAGTATATTGTCCTTATTTTAAAGATTATATTAACTTTACACGAGTTGGTTTTGAACATCTTAATTTTAAAAATAAATATAGAGCGCGACCAGCGAAAGATCGAAATATGAGATTTAAACTTTTACCTCTAGCAGTACAGATACTTAGTTTGTCCCATACGCTACAAAATATATCTAGTAGAAATAGATTTGAAGAAAGAACTGTAAACAATCGCCGGGAAACGGCATTGATGTTGGTTATCTATTATGAATTCATAGCAATAATCTCACAGAAAAGAATGAAAATAATTATTAAACAAATAGAAAGTAGGGATAAAATTTTTCTTAGTGTCATTCCCTTTTTTAAACAAAAAACACCACCAGAAGAAGGTGATGGTTTTAGTTAGCATCTGGCTACAGCTTAATGCCGTGATGGGCAACCCCTCCAGACGCCTAGATAAACATTATCAAAATAAAGAATAAAAGTAAATATGGAAATAAAAACAATCTACAAACCAGAGTTCCCCTACTTGCTCCAAGAAATCAACGACCCACCAGAGAAACTTTATCTCAAAGGCACTCTACCTCTACCAAATACTAAATGTCTATGTGTTGTCGGTGCCCGCAAATATTCCAGTTATGGTAAAGAAGTTACCGAGAAACTCATTTCTGGTCTGCGAGGATACAATATATGTATTGTCTCCGGTTTAGCTCTAGGTATAGACAGTATCGCACACCGAGCGGCTCTAGAAGCTGATTTACCAACTATTGCCTTCCCCGGGTCTGGTCTCCACCCAAGCGTCATTTATCCAGCCACTCACGCTAGGCTTTCGGAAGAGATTGTAGAAGCTGGCGGAGCGCTCATTTCTGAATGCGAACTAATGCAAGAAAGTGCCCCTTGGACCTTTCCAAAAAGGAATCGTCTGCTCGCTGGCATCTCTCACGCCACTCTAGTCATAGAAGCAGAGCTTCAATCTGGTACGCTTATCACTTCAAAATATGCGACGGAATATAATAGAGATGTTGGAACTGTTCCCGGTAACATCTTTTCTCCTTTATCAAAGGGTCCGCATATGCTCTTGGGTCTAGGGGCGAAAGTGATTGCTTCTTCAGATGATCTCTTGGCTTTACTTGATTTGAAAAAGAAAGGAGATAATGATCAATCAATCCAGAGAAGTCTACTTTTAAATCTAAATGAAAATGAAAGAAGAATTGTGGAGTTACTTTCTATTGAGCCTCACACCACCGAGCAGTTGATATTAAAAAGCGGCCTTTCGGCCAGAGAAATAAATCTAGTCATTTCTTCTTTGGAAATAGAAGGAGTGGTTACAGCGGTTGGTGGAGAGATCAAGTTAATCTAATATTTTCTCAAAACTCCTTTGACCACGGCCGCGACATTGAATTCATATTCTGGATAGATGGGTTTGTAGTCTTTGTTGGCTGGTTCTAAGTGAGAAGGCTTGCCATTTTTCATTTTTAAAAATTTCAAAGTCCAACCACCGTCAACTTGAGCAATGACAATATCTCCATCCTTAGGATTGTTTGTTCTTTCTGCGACGACTAAGTCTCCTTCCTTAATTCCCTCTTCTATCATTGAATCTCCTTTTACTTTTAAAATAAAAGTCTTGCCTGAATCACGTATAAAATATTCGTCTAGATTGATAGTATCTAGGACCTCTTCTTCGGCCATAGTTGGAATTCCGGCTTCTACCAAACCTAACATAGGAGTTTCTCCCACTAGTCTTTCGGGAATTATTCTTCCCTGTGAATCTTTTGATACCACTCCCTCCGCAACCAGCTTGTTGACTAACTTATACACTGCATTTTTTGATTTGAACCCAAGCAAGTCCATAATCTCCGCATAGCTCGGCATGCGTTTGTTGTTTTTATAGAAAGAAATAATTTTATTCTTGTAATCTGTCATGTCTCTAATTGTAACCTAGAACATAAAAGCTGACACGAAGCTCCCTAACCTTCTCACAAATCCTGGTATAACGATGGATCGGTTATTCAACGCTCTTAGTTCGCTAGTGAGAAACTTGTGTCTCTTGGCGAGGTGTCTGTATGATCGACCTTTGATGATGAGCATGTCTATCTCCATATTTAGCTCTTTGATCTCCTTCTTTATTTCTCTCACGAATCTATATTTACTCATATTATTTTTTGATTAGATTTTTTAATAATCCGGCCTCTTTTGTGATGTTTATAGTATAGGTGAACGTTCGTTCACTGTCAAAGAAAAGGTGGGGATAACTTTTGAGATCACAATTTGTGACCTCAAATTTTTAGTAACTGGTCGCAAATTGCGACCACCTATGTTTTATCTGCAAATCCTATTTTCCCTTTTGGCCTGACTGGTTTTTCAATCAAATGTTTAACCACTGAATGAACTGTGGCCAATAGATTACCTTGCTCTTTTTGTTTTGATTCTATTTTATTTATTTTAATTGATAGATCTTTATATTGATCTAGAGACTCTCTCATTTTTATAAAGGCACGAACGATAAAAATACTCATTTGAATAGCTAATTCGCTCTTTAGAACAGCGGATAACATCGCAACACCATGTTCAGTGAAAGCATAGGGTAAAAAACGTGGATCACGATGTTTCTGGGAACCGGTCACAATTTGTGACCGGTTCAGTTCCTTAAATTCTTCTTCGTTTATTTTAAACCTGAAATCTTCTGGAAAACGCACTGAGTTACGCTTAACGGCTTGATTAAAAACCTTGGTTTCAACTCCATATAACTCTGCCAAATGAACATCAATCATGACTTTATGTCCACGAATAATAAATATTCTCTGCTTGATAATATTTTCAATATTATTTAATTGTAATTGTTCATCTTCTACCATTATGCTTTTTACTCACAAACTTATGCAGGAAAACGAGATACTGGTGTACTCACGATTTATTCCATAAGAAAGAACTTAGGGGAAGTTATTCTGCCACTTCCTGCATAAATTGATGAATAGGATACAAAGTGAGCCTTCTTAAATAAAACACTTTGTAAATAATAGACAAATTATATGCAAAAGAAAAAATAAAAACAAGTAGACAAAAATAGTTTAATATTCTCCCATTACAAAAACTCGCGCCCTACCTTTCGGCGGGCGCTTAGTGATTGTGGTTATTGAATGTTTTAAGCGTAGATTTCTTCAGCCTCCCTTTCAAGGAGAGCCGTGCGCTGAGTCACAGACTGACGACGCGCAAAAGAGTTCTCGAAGTTGCCATGCGACCAGTGTTCGATTTGTCCATGCTTTCCCTTTTGTCGGTAAATACGGAACTGGAGTTGCAACTCCTCTTTCTTCTCCATCAAAACACGGATCGTGTCTTGATCGCACGGCCACAAATCACGTTTCTTGTCGTCAGAACAGAGCTGGCCCTTGCAAACGTTTCCCAGCGCTACCCTTGCCATAACACTGTCAGTATGAAGGTGTCGTAAGGTGTAAATATACCACGCCACATATTCCGCCATGGGTTTGCCTTTCGTTGACCGAGTTTACTACAGAAATCAAAACCAAAATGAGCTGATTAGTATAAAAATAGCATATTGGGGGAGAGGCGCAAGGGGGAATAAATTATTCCCTCACCCTCTTACTCCACTCCGGATCTTCTGCATATTTTTCTGCCTTTTCATTTATCTTGTACTTAGCTCGTAATTCTTCTAAGGTCATGGTCTTTCCATCTGGAGTCTTGGTCTCAAAGAGTCCGATCTTGTAAGCTAACTCATCTGAGTAAGCCGGCATGAGGACTTTGAAACTGAATGGTACTCGATCAGGTACAATGTCATTGACATGAGAAACAATGTTGGTAGTACAAGTGCTCGTGAGAGTGTTATAGAACTCGGGTTTCGTCGCGAGCTCATTGGCCCGCTCTAACATGGAGAGAAAAAGTTTTCTCATATTTTCCTTAGTCGTTTTTATTGGATAAAGAAAAACCTGATCCTTGCGATAGTTAGAACGCAGTTTGATCACATCCCTTTCATCAGCAATCACGTAGACCAGCTCGTACTGACGCAAGAGACCTTTGACCGCACCAAACGATTCCCCCATCTCTTTACGAATCTCCACCGAGATCGCCACATACGAACCATCTTCAAAACCAAAAGAAACTAGGGTGTGTGCCGCTCCCGCTCCGTGACCAGTAAAAGGTTCCACCATGTACCAGACAGAGTTAAGTTTATTCAGATCAAAAGTCTGATCATAATAATGAACATCATAATCAGTCGTACTACGATAATTGATATTTCTAATATTAGTAATCTTGGCCAGATCACCATCAATCGTCGCTCGAGCTAAGATTTTTTGATCCTTGGTCCAATCACGATCGAGAGAGGGGCGGACGATGAGAGAGAAAAGACCGTAGGCAATAACAATAAAAAGGATAAGGCAGAGAAACCTAACAAAAAACTTTTTCATCTCACCATCCTAACATTTTTTACTCGTTTCTTGAACCTTATTGACTATCCCCTCCTTAGTGATAATGTATCACCAGAAAAGGTCGCATGTTGTGACCTTGGATAACCCCTAAGTGACATGAAAAAAAGAGCTCTTCTATCGGTAAGCGACAAGACTGACGTTGTCAGTTTTGCTCGCCAACTAGTCGCCCTTGGATTTGAGATTGTCTCCACTGGCGGCACTGGCAAAGAAATCAGTAAGGTAGGTTTGCCCTACACCTTGGTTGAATTGAATAAAATCGCTGAAGACTCCATCAAGACCTTCGGTCTCGTGGTGGTGAACCTTTACCCGTTTGCCAAGGATCAGTCTATCGCGAACATTGACGTCGGCGGACCCTCCATGATCCGTGCCGCCGCCAAGAACTACAATTCCGTCGGCGTCGTCGTTTATCCGGCTGACTATGAAGACGTTTTGGACGAGATTAAAGGCCTCGGAGATTTGTGTGAAATGACCCGCTTCAAGCTGGCCACCAAAGCTTTCCAGGTCACGGCGATTTACGACACCATGATCGCCAGGGAGTTTGATAACCACCTGCGACAAGGTTCTCGTCCCAAGTCGGGAAACAAACACTGAGCCTCTCTGCCTCCCCTCCACACCCCCGTGGCGCCAATCGCGTCACGGGTGGAATTTTTTATAAACTCTTTTCTTCTTTCTCTTACCTATAAATTTGCCTAAACTTTCATTATCATGTAATACTTACGAGCATACTATGAAATTACTCATCGTCGAGTCACCCGCCAAAGCTAAAACAATTTCAAAATATTTGGATGGAAAATATACCGTCAAAGCTTCCGTCGGTCACATCAGAGACCTCCCAAAAAGTAACAAAAAAGCCATCGATATAGAAGGTGGCTTCATTCCTCATTACGAAATCTCTCCTGGCAAAGAAAAAGTTGTAGAAGAAATCCAAGCTCTCGCCAAAAAAGCCACCGAAGTTATCCTCGCCACTGACCCCGACCGCGAAGGAGAGGCGTTTGCTTGGCATATCGCCGAGGCCACCAAACTCAAGAATCCCCAAAGAGTTGTTTTTCACGAAATCACCAAAGATGCTATTTTAGAAGCGATGGAACATCCTCGAAAGATTGATGAGAATCTCCGTCTCGCTCAAGAAGCCCGCCGAGTTTTAGACAGATTAGTCGGTTATGATCTTTCAGGGCTCATTTGGAAAAAAGTGCGTTATGGACTCTCTGCTGGACGAGTCCAATCACCAGCTCTGCGAATTATCATGGAAAGGGAGAGAGAAATCCGCGCCTTTATTTCACACCCATTTTGGGTGATCACGGCTGACGTTAAAACCAAAGGAGGTATTCCTCTAACCCTCACCTGTTCAAAAGAGCCAACAGTCAAAAGTGAGGTAGACGAAATCTTAAAAAAAGCCAAGGAACATGATTGGGAGGTAACTGATGTAGAAGAAAGTACCGTAAAAAGATCACCCCGAGCTCCCTTTATCACTTCCACTCTCCAGCAAGCGGCGAGTTCCAGACTTGGTTTTGCTCCATCCAGAACTATGATAATTGCGCAGAGACTCTACGAAGCGGGACACATCACCTACATGCGTACCGACAGTACCAACTTGAGCAAGGTTGCTCTAGGACAAATAGCTGGGGTAATCGAAAAAAAATATGGCAAAAATTATTTACAATTCCGCACTTATGCCAAAAAAAGTAAAAATGCTCAAGAAGCTCACGAAGCGATCCGCCCATCACATGTCGCGACTGAAGTTGCCGGTCTAAATGAAGAACAGAAAAAACTTTACAAACTCATCTGGCAGAGAACTGTCGCTTCACAGATGTCTGACGCAGAACTGCTTAGGACAAAAATCACCGCTAACATTACGACGGACAAAATCCCAGAATTTCAAGCCAATGGTTCACGCGTCCTTTTCCCTGGATGGCTCACCGCTGATGCTGACGCCAGAGGTGAAGATGTAGAATTACCTAAAATTGGCAAGGGAGATGAACTAGATCTCAAAGAAATTAGGAGTGAAGAAAAAGCTACTCAACCACCACCAAGATATAGTGAAGCTGGCTTGGTGAAAGAATTAGAAAAAAGGGGTATTGGCCGTCCTTCTACTTATGCTTCTATTATTAGAACGATTGAAGACAGAGGTTACGTCGAAAAAGAAAATAAAGCTCTGAAACCCACCGATACCGGAGATGTCGTCTCTTCTTTCTTGGAAGCCAATTTCATGAAGTACATCAATGACTCCTTCACTGCGGAAATGGAGGATTCTCTAGATGATATCGCCGATGGGAAAAAAGAATACCTCGCTACTCTTAAAAAGTTCTATATCCCCTTTGCCAAAGAAATAAAAATTCTAGAAAAAGAAGCGAAGATCACCACTCTCGGAGAGGCTGATGCCAAATACAAATGTCCAAAGTGTGCTGGTGACATGATTATCAAACTCGGTAGAAATGGCAAGTTCCTCTCATGTGCCAAATACCCAGATTGCGATGGCGCTCTGATGATGGATGGCACCGAAATTAAAAAAGATGAACCAATTGGTATGGATCCAGCGACCGGCCTCCCTATTTTTGTGCTAGTTGGAAAATATGGACCATATGTCCAACTCGGAGAACGCCCACCTAAAACCAAGGGTCGTCGCAAGAAAGGTGATCCTGTCCCAGTCAAACCACGCATGGCTTCTATTCCAAAAGGCAAAGATCTAGGTGCGGTGAGTATTGCTGATGCGACAAAATATCTGAGTCTTCCCCGAGTCCTCGGCGAACATCCTGACACCAAACAAAAAATCACCGCCAATATTGGCCGGTTTGGTCCTTACGTTGTACATGAATCTGACTTTAGATCAATCAAAGAAAAAGATGGCGATAATCCCTACGAAATTACTTTAGAAAGAGCGCTGGACATCTTTAGTAAACCAAAAGCCGTGAGAAAAGGGAGATTTGCCAAAAAGAAAGAATAAAAGACCAACCCGTAGCGATACTCTGCTACGGGTTTTGGTTTGGGTTGGAGAACTAGAAACTCTTGTTAGTCCAGAGCGCCGGCACCGAGTCTGGCTCTGACCGTCCTTCCATTGAGTTTGAGGAGTCTGACAAACTCCGCGTCCACTTGAACAGAAACGTACCCGGGAGGCAGTGAATCTCTACCTGGCCTGGTCACCAATCTGGCATTGAACTTGATACCACCTCGAGTGACTTTAAAGGCACGGGTTTTGTTCCATTTACGTTTCCGGTATTCCTCCGGTGTTATTTCAATCATAGTTTTGTCTTTCTGCTAGGAGTTCCCGATATTTATACCTCTTTTCTGTAATTTAGACAACTACACCCCAAAGTTTTTAATAGAATAGATTTCCTCATTCTCTTCCTTCACAATCTCTTCTTTTGGTCGGTCATCAACCAGGGCTTCTTCGTGAGAAACTTGGAGGGGTGTGGAATCAGAAATAGTAGTGGATGAATTGGCCTCACTGGTAAGCGCGACGTCGTGAGACATCTTCTCTAGAATCGCTCTCACATCAGCCGTAGAGAAAAAGTTAATAGTAATTCTTCCCCCATTTTCAAACCGATCAATAGAAACTTTGGTACCTAGCACTTCTTTAAATTTCTTTTCCATTTCCATAATCTCCGGTTCTAAACTCCAATCCTTCTTGCGCACTCTATCGGTCGCGATCTTTCTCGCCACCGATTCTGTCTCTCTCACACTCATTCTTTTAGCGAGAATTTCTTTGAACAAAGTGAGCTGTTCCTCTGGTCGATCAGCCAGCATGAGAAGTGGTCTAGTATGTCCTTCAGAAATTTTTCCTTCAGAAACAGCATTGAGCATCTCTTCAGGCAAAGCCAAGATACGTAAAGTGTTGGAAACATACTCCCGACTTTTGCCAACTTTTTGCGCGACCTGCACATGAGTCATGGCAAACTCTTTGACCAGACGATCAAAAGCGCGAGCTCGATCTACCGAATTGATATCTTCTCTCTGGAGGTTTTCGATAATAGCCAGTTCAAGTTTGAGACGATCATTTTCTTCACTATTTCTGATAAGGGCTGGAACTTGAGCCAGTCCCGCAATCTTTGAAGCCCGGAGACGTCTTTCTCCAGAAATCAGTTCGTATTCTACAGCCAGCCCTCCATCGGATTTTTCAAATTCCCGACGAGTGACCACGAGCGGCTGGAGAATTCCGTACATCCGGATGGAATCGGCGAGATCGCGCAAACGAGCCTCATCAAATTCTCGACGGGGTTGATAAGGGTTGGGTTTGATTTTCTCTACTTCAATCCAAAAGATCGAATCGCTAAAATAGTGTGAGGGGTTATTGGCCATGCAGATATTTTACCATCAATTGATTTTATACAAAAATCTAGTAGAATAAAGCGAATGAATGCCAAGGTGGCGTAATGGCAGCCGCGCAGCACTCAAAATGCTGTGAGATTTATCTCGTGAGGGTTCGAGTCCCTCCCTTGGCACACGTAATTTCAATAATATGGTAAGTAGATATAAATCTAAAAGATTAGTTAGTTTGAGTTGGTCACCTAACCTAGCCTATGCCGTAGGGTTAATTACCACAGATGGGTGTCTTTCTTCAGACAAAAGACATATAACTTTCACATCTAATGATTTAGAGCAAATCAGAAATATCAAATTGATTATGAAAATAAATGACAAAATCGGTATAACAAGTAATGAAAGGGGTGAATCTTTTAGAATAACATTCAGTAATGTTCAAATTTATGATTGGTTGATAGGTATAGGACTCATGCCTCACAAGTCTCTGATTATGAAAGAGATAGCTATACCGGATGAGTACTTTGTTGATTTTTTAAGAGGACATCTAGATGGCGATGGGTCTATTACTACATATATAGATCATTACAATTCCATAAAAAATCCTACGTATGTATATAAAAGAATCTTCGTTAGATTTATTTCGGCCAGCGAAAAACATATTCTGTGGCTCCACGGTAAAATCAAGAAAATATTAGGGGTTCATGGTGCCGTTCATAAAAGCAAAGTTATGTCTGGGAAAAACCCCATGTACATCATAAAATTTGCCAAAAAAGAATCTTTGATTCTATTATCAAAAATATATTATTCAGATACTATTCCCTGTTTATCAAGAAAGAAAATAAAGTACGAAAATTTTATCAACAACATAGAACCCAAGACATGTTATGATTAGTGTACTACTAAAATGTATCATAAACAGTTAGTTACTCACGTCACGACCAAACTTAGTGCCGGCGTGCCCAAGGAACAAATTCAAGCTGAACTGGTCTTGGATGGTTGGTCAACAGACGATATCAAGGAGGCTTTTTATTATAGTGCCTATCCAGAAAAACTTAATCATTTTTCTCTCGTTAGAGTTCTACATTCAGAAGTACCGACAGCGGTTACTGTCATTTTAATTACCTTGATAATTATCACTTTCGTCGTCTTGTTACCCATTCTAAAAACAACCACTTTAAACTACACTCTCAATCTTCCCCCAATCACAAAAACAGATCAAGTGGCTTTTACCTACGGCGAGCAACCCGCTCTTTCTGATCCTAATTTTTTTAGATCAGTGAAGCAAAAATTTATTGATGATGGTGCTGATTTTATAGAAGCCGATCTATCGGCTATGACCATGCGCGTGTATAAAAAGGGTCAATTGGAGATTGAAGTACCGATTGATAGCAAGGGACGAGAAGGATCTTGGTGGGAAACCCCAGCTGGACTATATAAAGTTAACAACAAAGAAAAGGCTCATTTATCCGGTATGGCTCATGTGTGGATGCCTTGGAGTATGAACTTTCAGGGAAATTTCTATATTCACGGACGTACATATTATCCGGACGGAACACTGACCTCCAGAGAATTCACTGGTGGTTGTGTTCGTCTTACCACTGAAGATGCCGAAAAAGTCTACAATGCTGTTGAGGTAGGTACCCCGATTCTAGTTTTTGAACATAGTTTTTCTCCTGACAATTTCACCTACAAAAATGAGGTGGGACCGGCCTTGAAAGCACCAGTTTATTTATCCGCAGATTTACTTAATAATCATATCTTTACCACCAAAGAATCGACTAAGCCAGTTCCGATTGCTTCCATCACTAAACTGATGACGGCTTTGATTGCTACAGAATACATCAACCTTGATAACATCGCGACGGTGCCTAAAGAAGCGATTATCTACACCTCAAAAGCTAGGTTGAAAGTTGGTGATCGGTATAGCATCTACCAACTGCTATTTCCCTTACTTATGGAATCGTCAAATGAAGCCGCTGAAACAATCGCTCGATATTATGGACGGACCAATTTTATCAAATACATGAATAATAAAGCCAAATCTATCGGGATGTTAAATACAACTTTTGCTGATCCTTCTGGAGCCTCAGCTGAAAATGTCTCGACGGCTGAAGATTTATTTATGTTAGCTAAATATATTTACAACAATAGAAGCTTTGTTTTTAACATCACCTCAGGCAAGATCAAAAGTAGTGCTTACGGTTCAAATGTATTCAATAACCTAACGAATCTCAATGATTTTGTGGATCATGAATTTTTCTTTGGTGGTAAAAATGGCAAGACCACGGCCGCCGCGGAAACCAATCTTTCTATTTTTGAATTTACGACTGGTAATACTAAGCGGCCGATAGTTTCTATTGTGCTCGGTTCACAAAATGCTTTAAACGATTCTCAGATATTACTAGATTATACTCTCAATAATTTTAGAAGGTAAGATTCTATAATAAAAAGCACCCGAGCAAAGTTTGCTAACTCTGCTCGGGCACTGTGTAATTTCAATTCGGATTAGATTTCGTCAAGAGCGGGTTTACCCTTCGGGCCGCCTCCTCCGCCACCACTGTTTTGTGGGTAACTGGAACGGTAGCTGTAGGCGCTGAAGCCTCGGAGCGGGTTATTGACCGCACCGATGAAGACTACCCTGTACGCCGCGTATCCAGTACTGTCGTCAACCCTGACATAATCACTATCTTCCTGCACCGACTCCTTGCTGAGGAGTGTTGATGTACCGTTCGGGTTCACGCCATGGACCTCGAGCACAGTTCCAGCTTGGAGGCTGTAACCATAAACAAGGACGTAGTCGCGGGGATTTTGGCCGGCGATGAGCATGACCTTGGCGGAGTATTGGAAACCACTGCGCTCCACGGTATGATTCATGCTCAAACTTTCGAAGCCATCCGATCGACCTTCCTCAGGAAGACTGAATTCACCGATGTCATCGGGAAGACCGATGTCCAAGCCGAAACCGCTGTCTGGCGTCGGGGGGTTTTCACTCGACGGCCCCTTGAATGGGACCGTCGTAATCACCGTGTTGTCACGACGATCATAGATCACCCAGCTTTGCGGCGGACGAATCGGGTCATAGTCAGCGAAGAAAGTCTCGGTGTCTGTATTGTAGTAGCCACCGAAACGACCGTCGTCGCTTTGAATCCCTGTGTTCCACCGAGTGTGGTCCCCGGTGAAATCAAACGGCACGCTCTCCTGAACATAGTTCAAGGAAAGGGTGATGCTGATCTCATCTTCCGGGTACAACTTACTCTTGTAGAACCAACCACGCCTGGTTTCTTTGCCAGACAGGCTGTGTCCTTGAATGTTGAGTTGGAAGTCCACCACGTTACCATCCACATAAGCTGGAAATTCCAGCAGTGGGTATTCTGGATCGATCGGCAAATCCTTGCCGTTGACCGAGAACTGCGGGATCACCCAGCGACTGCCTTTCCGTTGCAACATGAATTCGCCGTAAACTTCCTTGGCGACGCCGTTGTTAACGGAGGTGAACCAATACCGTCCCTGACCGTAATCCATCGCCGCCGTCGCAAAGACATTGGCAATGTGTTCGATGGTAGGTCCATTTTCAACCGGCACCGGTACAGGACCTGTGACAATGATTTGAGCAAAGGACGCGAGCTGGAAGCCGAGGGCGACCAGGGTACAAATGAGGAGTTTAATTTTCGTTTTCATATGTCTTGAGTTTCCGAGTTTTTCAGTTTGTTTCCGACACCGACACCGCATTGTTGTTGTTTGTCCGACTGTTCTGGTATTGAACGCTGACCCTGTGGCCAGGCCCAATCCCAAATCCATTTTCCAGGAGAATCCGGTTGCGTTCTTCACGCGCCGGATCACCACTCACCACCTCAGGCTGTTCCGGCAATGCCGGTTGCCCAGGGATGATCACCGTTTCCACCACTTCCGAAACTACCGGCTCAGATTGTGACACCTGCTGCGCCGAAATTTCGGGTTGACTGTTTGCCTTGGTTCCAAAATAGACACCAAGAATGGTTATGCCGAGCGCCACAATGGCCCCGGCCCATAAGGACGGTCTAATCTTCATAGTTTTGTTTAATCCGAATTGACAAAGAGCCTTTTTCCCAGGAGTTTTCCTGTAGGTGGAATACTAGCACACTTTATATACTTTGTCAATTGCCTCTTGACGGGTTATGCCATACCATGTGGATGTATGAAAATCCCGAAAATCAGACTTATTTGCATCGTTGGACCCACAGCTGTGGGAAAAAGCGACTTTGCCGTGGAATATGCTCTAAAAAACAATGGAGAAATCATCTCCGCTGACTCTAGACAAGTCTACACGGGACTAGATATAGGTACCGGCAAGATTACCAAGATAGAAATGAAGGATGTTCCCCACCACCTTCTGGATGTCGTAGATCCAAAAGAACAATTCAATGTAGAGCAGTTCAAGACTCTAGCTCAAAAAGCGATTGGGGATATTTCCGCCCGAGGTAAACTTCCCATCATTTGTGGTGGTACCGGATTTTACATAGAAGCAGTGGTAGGAAATATTTCCTACCCAAATGTGCCGCATGATCAAAAATTAAGAAAAAAGCTAGACAACAAAAATACAGAGGAATTATTTAGGATATTAAGTGAAATTGATCCTAAGTTTGCTCTATCACTCAACAATTCAGAAAAAAATAATAAACAAAGATTAGTAAGATTTATAGAAATCGGAAAAAAGCTAGGACAGATTCCCGCTGTCAATAAAAATGAATCTACTTATGATGTTGAGTGGATTGGTCTCATTGCTCCATCTAAAATCCTGAAAGAAAAGATTCGCAATAGATTGATCAGACGAATTGACAATGGAATGATAGAAGAAGCCAAAAATTTACATGCCAATGGTCTGTCGTGGAAAAGAATGGAAGAACTAGGACTGGAGTATCGTCAGTTAGCACTTTTTTTACAAAATAAGATACCTTTAGAAAAAATGAAGGGATTACTAGAAACGGAAATCTGGCATTATGCCAAAAGACAGCTGGTCTGGTTCAAAAGAAACAAAGACATAAACTGGATAGAAGTAAAATAAAATTTTATTGACTTAGAATCAGCCGGTGATATGATCTGAGAGGACTTTTGTATCATGTCCAAAATCAACAAACCCAAAAACTCCTATGAAAAAAACCGTCTTACTAGAGATGGTCAGAGATGAGAACAATCACCCCGAACCACTGCAGAGAGGGTTCAACACGGGGGCATGGAAAAACATGGAGGATCCAATGGCCATCATTGCCTTGGCCGAAAAAGTCATCCCTTCCGGACCTAGGGCTCAAGAAATCGCGACGAAACTGCAGAAAATGTTACCAAGCTTAGAGATGGAGGAACTGGTTCACATCTACAGATGGGCTACCATCAAATACAGGCGGGAGTTGATGGCTAGCTGTGAACAACAGCTTGTTGCTATGATTGAAGGCGTGAGTGATGAAACAGACGAGGTGCCAGATTGGATCATCACGTTCAGCTCCATCCAGTGTGTCCAGAACTTTGGAGAACAAGTCCGCTATGCGGCAATCGAAAAACTGAGTACGATTACCCATCACGTCTCCACCCAACTAGACTTCGTCGGCGACGACGGCCCGTAGTCCTTTCTCAATCTGCACCTCGAGCAATCGAGGGCAGTTTTTTATTTATTACATATTGTTGACAAAAGATATAAAAGCTGGTAGATTTTAATTAGATTAAGCTATGAAAACATTGACAACGGCTCGTGGTGGCATTGCCACACCGAGTCTCACCCCCAGTTCCATTTCCACCTTTCGGGTGGAGTGGGTTGGTGGGATGTGGTATCACCCATCCCAAGTGGATCTGCTTTCAGATCACCTAAAGGAGTCAGGTATCAGACTCCAAGTTCCCCACGCGGCTGAAAACGCCTTCAGTGGTAACCTCACGTTCAACCAATTCGTCGATCAAAAGACGGAAAAAATTGAACGCCACGGAGTAGACACTTTTCTGATATGTCACTCCTACGGTATCCACGCAGCTGCGCGGATTGCCGAAAAAACATCCTTGGTAAAAGGAATTGTGAGCCTTGCCACTGGAGCTCACCTGGGTATCTGGACGAATCTGGAACCACGCGTCATTAGCTGGGATGTGATCAAAGCACTAGTGTGTGGAAAAACTTTCGATGTCCCTCACCAACACCAGGAGTTCCTCCGGGATGGTGCTCGTTGCAAGTTAGGTACAGCATCCGGAAAAGTCCTGAGGAAAGCGATATTTCCGTTTCTCCTCGGGTACAAAACCCCGATGCTCCGCTCTCTCAAGAGCCGGACTCATCTGATCATCCCCATGGATGACAGGTTGATCCCTCTGACGGTGGCGAAACAGATCGCCATCGAGCACGGGGCGGAAGCCTCGTCCTTCGTTCATGGCGGACACTTCGCCCATAGTGACCATCGGTTCAGCCGAGAAATCGGCAGGGCCGTAGCGTGGGTGGTTGGTTCGTGGATTGCTCCATATACCAACCACAGAAACTAAATAATCGGGGTGCAGATTTCAAAGCGCACGCTACTTACCTTCGGGTCTGTAGCGTGTTCTCTTTTTTATAAATCATTCTTACTTGGCGGGCGATCGAGGAATCGAACCCCGGACAGCTCTTTTGGAGAGAGCAGTTATGCCACTTAACTAATCGCCCTTTTTCAATGAGACTAATACTATCTCAGCTTTGAGCATAAAGCAAAAAGGCCTCATGGCCTTTTGTCCTACTTCTTGGCTTCCTTGAAAACAATATGCTTGCGCAGAGCCTTGCTGTATTTCTTGAGTTCAATCTTTTTCTCGACAGTCTTCTTGTTCTTGCGAGTGATGTAGATCTCTCCCGTTTCCTTATTTCTTAGAGTAATGAGTTTTTCTTGTGACATATGATTAAAATTAGGTCCTGGTACTATAACCTAGAGCTTAGGAAAAAGCAACTTTAGCCAAAAGGAAAGGGCCATCCGAGATTTTCACTCAAAACGGCCCGATCTGCAACCTACAGTTAGGGATAAGATACATCCCCACTTCCTGTCTGCGAACCAGACTCAAATGTGATGTCATGGGGCAAATTTGTCGGCAACTGAAACGTTACCGAAGACCTTCCAACATCTGGGTCTAATTGATACTGACTCTTTTTCGCCTCCATCTGGAGAAGAAGGCATCCAACGAGTATAAACAGGACAAACAGGAGTGGTCCAAACTTTACCAGGTTTCTTTTCATAGTTTTGATAGGTGGTTGACCGTCACCGTCCACTCAATAGAATGACAACTATTACAACAAAAGTCAAGACAGCCCTATTCTCCAATCTTTGTATTCCTTCACCTCCCCTCTCTGAATCTGTTCATATTTCTTTGATAATTTTTCAGTAATTTTTCCGATCTTACCCCCGCCTATCATTCTCCTGTCAATAGAAAGAATGGGGGTAATGCGGGCTGAACTACCACAGACAAAAGCTTCCTCGGCTATATACATTTCACTTCTACTGACCGCCCTCTCGATAACTTCAATCTTCAAATCACGAGCAATCTTTATCAAACTGTCTCTAGTAATCCCTTCTAAAATATCAAAATTAACACTAGGAGTAATGAGTTTACCATCTTTCACAAAAAATAAATTGGCCACCGTACCTTCGGTCACGTTCCCCTTTTGATCTAGAGCTATGGCGTCATCATAACCATTAACGATTGCTTCATTCTTCATCAAACTACTATTTACATATCCGCCATTAACTTTAGCGCGAGCTGGAATAGCATTATCAGCGTTACGAACCCAACTGGAAACACAAACGTTAATTCCCGTCTTAGGTAAAATTTCCCCCATCGGATAAATATAAGCACAAAGAGAATTCGGCAAACCACGAATCTTGGTCCCCGCTATCACTGCATCGACAAAAATAGAGACCCTGACCAAAGCGTCTTCAGTAAGATTATTTTTCTTAATAAGCTCGAGAACCATTTTCTCAAATTTGTGGTAATTCCAAGACTTTTCAAAAGAATTGAAATCCATAATTTTAGCAGAATTCACCAATCTCTTATAATGATCCTCTAGACGAAAAATGTAAAGTTTCTTTTCTTTACTATTCCAGTTAAGACTAAAAACTGTATAGATCGCCAAACCATAAAGGACTGGGGAACTAGCAATACTCAAATTTGCACTAGAAAAAGAAACAAAGGAGTCACGAAAAAATACAGTGCTTTTTGAATAATCTAGACGACTCATGGTGCGCCGGGCTGGACTCGAACCAGCGATGCCCAAAGGGCCGGAGATTTACAGTCTCCTGGAATAGCCACTATCCGACCGGCGCATAAAAACTTACTGGTATGAGTCTACCAGATTTATTTCTTCAACTCAATGTCAGAGAGAATAAAATGACTTTCACCTTTCTTTTTCTTTTTTACCTCGAAAGTAAATTCTTCGGGAGTAATGATACTGCCCTTAGTGTCTTTTTTGAGACCAACATAAATCGTTCCTCCCTTTGTGACACCCTGAGAAATCATGAGAGACGCAACGGGAGTCAAAATTTTTGTTTGAATGAGGCGTTTCAAAGGTCTCGCTCCGTATTGAGGATTGTAGCCCTCTATTGCCAGATATTTTGTCACATCTTCGGAAATCATCATGTTAATATCCTTTTCTTTAAGTCTTTTAACGACAAACTCAATTTGAATTTTCACAATACTTTCGATAGATTCTCGACTCAAAATGTCAAAAATAATAATGTCATCTAGACGATTGAGAAATTCTGGTCGGAAATAATCTTTGAGACTGGACATGACTTTGTTCTTTACGCTATCGTAATTATCTTTTTCTCTGGTCCCTTCAGAACCATTAGCAAAACCAATCTTCTCCATTTTCTCTATAAACTGCGCACCAATGTTAGAAGTCATGATAATCACGGTATTTTTAAAATTAACCGTGCGTCCCTTGGAATCTGTGAGTCTGCCATTATCAAGAACCTGAAGCAGGATGTTGAAAACTTCCGGATGAGCTTTTTCTATCTCATCAAAAAGAATCACCGAATATGGTCGATGCCGAACCATTTCCGTCAAACCACCACCTTCATCGTGACCGATGTAACCTGGAGGAGCCCCGATCAGTTTGGAAATAGAATGCTTTTCCATAAATTCAGACATGTCCACCCTGATCAAAGCCTTTTCATCATTGAATAGAAATTCGGCCAGAGCTTTGGTCAATTCTGTTTTCCCCACCCCAGTTGGACCAAGAAAAATGAATGAACCAATAGGACGATTGGGGTCGGCAATACCTGCTCGAGAACGTTTGATCGTGTCAGCAATCTTTCTCACCGCTTCATTCTGACCAACAATGCGGTTCTTTAGATCTTCCTCCATACGTGAAAGCCTCTGTGCTTCCGCTTCCATCATGCGAAAAACAGGGATACCAGTCCATCTGGAAACCACATCAGCAATATCTTGCTCGGTAATTTCTTCTTTCAAAATTCTTCTGGAAGATTGTAATTTCTTTAGTCTCTTGTTTTTTGTTTCTAATTCTTTTTCAAAAGAAGGTATTTTACCATAACGAATTTCTGCCGCCTTAGAAAGGTCAGCGCGAGCTTCGGCAGCCTCCGCTTCTATCCTCAAACCTTCAAGTTCCTTCTTTATTCTTTTTATTTCCGTAATCGTATCTTTTTCATTCTTCCATTTGAGTTCAAGCTCTGAAGTACTTTCCCTTAAATCAGCAATTTCCTTTTCTATCTTGGCCATCCGAGTCTTGGCATTTTTGTCAGTTTCCTTTTTTAGAGCTTCTCGCTCTATTTCCAGTCGCATAATCTTGCGACGAGTTTCTTCTAGTTGAGGTGGCATGTTCTCTAGAGAAATCTTCAGAGCCGAAGCCGCTTCATCAATAAGATCAACGGTTTTGTCTGGTAAAAACCGATCAGGAATATATCGACTAGCGAGATTGACCGCCGCGACAATCGCATCATCAGTAATTCTCACCCCATGATACAGTTCGTATTTTTCTTTGAGACCTCGGAGAATCGCCACCGCATCTTCTACGGAAGGTTCGTTGACATAAACTGGCTGAAAACGTCTAGTCAAAGCTGGGTCTTTTTCAATATGCTTTTGGTATTCTTTGAGAGTGGTCGCTCCGATAGACCTCAGTTCTCCTCGCGAAAGAGCAGGCTTGAGCATGTTTGAAGCATCCATCGATCCTTCAGAGGCTCCAGCGCCGACTAAAGTGTGTATCTCATCAATGAAAAGAATAATCTTTCCTTCAGATCTTTCGATTTCTTTTAGAATATTTTTCAATCGCTCTTCAAATTCTCCTCGATATTTTGTACCTGCAATGAGAGAACCTAAGTCAAGAGAAACTAGCTCTTTGTCTTTCAGAGATTCTGGAACATCCCCTTGAGCCATTCTGATCGCCAAACCTTCTGCTATGGCAGTTTTACCAACTCCGGCCTCACCTATAAGGATAGGGTTATTTTTAGTTCTTCTAGAAAGAATTTGGATCACTCTGAGTATTTCATTATCTCGTCCAATCACCGGATCAAGTTTATTTTCTTTGGCGAGCTTGGTGAGACTGCGAGCATATTTTGAAAGTGTCCTAAACTTTTTTGGTGAATCACTTTTTGTTTCATCGCTATTTTTAAGTTCTGCTATAATATTGAGCACTCCCTGTCTCTCTATTTTAAAACGAGCGAGAATTTCTTTGGCCTGACTTTGAACATCGAAACAACCGACAAAAAGATGTTCGGTAGAAATAAATTCATCCTTGAGAGATTGAGCGACTTTCCCCGCATGTTCAATAATGGAAGCTAGTTCTGGAGTTAAATAAATTTGGTATGAAGGAGAGAGAGTTCTGGCCGTCTCCGGAGCTTCCATATGTTCCAAGATCACATCAGTGAGAAGCATCGTATCTACTTCTAACCTATCCAAAATAGAAGCGACCATGCTTTCTTCCTGAAGAATCAAAGCACAGATTAGATGGAGCGGATTAACATGATTTTGACCACGTTCAATGGCCAATTCGTGTGAACGACGAAGGGCTTCCTTGGCCTTGGTTGTAAAATTGGTCAGTGGAGGCATATGTAGATATAATAATGAAAAAACTAGTCTCTGTCAATAATTTTCATCGCGTTTAAAGTCTTTTTGAGATCTCCCTTTTTGGTATTTCTACCAAAAGAAAACCTAATAGCATTTCTAGAATCAACACCAATCGCCTTGAGAACATAGGATTCATCTTCATCTTTTAGGCAGGCGCTTTTGGTAGAACACGCTATACCTTTGGCATCTAACTGTAGAACAAAAAATTCACTATCAATATTGGGAATTGAAATATTCAAGATATTTGGAACAGTATTGACCATTGATCCATTTATTTTTATCACTGAATTAATCTTATTTAACTCATCAATAAAATATTTCTTAAGAACAGTTAGTCTGTGTAATTCTTTTTTCCTCATTCTTTCGGCAAGCTCTAAAGCCAGGGCGAAGCCTTGAATACCAGGGATATTCTCGGTTCCTGATCGAAGACCTCTTTCTTGTGATCCACCGTGCAGGATCGGAGAACACTCCACTCCCCGACGAATATAGAGCATGCCTAAGCCACGAGGACCATAGATCTTGTGTCCATCAAGAGTCACCAGATCAACATTCATTTTTTCAACATAAACTTCAAGAGAAGTTGATGCTTGGCAAGCATCAGTATGTAAAAATGGGAATCGCGTGCCAGAAGTTTTTCGATAGTCACGAACAATTTTTGAGATCTCATAAATAGGTTCAATTGTTCCTATCTCATTATTAACCATCATAATAGAAATAAGAATGGTTTCTGGTCTGATGGATTTTTTTAATTGTTCCAAATCCACAACCCCATTTTCATCAACTTCGAGGTATGTGACTTCCATTCCTTTTTTTTCTAAATAATGAGCAGTTTCTATCACTGACGAATGTTCAATAGCACTAACGATAATGTGTTTCCCCTGATACGCCTCTACCACTCCCAAAAGCGCGAGGTTGTTGGACTCGGTACCACTACCTGTAAAAATTATCTCGTCACTATGCGCATGTAGAACTTTGGCCACCCTCTCTCGAGCATCTTTCATTGCATCTTTTGCTAATACAGCCGAAGCATAAAGAGCTGATGGATTTCCATAAGTCTGGCTTGAAAATTTATTTATAACCTTGAGAACCCTCGGATCAACGGGGGTTAGAGAAGCATAATCTAGGTAAATCTTCTTCATGAACATGAGTATACTCACTTTTCCCCTATTCGCAAAATCTTTTATGCCTTATACTTGGCCTATGATTTTAAATTTTGACCTAAATTTTATTATAATTATAATCTTAGCTATAGCTATCATTGTTTTAGCGATTATTGTTTTCCAACTTCAAACCAAAATCAAAAAATTCTTAATTGGAAAAGATGCTCTAAACCTCGCCGATTCTCTATCATCAGTCGATACTTCACTAAAGAGCTTTGAGGCTTCCCGCAAAGAGATCGAGCAGTACCTCGCCACCGTAGAAAAACGTCTTAAAAAGAGTGTTCAAGCCGTACACACTGTTCGTTTTAATCCTTTCAAAGGCACGGGATCTGGAGGCAACCAAAGTTTTGCCACTGCTTTTCTAAATGAGTTAGGTGATGGTGTGGTGGTCTCCAGTCTCTACTCTCGCGAGTATGTCAGCATCTTTTCTAAACCTGTGAAAGGTGGGGCTTCAGAATATGAGCTTTCAGAGGAAGAAAAAGAAGCCGTAAAAGGAGCCATGGAAATGTTGAAATAAGCAGGCAAATCTAGCCAAAACTGAATTTTTCTGTTAGAGTGTAAACCCTTAGATTACACTCATGAAAAACACTCCTAACAACCTCATAAATCGCCCTCCCGTGGTTGTCATCATGGGTCATATTGACCATGGAAAGTCTACTCTTCTCGACTACATCAGAAAGTCAAATATCGTGGCCAAAGAAGCTGGAGGTATCACTCAACATCTCGGAGCTTATGAAGCGATGCATGGTAAACAAGTAATAACTTTCTTAGACACTCCTGGGCACGAAGCTTTCTGTGCTATCCGAGAAAGAGGTGCTCAAGTAGCTGACATCGCCGTGCTGGTAGTTTCTGCCGAAGACGGAGTGAAGCCCCAGACGATCGAAGCTTTAAAATGTATTCAAACCGAAAAAATTCCTTTCATTGTCGCAATTAACAAAACAGATAAACCCGGAGCCGATGTAGAAAAGACAAAACAGTCTCTAGCGGAAAACGAAATCTATGTTGAAGGATACGGTGGAGATGTTCCAGTCGTGCCGATTTCTGCTTTAACTGGCAAGGGAATTCCAGAACTGCTCGATATGATCATTTTGGTTTCTGAGATGGGAGGGTTCAAAGCGGATTCAAACAAACTAGCAGAAGGAGCCATCATCGAAGCTGGCCTTGATAACAAAAAGGGTATCTACGCGACCCTCCTCATCAAAAATGGTACGTTAAAAAGTGGAAATTATATTGTGGCCGATGATGCCTATTCGCCAGTAAGAATCTTGGAAGATTTTCTAGGTAAGGCCATCAAAAGTGCGACTTTCTCTAGTCCTGTCCGCGTGATTGGTTTCAACAAAATCCCCACCGTGGGTACAAAATTTATCGTGGTGGAAGATAAAAAGGAAGCCGAGCAACTAGCCGAAAATTACAAGCCGGTCATAGAAAAAGTTCCAGAAAAGAACCTGATCGCAGACACAGAAACCAGCATTTCTCTCCCCTTCATTATCAAAGCTGATGCGATTGGTAGTCTGGAAGGCATCAAACATGAAATTGCCAAGATCCAGGAACCAAAAGTGAGAATTAAAATAGTTTCTGAAGGAATTGGAAATATCAATGAAGGTGATGTCAAAACCGCCCAGAGTGATCCACAGATTACCATCTTAGCCTTCAATGCCAAACCTGATGCCAAAGCCAAAAGTATTCTAGAGAGATCTACGGTGAAGGTTGAATCTTTTGAGATTATTTACAAACTAATAGAATTTGTAAAAAACATAGTCACCACCAACGTCCCTAAAGAATATATTGATGAGATCAGTGGTACCGCCAAGATCCTCGCTCTATTTAGTAAAAACAAGGACAAGCAAATCTTGGGAGGAAAAGTCCAGCAAGGCAGTATTCTTCTTGGTTCCGAAGTTAAAATTCTAAGACGTGACGCGGAAATCGGTAGAGGAAAAGTTAAGGAACTACAACAACAAAAAGCTAAAACTGAAGAGGTGCGTGAGGGGTATGAATTTGGAGCCTTGATAGAATCTAGAATAGAGATCGTGGTCGGCGATAAAATCCAAGGCTTTAAAACGGTAGAAAAGAAATAACATGGTTGCCAATAGAGATCAAAAACTAAAAGACCTCATCAAAGAAGCTGCTGCCAACTTCCTGCAGAGAGAGTCTAACTATACTTCTCTCCTCACAGTAACTGACGTATCTCTCTCCGATCGTGGGAACAACGCTACTATCTTTTTCACCGTCCTACCTCCTGATAAAGAAAAAGGGGCTCTGGATTTTGTTAAAAGAAAAAGAGCCGAATTTCGTGAATTCTTCAAAAGCCAAGCGCGGATGCGCGCTCTACCCTTCTTTGATTTTGAAATAGACAAAGGAGAAAAGAATCGTCAAAAAATAGACGAGATCGCTAGAAGTGTTATAGAATAAGACATCTCCCGAAACCACGACCCAGTGGCGAAGTTGGTTAACGCGACAGTCTGCAAAACTGTTATGCGCCGGTTCGATCCCGGCCTGGGTCTCCGAAAGTCACGAGAGAACTTTCATAATTTGCCCGAGTGGTGGAACTGGTATACACGCACGACTTAAAATCGTGTCCTTTACAGGATGTGGGTTCGATTCCCACCTCGGGCACAATGAATTGACGTTTTTTATAAAAAGAGTAGTCTTTAAGAGGCTGCACTTCTTAGCTTTTATATGTGAGAGGTTCAGGAGGAAAAACAAAAACCATCGGAACACCGGAAAGACAAAACTATGCAACGACAACTAATCGGCGACACTCTCGTGGCTCGCCAGCCCAAACTCAGCCGAGTCGGTCGGAAAAAACTCAAAGTCCAATCGCCTCTGGACTTCACACTGGAGAAGGCTGGCATCCGACCTTTGAACACCAAGGCAGTAAAGGACTACATGGCCTCCATGGTGGACAAGCTCCGCAACCCGCCGGTACCCCCGAGCTGGATTGCCAGCCTCAAAGCCTTCGTGAAGACGGCTTGTCTCATAACCATCGTCGCCAGTGCCATTCAATGGAATTTGGTCGCGCTGGCCATCGGCATCGCCGCCCTCGTAATAATTCCCATCATTAACGAAATCCGGGACAGGTGTTTCCCTCACCCAAGACACCACGCTTGCTGGAGGAGTTATGACTTGAACACGTACGTGAGCCTGAGCAGGTGCAAGAAAGATCATCCCCACATTCCAGACGAAATCAAAACTCGGATGGAGATCATCAAGTCTCGCCTACCGGGGACAGAATTCGCTATTCACTGGTTGGACATTGACCCGATCGTTGAAGCCATGTACTTCAACCCCCAAAACGGAACTATGCAACGATGCTACATCGGCGTCTGGAACGAAGAAGGCTTAATTGCCTGAAACCCCTCAGAAAGTTTTAATTTCAAAAAGCTGCAGCTCCCGCTGCGGCTTTCCCTTTTATGTTAAACTTAATAAATTGCTAAATTAGCAAAAATCTGTTACATTTTTG
>CAYHLX010000006.1:0-54707 GCA_964357605.1 uncultured Candidatus Saccharibacteria bacterium
GGGAGCGGAATAGTAGGTGCCGTGTCCCAGGTCAAATCTGGCGGGGGGAGTGAGGGAAAGGTCATTACCATGCCAGACGACTTTAACACCGATACTCGCGAGCATTTCGGTAATGCGAAAAACTTCTTCAATGCGTGGGGCATTTTTAATAATCGTCTTGCTTTTATTCAAAAGGGCCGCACACATGACCCCGATCGCCCCGTTTTTTGAAGTTCGTACTTTTATTTTTCCTCTAAGTTTGTGTCCACCTTCAATTCTGAAGTTCAATGTACCTTTGGGGGCGAGAGTGACGATCTCCCGATTGAGTGCGGCACTGATTTTGGAAAGGGTTTCGGTGCTCAAGTTCTGCTCACCTTTTTCGATGCGCGCGACCACACTCTGGGTGGTACCGATTTTGTTTGCGAGTTCGGTCTGAGTCATTCTCTGTTCTTCACGAATCTGGCTAATCATTTTGCCAATATTGGACGAAGGGCTAACCGTTTTGATGGTTTTTTTCATAGAAAAGAGTATAGCATATACGCTATATATAATGCAAGAGTAAAAAATCATTGAAAATGTGGATAAAAAAGCATATGATTGCCCTATGTCATTTTTCGGTCAAAAACTCGGGATAGATCTAGGGACGGCCAATACGTTGGTTTTTCTACCAGGTAAGGGAATTGTTCTGAATGAACCATCGGTAGTGGCGGTGTCTGAACAAGATAAAAAGGTTTTGGCGGTGGGTAATGATGCTAAAGAGATGATTGGACGAACACCCGATAGTATTATTGCCTATCGACCGATGAAAGATGGGGTCATTGCCGACTACCGCGTGACGGAAGCAATGCTTCGCTATTTTATAGACAAAGCGGTTGGTAAATGGAATATTTTTAAACCAGAAGTGATGGTCTCTGTTCCGGCTGGGATTACTTCGACAGAAAGGCGAGCCGTGATAGAAGCAGCAATCCGGGCCGGGGCAAGGAATGCCTACGTGGTGAAAGAACCTATTCTAGCGGCGATTGGGGCGGGTATCCCTATCCATGAAGCCCGGGGACACATGGTGGTAGATATTGGAGGGGGAACGACTGATGTCGCGGTGATCTCTCTTGGTGGAATTGTGGCTTCTACTTCGGTTAAATGTGCTGGGAACAGAGTGGACGCGGCAATTGCGGATTATCTGAAGAAAACTTTTAACCTGGCGATCGGGGATAAAATGGCGGAGGATATCAAGATCAAGATTGGCTCGGCGATTCCTCTGGAACAAGAACTGGCGATGATGGTGAAGGGTCGGGACTTTATTACTGGTCTACCTCGCTCTACAGAACTCAAGACCAATGAAGTGGTGAAAGCGATTAGCAAGGAGCTCCGAGATATGATCAAAGCCATGAAGGATGTCTTGCAGGAGACTCCGCCAGAACTAGCCTCTGACATTATTGACTATGGAATTATCATGACTGGTGGCACGTCCATGCTCCGTAATTTTCCAGAATTAGTCTACCGTCGTACAGGAGTGAAAGCTAAGCTAGCTGACGATGCGCTATTTTGTGTGGTGAAGGGTACGGGTATAGCACTAGACCACCTATCTACTTACAAGAAGAGTATTATTTCAAAGAGGTAGTATCGTATAATATCTCTATGAATCCTTTCCAACACTTCCATCTACTGAATCACCACGCTTATTTTCTCCATTCTTTCAAAGACGCTATTTTTCACCTCAAGGATCATCTAAAGGATAAATTTAAAATAAATCATACCGGTAATCCCGATTTTTATTATCAAAAGTTTGAAGTTTTAGGGATTGATGATAGTCGTCGGATCAAAGAGAATCATCTTTCCAAAGGTTTTGTGGAAGGGGGTAAAAGGATTTTTGTCATTGAATGTGATGGTATGACTCATGAAGCCCAGAATTCACTCCTCAAGATTTTTGAAGAGCCTAATGAACATACTCATTTCTTTTTGCTTATGCCGTCTGTAGAAGTTCTTTTGCCAACTCTTCGCTCACGTCTTTTGGTGATTGAATTTGAAAGGGAAAATGAGAAGGAAAGTTTGATTGAGGTAGAGAAATTTTTAAAATTATCTAAAAAAGACAAAATCGCTTTTGTGGATGAATTGGCCGAAAAAATAAGTGAGGAGAAGGCTACCAAGCATGAGGCCCAGATTTTCCTCTCTTCACTTGAGGCGGCAGTCTACAAAAATGGCTTGGAGAAGAACGCCAAAGCTCTCAAGGCTATTCTCAAGGCTCGTGACTACCTCAATGACCGCTCGGCTTCGGTGAAACAACTTTTGGAATACGTCGCTCTAAGTTTTTAGTTGTGATATAATTGATGTGCCAAGGGGTTATGGTAAGAACCGCATTTCGTGGTTCGACATGTTGCTTGGGGAGTTGGTGTTTGAAGCCATACACCACTCCCCAGGCTTTTTATTTGTGTTATAATGACTATCTATGGCTTACGACTTTAATAAATTTAAAAAAAGTATAGTTGGTGTGGAGGAATGGGTGAAAAAGGAATTTTTGGGAATTCGCACCGGACAGGCGAGCCCGGCTTTGTTAGATAGCATAAAAGTAGATTCCTACGGGGCTTTGGTGCCTATTTCTCAAGTAGGCAGTGTTCTAGGAGAAGGTCCACGGACCTTGCGCATTACCCCTTGGGATAATAGCCAGACTAAAGATATCGAGAAGGCGATCACTGTTGCTAACCTTGGTGTTTCTGTGGCGGTGGATGACAAGGGTTTGAGGGTAAATTTTCCAGAATTAACGGCAGAAAGGAGAGCGCAGATTACCAAGATCGCTAAAGATAAATTAGAAGAAGGTAAGAAGCAAATCCGTTCACATCGCGATGACATAATGAAGGATCTACAAGGTAAAGAGAAAGAGGGCTCTCTCGGAAAAGATGATGTCTTTAGACATAAGAACGAAGTCCAAAAAATGGTAGATGAGGCCAATAAAAAACTAGAGGAAATTTACTCAAAGAAAGAAAAAGAAATTCTGTCCTAATGATTACCACAATTATTTTTATTGTAGTTTTAGCGGTACTTATTTTTGTTCATGAACTGGGGCATTTTCTCATGGCGAGAGCTTTTGGGATCAGGGTCGATGCCTTTGCTCTGGGTTTTGGTCCCAAAATTTTCTCTTGGAAGAGGGGTGAGACAACTTATTCTTTAAATCTCATTCCTTTTGGAGGCTATGTAAAAATCTTTGGTGAAAATCCTGACGATGCTTCTATTAGTGGGCCTGACAGCTCTAGGAGTTTTGTGAATAAGGCCAAATGGAAACAGGTCATTGTTTTGGCCGCTGGCGTGATTTTTAATTTTATTTTTGCTTGGATCGTAGTTTCTTTGGCTTTTGTTTCGGGTGTGGCGACTTCCGTAGATAGTTACCCCGAATATGCTGATAGAATGGGTGAAAGCCAGATCACTATAACCTATATCGAAGCCCAGTCTCCGGCGGATCAGGCTGGATTAAAAGCGGGGGATGAGATTATTGGTTTTAATTCTGTCGAAGAGATACAAAAGATGGTGAATGAAAGTGCTGATAAGGGAATTGCCATTTCCTACCGACGAACTGGAGTAGAAGAAGCAAAAACTATTGTCGCTAAAGAGGGGATTGTGGAAGGTAAATACGCCATCGGTATCAATATGGACAATGTTTCTACTTTGCAACTACCGATTCACCTAGCTATTTACGAGGGTGGGAGGTTTACACTTCATATGATGAAACTCATTACTATCGGATTCTATGACCTGATTGCGGGCATTTTTGATGGCAGCTCCAAACTCTCGGCTTTGACTGGTCCGATCGGGATTGCTGGTTTGGTAGGGGATGCGGCGAAGATGGGCTTTACCTACCTTATGATGTTTACGGCAATGATCTCGATTAACCTTGGTATTTTAAATCTCGTGCCTTTTCCGGCACTCGATGGCGGACGAATACTTTTTGTGATTATTGAAGCCATTATTAGGAGACCGATCAAACCGGTAGTGGCTAATACTGTGAACGCCGTAGGCTTTGGTTTGCTCATCCTGCTCATGCTCGTGGTGACTTACAAAGACATTGTTAAGTTGTTTGTTAAATAGCTGATTTTAAGTTACGATATTCTCATGCGACAATCACTACTTTTTACCAAGACTCGTAAAGACGCTCCCAAAGATGAGATTTCCAAGAATGCGGAACTTCTCATTCGCGCGGGCTTTATTCACAAAGAGATGGCGGGAGTGTATTCGTACTTGCCTCTAGGATTGAGGGTTTTAAATAAAATTGTGCAGATTATTCGTGAAGAGATGAATATGATTGGTGGACAGGAACTTCATCTCACGGCTTTGCAAGATAAAAAAGTTTGGGAAGAGAGTGGAAGATGGGATGATACCACCGTTGATATATGGTTCAAAACTAAATTGAAAAATGACACGGAACTGGGACTAAGTTTTACTCACGAAGAACCTCTCACGAAACTGATGACAGAATACTTACGATCTTTTAGGGATTTTCCAGTTTATGTTTATCAATTCCAGACTAAGTTTAGAAATGAAACTCGAGCTAAAAGTGGTATCATGAGAGGTCGGGAATTCTTGATGAAGGATCTCTATTCTTTTTCTAGAACGACCGAGGAGCATGAGGAATTTTATAAAAAAGCCAAAGAAGCTTATCTGAAAGTCTTTTCCCGGATTGGTCTAGGTGAGCAAACTTACCTTACTTTTGCTTCTGGGGGCTCTTTTTCCAAATATTCGCATGAATTTCAAACGGTGACCGAGACGGGAGAGGATACGATTTTTATTGATGAAAAGAAGAAGCTCGCGATTAACAAAGAAGTTTTAAATGATGAAGTCTTGAAAGACCTGGGAGTGAGTAAGTCAGACTTGGTGGAAAAGAAAGCGGTAGAGGTTGGTAATATCTTTTCTTTGGGAACACGTTTTTCAGAAGTTTTTGAATTAAATTATACTGATGAAGGTGGCAATAAAAAACCCGTGATTATGGGTAGTTATGGTATTGGTCCGGGTCGGGCGATGGGTACGGTTGCAGAAATTCTCTCCGACGATAAAGGCTTGGTTTGGCCAGAGTCCATTGCTCCATTTCAGATTCACCTCATTTCTCTTGAGGATAAGGAAGGAAAGGTTAAAAAAGAGGCCAATGAGCTTTATCAGAAACTAACAGAGAGTGGGACGGAAGTTTTGTTGGATGATCGAGATCTTCGAGCTGGAGAAAAATTTGCCGATAGCGATCTCATCGGAATTCCTATTAGAGTGGTGATTAGTGAGAAGACTTTGGCGGAAAACAAACTTGAAGTAAAAGATAGAAAAACCGGAGAGGTAAAAATGGTGGACATTTCTTCTTTTCGTGGCTAAGTACAGGCATTTTTATAGCATTTTTACCGTAATATGGTAATGTATGGCTATGTCTGAAATTTCTACCAAGAAAGGGTTTAAAGATTTGAAAGAGAAGGCTTATTCGTATCTTTCTAATGACATCGGTATTGATCTGGGTACAGCCAATACGTTAGTTTATCTGCGGGGTCATGGGATTGTCGTCAACGAACCCTCAGTGGTTGCGGTGAACCAAAAGACTGGTAGAGTTGTTGCCGTTGGCACCGAAGCCAAAAATATGTTGGGCCGAACCCCAGGACACATTGTCGCTGTCCGCCCACTAGTGGATGGAGTCATTTCTGACTTTGAAGTGACAGAAGAGATGATTGCCTATCTTGTAAAGAAGGCCGAGGAATATTCAAAGAAAATGCTTGGCCCACGAGTGGTCGTGGGAGTTCCTTCTGGAGTTACCAATGTGGAGATTCGCGCTGTTCGTGACGCCACGAAGAATGCCGGAGCCAGAGAAGTCTATATCGTCGAAGAACCCATGGCCGGAGCTATCGGTATCCGCTTGCCAATCCATGAACCAGTCGGCAGTATGATTATAGATATCGGTGGAGGGACAACTGATATCGCCATCATTTCTTTGGGTGGAATTATCAGATCAAAGAATTTAAGAGTGGCTGGTGATAAACTCAATAATGATATTATTTCCTATATCAGAAATGAATTTAAAATTTTAATCGGAGAAAAGACGTCTGAATATATCAAGATTGCGGTTGGAGCGGTCGTCCCAGGAGAATCACTGGAAACTACCATCCGTGGTCGAGACTTGATCACTGGTTTGCCGAGAGAGGTGGTGATTACTGATTCTGATATTCGTGAGGCCATGGCTAGTTCTATAGATAGTTTAACCGAGGCGGCTAAAGAGGTTTTAGAAACTACTCCTCCCGAAATTCTATCTGACGTGATGCATCGGGGAGTTCATCTAGTCGGAGGAGGGGCTTTGATTAAAGGGTTGGACGGTTTACTTTCTTCTATACTTAAACTACCAGTCTACATTGCCGAAGATCCTCTGACGGCGATTGCTCGTGGCACTGGCATTATTTTAGAAGATTTGGAAAAATATAAAGATGTTCTAATACAAAACGAAGATGAGTTACGTTCTCAAAAGTAGTCCCAGAGGTAAGGATCGCTTTCCTCTCTCTTTAAAAATTGCCCTAGCTATTTTGGCAATAGTGGTGATTCTGCATATCTTTTTTCCTACTTCTTTCTCTACTTTCTTTCTAAGTCTTGCTAGGCCATTTTGGAATTTAGAAAAAGAAGTGAAATATGGTGAGAATTTTGTAAATATTTCCGAGCTGATCAGTGAGAAAGAACAATTACAGAAAAAGCTGGCTGAAAACGAAGCTCGGTATTTGCAAGTAGATCTGATTTATAAAGAAAATTTGGAATTCAAAAAAATATTTGATAGAGAGAGGGAAGGGGATTTTGTGCTGGCTCAAGTTCTCAAAAAACCACCATTTTCGGCTTATGATATTTTTGTTTTAGATATTGGCTCTAAACAAGAAGTGGAGATTGGGGATCGAATTTACGCTTCAGGATCTGTACCTCTAGGAGAGATTGTAGAAGTCTCAACCAATATTTCTAAAGCTAAATTGTACTCCTCTTCAGGGGGAAAATATACGGTGCTCATTGGTGACAATCATATAGAAACTATTGCTACTGGTAAGGGAGGAGGTTCTTTTGAGGCTAGTGTTCCTCGGGATACAAAAATTTTAAAAGGTGACCACGTTATTATTCCATCTCTTTTTGATTCTTTTCTTGGAACAGTTCAAGATATTATTTCCATACCATCCAATCCTTTTTCAACCGTGCTTTTCAACCAGCCTTTGAATATTTATGAACTAAGATTTGTGGAAGTTGATACAGCTACTATTAAAGAAAAATAATGTCATATTTTCATAAAAATCTATATTTGTTTCGCGCCATCTCGTTTTTTGTTATGCTCGCGTCAATTTTCTGGGGTTACTGGTGGATGGTCTGGATTTTCGCCATTATTTTTCTGATTATTTTTAAATTGTATTATGAAATCATCATTTGGGGAGTGATGTATGACTCTTTGTATGGGGCAATCGTACCTTTATTTTGGAATATTAATTTCACTTTTACCATTATTGGCTTTATACTTTTTTTCGGTTCTTTTTTCTTGAGAAAATATATCCTTACATATGAGAAAAACATTTTTTAAAAATCTCCTAAGTACTAAAGGAAGAAACAGGGAAATCACTCCTGAAGAAATTTTCATGGATTCTAGTAATCTTCCTCAATTTGATACTAACCAGTTTGAGGGTCGGTTGGATAAACCAATTTCTAAAACTAGCTTGATCATTCTTCTTTTCTTTTTTATTTTTATTGCCGGAGTTTATACTACCAAGGCTTGGAATTTGCAGGTTAGAGATGGTGAGAGATATAAAGAAAGAAGTGAAAGTAATCGTCTAAGGCACACTCCATTTTTTGCCCCACGAGGAGTTATCTATGATAGGAACGGTGTAGAATTGTCATGGAATTCTCCTAGTGATGATCCCGACGTACCGTTTAGATCATATAAAGAAGATTCTGGTTTAGCTCATGTGATCGGTTATGTCCAGTATCCTTCCAAAGATAGTGCTGGGTTTTATTACCAAGAAGATTTTGAAGGAGTTGATGGTGTAGAAAAATACTTCAACGATATTCTTCGTGGAGAAAATGGTCTCAAACTGATAGAAGTTAATGCTCAAGGTAAAATTCAATCTGGCAATATTGTTAAACCTCCCAAGTCTGGAGAAAATATCATTCTCTCCGTTGATTATCGTATACAATCAGAACTTCATAGAGTTATAAAGGGTATAGCAAATCGAGTCGGTTTTGAAGGTGGTGCTGGTGTTATCATGGATGTCAATACTGGTGAAATCATCGCCATGACTAGCTACCCAGAGTATAGTTCAGAAGTTATGTCTAGTAAGAAAGATACGTCGAAAGTCAAGTATTATCTTACAGATAAAGCCAAACCTTTTCTAGATCGTGCGGTTAACGGACTCTATGCTCCTGGTTCTATTATCAAACCATATGTGGCCTTAGCCGCTTTAAATGAAAATATTATAGATCCCAAGAAAAAGATTCAGAGTACTGGTTCTATCTCTATCCAAAATGAGTATGATCCAACCCTACAAACTATTTTTAGGGATTGGAAAGCTTTGGGTTGGGTTGATATGAGACAAGCCTTAGCCATGTCCTCTGACGTTTATTTTTACACTATTGGTGGGGGGTACAAAGATCAGAAAGGTTTGGGTATCGTGAATATTAACAAATATATGCAAATGTTTGGCTTTGGAAAAAAGATTGAAAATTCTTTCTTTTCTGGGGCGGCGGGAACAGTGCCTTCTCCTGAGTGGAAGAAAGCTAACTTTGGTGGAGAGACGTGGAGACTTGGAAACACTTATCATACAGCTATTGGTCAATATGGTTTTCAAACTTCTCCAATCCAGATTGTCAAAGCTATCTCTGCGATAGCAACTAAAGGAGTTTTGCGTGATCCGACCATTGTGAAAGGCGAGAGTGGCCCGATTACGACCAATATTGAGATTCCTGAATCTTACTTTAATATAATTCACGAAGGGATGAGGCTTGGTGTCACAGAAGGGACGGGTAAGGCTTTAAACGTTCCATATGTCACAGTGGCTACGAAGACTGGTACAGCGGAGTTAGGAGTAGAAAAATCAAGTGTAAACTCCTGGGTTACTGGTTTCTTTCCTTATGAAAATCCTCGCTATGCTTTTGCGGTGGTAATGGAGAAGGGTTCAGTGCATAACCTAATTGGGGCGGCGGCGGTGATGAGAGAAGTTTTGGATTGGATGAGTACTAGTACTCCTGAGTATTTCAAATAACTTTGCATCAAAGCGGTATTTATGGTATCATACCACCACTATACATTTATATAATTAACTAACACCATGAGCGATCTACCACAGTACCTTACAAAGGAAAAGATGCAGGAATTTAAAAAAGAACTTGATATCCTTAAGACAGAAAAGAGAAAAGAGATAGCTGAACATTTGGAGTACGCCAAAAAATTAGGAGATCTCTCTGAAAATGCAGAGTATCACGAAGCTCGTCAAGAACAGGCGGAAGTCGAGGATCGCATTAGTCGTTTGGAGCATATTTTAAAGAGCGCAGTAATTGTTGATGAACAACATGGAGATACGGTAAATATTGGCTCTACCGTTAAGGTTCAGAAAAACGGTGAAAAAGAGACTAAGACCTATAAAATTGTTGGTTCAGAAGAAGCAGACATGGCTCAGGGAAAGATTTCTAACCTTTCTCCTATTGGTTCAGCCATTATTGGCAAAAGAAAAGGAGACTCTTTTGACTTCTCGACTCCAAAAGGAAAAGTAAGTTATACTCTTATTAACATAGAATAATAGCTGTAAAATGGCTTCACTAGAAGAGCTTCGTAAAACCAGATTAGAAAAACTGAAGCTTTTGAAAGAAGCGGGCATGGATCCGTATCCAAGCAAAATTCCTAGAACTTTTTGTCTTGGTGATGCCAAAAAGAATTTCTTTGAATATGAAAAGTCTGGTCAAGAAGTTTCTCTGGCTGGACGTATCATGGCGATCCGTGGACAGGGAGCGATTCTTTTTGTCGTTCTTTATGATGGTAGAGGAAAGTTTCAAGCAGTTTTTAAAAAGGATCAAGTAGAAGAAAAACTTTTCAAACTTTTTACTGACGCAGTTGATATTGGAGATTTTATCTCTGTTACGGGTATATTTTTCACTACTCAAAAAGGGGAGCAGAGTCTTGCGGTCAAAACTTGGACCATGGCGACCAAGGCTATTCTCCCTTTGCCGGAAAAATGGCATGGGATTCAGGATACGGATGAAAGGTACCGCAAGCGTTACCTAGATATTTTAATGAACGAAGAGATTCGTGATCTTTTGGTCAAGAAAAGTAAGTTTTGGGACGTGACACGTAGTTTTATGAAAGATCACGGTTTTTTGGAAGTGGAAACACCGACTTTAGAAGTGACCACCGGGGGAGCAGAGGCGACTCCTTTCAAGACTCATCACAATGATTACGATCTTCCAGTTTATTTGAGAATTTCAGTGGGAGAATTGTGGCAGAAGAGACTCATGGCGGCTGGTTTCCCCAAAACTTTTGAGATTGGCAGGATCTATCGTAATGAAGGTTCTAGCCCAGAGCACCTACAGGAGTTTACCAATATGGAATTCTATTGGTCTTTTGCAGACTATGAAGATGGGATGGAGTTGGTGAGAGAGATGTACATGAGGATTGCCCAGGAGGTTTTTGGGACGACCAAATTTACCACTAGGGGACACACTTTTGATCTAGCTCACGAATGGACGAAGATTGATTATACCGAAGAAATTAAAAAACAGACCGGGATTGATATTCTCAAAGCTACTGATAAAGAAATTTCTAAAAAACTAGATAGTTTAAAGGTGAAGTATGAAGGTACTAATCGCGAGAGACTTATAGATACTCTCTGGAAATACTGTCGAAAAAATATTTCTGGCCCAGCTTTTCTTGTGAATCATCCGCTGGCGGTGGCTCCTCTCGCTAAGACTGTTTCAGGAAAGCAGGTGGCTCAAATGTTTCAGCCAATCCTCGCTGGGAGTGAAGTGGGTAGAGGTTATTCTGAATTGAACGATCCAGTAGATCAAAAAGAAAGATTTGAAGCTCAGCAGAAGTTAGTAGATGCCGGAGATACCGAAGCCATGATGGCGGATCATGAATTTGTGGAAATGTTGGAACATGGCATGCCACCTACATGCGGATTTGGATTTGGTGAAAGACTTTTTGCTTTTTTGGCAGATAAACCAACAAGGGAATTACAAATGTTTCCGCTCATGAGGCCGAGGGAGTAGATTCTATATTAAAGGCCTTAAACAGACATTCCGTGAGGAATGCTTGTTTTCGTATTAAGAGCTTAACCCCAAGTTATCCCCCTTTTATCCACATTTCTATTACTACGCCTAAACATTAAAGTGGTATATAATATCCATTAAGTGGGATGAAGTGGTACGAAATAAAAAGACCACTTTTACTCCACCAGCATATGCTAATCGGAGAATATCGACATGTTATCGACAACAAAAACCGGTTGTCGCTTCCGGCCAAATTCCGCAAGGAAACCGGAAAAAAAGTAGTCATAACCTCCGGTTTGGACTCCTGTCTCTTTGTCTTTCCAACAAAGTCCTGGGAATCAATCACCGCTCGTCTCTCATCACCTGATTCTTCCATGCTTCAGGCTGATAGTAGAAGTTTCAATCGCTACCTTCTCGGAGGAGCCGTTGAAGTTGATGTAGATGCTTTGGGTAGAATGCTCATCCCAGAATACTTGGTCGATCGCGCTAAACTTGGACGCAATGTCGTGATCGTCGGAGTTAGGGAGAGAGCTGAAATCTGGGACGAGGCACGTTGGGATGCGTATCGCGCGGAGATAGAAAAAAAGGCCGATGCTCTAGCTGAAAAGCTTGGGGAAAGCGGCATGATCTAGCGCCTATGTTTGTTCACGAATCAGTTCTTTTAAATGAATCAATAGACTCGCTCAATATTTCTTCGGGAAAAACATATCTCGATGGAACGTTGGGAAGTGCTGGGCACGCTGCTCTAGCTCTAGAAAGAGCCAAGAGGGATCTAACGGTTATCGGTCTCGATAGAGACGAGGATGCTTTAAGGCGCTCTAAAAAGAGATTAGAAAGAGCTGCTGATGACCGGAGTAAAATTCATCTCAAGCTTTCAAGTTACGGTGACCTAGACAAAGCTCTATCGGAAATTGGCATAGATAAGGTGGATGCTTTGATGCTGGATTTAGGTTTATCTTCAGATCAATTTGAAACATCGGGAAGAGGATTTAGTTTTAAGAAAGATGAACCCCTCATTATGACTTTTGCCGAAAAACCTGATGAACATGACCTCACGGCCAAATACATTTTAAATAATTGGCAGGAGCAAAGCATTGCCGATGTGATCTATGGATACGGTGAAGAAAGATATGCCTTGCGTATTGCCCGCAAGATTATTTCATACAGAGAAAGAAAACTGATAGAGACCACTCATGAGTTAGTGGAGATCGTGAATAGTGCAGTGCCATCAAGCTATAGACACGGAAGAATTCATCCAGCGACCAGAACTTTTCAGGCTTTGAGAATCACTGTGAATGATGAGCTTAATACCTTGAAAGAGGGTTTAAAGAAGGGATTTGAAAGACTAAGAAGTGGGGGAAGGATGGCCGTCATTTCATTTCACAGCCTAGAAGATAGAATAGTCAAAAATTTTTATAAAGAAAAAGTAGTAGAAGAGAAAGCCAAAATTATTACCAAAAAACCAATTGTTCCATCTGAAGAAGAAATAGAGAGAAACCCCAGATCTAGAAGTGCCAAGCTCAGAGTCTTAGAAAAAAATTAAAAAAATGACCAAAGCCATTACAATCACATACACCGTCCTTCACCGCTACCGTGAAAGGCTTTTTGCCATACTGTTAGCTGCTATTTTGATTGCTTTGGCCTCTTACGTTTTTTTGATCCATAAGGCTGTAGTAAATATCGTAGCTAGAGAAGCGACGGTAGAGAAGATCAGTGCCAAATCAAGCAAAGTCGCTGAACTTGAAGGTAAATACTTTACGATAAAAAATTCTATTACTCTAGAAGTGGCCCACCAAAAAGGTTTTAAAGATGTCTCGATCAGTAACTATATTTCTAAAAAATCTGTTACGGCGATGGCATCTCAACATGAACTCTAGTTTTATATTAAGAATTCGTTTTCTACTAGTAGTTTGTTGTCTTTTCGCCTTGATTATCATCGGAAAATTGTATGACGTGCAGATCGTTAGTGGGGAGTCGTATCTCAAAAAAGCTGATGCTCAGTATGTGGCACCCTCAATTTCTGTTTTTGATAGAGGTTCTATTTTTCTAGAAACAAAAACAGGTACCAGAGTGGCGGCAGCGATAGTGAAGGATGGGTACACTATTGTGATGAACCCCAAGTTACTCACTGATCCAGAAAATGCCTATGTGGCTATTTCTCAATACATAGATCTTGACCCCAAGCTTTTTGCAGAAAAAGCGGCTAAAGCCAAAGATGATGACCAGTATGAAGAACTAGCTAAAAAAGTGGAGAGAGAAGTTGGGGAATCCATCGCGGCTCTCAAGATCACGGGCATTGATGCTTACAAAGAAAATTGGAGAGTTTACTCTGGAAATTCTTTATTTTCTCATACTCTAGGAATTGTGGGATATGATTCAGGAAATAAAGTGGCTGGACGTTATGGTCTGGAGAGAAATTATGAAAATGTTCTTTATCGTACTGGACAAAAAGAAAGCGTAAATTTTTTCGCGGAACTTTTTGGTGGAGTCCAAAATGGTGTTTTTAGTGGATCGGACAAAGAGGGAGATATTGTTACTTCCCTCGATCCCACCCTTGGTAGTTATCTGGAGGAGATTCTTTCGGATACAAAAGATTTGTGGGGTTCTGATTCTATTGGGGGAATTATTATGGATCCACACACAGGAGCGATTTATGCGATGTCGGCTTTGCCAGCCTTTAATCCCAACGAACTTTCCAGTGTGAAAAACCCAAAAATCTTTTCCAATCCTCTCGTGGAAGATGTTTATGAAATGGGATCAATTATCAAACCTTTGACGATGGCGGCGGGTATTGATAGTAAGGTAATTACCAAGAACTCCATGTACGATGATACCGGGTTTCTCATGTTAGACGAAAAGAAAATCTCTAATTTTGACGGTCGAGCTCGCGGTCGAGTTTCCATGCAAGAGGTTTTGAGTCAGTCTCTAAACATTGGAGCGGCTTATATTGCTTTGAAGTTGGGAAATGAGGAATTTCGAAGATATTTTACCAGTTTTGGAATCGGAGAGAAAACTGGTATCGATCAGCCCAATGAAGCACGGGGGATCGTAGATAACTTAAGTAGCAAAAGACAGATTGAACATGCGACGGCTTCGTATGGACAGGGAATTGCGATGTCGCCCATCTCTACCATCCGTGCTCTTTCTGTGATTGCTAATGGTGGTAAACTGGTTCAACCACATTTGGTGAAGGAGATTAATTATATTGACGGCACTGTAAAGATGATAGCTTCTGAACCTGGTTTGCAAGTTATCCAGAAGGAAACATCTGACGATGTGACAAACATGTTGATTGAAGTGGTTGATAAGGCAATTGCTAAGGCACATCCAGATATAAAGATGGAACATTATAGTATTGCGGCCAAAACAGGGACGGCTCAGATTGCTAATCATGGGAATGGCGGTTATTATAGTGACAGGTATCTACATTCGTTTTTTGGCTATTTTCCGGCCTATAACCCCCGTTTTATTGTCTTCTTGTACCAGATCAACCCCAAAGGAGCTCAATACGCCTCTGAAACCCTTGTAGATCCCTTTGTTGACCTGGCCAAATTTATTATAAATTATTACGAAATTTCTCCCGATAGATAAGGTTTAATTTTCATGAAATCATTTCTAAAAGATATTCTCGTTGCTATTCTCGAGTTTGAAGCTCGGGCTGTGCTCAAAAAGTACAGACCGACTATTATTGCTATTACCGGTAGTGTTGGTAAGACATCGACCAAAGATGCTATTTATTCTGTCTTGTCTAGAACGGGTCATGTGCGAAAAAGTGAGAAAAGTTTCAATAGTGAAATCGGTGTCCCTCTTACGATCTTGGGTTGTCAAAATGCTTGGAGCAATCCTGTCCTTTGGCTGAAGAATATTTTTCAGGGTCTAGAGTTGATTTTTTTTAAATCCACTTATCCAGACTGTCTAGTCTTGGAAGTTGGAGCCGATAAACCTAGTGATATCAGCAATCTGGCTGAATGGTTAAAACCGCATATCGTGGTAATCACTAAGGTAAGTGATGTACCTGTGCATGTAGAATTCTTTCCTTCAGCGGAAGCCTTGCTTAAAGAAAAAGCTTTTCTGGTGAAATCTTTGCGTAAAGATGGTACTCTAGTTCTTTATGCTGATGATGCCAAAGTTCTATCTTTAGGTAAGGGCATGTCTCAAAAGATCATTACTTTTGGAATGACAAATTCTGCTACTATTACTGGTACAAATGATTCGATTGTCTACGAGAGTGGTAGGCCGGTGGGTATTAGTTTCAAATTAAACTATGAAGGGAACAGCGTTCCGGTGGTCATTAAAGGCGTTTTAGGTAGCCATCATATTTACCCTCTGATTGCCGCTGCTTCGGTGGCTTTAGCGCGAAAAGTTCCTTTATCTGAGATCGTTAGTAAACTTTCGGAACATGTGGCTCCCAAAGGAAGAATGAATATTATCAAAGGTATAAATGACAGTATCCTTATTGATGATACTTACAATTCTTCACCCGATGCGCTTCAGGAAGCTTTAAACACTCTTTCTAAAGTTGAAACTTCTGGTAAAAAGATTGCGGTACTTGGCGACATGTTAGAACTCGGCAAATTTTCGGTTGAGGAACATAAAAAAGCGGGGGAGCGCGCTTCTCAAGTGGCCTCACTAGTTGTCTCTGTGGGACAAAGGTCTAAAGAGATGCCGGGAGTCTCGGCTTCTTTTGAATCTTCTTTGCAAGCTCTGGACTTTCTGAAAGACAAGGTGGGTCAGGGAGATTTGGTGTTGGTCAAAGGTTCGCAATCTATCCGCATGGAACATATTGTGAAAGGCTTGATGCTAGAGCCAGAGAAGGCATACGAGTTGCTGGTGCGTCAGGAGCCAGAGTGGCTTGCGAAGAAGTAGGAATTGTTTTAGAGTAAGAAACTACGGCCCTATCGTCTATCGGCTAGGACACATCCTTCTCAAGGATGGAAGCAGAGTTCGATTCTCTGTAGGGTCATGTTTGATAAACTTTTTTTATTATGTTAACTTCAGTTTAGATTCTCTTTGATTCTTTCGGTTTTTAAACTCACTCAACCACAACAACTCAACCACGGAGGTAAGTTATGCAGGATCTCACTGTCCCAGTCATCACCCTTGACGGTCTCGCTGGGGTTGGCAAGGGAGCCACACGAAGTGCTATTGCCAAGAAACTTGGTTACAGGGAACTTGATAGCGGGGCGTTGTACCGAGCCATTGCTTTTCAGGCTCACAGAATGAATGCCATTCACGATATTCCAGCTATCGTCAGGCTCATTCCCGATATGGACGTGCAGGTCGATGGAGAGGAAATCTTCATTGCTGGCAAGAGGGTCACGTCCATCGTACGCTCTACTTCCATTGGTAAATTGACCTCGATGCTTGCAAAAGTTCCCCAGATTCGTGATGGAGCGCTTAGCATGCAACTTTCGGCTCGAGTTGCTCCAGGTTTGGTGGCGGACGGTCGGGATATGGCCTTCATCTTTGAGACGGAGTACCGCTTTTGGTTGGAAGCTGCGATTGGGGTTCGAGCAAAGCGTCGCCTTGAACAGCTTCGATCCTTAAAAAGACGCCGGGTAAGTTATGCCGGTCTCTTGAGATCAATGCAGGAGCGAGATATGGCGGATGTGAGCCGTGAAGTTTCTCCGGCCATCCGCCATCCAAAAGCTTGGATTATTGATACTGGGATTACCAAGGACCCAGAGGAGACAGCCGCGGCCATTCTTCTCAACTGCCAGGGACTTACAAGGGTCGCTAGAGCATAAGTTGTGCCCGTTTCAATTCAGCAAAAGCCCGTTGCTGTCTGGAACGGGCTTTTGTTTTTCTGTAAGAAAACTGGACTTAGTACGTCATATTATGGTATAACAAGAGAATAAAATATATGAAAAATACCTTCTATTCAATCGGTCTGGTGTCTCTAGTGGCGCTATTTGTAATGTTGGCCCTTCCTTCTATTGTCTCAGCAGAGGACTACACCCCTAGGTATAATTATCATGAATACAGCCAAAGGTTCAATTATTACCAGAGTAATCAGGATAACTATTACAATACCTACTATCCACAAGTCTATACACCTCCTGTTTACTATCCTCCTACTAACTATAGCTATAATTATCAATATAACTATAGCCCAGCGCCCATTTCACTACCGGTCTATACCTATGTTCCCGTTTATCCTGTGAATATGAATTATTATTCTCAGACTTCGTTCGTGAATTACTATCGTTAGTTTTATGATACAATGGCCGTATTAATCGTTAATTAATACCTGCTATGCTCACCCTCGTACACATTATTGGCCAGATCCTTTTCGGCGGTTTTTTCATTTATCAGGCAATTAATCATTTTTCTAAGTCTCAGGATTTAACAGCTTATGCTACTTCTATGAAGGTTCCAGCTCCAAAAGTAGCTGTTTGGGGAAGCGGAATTCTTCTTTTTTTGGGCGGGGTTGGAGTCTTGTTTAATTTCTATACTCTGATCGCCCTCATTTTACTGGCAATCTTTCTCATTGGCGTGACATTTACGATGCACGCTTTTTGGAACATGAAAGACCCTGGGATTAAAGCTTTCAACTCTATCCAGTTTTGGAAAAACTTGGCGTTATTGGGAGCGGTTTTGCTCCTAATGCAGTGGTAGTTAAAGTGGTCACTGATGAAAGAGAAATTTTTAAAACCATATAATCCTGCGGAGACCGAAGATCGGATACGAGATCTTTGGGATAAAAGTGGCTATGCCAATCCAGACAGTCTGCCAGCTAGGCATCAAGAGCCATTTTCTATTGTTTTACCTCCTCCCAATGTTACAGGGAGTCTTCATGCTGGACACGCTTTGACGGTGGCCATAGAAGATATCATGGTTCGTTATGCTCGTATGAAAGGGAAGAAGGCCCTCTGGATCCCCGGTACAGATCATGCGGCGATTGCGACTCAGTCAAAGGTGGAAAAGGAGCTCGAAAAAAAGGAAGGTAAGAAACGTCGCGATTTTTCTCGAGAAGATTTTGTGAAAAAAGTTGAGAAGTTTGCCGAAGAAAGTCACAATACCATTGTTAATCAGGTCAAAAGACTTGGGGCCTCTCTAGACTGGTCTAGGGAAGCCTTTACGCTCGATGAAAAAAGAAGTTTGGCTGTCCGCACCGCCTTCAAGAGAATGTATGATGATGGATTGATTTATAGAGGTTACCGGGTGGTGAACTGGGATCCAAAAGGTCAAACCACTATCTCTGATGACGAGATCGTTTATGAAACCAGAAAAACTAAGCTCTATACTTTCAAATATGCTAAAGATATTCCTATTTCTATTTCTACCACTCGTCCTGAAACAAAACTCGGTGACACGGCTATTGCGGTTCATCCAGAAGACCCTAGATACCAGGAATATGTTGGCAAAGAATACGACACGGTTTTTGCCGGTGAACCGATTCGTCTGAAGGTAATTGCTGATCTCGCCGTAGAGAAGGATTTTGGTACAGGAGCGTTGGGAGTGACGCCGGCTCATAGTACTGTGGATTGGGAAATGTCCCAAAGGCATGGCCTGACTCTAAAACAGGTGATCAATGAATTTGGAAAGATGACCGTTGGAGTCCATGGGGTGAAGGATAAGAAAACGGTTGAAGCTCGTGAAGCAGTCGTGGTTTGGCTTAAAGAACAGGGACTACTCGAAAAGGAAGAGGAGATTGAGCAAAATATTTCTATTGCAGAGAGAACGGGTGGGGTGATAGAGCCACTACCAAAATTGCAGTGGTTCGTGGGGGTGAATAGAAAATTTAAGAAGGGAGGTCAAGAAACTACTCTCAAAGAGTTGATGATCAAAGCGGTTAGTGAAAAACAAATTTCCATTCTTCCGGATCGTTTTGAAAAGGTTTATTTTAATTGGGTGGAGAACTTGCGGGACTGGTGTATTTCTAGGCAGATTTGGTATGGTCATCGGGTGCCGGTGTGGTATCGGGGTGAAAAAATCCATTGTGAGATTGACGCCCCTATTGGAGATAGCTGGGTGCAGGATGAAGACACTTTGGATACTTGGTTTTCTTCTGGTTTGTGGACTTTCTCTACGCTTGGTTGGCCGGAAAAGACTAAAGATCTGAAAGAGTATCACCCTACGGCCGTCTTGGAGACCGGCCGGGACATTCTTTTTTTCTGGGTGGCTCGTATGATTCTCATGTCTACTTATCTTTTGGATGAAGTTCCGTTTAAAAATGTTTATCTACACGGTCTAGTTTTGGATGGTCAGGGTAGGAAACTTAGTAAATCTTTAGGTAATTTTATTGATCCTCTAGAAGTGGTGGAGAAATATGGAGCTGATGCTTATCGCATGTCCCTTATTGTGGGAGTTGGTCCGGGGAGTGATAGCAAGGTGGGGGAGGATAAGATTAAGGCTTATAAAAACTTTGCTAACAAGATCTGGAATGCGACTCGTTTTGTTCTTACTTCTGTAGAGGGGGCGGAAATTGAGCTTGATAAAAAACCTGAGCTTATTGATTCTCACCAAGCTCATATAGAGGAACTTCATAATACTCTGAAGGATGTGACTCTTGATATGGATAATTTTAGGTATTATTTGGCGGGAGAGAAACTCTACCACTATTTCTGGCATGTTTTTGCGGATAAAATCATAGAGGAGAGCAAGAGTGCTGTACTAGGCAATGATCCGAAGGCTAAACTTTCAGCACAGTGGATGCTTCTCTATATCTTGGCAACAACCATCAAAGCCCTACATCCCTTCATGCCATTTGTGACCGAAGAAATCTGGTCGGAGTTACCAATCAAAAACAAAACCCTGCTCATGGTGGAGAGGTGGGGGGGAATAAAGCTATGAAACTATACTTTTTATTTCCTTTAATCTTACAAAAACTCATTTGGATTCCTACCCGCTTAATCCTTATTATTTTTGGACGTATCAAAATACGTGGACTAGAATATCTCAATGAGATACCCGGCAATATAATTTTTGCTTGTAATCATGCAAGTGAGATCGATCCATTTATTATTCCAGCCTCTCTACCATTCTGTTCTCGTTTTTCACCGCTTTTTTATGCCACACGTGAAAGATCATTTTATGATAGAAATGGTTGGCGCAAGTATCTCTTTGGGGGTTTATTCATAAATGCTTGGGGAGGATATACAGCCATTGTTGGTCTGAACGACTATGAGAAATCATTAGTTAACCATATTACTATTGCACGTGATGGAGGTAGTTTTTGTATCTACCCTGAAGGTGGAATTACTAGTACCGGAAGACTACAACCAGCTAAGGGTGGTTTAGCATATTTGGCCGAGCGTGGTGATTGTATTATTATTCCAGTTGGTGTCTCTGGAACATTTCGTACACACTTTTCTGATTTCTTCCTAGGCAAGAGACATATTATTGTTAATTTCGGTAAGCCGATTACTCAGCAAGAATTACGTTCCCAAGTTATACGTACACCAGAACTCGGCCTCCATGCTTATAAATTAGAAGCTGAATATGTTATGAGCAGGGTGGGGGAATTGTTGGAGCAGATACCTAGAAAGTAAGAAAGATTTGAAGAATTACAGAAACATGCAATTTCGAAAGTTTTATTTTTTCAATTCTGTGATTTCCAAATAAGCACTAGATAGATCAGAAGTTAATTTGTCAATCTTTTTATCCTGCTGCATACTATGAAGAATACTCCGTATTAGTAAAATTCCGAGAATTATAGTGACGAATAATGCACTTATACTAAATACTAATGTTTCATAATATTTATTTGTAAGTAATATATTAGTTAGTATTAAAGCCCATAAAATAAAAATTACAATTTCTGCAGCTATGATTTTTATGTTAAAGAAATTGTACTCAGTTATAGAATATGTTACAAAGATTAAAAATAATAAGAATCCAATATTATCAATACCTAAAAATAAGAAAATAGAAAAATGAGGAAGAATAAAACTACTAAAGGCACTTATTGTTAAACTAGAAATCATGCCAATTAAAATGTATTTCAATTGATTTGCCTGATCTTTGTTGGTAGCCTTTCTTTTTGAATCTAATATAATCCATAGCATGAAAAAAGCAGTAATTAAGTAGTAAATTGTATACATAGTTAAGCCTAATCCGTGTCCACCTAAGAAAATTCCACCCGGAAGAATTGTATTATTATTAAGAATTATAAAATTTGTACAGTATGAACCTACAAAGAAAAATAAAGATATAGGTGCCAATAACAGAAATATTTTCTTACTGTATTGATTTTTTGTGATCACAAGAGCCCAAATTAAACCTAAGAATATTACTATTGAACCAAAGGCGTAAGTGCTTTTTAACCATAGAACCTCGGAAGATATTCCTGCCATATAACTTGCAAATGTCCATATTGCAGCAAACAATCCAATCAAAGAAAAGATTTGGTTAGGTAAACATCTTGGGTTTTGCATTAATACAAAAGTTCCTAGAGATATGTTAAAGAAGATAACTAGAATTAAAATCGTACCCATAGTCATTTGTAATGATTTTACCATAATTTTTAGCTATAAATATGAGGGTTTTATATGGTATAATTACTTATAATAAAAACATGTCTCACCACAGCTTTGATTTTAAAGGTAGAAAATTCGATTTAGTTTTAGAAAAATATATAGATCTAAAAGAAATCAATCCCCATACAAAAAAAGAAATTAGTCAAGATATACATAGACTTCTTGCTAATTGTTGGGGTAGTTTTCCTGAGGACTTTGTCGAGCAACATATATTTTTTGGAGATAAAATGATTGTTGCTATAATTAATGGCAAATGTATCGGTCTTTGTGTCATGAGTATTAAGGAGGTTTTTGGTTTGAAAATTCACTATATAGAATTTTTACTTGTAGATAAGGATTTTCAACAAGGAGGACTTGGTTCCTTCTTGTCATTTAAGATCCTTAAAGATGAATTAGTTAATAACTTCGCATATTTATTACTTGGTAAATCTCTGGAAATATTTTTTATTACTCCCAATATTAGAGTTTTAAGTCACGCCACAAAATTTGCTAGTTTTGTGTACCCTAATCCATATCTAGCTAATAATGATGGTCAAGTAGAATTGGCTGATCAGCAGACTTGGGAAATTGCCTTGGAATTACTTAAAAGGAGTGATAATCCATACAGAGATCTCAATAGAGAGGGACTGGTTCTTACGGGGTCATATTCCAATACTCCATGGTTAATATATAATAATGATAATGCCCCATGGCATAGTAATGATAAAATAAATCTTTTTGCAAAGAGATATTTGGGCTATCATTCCGGTCAAGATAAAGAGCTTATGGTCAGATTAAACATAAATCTATTTTCCGTAATTAAATATTTATTTAAAAAATAATATGTTACTTAATATTATAATTATAATAGTCTTAATTTTTTTAATTACATATTGTTTTTGGAAATTCTTCTTTTTTTACCGTGATCCAGAAAGGAATATCCCTGTAGGAGAAAATATTGTTTCTCCAGCAGATGGCACTATAGTCTATATAAAGAAAATTGAAGGTAATATTGTACCTATTTCAATCAAAAATAAAAAGATTATTAAACTGGAAGAAATTTTTAAATATAATCCTAATACGTCACAATTTTCGTACCTAGTCGGTATTTTTATGCACCCTACTAGCGTTCATGTCAATCGTGCTCCAATTTCCGGTACGATTGAAAAGATTGTATATACTAAAGGCAAGAATTTACCAATGACTTTTATGTGGTGGAGGGTATTATTGAGGATTAAACCATATGAGTTATATAGTAATCATATTCTTCAGAACGAGAGAAATACTATTTTATTTAGGGGAAGTATCTCTGTTTTTATTGTTCAAATCGCTGATATTTATGTAAATAAAATAGAATGTTGGGTAAAAGAATTGCAGCAGGTGATAAAAGGAGAGCGTGTTGGAATGATAAAAATGGGTTCTCAGGTTGACTTACTATTTCCATCTTTATCGATATCTAATATTGCCGTTGAGGTTGGTCAAAAAGTGAAAGCAGGTGAGACGATCATAGCACACATAAAGTAAATATATGAATTTAAATATAATAGTTTCGATACTTACACTTTCCCTAACATTTCTTTTGAGTATTGTTGTATTACTTGAAGATCATAAGAATAAAACCAATAGATACTTTTTCCTGTTAGGTTTTTCAATCGTCTTATGGATACTAAATAATATTTTGGCCGATATTGTACATGGGTATAGTTCAGCGCTTTTTTGGGCTAGGCTAGCAATAATTTGGGTAGCCTTACTACCAGTGTTATTTAATGGACTTATAACTGAGCTTTATTTTTCTCAAGATAAGCTTTATGAAAAAAAGTACAAATTAATACGCTACTTATCAATTATAATTGTTGGGATAATTGTATTGTTTAGCCAATCTCACTTTAATATAGATTCTATTACTTTACAGCAGAGTGGGATTGATTATCAACCCGGATTACTTTATTACCTTTTATTTTTTCAGCTTCTAATAGGTTTTGGTTTTGGTTTATTCTATCTTTTTAAAATCTTTCATTTATCTAGAGACTCAAAAAGGTCACAATCTGGTTTTATCATAGCAGGGTCTCTAGTGACGGTTTTTCTTGGAATCGTTACCAATATTATTTTTCCTTTACTTGGCTACAGCTATCTTAATGTTATTGGTCCGCCGAGCGTTCTATTTTTTGTTGGTTTTACTGCAATTGCCGTTCTTAAGCATCATTTATTTAATGTAAAAGTTATCGCTACAGAATTGCTTGTTTTTTCCTTATGGCTCATTATTCTATGGCGTACTTTGGTTTCAATAAATCTACAAGAAGTGTCAATTAATGGGGGACTACTGATCCTCACTGTTATTATCGGCATCTTCCTCATCCGATCCGTCGTGAAGGAAGTTAAACAGCGCGAAAAGATTCAACTTCTCGCTACTGACTTGCAGAAGGCAAATGACCGTCTGACGGAACTTGATAAGCAGAAATCTGAATTCGTTTCTTTTGCTACGCATCAACTTCGTGCGCCACTGACAGCTATGAAAGGATATGCCTCACTCATTCTAGAAGGTGATTTAGGAAAACTATCCAAACAGATCCGAGATGCCATCACCCGTATTTATGATTCATCTAATACTTTGACAAATATTGTGGATGATTATTTAAATATTTCACGTATTGAACTAGGCACCATGAAATACTTATTTGAGGATGTTGACCTAAAAGATCTAGTAAAAAATGTTATAGCTGAATTAAAACCAAGTATAGAAAAAAGTAAATTAGCTTTTTCTTTCAATGCTGATCAGAATAAAAAATTTGTGGTTCGAGCAGATAAAGATAAATTCAAGCAAATAATTTCCAACCTAATTGATAATTCTATGAAATACACTCCATCAGGTGCAGTCACGGTGTCTCTGGAGAAAAAGCCAGAGAATGGTGAAAACAAAATTGTCTTTTCTGTAAAAGATACCGGTATTGGTATCGATCCTCTAGTAATGCCAAAGCTTTTTGCCAAGTTTTCTCGTGCCGAAAATGGCAATAGACAGAATATCCATGGTACCGGTCTCGGACTCTTTGTGGCGAAGGAAATCGTTTCATCACATAAAGGGAAAATCTGGGCTGAATCAAAAGGAGAAGGGAAGGGTTCCGCTTTCTTTGTCGAACTAGAAGAAGTTATCTAAAAGACGATGCCCCAACTTTTGGTCGGAGCATGTTCGTAAAGGTCAGTGGATTTCTATAAAAGCCAAAACTGGATGGTCTGAGGCTTTTTGGGAATAGGTTTCTCAGAAACCACATCCCTCAGCTCTTGTCTGAGCACCTTAAGCCTTTCCTTCTTGGCTTTGACGATGTCCTTCGTCAAGGGGACCCCACCATCAAACGGCGATGGCTCAGTCCAATCGATTTCAATTTTTCTCATACTGCCACTAATATATCACTATTTGACTAGTTCGTCAAGCACCACTTTGACATCTTCTCCCTCGGCTTTACCTTTCAATTCCTTCATTATCGTGCCCATAAATTGCCCCATCTTCTTGGGATCTATTGGACCCTCTTTTTTGAGTTTCTTTTCTACAATTTTCTTGATTTCCTCTCTGCTCATAGAAGCGGGTAGAAATTCATTGAGAACGGCCATTTCTTTCTTTTCTTTTGTCGCTAGATCTTTTCTTCCACCTTTTTCAAATTGTTCGATAGAATCCTTTCTTTGCTTTACGCCTTTCTTGATAATCGTGAGGACATCTTCATCCTTAAGAAGAGGTGCTGAACTTTTCTTAGCAATAAGTTCGTTGGAGAAGGCGGCTTGTAAACCACGCAGAACCTCTAGACGAAGTACGTCGTGAGCCCTCATAGCATCTTTAATTTGTTCCTTGATATTTTCATGTATTGTCATAATGCTGATATAATATCATATATGGAAATGCTTATCATCATTCTGATTATCCTGGTGGTCGTGGCTATTGTTGTGATGATGATTTTTTTATTCAGAAAGCCCTCTACAGTCCAAAGCGATGCTGTCGGCCTCAAACTTATCCTAGAGCAGTTAAATGAGATGAATCGTACCGTTGATGCCAAAATAGGGGAAAGCTCAAAAAATGTCCAATTTCAAATCTCCGAATCTTCCAAGCTTATTAGAGAGGTGACCCAAGGATTGACCAAGCTAGATGAGACCAATAAACAAGTCGTGTCTTTTGCTGACCAACTACAGAGTCTTCAAGAGATTTTGAAGAACCCCAAACAAAGAGGGATTTTAGGAGAATATTATCTAGAAACTCTTTTAAAAAATATTCTCGCTCCTGGACAGTACAAAATGCAATACGCTTTTGAAAATGGCGAAATCGTGGATGCCGCTGTTTTTGTGAAGGATAAAATCATTCCAATTGATTCCAAATTTTCCTTAGAAAATTACAATAAAATTTCTGAAGAAAGAAATCCAGCTGAAAAAGAAAAATTAGAAAAAATTTTTGTTAGCGACCTCAAAAATCGTATCCAAGAAACCGCCAAATATGTAAGACCCGGGGAAGGGACAATGGATTTTGCTTTTATGTTCATTCCTCATGAGGCAATCTACTATGATCTTTTGATCAATAAAATCGGAGCGGTTACGGAAGAGACCGATAATCTCATTCAGAGGGCCGCTAGCAAATACAAGGTCATTATTGTCTCGCCTACGTCCTTTCTAGCCTACCTACAAACCGTTTTACAGGGTTTAAAGGCCCTTCAGATAGAGGAGACGGCCAAAGATATCATAAAGAGGGTGGGAGAGCTTGGAGTGCATTTAAAAAAGTATGAGGATTACCACTCGAAACTCGGTGTATCTCTAGGGACGGTGGTAAATCATTACAATAGTTCCGGTAAGGAATTAAAGAAGGTGGATAAGGACGTTTTGAGGATTACGGGGGATTCTCCGGGCCTAGAAACCCCTCTTATTGACCGTCCAGACGAGATAGTGTAATATGGAAAACCTATGGAATATGCCGTAATACAAACAGGAGGCAAGCAATACAAGGTCTCTGCGGGAGATGTGGTGGAGATTGAAAAGCTTGCTGGGGATCATAAAGAAGGCGATAAAATCGTCTTTGATAAGGTTCTCTTGGTTGATAATGGCACAGATACTACTATCGGTACTCCTTTTATTGAAAAGGCTAAGGTTACGGCGACTATTACTAAAATTGGCCGTGCTCCAAAGGTGACAGTGATAAAATACAAGCAAAAGAGTCGTTATTTCAAGAAAAACGGCCATCGCCAACCATTCTTTGAGGTGAAGATTGAAGGGGTGAAGTAAGTAGGTTGGGAAATATCTTATTGTGGTATAATTATGATGATAAATTGTCATGAATATTTTTAATAAAACAATCAGAGCAGAAAAAAAATTTAAGAAGGTTGCAGAAGAGCAACTTGATGAAAACGTGGTAATTATGGAATCTCTTCGTGATTATGATGAAGGAAAAAAACACATTTCAACCTCTAAACTTGAAACACGTCTGCCTAATATACGAGTTACTTCTGGAGCGTAAACTTGTCTCTTTCCCACTTACACAAGAAGGAGAAAACAAGATACAATCTCTCGTTAGCAGTATAACTAGTATTTATTTTGGACAGGAAATATATAAAACAGCTGAAGAAAAAGCTGTAGCTTATCTGTACTTCTTAATCAAAGACCACCCTTTTACTGATGGAAATAAAAGAACTGCCTGTCTGACTTTTGAGACGGTGTGTAAACTTAATGGTTTGCAAGCGGATTATAAAGATTACTCTCTAGATGTGGTAGCGATATTTATTGAGAAAATTCAGGAACCAGATCATCAAATGGTGATAAAAATTATTTCAGATATGCTTTTTGAGTAAAGAGTCTATTGTTGATGGGGAACTACCAAAGGGTGCTTTTACTCAATAAGTAAAAAGCGACTAAATTTTGGTCAAATTTTACTACTTCGCTGTTTTAGTATCTGCTCTTCTGGGCAGTACAGAGCGCGAATATCACCAGCCAAATAGAATGAACCAACCACAAGTAGGGCATCTTTCTTTCCCATGTTTTTCCTAGCTTTATTGAACGCTTGAATCGGATCATTGTGCAGATATATGCGCTCTAGAGAAAATCCTTTAGATTTAGCATAATCTACTATTAATTTCGGATTTACGCATTGTCTTACCGTGTTACTGAATTTTGTGACATACAGAGTGTCTACTTTGGATAAGAGCATGTCCATGATAGATTGCCAATTTTTGTCTGATGAAATAGAGATCACTACAGAGAGTTTGTTATAAGAAAGTTTCTCTAAGTTTTGTATCGTCGTTTCTATTTTTGAAACATTATGTGCACCATCTATAATGACGAGAGGATTTTTCTCAACAATTTCAAATCTGGCGGGCAATGGTGACGGCTTTGATACTTCACCTATATTTAAATACTTACAAATTGTGTTAGCTAGAAGTTTATTTTTTTCTATGTAATCTAGACCGGCTACATTTAAGGCGTTATAGATAGCCCCAACTTTCGAACACTCATTTTTGAAAATAGATAACAAGACCCCATCTTCTTCTGTGGTAAAGAAATGACTACCTTTTTTAATTATTCCGGCTTTATCATAGGCAATTTTTTCTGTTGTATTTCCAAGTACTTGAGTATGATCTAGACTGATATTTGTGATAGCTGTGACTAGAGGATTCTTGATAATATTTGTGGCATCATAACGTCCACCAAGGCCCACTTCGAGAACAACATATTCACACTTTTCTTTTTTAAAATAAAGCAGGGCAATAGCTAAGATTAATTCAAAATATGAAGGCATACCATGGCGGTCTGATACAGTAGATGTATCAATATGAGGTTTTAGATATTCCACTAAATCAGCAAAAACTGTTGGGTCAATGTATTTATTTCCAACTACTATTTTTTCGATAGTACTGGTGACAAAAGGGGAGGTGAATAGGCCAGCTTTCTTCTTGTTTTTCACAAGCGCAGAATGAATAAGAGAAGAAACGCTACCTTTTCCGGAAGTTCCAGTGATATGAATATATTTAAAACTTTTTTCTGGATTACCAATTCTGTCTAAAAAATCCTGCATTCTCTCCAGGTACATTTCTGGGTGAGGGTGGGCCGTAAGGTTGGCTTTCTGATATGATCCAGCGATATTGTTGAGACTTTCCAAATAATGGACAGCCTTGTAGTATTTTGAGTATTTTTCTGATTTCATTGGTTTTAGCTCCTATTCTTGAGCGCACTCTTGATCGTCTCTCCATCGGCATACTCCAACTCTGTGCCTGTGGAAAGTCCGCGACCAAGAACAGATATTTTGATCTCGCGATCTTTAAAATTCTCTTTTATATAATCTCTCAGAAAATCGGCTGTATGTTCTCCCTCGGCATTGGCATTCAAGGAAAGAATAATTTCTTTAAATTGTCCCTTAGAGATTCTAGTATTCAATTCTTTCAATCGCACCCTTTTTTCTGGTTCTTTATCTAGGATTGGTATCGTTCCGCCAAGAATCAAGTAAAAGCCATTATAGACTTTACTTTTCTCCACAGCTTCAAAGTCTACGTCTCTGGAAACTACCATGAGTTGATTCACATCTCTATTTTTGTCGCTACAGATTGGGCAAGTATTACTTTTACCATCTGGGTAAAATCTCAAACATAAGGAACAGATTCGCACACTCTTTTTTATTTCCAAAATGAGTCTCGAAATTTCTTCTAGATGAGCCGAATTTCGAGTGAGGAGGTAATAGACAAAACGTTTGGCCTGTCTCGGCCCGATTCCTGGGAATTCTCCAAAATATTCTTTAAGTTTAGAAAGTGGATCCATTGGCGTCAAAATCTCCGAAGTCACTCTTTTCTACACTAATGAAAGTTGTTTTCTTTTCGTCAAAGTAGAGTTCCACCATACCAGTTGGACCATTTCGATGTTTTTCTATGAGAATTTTGGCGATGTTTGGTTTAGCTGAATCTTTGTCGTACTTATCTTCACGGTGAATGAACATAACCACATCCGCATCTTGTTCAATAGATCCAGAGTCGCGGAGGTCAGAGAGACGAGGTTGACCACCACGTTGTTCCACAGCACGAGAAAGCTGGGAAAGGGCGAGTACCGGAACCTCAAGTTCGCGAGCGAGCTGTTTCAACGATCGGGAAATCTCTGTGACTTGTTGAACCATGTTGTCGGCGTGGCGAGCCTGGGTGGGAACCATGAGCTGGAGGTAATCAACGACAATGAGACCGAGACCTTTCTCACTTTTCAATCTTCTCGCTACTGCACGCATCTTGAGAATATTATTAGCCGGTTGGTCGTCTATGTAGATTGGAGCATTGGAAAGTCTGTCCATGGCGTCACGGATGGCTTTGAAATCGTGCTCGATGGAGAGATTGTGTCCAGTACGTAGTTTCCAAGCCTCAACTTGTGATTCGGCTGAAAGCATACGGTCTACCAACTGTTGGGAGCTCATTTCTAGAGAGAAGATACCCACGGGTACTTTGTGATCTATGGCGGCCTTCCTGGCAATATCTAGGGCGAGGGAAGTCTTTCCCATGGAAGGTCGGGCGGCGAGAATGATCAAGTCTGATTTTTGAAATCCGGCGAGTTTGTTATCAAGTCCTTGAAATCCGGTCGGTACTCCTCGGAGTTCATCCTTTGTTCTATGCAAATGGTCTATACGATCCCAAGCTTCTACCAGAGTATCTTTTAAGGCGACGAATTTGTGGGTACCGGTAAAGTTAGTAACCTCAAAGATTTTTTTCTCGGCTCGATCAAGCAATTCGTCTAGATCACCAGCTTCGTCAAATCCGAGTTCTCCGACAAACTCTGAGGCACTGATGAGATCGCGCATAATGTGCTTTTTTTGAACTATTTCTCCGTAATATTTGGCATTGGTTGAGGAGGGCACTCCTTGAACAAGCTCGGTGAGATAGCTCATTCCTCCACATTGTTCCAACAAGTCTTTTTCCTTGAGTCGAGCAGAGAGAGAAAGGAGGTCTATGGGCGTGCCTTTGGTGTGTAGCTCAATCATGACTGACCAGATCAGGCGATGTCGATCAGAATAAAATGATCTTTCCTGAATAATGTCTGTAACCTCGTGCATGACTTCTGGACGGATCATGATGGAACCCAAAAGAGCCTTCTCTGCCTCCAGGCTTTGTGGGGGAATACGAAGGTCTTTGGTCTTGAAGTAGGGTGAGGTTGGATTCATGTCTTTTGTAAGGGAATTATATCACTCTTGAAAAAGAAAAGGGGAAGTCTAAAACTTCATAAAGTGTGAGTAGCGTGGGGAAAACAAAAAATCCGCGGTTAAGCGGACTTTTTGAAAAGACATACCATGTGGTACAGATCCCTCCCCTCATCAATAAGTTAAATATACTCTTTTTTGTTTTAAAGTCAAGTAGATAATTACTTTACCTTGTGGGGGTGGAGGGAGTCGAACCCTCATGCCCTCTTTGATGAGGAGAGGGTCTATACCGCATAGCACCCCCACAGGGCAAAATAATCATCAACAAAGACGACTGTAGCATAGTGGTGATGAAGAAATACCTAAGAAATAATAAAATTTTGATAAAATCTGTAGTTAGGAGACAATTTATTAGTTATGTAAAGATATTTTCCATATTTATTCATCTGTGGTATTATTTCCTTTAGAAAATTACTTATCATTAATCTTAAATTTTTATGACAACAACAGGCAAAACAATATCGTGGGTAGTGGTAGCACTGATCATCATCGCGATTATCATAGGGTTTTCAAGGACCCCCAAGGTTGACGAAGGGGTAATAAGTAAGGAGCCGATTAAGATTGGGGTAATGGCTCCTCTCACTGGGGATGCTGCGATATATGGTGAACCTGCTATTAACGTCTATAAGATAGCAGTAGAAGAGATAAATACTTCTGGAGGGATAGATGGAAGAAATTTAGAACTTATTATTGAGGATTCTAAATGTAATGGAAAAGATGGTGCTTCATCAGCTTCAAAATTAGTTAATGTCGATAAAGTACAAGTTATTATTGGAGGTATTTGCAGTAGTGAAACATTAGCCGCAGTGCCGGTAGTTGAAACTGGTAAAGTTGCATTATTTTCTCCAGGAGCAAGTAGTCCTGATCTAACAAATAAAGGTCAATTTTTCTCTCGTGATTATCCAAGTGACGCGTCACAGGGTTCGGTATTGGCAGAAGCTGCTTTAAAATCAGGTTTTAAGAAAATTGCCTTTATTCAAGAACAGACTGATTATGCGGTAGGCATAACGAAAGCTTTTAGTAGCGTTTTTGAAAAAGGTGGAGGGACAATAGTTAAAGAAGAATTTCCTACAGAAACATCTGATTTCAGAACAACTCTGACCAAGTTACAATCACAGAAGCCTGACATGTTGTTTATTAATACACAGACAACTCCAGTATCAGATCGTATCTTGAAGCAAATAACCGCGCTTAATTGGAAAGTTAAAATTTTTGTAAACGACGTGACGATAGATTCACCACAGCTGATTACTGATCATTCAAAAATCCTTGAAGGAACAGTTGGAGCGGTATTTAAGGTTGATCCAAGTAACACAAAATTTGCGAAGGTTCTGGCTGATTACAAATTAAAGTATGGTGTAGATATGCCTTATCAGTCATATGGACAAACAGAATATGACGCGATCTATCTTATTAAGGAAGCAATTTCAGACGTGGGCTATGATGGGGTAAAAATTGCTCAATGGTTAAAAAATGTCAAAAATTGGGAAGGAGCTTCTGGATCAGTTACTATTGGAAGTGATGGAGATCGAATAGGGGGCCATAGCCTTCAGATTGTAAAAAATGGAAAGACAGAACCTTATAATCCTTAATCAAAGAACAAAATGAAAAAAACAATCTGGATCGTTATAGTAATAGTCATCATCGCGGTAATTATAGGAGTGAGCAAGGATTCCGGGGTAATTACAGATAATGAACCAATAAGAATTGGATTCATCGGGCCTCTTACGGGCGACGCCGCTATTTATGGAGAAACTGAAAAGAATGCAATTACATTAGCATTGGAAAAAATAAAAAAAGAAGAATATTTTGCTGATCGTCAGATTGATATTATCTACGAAGATGGAAAATGTGCTGGTAAGGAAGCAGCTACTGCGGCTCAAAAACTAATAAATGTTGATAAGGTTAAATTTATATTTGGCGGTATTTGTAGTGGAGAGACTCTTGGGGCAGCTCCTCTGGCTGAAACTTCAGGTGTGATTTTGTTCGCCTCATTTTCTAGTGCCCCTGCTATTTCAGATGCTGGTGATTTTATCTTTAGGAATTCTCCATCAGATATTGACGCTGCAAAGCTTGATGCGGAAGTTCTAGCTTCAAAATATAAAAAAATTGCTATTATCTCTGAAAATGCAGAGTATTCACAAGGTCTTAGAAAGGCTCTAAGTGATTTGTTAGTAGCTAAGGGAGTGACTATTGTGTCAGATGAAACTTATGCGGCTAATACAAAAGACTTCCGTACAATTCTTACAAAAGTAAAAAGTACTAACCCAGATGCTATTTACTTTAATCCAGGAACATCTCCGGCTGTGGCAGGACTTATACTAAATCAGACTAGAGATTTAGGGATAAAATCTCCGGCATATTTCAATTTCTTTATGGGTAATGAAGAGACCATAAAAATAGCTGGTAAAAATGCAGAAGGAGTAATCTTTTCTGATGGTATTGGTCTGACCAGTGAAAATAAAAACCTTTTAGAAGAATATAAAAATCGATTCGGATCATCTCCAGGAAATGAATATGAATTCGGAGCCGCATACGATAGAACATTCATATTACTAAGTGCGATAAAAGAGGTTGGTACTGATCCAGTCAAAGTTAAAGATTACTTATACAACATGCCAGAATATAAAGGCACAGTTGGTTCCTATCGATTTGATCAAAAAGGGGATATGACGCTTGTTGGATACTCAAGCTATCTTATTAAAGATGGAAAAAAAGAGGCATATAAACCTTAAGCCCCTCCTTTACAAACCCTCATTTATATAGTAGCGTCAAGAGTGGATTTGTCATGTCGACAAAGCCTCTAAACTTAACAATCAACAGAAAGGTCTTACATGAACTTAAGTTCAAGTACCGCCCGATCTGTGAAGATTGGGCTTTTGGCGATAGTCACTGTGTGGCTCACTGGTCCCTTGACCGTTCCAATCGTAAAGATTTTGCGAGGACAATTTTCAGCTGAAGAACTTCTACTCGTACGCAGTTTCTTTGGGGTCGCATTCTCTTTTTTCTTGGCACGGAACAAGGTCTGGAAGACAGACTGGAAGGTAAAGCTTGCAGGACCAATCATCGGATTTTCCAGCATTGGTTTCTATCGTGCAATCCAAGTATGGGATATAAATCCTGTGATGGTGATCATCGCTCTTCTTCCGATCGTGAATATCGCAATTCTCTGGATTGAAGGCAAAAGGGTGTCGTGGGTAGTGCTTGCAAGCTTTGGTTTGCTAGTTTACGGCATTGTTCTTGCTCTTGATCCTTGGGAACAACCAATCAATACAAAAGGAATGGCCTGGGCGCTATCTTGTGCAGTCGCGGGTGGAATAGGATTTGAATTGTGGGGGAGGGCATCAAAGGAGACTACCATTTCCGAAAAATGCTTCTGGCTTTCCGCTTCACTTTTTATTATTACACCCATTATCATTCTGTCTACGCAGTTGCCAATCGACCTTCCCAAGTACACCGGTATGAGGGAACTGTGGTTACTCTTAGCACTCGGAATTTTAAATGGGATAGTTTACATGTACGGAACAATAATTCCGTTCAGTGCTGTAGGTAAGATCAGTACCGGTGTCACCTCTATTCTTTTGCAAGTTACAACACCCTTTACGATCATTGGAGCCTGCTATTTTACTGGAGAGGTTCTGAGTCCATCTCAGTGGACGGGGGTAGCGGTTGCTCTCTCAAGCGCTGCTATGTTGTCGCTCTGGCTCACCAAAAAATCATCATCGTAGCCGCCCGAGCAATTGGGCGGTTTACTTTTTTACATAACTATGGTATGGTTTCTGTTGGCTGTTTACGAAAACCAAACGACACTGTAACCCTCAACCGTAATTAAAAATGAAATATTCCGAAATTCTGTTACGACCATTCAACGGTCAAGAAGCGTCCGCCAATGCTTTCATGGCCCTCGCGCAACCACTCTATCCGGCGGCTGAATTACTGGAAAAGGAAATGGAAGAACGAGGTCTTCTTCGGACATGTTCAAGTATAAGTTGGCACATCCAGGTGGGTGATGATAGCATGCACTCTGGGGTAGGCACCATTTATTGGAAATTCTTGAACAATCTGGAAGCCGCCGTTGACGTCTTCTTTCATGAGTCCGGCCAGATATCAACAGATGGCCAAGACTGGGATTACTCAATTTCCTCGCCTGCCATTGCCAGATTAGCCGATCTTCTCGTCGAGCGCAAAGCTTTGAATGGGAAATAAATTGATCCTTCGCTTCGGTTTCACAAGACTGCTCGCCAATCTCTGCGAGCAGTTTTCTTTTTACCTGCCTAACGTCCTATTGACAAAAGGGTAGAGACATGGTAGTATTGCAAGACAACGTACGGTTCCTCTCCTGACTAACAATCAGGAAAACCATGAAAAAACAAATAGTACGTTTGCTCGTTGCAATAACAATGTTCACCACTGTAGCTTACGCTAAGGAAGCTGCACTACCTGACAGGCTCACTCAAGCTCTGATCCAGGTGGAATCGCGTGGTAATGACCACGCAGTAGGTGACAAGCATCTCGCAGATAAGGCCTACGGAGTACTTCAAATCCGTAAGCCATGTCTCGACGATGTGAACAGCAGATATGGTACCAAGCACAGTCCGCAAGACATGCTGGGTAACCGCTCCCTATCGGTCTGGGTGTGTCAAAAGTATATTGAAATGTATGCGACACCAAAGAGACTGGGGAGAGTGCCAACAGATGAAGATAAGGCACGTATCTGGAACGGTGGTCCAGGAGGTTGGCGTAAAACAAGTACGCCCCAATACGGGACAAAAGTAAAAAACGTGTTGATAGCACTTAAAACCCGCGCCGCCCAGGATCCCCGATCCTGAGGCGGCGCTTTTACTTACTTTCGTGACTTTACTATCCAATTGCGTATAATGTATCCACTATGTCATCTCACGGGTCTTCTAGTGTGGATAAAATCAAGGAAAGACTTGGAATAGAGGAGGTCGTTAGTTCGTACATCAAACTTGAAAAAGCGGGGAAAAATCTCAAGGGCCGGTGTCCCTTTCATAACGAAAAGACTGCCTCTTTCTTTGTCTCACCCGAGAGAAATAGTTTCTATTGCTTTGGTTGCAATGCGAAAGGAGATATTTTTACCTTCGTTGAACAGTTCGAAGGTTTAGATTTCATGGGGGCTTTGAAATTATTGGCCGAGAGGGCAGGAATCAAGCTTGAATTTGATAAAAATTCTGCCCTTCACAAAACAGAAAAAGAAAAATTGTTAGCCATCATGGAAGAATCTACAATTTTCTTTGAAAGCGGATTAAAGAATTCAAAAGAAGCACAAGAGTATATAAAGAATAGAGGTATCAATGCAGAAACAATAAAAAACTTTCGTCTAGGTTTTGTTCCCAATGAATGGAGATTGCTCTACAATCATCTAAAATCAAAAAAGTATTTGGATATAGATATAGAAAAAGCGGGTCTTGCCAAAAGGCCAGAAGGGGCAGATGGGCAGAAAGCCCCTTACGATCGTTTTAGGGGAAGAATTATGTTTCCTATCTCTGATTCTGGTGGAAGAGTGATTGCTTTTTCCGGAAGAATTTTGGTTGATGATGAGAAATCCGCTAAATATTTAAACAGTCCCGATACCATGCTTTTTAATAAATCCACGGTGCTTTATGGTATAGATAAGGCTAAATCAGACATACGGACGAAAAATTATTCAATTTTGGTTGAAGGACAAATGGACCTGGTGCTTTCACATCAAGCGGGTATTAGAAATACTGTGGCGGTTTCGGGTACAGCTCTCTCTGATACTTTGATGTCTAGAGATAATGTGGTCAATAATCTTGGAATTGTAAAAAGACTTTCTAATAATCTCATTCTGGCTTTTGATTCTGATCCGGCCGGAAGGAAAGCCGCGTTGAGATCGGCGGCGATTGCTCTGGGTCTAGGGATGGATGTAAAGATTGCCAAAGTTTTGGGAGGTAAGGATCCAGCAGATCTGGTAAAAGAAAACCCAGAATTGTGGCGTGATACCTTGCGTAATTCTAAGCCTGTGGTAGAATCTGTTCTTGATGATGTGCTTTCGCAAAAGCTTGACCCACGAAAATTGCCATTGGCATTAAGGGACAACGTTTTTCCATTTATTGCTCCTATTACTGGAGCTATGGAAAAAGCACACTATGTGAGGTTGATTAAAGAGAAAACTGGGCTTCCTGAGGAGTCTATTGTCACTGATCTCAAAAAAGTTGAGGCTTTACAAAAAAGTCAGATCAAAGAAGTTGAAGCAGTCCACAATGTTCAAGCGACAACTACTAGATTAGATAGTATTTCTCGTAAGCTTTTCGGTCTTCTTTTGTATTTAGAAAGAAATAAAATATCAGGTTTTGATGTCACGGGTGTCTATGATAGTTTGCATAACATTGTAGGTCAAGATAAGTACGATCATCTCGTGGTTCAAATGAAACCATTTACCGATGAATTGCTCCTTGAAGCGGAGATAGTTTATGGGTCAAAAAAGGATGATAATGCTCATCTAAAAAAGGACTTAGACGAATTACTTTTAAATTTTGAAGAAGATGTGATTCGTCAGGAATTTGCTGAGACTATGGCCAAGCTCGCTTTTTCTGAAAAAAATAAAGACGATAAAGGAGCTGAAGATCTGATAAAAAAATGTCAAGTTTTAAGTATCCGTATTTCTCAATTATCAAAGAAAAAATTTAATTAATATGAAGAAAGCCAAAAAAACAACGAAGAAGAAATTAAATAAGAAGCCAAAAGCTAAGAAACATCTTAAAATTAAAGCCAAAAAACCGCTAAAAAAGAAAAGTCCAAAGAATTCAAATATCAACAATAAAGCTAAAGATTTTGAATTCAAAGCTCAAAAGCTCATTGCGAAGGGTAAAGAGCGCGGTTTCGTGACTTATGATGAAATTTTGAAAGAATTTCCGACCATAGAGCAGGATATTTCTTTTCTTGATGAGCTTTATGTAAAATTTGGCACGGCCGGTATTGATGTCTTGGAAGGGGGTGGTCTTTTGGAAATGGAACCAGAAGTGGCTCCTCCCAAGAAATATTCATATGGCGCAAGGAGTGATTCTTCTTATGATTCCATTCAAATGTATTTGAAGGAGATCGGACAGTATCCTTTGATTTCGGCTAGTAACGAGAAAGAATTGGCCAAGAGAATTCAAGCGGGGGATCTAGAGGCGAAAAACCTGCTCGCTCGAGCTAACCTTCGTCTCGTGGTTTCTATTGCTAAAAAATACGTGGGTCGTTCTCCCGACCTCACTCTTCTGGATCTTATTCAAGAAGGAAACTTGGGTCTTTTTAAGGCAGTTGATAAGTTTGATTGGACCAAAGGTTACAAGTTTTCCACCTACGCCACTTGGTGGATTCGCCAAGCGATCACTCGTGCTCTCGCTGATCAGTCTAGGACGATTCGTGTGCCGGTACACATGGTGGAAACAATTGCTAAATACAAGCAAGTTGTGCGTCGTTTGACTCAAGATCTTGGCCGAGATCCTTTGCCCGAAGAGATTGCAACGGAAATGGGTCTGGATGTGGAAAAAATTTATAATATTGAAAAGATTGATCAGGATGTAGTTTCTCTAGAAAGTCCGGTGGGAGATGATAGTGATGATGGTAAGTCTACTTTGGGTGATTTTCTTTCTGATGACAAGATTCTTTCCCCCGATCAAGAATCTTCTAGGAGAATTTTGCGTGATCAGGTGAATGAAATCCTCGGAGATCTTTCTGAAAAGGAAAAAAAGATTCTAGAAATGAGGCATGGTTTGACGGACGGTATTACTCATACTTTGGAAGAAGTGGGTAAGGAGTTTGGCGTGACTCGCGAACGTATCAGACAGATTGAGGCTAAGGCTCATGAGAAGATCAGACAGCACGAGAAAATCAATCGACTGAAGAACTACTAGACAGAAATACGGTATTGTGCTATATTTCCGAGTGGACTTTTTGCACTTCGACGTATTGTTTACGCCATATTTGCGGAGGTCCATCAACCAAACAAACAAAAACGACGGTTATTCCTGTTACTGTTATGAAAATGAAACTACTTGTTGCATTGGCCATTACTTCGGTTGTGATTCCCTTGAGCTCGGCGCTGGCGGTGACCTACAATGTCAATGACACGGCCATCTTTGGCTCCGGTAATCCTGACACTGGTTGGACGGTGGAAAGTGGCGGCGGTGTTACTCTCGGCCTTCGTGGCAAGAACCGCACTACTGGCGACACGTCAAATGTGAACGGCGACTACGCCGTTCCGACCGGCTTCGCTGCCTTGAATCGCGGGTTTGGCAACGCGGAGTTCTCGGTTGATACTGGTGCTTCCACTCTGCTTGCCTCGGGGCTCACGTTCTGGTTCGGCTTTGATACCGATGCCAGTGGTAACAATCTGTTTACGTATCTGCCTCTTGCCGCTGTCACTGACAGTTGGTATGGAAACGATAGCACGGCAAACGGTGGCGGAACGGTCGGGACGTATGCTCTCGCAGCTATCCACAGCGAAATGCAGAATTCCATTAACCAGTTTCACCTCGGAGTTAATCCGCTGGTTGATGGGACGTATGAATACGAACTCTTTGCGACTCAGGGAACTCTCTCAACCGATACACGGGTTGCCTCAGTTGGTGTCACCATCCAAGTTGGCCAAGGCGGCACCTCGGTCCCAGACACTGGATCCTCGCTCGGCATGCTCGCAGCTGGGTTCACCGGCCTTGGACTTCTCCGGCGCAAGCTGGTGAAGTAAACAATTACATCATATCCTGTCCGCAAGCGGGATTATGAAGACTACACAAAAGTACCCCGCTCGGCTCGACCAAGCGGGGGAAATTTTTTTATACAAGATAGGTTGATTTTAATTTTTTCTTAGAGTATTGTTTTATTGGATTATGAATGAAACAACGAAGACTATTACTACCTACGCAGAATGGTGTGAAGCCCATAACTGCACTCACGCACACTGTCCACTTGAGTGTGAACATCCACAACCCTTTGTTGGCGGCGATGGCAAACTCTATTGTGGTAGGTGTTACTTTCAGTGCCACAAAACCAAGACTGAAATGGTAGCTTGTGCCAAAGGAACTGGAGTATGCTGACCCCACCAACCCCCGGGCTTCCTCGTGAAGCTCGGGCGGTATTTTTTATATAAAAGAGGTATAATTTCCTCATGTTCGAAAATACTTTCAATACTCTCTATCAGAAGCTCAATAAACCTCAGAAACAGGCTGTAGATACCATCGAAGGCCCTGTCATGGTCATCGCTGGTCCTGGAACAGGCAAGACCACGATCCTTACTCTACGTATTGCCAATATTCTCAAAAAAACTGACACTCCAGCCCACGGTATACTAGCTATTACCTACACAGATGCTGGAGTCAAAGCCATGAGGAACAAACTTCAGAATATTATTGGCGATAGAGCCCATGATGTACGCATCCACACTTTTCATGGCTTTGCTTCATCAGTTATAGCCGAATACCCAGATCATTTTTTGCACATCGGAGACCTGAAACAGATGAGTGACATAGATCAAGAGTCATTGGTGAGATCTATTATTTCCAATCCTAAGTTTAGAGACGTGAGACCAGCCGGAAAACCAGATGCTTATGTTCTAAGTATTATCAAAACCATCGATGATGCCAAAAGAGAAGCTCTAACTCCAGAGATGGTGCGTGAACATGCTCGGGTTGAAATAGAGAGAATAAAAAATGATGAAGAATCTCTCTCCACGAGAGGAGCGACCAAAGGACAATTGAAAGCCGAAGCCAAGGAGCTCATAGAAAAATGTGGGCGCACCAAGCTTTTTGCGGAGGTTTATGAACAATACGAATCAAAGAAACGCGAGGCCAAGAAGATGGATTTCAACGATCTGATCATCGAACTCCTATTGGCCCTGAAACGTGATGAATTACTCCTGAGACTCCTTCAAGAAAAATACCTCTACATTCATGTAGATGAACATCAGGATACCAACGATGCTCAGAATTTTATCGTGGGGCTTATCGCTGAATTTTTTGAGACCCCCAATATTTTTATTGTGGGAGATGAGAAACAAGCTATCTATCGTTTTCAAGGGGCTTCGGTAGAAAACTTTATGTTGTTACAGAAAAAGTGGCCAACGATGCAGGTTATTCACCTAGATACTAATTACCGTTCTCATCAGGGAATTTTGGATGCTAGTTTTCAGATGATCGAGAAAAATTATGAAGATGGTGAACATGAAGATTTGCGCCTTAGATTAACCTCAGGTAGTGATGATAAACCACAACCGATTGATATCGTGACGGGGGAAAATACCACTGCGATAGAATCTTACTTAGTGAAAGAGTTAAAAAATATCACTCAAAAAAATCCAGACGCTACCATTGCGATTATCGTACGAAGGAATCGTGATCTAGACAGAATTATTCGTCTGCTAGAATCAAACGAAATTCCGGTATCTTCCGAAAGAAGTGTTGATATCTTCAGTCATCCGGTAGGGAGAGTTTTCTTTGACTTGTTAGAATATCTTTTTGATTCGTCTCGTACGGATGCCTTGGCCAAAACGATTGTGGCTGGAATGTGGGGTCTTTCTTTTGAAAAAGAATTAGAAATGATTAGGAATTTAAAAAGTGGTCGAGAGATTAATCTACCGGCTTTAGAAAAAATCAAAAAAGAGTTACTTACTGACGGGGCTGTGGGTTTTCTCATCCACGCTGCCCAAGAGTCAGGATTTATTTCCTTGGTTTCAAAGGATCCATCATATGTTCATGTTTGGAGAGGTATTGTGTCTCTTGCGGAATCTCTCTCTAGGGAAGGTGAGATTCATGATCCACTAAAACTAATTGAAAGCTTGCTGGCCTATCGGACCTCCGCCGAATCCAAGACTGTTAAGGTTTCTGTCGGGGCTCCAGATGTGCCGATCCAAGCGATGACGGCCCATGGAAGCAAGGGGCTAGAGTTTGATTATGTTTTTATTCCATACGCGACCGAAGAAGCTTGGATTGGAAAACCGAGAGGAGCCTCCTTTATTTTACCAAAGAAAAGGACGGCGGATCATGATATCCGTGATACCCGAAGGCTCTTTTATGTGGCTCTAACTAGAGCTAGAAAGCACGTGACCGTGCTCACTTCTCTAGAAGAGTCTGATGGTAAAATGTTATCTCCCTTGCGTTTCATAGAAGAACTTGGTGACAAGAATATTTCCAATACTACTTTGCCTAGAGTAGGAGTAAACGAGCTTTATTTGGCTAGTGTCTCTCACAAAAAAGAAAAGAAAGGTTCACCTTTGGTCGATTTAGCTAAAACAGTTCTAACTGAGAAGGGGTTGTCGGTGACCGCTTTGAATCATTTTATGGAATGTCCCAACACTTTTCTTTATCAAAGTATTTTAAAAATTCCCCAAGCGCCTTCGGTGCCTGCCGAAAAGGGTAGTGCGATGCATTTTGCTTTTGACCACATTTGGAAAGCTGAAAACAAAAAAGCTAAAAATATAGAAGCCCTGCTTTTGGAAAAAGTTACTGAATATTTCGGCAATTCCTTGCTCTCAGTTGACGAAAAAGAATCAGCCAAAAAGGAGTTAATTGATGATATTCCTTCGGTAGCTAAGGCTCTAGAATCCCATTTTACTCAAGGTGAGGGGGCCTCAATTTTTACGGAAACTTGGGTCGAGACTAAATTTGATGGTAAACCAGTAAGTATTCCTCTCCATGGCAAGCTGGATGCTATCGTAGATACCGGTAAAGATGTCTACGTCTTTGATTACAAGACTCGGCAAGCCATGTCTGTAAATGCGATCAAAGGGGATACCAAGAGTTCCGATGGCAACTATTTTCGTCAATTAGTTTTCTACAAGATGCTAGTAGGTAATGATCCACGTTGGAGGCAAAGGAAGATCATTCCTTCTCTAGTTTTTGTTTCTCCTGATGATAAGGACAGGTGTCCGACGATTACTTTACCGATAGAGTCTAGTGATGTGGAGAAGGTCAAAAAGGAAATTCAGTCACTCATTGATAGCGTCTGGAGTGGGGAAATCGCGCAAGCTAAATGCGATGACCCAAAATGTGAGTGGTGTGGAATGAGGGGGATCTAACTATTTTTCCTCTAGTAACAGCGCATCCACCACCTGCTTTACTCTTTCGAAAGGCTGAGCGCCTTCAAGAGGAATATATTTTCCAGATGGAGTGACTAGGATACTAGATGGGGTACCTTGGATACCAGCATTCATCCCTTCAAGTAATTGAGAATCTACTTTTTCCTTAAATTTTCCACTAGAGAGGCAACTGTTGAAATCATCAACGTTTAAACCGACAAGTTTCGCAATTTTTGGTAGTTCTTTCTGATCAAGACCCTCTGGTGTATCTCCGGTAACGGAAGGGGTAATATCATAGAGACGGTTAGTGTAAGCCCAGAATTTGTCATTACCACCCAGAGAGCCGGCACATTCTAGAGCTTCAGCCTCTTTGCCAGCATTAGGATGAAGAATACGTCCATTGGCATCAGGTTGGTAAATAGGGAAATGGCGGTAGACCCAGGCGACTTCCCCAGTCTTTCCGTAGATATCCATAATCTTTCTCATGGTGGTGTGGAAGGATTTGCAGAAAGGGCAGGCTGTATCAGAATATTCAATGATTTTGATTTTAGCATTAGGATTACCAAAAATATGATCCTCATTACTCACCGCTTTGATCTGTTGCTCCAGCCCTGGTGGGGTAATTGCCACATTTTTGTTACTAGGGCTTTTGGTCCAGATAATAGCTCCGGCGACAATGGCACCGGCGATGACGATGGCGGTAGGAATGTTTAAAAGAGCAGCTTGTTTTTGTTCCATGTGTAATAATTATTTTTTAGCAAATCCTTCTAAGGCTTTTAAAGCTTCTACGGGAATCATGTAGACAATCGTGTTTGAAGCGTCTGAAGAGACATCATTCATAGACTGCAAGGTCCTCAAGTGGAGGGCTCCGGGGGAGCTAGCGAGCATCTGTGCGGCTTTGGCCATATTTTCGGAAGCGGCTAATTCTCCCTCTGAAGTAATGATGACCGATCTCTTCTCTCTTTCAGCTTCGGCTTGTTTTCCAATTGTTCTCTCTAAGTCTGGAGGTAGACTGACATCTTTGAGCTCTACTTTTTGAACTTTGAGACCCCAGTTGTCTGTTTCGATGTCCACAATCTCTCTAATTCTATCCGCAATTTTATCTCGACTTGAAAGGAGTTCGTCTAGAGTGACTTCACCGACAATGTTTCTCATGGTTGTTTGAGCGTATTGTGAAATGGCATATTTGAAATCTTCAACTTCGATAATCGCTTTTGAAGCATCGGCTACTTTGTAATAGATAACGGCGTTAACTCTGACCGAAACATTGTCTCTGGTAATCGCATTTTGATCAGGCACATCTACCGCTTTGGTTCGGATATCTACTTTTTGGTATGATTGAATCACGGGAATGACTAGTCTCCAACCAGGTTCCATGACTCCAGTAAATTTACCGAGAGTGAATCTTACACCTCTCTGGTACTGGTTGATCTGACGGATACTGATCACTGCAATGAAGATGACGACGTAAATTATATTGAACATGTTCTTTTTAGTTAATAATATTAATTTGACCTAATTATATCCTTTAAAACGGCATAGTAAAGGTCATGGCACTTTCAGTTTTTTTCTCCCATTCTTTCGTGTTAAGTTTAATATCAAGAATTTTTCCTGTTGTGAAGTCTTTATACTTTAACTTTTCGTTTTTTAGGGCAAAGTCATAGAGCTCTTTGGTAATTTTTACATCTTCTAGACAGTATTTAATTATTTTATCGATCTCTCCATTTTGCCACCAAGTGATGGCTTCTAGACCATGCCCGCTCTTTTTTTTGTTGAGAGTTGCTTCGGCTAGAGTATCTAGTTTTAAGCGGCGGTTTAGAACATTTCTGACTTCAGCTAGAAGATCTAGACTTTTTATCTTTGTCAGGTCACCAGGGTAGTATTTATTGAGTAGGGGGATGTCAAAATGATCTCCATTGAAGGTGATGAGCATATCAGCCTGTTCAATCACAGGCCAGAGTTTTTTGAAGTCTTCTTGTAAGTAACTAGTATATTCGTCGGTCAAAGAGTCGTGGATACAAACTACGGAAATATCAAGAGCCGTTGGATCATTTGACCCTACGTCCTGAAAGAGATTTCGAGTTTCAACGTCAAATGTAATCTTTCTCATCGCCAGTTTCCAGATTTTTGATTTTTAATTTACCAGTTGCAACCTCTTCATCACCGATGCAGATAATGTTGGGGATTTGAATTTTATCGGCATTTTTTATTTGATCGCCAATCTTACGAAGAGAATAATCTATGGCGACTCTCAGTTTCTTGTTTCGCAGAGTTTGGGCTACGTCTTGAGCGTAACCCAAAGCTTTTTCGTTCAAGACGCAGATATAGATATCGGCGAAAGAGAATTTTGTGAGTTTTTTGCCATATGTTTCCATCAAGTCGGCGATCACGACATCTCCAGCGCCAAAGCCCACCGCTGGAACTTTGTCTCCACCAAAGAGGGAAAGGAGGTCGTCGTAGCGTCCACCACCAAAAACCGATCGACGGTTCTCTGGGTTTTTATCAAAAATCTCAAAGACGATGCCGGTGTAATAGTCAAAGCCACGCATGAGAGTTTGGTCAAATCGGACATTGGTAATGCCGAGTTTTTCTAGAGAAGCGATGACTTCACGGATTTCTTTCAAGCCCGCATGTTCTTCTTTGGTTTGAGGAAGGTTTTTGGTAAATTCTTCAAAGTTTTCTGAATTTAAGAGAGTGATGAATTGTTCAGTTTTTTCTCCTAGAATTTCTGTGACACCTGTTTCAAAGATGTCGACTGGGACTTTTTTCTTTTTGTCGATGAGTTTGGAAAGTTTGTGAGCGAGTTCATCTGAAAGTTCAAAAACATCTCGAGTTATATAGTTCATCAACTTGCGATGATTGAGTCGGATTTCGTAGTCATTTTGAGAGGAGACAAAGTAGCTCATAATATCAGAGGCCATCTGAATGATTTCTATTTCTGCTTGGAGGCTGGAAACGCCAAAAATATCTACATTTAACTGCCAATGTTCGCGTAAACGACCTTTCTGCGGTTGTTCGTAGCGGAAGAGGTTGGGTATAGAGAACCAGCGTAAGGGGAAACCGAGTTCACGTTTGCGAGCGGCGACCATGCGAGCCACCGTTGGAGTCATCTCTGGGCGGAGGGTTACTTCACGATCTCCGCGGTCTGTGAAAGTGTAAGTTTGTTCGTTGATTATTTCTTCACCTGACTTGGCACGATAGAGGTCTGCGGGTTCTAGAATTGAGGCGTTGTATTCTTGATATCCATATTTTTGAGCGACGTTTTTCCAGATTTCAAAAATCTGATTTTGTCTAGCCATGTCTTCTGGATAAAAATCTCTAACACCTTTGTATGGATCTGTGGAAAGTTTCATGTCATTATTGTATCAAAATCATGAAAAATGTCATTATTGCAAATAAAGAGATTGGCGAGACACCACTCGCCTGTTTGGAAAGGGTACGAAGGGAGCAAGGTATTCTTCCTAATATACCCATGACCTATGCGGGAAGACTTGACCCGATGGCGGAAGGGGTTCTTATTATTCTGGTAGGGGAGGAGTGTAAGGAAAAGGAGAAATATTTGGGACTTGGTAAGGAATATGAGGTGGAAATTTTGTTGGGTGTAACCACTGATACATATGATGTGTTGGGATTAGTGCAAGAAGTGAGTATGGGGAAAAACGACCAAAATTTAGTCAATTTTTCTAAATATGTCGGAAAGTTTAAACAGGATTATCCGGCTTATTCATCTAAAGCTGTAGGAGGCAAACAACTGCACCAATATGCTCGTGAAGGAAATTTACCAGAGGAAATGCCGACCAAAGAGGTGGAGATATATTCAATCGAAAAAATTGGTACGGAAGAAATTTTGGGAGAAAAAATCACTGAAAAAATTATAGAAAAGATCAAGAAGGTCAGAGGCGATTTTAGACAAGAGGAAATAATAAGAGGTTGGGAAAAATTCGGAGAAAAATACGAAAAACAAAAGTTTGTAATTATCAAACTAAAAGTTAACTGTTCTAGCGGGACTTATATGAGATCTCTAGCGAACCGGCTGGGGGCGATAGCTATTTCTATAAAAAGATTACAAATCTTTTCTTCTGGCCCTGGCTCTATCGGTGGTAGTCAAAAACTTCTTTCTTAGGCGAACATTGAGCGGAGTGATTTCTAGGTACTCATCTTCTCGCATTGTTTCCAGTCCTTTTTCGATATCTAGTTTCCAGGCTGGGGTGAGCATGATGTGCTCATCGTTACCGGATGATCGCATGTTACTCATGGCCTTGCCCTTACAAGGGTTGACTTCCATCTCATCACCTTTTGAAGTATCTCCTACCACCATCCCTTCATAGACCTCAGTGGTTGGTTCAATGAAAATTCTTCCTCTTTCTTGTAGATTCCAAAGGGCAAAAGCGAGAGCTTTGCCAGTCATCATAGAAGTCATGGAGCCGGTTGAATGCTTCTCTATTTCTCCGGCGTATGGTTTGAAATCAATGAAGCGACTAGCGAGAATTCCTTCACCCTTGGTATCAATCACAAATACTCCTCGATATCCCAACAGACCTCTAGTTGGTATTTCAAAAATCATTCTCGCCTGACCCTCTTTTGTTTTCATGTCTATCATCTGTGCTTTTCTAGTACCAAGTTTTTCTATAATAGCTCCAGTGTATTCTTCGGGAATGTCTATAGTTAGTTCTTCAAATGGTTCGCTTTTTACTCCATCAATATCTTTGATAATAACTTGAGGTTGTGAGACCTGTAATTCATAGCCTTCTCGTCTCATGTTTTCCAAAAGTACAGCAATGTGAAGTTCGCCTCGTCCAAAGACGCGATAATAATCATTAGAAGTGAAATCGACTTTAAGACCGACGTTGATTTCTAGTTCTTTCTCTAATCTCTCACGTATTTGTCGTCCAGTGACGAATTTTCCTTCCTTTCCTGCAAAAGGCGAACTATTTACCAGAAAATTTAGCGAGATGGTTGGTTCATCTATTTTTATGGCTGGAAGGGCTGGTGTCTCGGCGTTGTCGGTCAAGGTTTCTCCGATATAGATTTGAGGGAAGCCGGCAATGGTGACGATGTCTCCGGCACTAGCTTCGGTAATCTCAATTCTTTTCTTACCTTCAAAAGTGAAAAGTTTGGTGATTCTGCCTGAACTCACACTGCCGTCTATTTTCTTTTCAAAAACCGTCTGCCCAGTTTTGATGGTTCCATCGTAAATTCTGCCAATCGCTAGACGTCCGAGAAAATTGTCATAACCCAGGTTAAAAGTTTGAACGGTGAGAGGAGCAGTCGCGCTGTGATCTTTGTTAGCTGGTGGAACATGTTCCAAAATCATATCTAGGAGGGGAGTTAGGTCCTTTTTCTCATCTTTTGCATTTCTCATGGCGACACCTTCACGTCCAATAGCATAGATGGTCGGAAAATCTAGTTGAGCATCGTTGGCGCCGAGTTCCATAAAAAGTTCTAGGACCATTTCGTGACAATGCTCGGGGTTGGCGGCTGGTTTATCTATTTTATTGATAATCACGATTGGTTTCAGACCGAGCTCTAGAGATTTTTTGAGAACAAATCTCGTTTGAGGCATCGGACCTTCCTGGGCATCGACGACAAGAAGCACGGTATCAATAGAGCGGAGGACTCGCTCTACCTCTGAACCGAAGTCGGCGTGTCCTGGAGTGTCCACAATGTTGATCTTGGTTCCTTTGTATTCTATGGAAGTATTTTTGGCATAAATGGTAATACCACGCTCTTGTTCTAGAGCGTTTGAATCCATAGTTCCGTCATCTCCATGTCCGCATTGGGTCATGATGGCGTCGGTGAGAGTAGTCTTTCCGTGGTCCACGTGGGCTATAATCGCGATGTTTCGGATATCCATAAAGTTTGTTGAGTTGCTATTAAAGCATAAAAATATGGGAAAAGTCAAATTAGGGATTTATTTAGATAAAAGAAAGAACGGCAGCCATAGGGGACTGCCGTTGCTTCGTGTAAAGAGAGAGGGTGGCTTTCAAGCTGTTGCTGTGGCCATGAACGTCCTTCGAAAAGGGGTCGACCATTGCCACTTGGGATTTGTGATTACCTTTCTGGGAGCGGTGGATTCAACTTTATCCACGACTTCCACATGTGTCGGAGCCGCCTGCGCGATGGGCTTGGGATGTGTCTTTGCGATGCGAGCCTTGATGACCTCGATTTTCTTTGGGACGGGCCAATGATCCGGCACCGGTGCAGGTTCGTCCTCAACCCCTTTCATGATTTCCGCCAAAAAAGGAATTTTTTGCATCTCAAATTCGGTGAGACAGTTTTCGATCTGGGACCGGTTGAGCCCCATTACCTGGAGGCTATCGGCGAGTACGGCACGAATCGGCTGTTCGCCATTGATTTTCTTCACCGGTTTTTTGAAGTGTTGGCCGGCGGCGATCAACGATGGAAGAGTTTCCTCGTAATGGTTTTTCCAGCGCTTAATCACATTTGGTCCGTGATCATCCTCCCGTGGCTTGAGACCCAAGGATAGACGTTGTTTGGTTCGCTTCATCGCTCGACTTATGGCTTTACCCATGCCGATGTTGAAGTTCACGAATTGGCAGTTGGGAATTTCTGCCATGAGCCATGGTTGAGTGTCGCCCCGTGGCACACCAGTCAGAATGAAGGTATTGAGGTGTTTTTTGCCATGTAATTCTGCCACGTCCAGGGCGAGGGCATGAAGAGCTAAGGTATCAGGAAACAAAATGCTACCGTCCTTTTCCCAGTCCTGCTGAGCTTTTTTCAATGCAATACCCAGATTACCGTCGTCGCTCATGCGGTTTTTGATGGCTGCGCTGGTGCTCACATGAGCAATGCGAATAGGGGTGTTCCAGAGCATTAGAATTTCTGCCAAATTCCCCTGCAGATCTTTGCCAGAGCCGTTGGCGCCAGTAAAGCAGAAAAACTTAACTCCGAGCTGTGCCAGTTTCTCGAGGAGAAGGATTCCTGCCGATTTCCGTAATTTTTGCCGTTTCATTTTTTTTGTTCGGTCGTTGGTTTTTTGGTTGACGGCTTTGTATAACCTCTCTTTTATGAAATTAAGAAGAACAAAGCCAGGGGACAATATACCACAATAATAGCAAAAGGCAAGGATGTGGGGATAAGCTGACTTTTTCATCAAAAAAAGTGTATACTTAACACATCTTATTTACATGGATATCATTCCTCAATTGATTGTAAATAGCATTATCGCCGGAGCAATCTACACCATGGTTGCCCTCGGTTTTAATTTAATCTATGGTACCGCTAAGTTTTTCGATCTCGGATACGGGGCACTCACAGCGGCGGGAGGTTATGCGGTTTTCTATCTTTATAAAACTTTAGGATTTAATCTCTATGTTTCGGTGATTGTTGGAGCGATTGTCGCAGGAGTGATTGGCTTTGCTATTTATCGGCTAGTCTATGCACCGCTACGAGAAAGAAAGTCCTCTAGTATGGTTTTGTTGGTAGGATCTCTCGGAGCTTTTACAGCTTTGCAAGCGATTATTGCCATTCTTTTTACCAGTCAGTTTCAAACATTAACTCAGAGTGCTGGAGCGGGGAAGGTCTTTAATATTTTTGGAGGAATTATTACCGAGGTTCAACTGATCATCCTCATTACAGGTTTGATGATCATGGTCGTCATGGCTTTGGTTCTAAAATACAGCATTTTTGGCAAAGCAATCAAAGCGGTAGGCGATGATGAGGAGGTTTCGAAGATTGTAGGCATAAATACTAAAAAAGTTATCGGTAAAGTTTTCTTTATTGGTTCGGCGATCGCAGGGCTCGCGGGAATTCTCGTAGGTTTTGATACCGGTATTGAACCCACCATGGGTCTCTCTCTGCTTTTGAAAGGGGTGATCGCTTCTATTATTGGAGGGATTGGTAATATATATGGGGGAGTGTTGGGAGCTTTCTTTCTGGGTTTTGTGGAGAACTTTGGCATCTGGAAAATTTCTGGAGAGTGGAAAGATGCGATCGCTTTTGGTGTGCTAATTATTTTCTTACTATTTAGACCGCAGGGGATTTTGAAGAAATAAAAATATATGGAATATCTTATTCACATCGCTATACTTATCTGTATCTACGGGATTCTCGGCCTCTCCCTTAACTTAATTGTTGGTTACACTGGTCTCTTGTCTATTACTCAAGCCGCCTTCTATGGGATTGGAGCTTATGTGACGGCCATCTTACTTACTTCTGTTGGAATGAATTTTTTCACGTCTGTATTTTTTGCCATGATTATTACGGCCATCCTGTCTTTGGCTATTGGCTATGTTCTTTCTAAATTTAAGGATGACTATTACGCTCTTGGTTCTTTTGGTTTTAATATTATTATCTACAGCATCTTTCTGAACTGGCAGTCTCTTACACGAGGTCCTCTCGGTATTCCTGGAATTTCTAGACCAGAGCTTTTTGGTTTTACTTTTTCTAGTAATCTTTCCTTCTTGATTCTTTCTATTGTTTTTGGAATTATCGTTTATGGTCTCTGCGTCTATATTACGAGATCTTCTTTTGGGAGAGTTTTGAAGGCGATTCGGGAAGATGAGCAAGCGATCCAGATTTTTGGCTACAATACTCTATGGTACAAACTGGCGATCTTTGTGATCGGGGCGGTCTTTGCGTCGGTGGCGGGAGCACTTTTTGCCAGTTACATCACTTTCATTGATCCTTCTACTTTTACTTTGACTGAATCTATCTTTATTCTCGCTATTATTATTCTTGGTGGACTTTCAAATAACAAAGGGGCAGTTCTCGGGGCGGTGTGTCTGATTCTCTTGCCAGAAATACTGCGCTTCGTGGGTTTTCCTTCAGATATCGCCGCGCAGATGAGGCAGGTGGTTTATGGACTCATCCTTATTTTGCTTATGCTTTATCGACCGCAGGGATTGATTGGGGAGTATAAGTTGTAAATCTAGCGTTGCTTAAATTATAAATTTGTTGTAGAACCACGAATTTTATCAAAACTTTATTATTTCTTAGGTATTTCTTCATCACGAGTTTGTTAGGGTTAGTTGGTGAAGTATGTATTTATAGATGAAAGTGGGGATTTAGGATTCAACTTTTCAAAGAGAGGCACCTCTCGGTATTTTATTGTTACTTGTCTTTGTACTGATTCACCTAGGTCAATAGAAAAATTGGTAAAAGAAACACATAAGAATCTGAGAAAGAAATACAAAATGAAAGGAATATTGCATGCTGTTTTTGAAGAGACCACTACTCGCACTAAGTTTTGTAACAAAATAATTACAAAAGATTGTGAAGTTTTGATGATTTATATTGATAAATATCACTTTCTAAATAAAAAAGTTAGTCAACACCAACTTTATAATATTCTTGTGACCCAATTACTCGATAAGATCGTTCGAGAAAATAACAGCGAAATAGAAGTCATTACTTCTCGAAGAGAAACAAGTCGATCGCTGAATGTCAATTTGAAGAATTATTTGTATGAAAAAACTAAAATAATTATTTTGATAAAGACACCCCAGGAAGAAAAATGTCTCCAGGCCGTCGATATTATAGCTTGGTCTTTATTTCGTAAATATGAGCATAAAGATACTACCTATTTTGAGATACTTAAAAAGATCGTAAGGGGTGAGTACGAGTATCTATAAAAAGCAAAACTCCGCACATTATTTTCGAGCAACCCTGCGGAAGCCCATGTACGGAGATTTACTTGCTGTACCTAGAATATTAGCAAATATATTTTTGAAGTCAATCTTTTTGTAGCATTTGCAATCTCGCTCTAGAAGGGTAGAATAGAGCCATGAAAAAGATTATATCAATTGTTGTTGTTTTGGTTATCATATTGATCCTAATCGGTCTCTATGGTGCTGGTGAGGAGAAAGTTGAGACGACCGTGGCGCCGATTAAAATCGGAGCTATTATTTCGGAAACTGGTATCGCTGCCGCTTTTGGTGAGATGTCTAGAAAGGGCATTGATCTTGCGGTAAAAGAAATTAACGAAGCTGGAGGTGTAGAAGGTAGAAATGTTGAAGTCGTCTTTGAGGATGATCAAACAGATCCAAAGGTTTCTTCCGGTCTATTTCAAAAATTAACCGGGATAGATAAGGTAAGTGCCATCATTGGTAGCAACTTTGATTTCGTCACTCAACCCTTATTCTCACTGGCTGCCACAAACAAGGTAGTAGTCATTTCTCCTTCCAACCCTCGAATTCCAGGAGCTTTTGACACGAACAGCCATTCTTTTGTGATGATGACTGAATTTTCTGACATCATCAGAGCTTTTGGTGACTATTTCAAAACAGCTGAATACACCCAACTAGGTATCTTGAGATTTGAAAGTGCTTTTGCTGAAGAGATCCAAAATACTCTCAACACGATGCAAGTAGAAATGGGCAAGAAACCAATAGTAGCAGAGACCTACAAGCAGATTGGTAACAATGATTTTAAAACTCAAATCTTGAAACTAAAACAAGCTAAGGTTGATCTAGTTTTTCTAGATATGATCGGTCCGGATCCAGTTACTTTTGTTAATCAGGCTAGTCAATTAAAGTATTTCCCAAAGATCATTACTCATATTGGTATTCAAGATGCTCTAGCGATGAAAGAAGTTGATCCTAAGATGTTTGACGGTGCAGTTCTTATTAACTGGAATTTCTCTCCAGCCCCTTTTATTACCAAGTTTGAGACAGCTTATGGAATGAAGCCAGACAAGTCAGCTAACCGGGCTTATGATGCGGTCTACGTGCTAACTCAAGCGATCCCCAAGGTTAAAGAGGGAACAGATTTGGCTAGAGTTCTAGAATCGGAAACATTCGTAACTCCAAACGAGCAGTTCAAGTTCAATGCGAACCATTCAGCGGTAAGCACTCCCGTATTAATCCAAACGATCAAAGAAGGGCAGTTGGTAGAATGGGAGGGGAAGTAGGTCTATCTTGACTATTGCCGACAATATAAAATCGTTGTCTAACAGCGAATTTTATCGAAATTTTATTATTTCTTAGGTATTTCTTCATCACGGGTTTGTTAGGGTTGGGGGATGAAATACTGTAGCCTATCAAAAATAAGGGATATTTTAGATCGTGTTGAAAGAAATAAAACACACATCTTTTCTAAAGAACCTGAAATGATTGTTGTTTTAAATCAAAACATTTCATCTATCATCACTGATAATAATGTTCACATTTCTGAATTTATTGTTGCAAAAATAAAGGGTAGAATTAGAAATAATAGAGGTCATTCAGAAATTAACCAAAAAATATTTTTAAGTATCCCTAATACATTAAATAATCCATCTCGTATATACATAGATCATAGAAAAACCGAAAGAAATAAGTATTTATTCGTAAGCTTAAAACCTTCACATCAAATTGTTGTAGAAGTTAAAAGGATAGAATCAGGAAAGACTGAAATTAATTCTATCATTCCACTAGGTAAAAGGACGCTAAAACAGCTCGGAAATAAATTCCAAGCTGTTTATAGCGGTTTGCACTGAAGGACGGCCACCTCCTTATCTTCTTTCAGCCAACGAGGCCTTTTTGGCGTCAGTACAAAATCGTACGCAGAGTCTAACATATTTAGTATAGTAGTTGCAATCTCGCTCTAGAAGGGTAGAATAGAGCCATGAAAAAAATTATCTTAGGAATCGTGGCGGTCGTTGTACTTATATTAATCGTTGGTTTAGCTAATAAGAAAGAAGTTAAAGAGGGGGAGAAAGAGCCTATAAAAATTGGTGGGGTTCTCTCTCTTACTGGAGCCGCTTCATCCGATGGCGAGAGTATCAAGAAAGGTATGGAGTTAGCCAAAGCTGATCTGGAAGCTCAGGGTGTGGAGGTTGAACTTATTTATCAAGATGATAAGACAGAGGCTAAAGATACGG
>CAYHLX010000007.1:0-54157 GCA_964357605.1 uncultured Candidatus Saccharibacteria bacterium
AGCAAGAAGTCGTTCGTCGGTGGCTCTCTCAATCTAAGTAAGTTGGTAAAAATGCTATAGGAGAATGGGGCGTGGCACATTCTTCAAATGTTAAGACCAAAGGTATGAGAGATTATGCTTTTCTTGTGATCAGAAAGCACGGTTCGCCAATTCATTTTCGTGAAGTCGCTAAACAGATTTCTCAAGTCTTCAAAAAGAAGGCTCACGTGGCTACCACTCACAATGAACTTATCAAAGATCCTAGATTTGTATTGGTGGGACGTGGACTCTACGCTCTCGCTGAATGGGGGTACATGTCTGGAGTAGTAAAGGATGTGATCAAGAAAATTATTGAAAAGAACGGGTCACTCACAAAGGAAGAGATCATTGCCAAGGTCATGAAAGAGAGATACGTCAAGGAAAATACTATCATGGTTAACCTCCAAAACCAAAAATACTTTAAAAAAGATAAGGATGGTAAGTACAGTGCCGTTGGACAGGCCGTTACAGTATAAAAAACATCTGGTATACTATAGGGGTATATGATCAAATTCGGAGAATATTTTCCGGAGCTCTACGCTCAATTTAACCAAGTCCTTCTTCCAGACGTTTTGAGTATTCTCATAACGGTTTCTTTTCCGGTTCTAGCTTTTTTACTTGGATATATTTTCTTTCCTCTTTGGACTGACTATATCAGATCAAAAAACTTTCTTTCTTTAAAATATACAGTGATTGAGATCAAGCTTCCTAAGGAGACCTTCAAATCTCCAGCGGCCATGGAGTCATTTTTGCATTCAATCCACAACACTTCCGATGGAAATAGATACAAACAGTTTTGGCTTGGTGAGACTCGTCCTTGGTATTCACTAGAGCTGGCTTCGATAGAGGGTAATGTTAAGTTTTTCATCTGGACAGAAGATCGAAGAAAGATTGGTCTGATGGGTGCTTTGTATTCTCAATTTCCAGGGATAGAGCTTGTAGAGGTAGAAGATTATGCCAAAAGTGTTCATTATGATGGAAGAACTATGAAGATGTGGAGTACGGAAATGAGTCTGACTAAACCTGACCCATATCCTATCAAGACCTATATTGACTATGGTTTAGACAAAGATCCTAAAGAAGAGTTTAAGGTCGACCCTCTCGTACCTATTCTTGAGTATCTAGGAAGTGTTGGACCAAATCAGATTGTTTGGATGCAGTTTTTGATACGTGCTCATATCAATGAGCAGAGCAAGCTTGGTAATTGGTTTGCGAAGACTGACAAGTGGAAAGATGAGGCGATGGCAGAAGTCAACAAAATCTTGGTTCGTCACCCAAAAACTAAACTAGCTGGAGCGGTGGAAGGAGATGAAGAGGGTAAGAGAGTAACCATCAGTCCCGGTGAACAAGATGTGGTGAAAGCTTTAGAGAGAAGTATCTCCAAACTGCCTTTTGATGTTTGTATCCGTTGTATGTATTTAGCCAAAAAAGAATCTTTTGATACACCTTTCGGTATCGGTGGTATTATTGGTAGTTTTAAACATTTTGCCTCGGAAAATTTGAATGGCTTCAAACCGGCCAAAAGATGGACTTCCAAACTTGACTCACCATGGCATGATTTTAATAACATTCGTAGAGATAAGTTATCAAGAAACTTTCTTGTTGCTTATAAACTACGTTCGGGTTTTTATACTCCGAATGCGGACAGTAAGATTTTGGTTTTAAACACCGAAGAACTCGCTACCATCTATCACTTTCCAGGTTCTACTGCGGGAACGCCGACTCTTTCTAGAATTTCATCTAAGAAAAGTGAAGCTCCTCCAAATCTTCCGTTATGACAAGTCGACGTTTCAAATTTATCTCACTCATAGTTCTATTTCTCTGTTTGGTGGCAATCATCGTCATTGGTGGGAAAGCTCCAAATTCTTTTCCAGAAAAAATGATTAGCGTCAGTGTTCCTAAAAATTCGTCCCTAAATTCTACTGCAGACAACCTCTATTCTCAGAAGATCATCTCTTCCACCTTTCTTTTTAAAGTTTTCTCGGTTCTTTTAGGTGGATCTAGTGGAATCCGAGCGGGGGATTATCGTTTCTCCGAACCTCAAAACGTTTGGACTGTGGCCTACAGAATAGTTAAAGGGCAGGAAGGTCAAACCAAAGTAAGTGTCACTATTCCAGAGGGAACTAATGTCTATGATATGGCCTATATCTTCTTGACTAAATTTCCTGATTTTAATGCTTCTCGCTTTGTTTCTCTAGCTTTAGAACATGAAGGCTATCTTTTTCCGGATACCTATTTCTTTTTTGCCAATGTGACCTCCGAAGAAATCATCGATACGATGAAAGATCGGTTTGATGACAAAATCAAAACCGTTAGATCTCAAATACGATCGTTTGATAAGTCTCTCACTGAAATTATAAATATGGCGGCGATTGTGGAAAAAGAAACTAGGGCCGACGAATCTAGGAAAATTGTGGCAGGAATTCTTTGGAAGCGTCTGGAAAAAGGTATGTCTTTGCAAGTTGATGCACCTTTCTATTACATTACGGCTAAGCCGGGAAATTTTACCCTAGATGATTTAAAGATTGATTCTCCTTACAATACTTATAAATACAAAGGTTTGCCTAAGGGTCCAATTTCTAATCCGGGGTTGGAGGCAATTCTTGATACGATTACTCCGATAAATACTCCGTATTGGTTTTATTTAACTGATGAGAAAGGGGAAATGAGGTATGCCGAGACCTATGATGGACATCTGGCGAATATTAATAAGTATTTGAGATAAAAAGAAAGACCCTACGGTGGTAGGGGCTTTTTGTAAACTTGGATGCGTGGGTTGAGGTTTCAGCCCTTAGACCAGATGTAGGGTTTGAGGGTGGTTTTCTGACCTACCTTGAACACCTGTACCACACTAGTGAAATTGTACTCCTTTGATCCAAATCCCTCGCCGGCGAATGTGGTCAGGCTGATGTCGCACAAAGTCCATTTTCCTGTTATCGGGGTGAAGGCAGGGCTTACGTCGGTAGGGTCGGTAACCAACCTGGCTGGGCGGATCAGCGCGTAGAACCTCCTGTCAATTTTCCAAACATCTTGGAGTTCATATAAACCAGGAGATAGTTCGTGAATTTGAACTACATCCCGTGCTCTTGGTGAGCGAGGGGAGAAAACGAATAGTGCCAAAATTCCGAAAATGGAAATGATCGCGACGACAGCCGACCAGAACTTTTTTGATTGGCTAACGGATTCGACATGTAGGATCAATGACAGAACGAAGACGATGCCTAGGAAGATAAATGTTCCAGCCAGGATTGAGTTCATAGTTTTAGAGGTTCGAGGGTTTGGTTGTTCGATGAGCGGGGTTTAGTTTGCTCAAATTCAAAATTAGTTATATATTGAATTATATGAAAAGTCAAGGTGCAAAAAAACAGAAGGTTTTTGTGGGAATGTCCGGCGGAGTGGATAGCTCTGTCTCGGCAGCTTTACTCAAAAAGGCTGGCTATGACGTGACCGGAGTCTTTATTAAGGTTTGGCAACCAGATTGGATCAACTGTACTTGGAAAGAAGATCGACTCGATGCGATGAGAGTGGCAGCAAAATTGGACATACCTTTCATCACCCTTGATTTAGAAAAAGCATACAAAGAAGAAGTCGTAGACTATATGATTGCTGAATATAAACTGGGTAGAACTCCAAATCCCGACGTGATGTGTAATCGTTACGTAAAGTTCGGGGGGTTTTTCAGCTGGGCCATGAAACAAGGAGCAGGTTTTGTCGCGACTGGCCACTACGCTCGGATACAAAAGGATGATAAAGGTTCATATGAGCTTCTTGCGGGAGATGATGACAACAAAGATCAATCATATTTTCTCTGGACCCTGACTCAAGAACAACTTTCTAAAACTATTTTCCCAGTGGGAAACATCGAAAAACCAGAGGTGAGAAAATTGGCCAAAAAATTTGACTTACCCAATGCTCTAAAGAAAGATAGCCAAGGTCTGTGTTTTATTGGCAAAATAGATGTAAAAGAATTCTTGTCTCATTATCTGGAATCTAAAAAAGGCAGTGTTTTGAATGAGCAAGGGGAAGTGATTGGGGAACATGATGGTGCTTTTTTCTACACGATCGGAGAGCGTCATGGCTTTACTATTACCAAAAAGTCTCCGAATGACGAACCTCAGTATGTTATATCAAAAGATGTTGAAAAGAATATTATTACTGTTTCAAACAAATCTAAAGAGGGAATTTTACCGCAGGCTCGGACCAAAGTTAAGCTTAGAGAAGTTAATTGGAATCAGGGAAAAATTCCAGAAAATGACAATCTTTACGCTAGATCTAGATATAGAGAGAAGTTGCAAAAAATAAAAATCGTGGATGAAAAAAACGTAGAATTTGAAAATCCTCAATCAACTCTTTCTCCCGGACAGTCCTTGGTGGTTTATAAAGGTGATGTCTGTTTGGGTGGTGGGATTATCGGATAAAGAATTTCCCCCGGAAACAGCGATCTGTTCCGGGGGTTGTTGTCTTGTTTAAGTTGGTTAGCACTCCACGTGTTCGGCCAGGTATTATCACGGCCTAGTGGTCGAAATGTTTGACCTTCCTCGAGAGAAGGGCAAACTTAGGAATAGCATTAAACGATCTTGCCATCCTACAACCCCAGATCCAGACATTAACAGTGGCTGGATTGGTTTAGCGCTACGGTCCTAGGGTCAGACCGGCTCCTGCTTATAAGGCTAGGAATCACTTTTGTTTTTTCCAACTAACGAGCAACTACAGAGAGCATACCCAAGAGTCCTTTTATTGTCAATCAGTTGCTTTTTTAAGGTAATGAGAATAGGATAATCTCAGGTTCGAGCGTCCTTGTTGGATGTCTCACTGTGAACCTTGACGTAAAGTAAACAACAAACCCGGAGCATGTTATGCCACAGGACTTATCTACGGATCGGTATGAGGTTCCCAACACCCAATGCAGCGTGTTGCGGGTGACTCTCACTGCAGAGATGGGAAATCGTTACGACGGTGTCTTTCAAATCATTCCAGACCAGTTCAGTGGAAGAAGGATGATGGGCTGGACTGGAATATATCAGCCCGACCAAGAGAAAAAATGGAAAATCACTGGGCCAGGTGCGATCATGCAAGGTGGTCTCAGAGTCTCAAACCCCTTGGAGTTTCCCTTTGTCATGGAGGAAAAGGTGAACGATGGATTAATCGAGTATTTACGACAGCTGCTCTGTCGTCACAAGGGACTAAGGACTGATGCGCAAAAAAAGAGACCAGCAGAACAGACTAAATCAGTTCAATCCAACTTCTCCTCCCTCCCAGGGGCCTCTGGTTACACCATTCTGGATTTTGGCCTCGTTTCTTCTGATCGAGGCATTATTTCAGGATTGGCCAGCATTAACAGCCCAAAGCATTGTGTTGACAAATACCCTTGGAGGGCAATTAATCGTGGTGAAGGCAAATGGGAAATAACTGGATTAGGTGCCTTGTTGGAAGGTGGTGTGCGTGCTGATAACTCTGCATACCCATTCTCCATGGACCCACAACTCAATGCCGGCCTTACCGAAGCCCTGACTCAGTGGCTGAATAAAAACCACAGTGATAGCCCTGTTGCTGAAGTTGAAGAAAAACCCCAACCGGCCAAACCCGAAGCGCCGGCGAAACCAAACCAAGTAGAAACGAAAGGACCAATCATGCCTCCTCCGAGCAAGACAGCCTCCGAGATCCAAAAGATCTTTGAGGCGGTTTACAAAGCCCTAGAAACAGATGAAGACACGGTACTGAACGGTACCGAGCGGAAGGATTCCCGTGCCAGAAGGATCATCGCCCTCCTCATGAGTGAGATGGCGGATGGCAAAACCCAAAGTCAGCGGGCCGAATACTTAAAACTGGACGTCAAACAGTTTTATGGTAACGTCTATATGGCTAGGAAGTCCCTAAGTGAAGAACCCGACTTCAGGGCGGATTATCTGGCGGTGACCAAGGAGCTTGGTTTGAACGGTGTACCAAGTTCGACCGAGCCAAAACCGACAGCTTCGACGGCCGGAAAAAGTCGTCGTAATGCCGGAAAGAAGCATCGTGCGGTCCAGGTCCAACAGCACGAAACTCTCCTCAGTTCTGAAGACCTCGTGCTTATCCTCTGGAAGGCGATGGGGATGGAAGCGGATGATGTTGCCCAAATGATGGGAATCACTCCGGAGGAGGTTAAACAGAACATCGGCGCGATCGTCCTATCATCTGCCAACGGGGCAGATCCCATCAAGGAACGCTTCAAACAGATTGGCGAGAAAATTCTCCAGCTCGCCGATTCTTACATCGTATTTCGGAAAAAACAAGTAAGGCCACATCGCAGTGTGGCCTTTCCCTTTTATCTTTAAAACTGACTTGTGATACAATCAGGGCATGAATCGTCTGATTACCATTACTAAAGCTGATGGCACAAAAGAACTTTTTGAAGAACAAAAACTCGCTGATTCTCTTTTAAACGCCGGAGGAAGTCAGGAAATTGTCGAGAAAATTGTAGACCAAGTCGAAAGAAGTATGCAAGATGGTATGCCGACCAGTGAAATATATTCACGAGCCTTTAAGCTCTTACGTGAGCACTCCATGCCACTTGCGGTAAAGTACTCCCTACGTCGAGCGTTATCAGAACTTGGCCCAGATGGATTTCCTTTTGAAAAATATATCTCCAGAATTTTCCAAGCTTGGGGTTACGAAACACTAGTAGATCAGACTCTCCCCGGAGCCTGTGTGTCACACGAGATGGATGTCATTGCTTGGAACCAAAAGAAACTAATCATGGTCGAGGCTAAATTCCACAATGAATTGGGGATAAAGTCAGATCTAAAGGTAGCTCTTTATATTAAAGCCAGATTTGATGATTTAAAAACAGAAACTTGGAACTACGGAGGATTTGAGAGAAAGTTAGATGAAGGATGGTTAGTGACAAATACAAAATTTACAGACCAAGCTATAAGATATTGCGAGTGTCAGAAAATAAAGATTGTTGGTTGGAATTATCCTAGAAAAGGCAATTTACAAGATATCATTGAAGAATTAAGACTGCATCCCTTCACATGTTTGACAACTCTTTCTAATTCGCAGAAAAGAGGATTATTATCGAGAGGAGTTGTGTTATGTAAAGATCTTCTGGATAATTCAGAACACTTGCTCCAGATAGGAATGAAAAAAGAAGAGATTGAAAAAGTCTTAGAGGAAGCAAGAGAGGTCTGTGGAGTATAATTCTATGACCAAAACAGCTCAAATGAAGAAAATACACGATGAAGTTTTAGCTCTCACCGTGTCACCTCTTTATACTTACCGAACAGAAAATGGTTATTTACCAGTGATCGGAGAGGGGAGTCACGATGCCAAAATCATGTTTGTCGGAGAAGCACCTGGGAGAAATGAAGCCAAAACTGGGAAGCCATTCTGTGGGGCAGCGGGAAAAATACTAGATGAACTGCTTGCTGTTGTCAGTCTTGATAGAAAAAGTGTCTATGTCACAAATATAGTAAAAGATCGTCCACAACAGAACCGCGATCCATTACCGGAAGAAATAGAAATTTACGGACCTTTTTTAGATAGACAAATAGAGATTATTCAACCAAAAGTTATTGCTACTCTTGGTAGGTATGCTATGGTGTATGTTATGAAGAAATTCAATCTTGATTTGGAGTTAGAACCGATCGGCCAGGCTCATGGCCAGACTTATAAGGCCGAGGCATCTTATGGACCAGTAGATATTGTAGCCCTGTACCATCCCTGTGTGGCGATATATAATAGAACTACACTTGGGACACTGAAGAAAGATTTTCAGACTTTGGTTAAATATTAAAAACAACCATGAGTTCAGAAAAAGATATTTCCATAGAATACGCCCACATCTACAGCAATAGTAAGATAGGTGACGAACATGAATTATCACTAGATATTCTTTCCAAATTGTACCGGACTGAAGAAGAAAAAGAACATACCATCTCACTTACGGTGATGGTCGATGATTATTCTTTTCCAGATTCTTCTTTTGATTATGAACAATTTTTATTGTGGCTTTCTGGAAAAGGTTTTAAGCCCGATGTCCTGGTACGAGAATCTCAACTTTTGAGTTTGGCTGATGAAGTTCTCTGGTTGATTAGAGACGATAATCTTAGGGATCAAGTTTCGGATTATGTGAGGGACAAAAAATACCCCTGTTCTTTGTTTATCGCGACCTGGTATTTGTTGAGGTTGGGTTATATCTCTTCACCTATCTTTGATGCTCAATTTACCGCTAGGAAACTTATCAATATCCTTCCTCTAGATTTTAAACCTTTTGAAGAAAAAGCGATGGAGATTATCAAATCTACTCGTTTTGCTCAAGCCATTTATCAAATAGAGTACAAATATTTTGAAGGTAGGTTGGTGGTTTAAATTTTATGGAAAGATCAGCTCTCAAACTACTTCAATATCTTAATAACACCTATAACAAACTTCATACTGACTACGAAGAAGCTTTTTGGACTTCGTATATGGGTGATCATAGTGTTGACAAAAAGATGAATGAAGCGGAAGCCACTAGAGACGCTTTTAGTTCAAGTATTGAGTTGAAGACCGAAGTAGAATCACAGATAAAAAAGACTAGAGGAGTGACTAAAACTAGACTGCAGGTTTGGAAGCGTTACTTCGACAGATACCAGATTCCAAAGGAAGCTCTGCCAGTCAAAGAGAAAATTGGTGAATTGGAAGCCAAGATCATGAAACATCAGACGACTCGCAAAGAAGGGTATCTTGATCCTAAAACTCACGAGTTTGTTGAAGCGTCAGAAAACAAAATGAGAACCATCATGAGAACTCACCCTGACGAGGAGATGCGCAAGGCTTGTTTTTTGAGTATGCAAAAATTGCCACTGGACACTCTAGATGATTATGTAGAAGTGATAAAACTGAGAAATCAGTTCGCTCACATTCTAGGCTACGAAGATTTTTATGACTATAAATTGCAGACGGTGGAGGAAATGACCAAGAAAGAAGTCTTCTCTATTTTTGAAGACATCTATGAAAAGACTAAGTATGCTTTTAAGGACATTAGGATATTAGAAAAAGAAAAACCAGGCTTGAGAAAACCTTGGAATTTTAGTTTTATGCTTACTGGAGATTTTGTCAAAGAAGAAGATCCCTACTTTCAATTTGATCAAGCACTTATGTATTGGGGAAGGTCTTTTATGAATTTGGGTATAGATATGGCTCGAGGGAGTATGGTTTTGGATCTCTTAGATAGAAAAGGGAAATACAATAATGGTTTTTGTCACTCTCCAGTTCCGGTGCATTATAAAAATGGCAAAATGGTACCAGGAAAAACTGGTTTTACCTGCACCGCTGTACCAGGACAAGTAGGTTCTGGAGCGCAGGGTATACATACTCTTTTTCATGAGGGTGGGCACTCAGCTCATTTTTTGAACACTACCGAGCTTGATGTTTGCTCCAATCATGAATATGCTCCCATGACTGTCTCCTGGGCCGAGGTTCAAAGCATGTTCATGGATTCTATTTCTAGTAGTATTGAATGGAAAACTAGATATGCTAAGTCAGCCAAGGGCGAGTCGTACCCATTTGAACTTTATGAAAGAAAAATGAAAGCTGTTCAGGCCGTGCGTCCATTGGAAATGATGAATATTTGCCGCATTGTCTTTTTTGAAAAAGCGATTTATGAGTGTAAGAACCTGACCAAGTCGTTCGTCATAGATACTGCCAAGAAGGTTTATAAGCAATGCTTTGATTTATCTGAAGATTCTCTCGTTATATTGAATACTCCTCATATTTATTCTTGGAACAGCTCAGCTTACTATCATGGATATGGGCTAGCGACTTTGGGTGTAGAACAGTGGAGAGCGTATTTTTATAAAAAGTACGGATATATTGTAGATAATCCTAAGATTGGCAAAGAGATGACTAAGGTTTGGAAATATGGCTCCAAGTACTCTCTTAATAGGTTTATGATCATGGCGACTGGCCAGAAGTTGAACCCCAAAGCTTTTATCAAGGAAGTTACCAAGCCTTTAAATAAAACTATCTCGGAGGCTCGTCAGAAGATCAAGAAACTTGAGGGTAGATTGATTAAGGATAGGCCTATAGATCTCAATGGAAGAATTTCGTTAGTTCATGGTAAAATAGAGGTGACAAATAGCTCTAAGGGTTTTGAAAAAATGGATCAGGAATATAAATCTTGGTTAAAACAGTATGATAAAGACTAATCTTATCGAATATATAAAGACTCAATTGAGACAGGGGGCGACCAAACATAGCGTTACTTCTACGATGATTGCTGGTGGTTGGGACGCTAAGGAGATAGAAGCGGCTTTTGCCGAGGCAAGTCAGGATTTCAAACTGATGGAATCTTCCGAGTCTTTTACTTTGGTTACCGAAGGGACTGGTAAGTATTATTTTTGGAGATCGGTAAAGGTTTTTTTATTGCTGGTTGTTATTGTGCTTTGTTTTCTATTCTATCTGGGTGGTGCTTAATTTCTGGGTTTTTTTGTGTTAGACTCCTTGCATGACTTCAGCAGAGATACGTAGTAGATTTTTAAAATTTTTTGAAAACCGTGGGCATACTATCATCCCCTCGGCTCCTTTGGTAACTTCTGATGAGCAGGGAGTGACTAACTCTACTCTTTTTAATACGGCCGGGATGCAACCTCTCGTACCATATTTGCTTGGGAAAACACACCCCTCAGGAAAAAGATTGGTAGATGTCCAGAAGTGTTTGCGTACAGTTGATATTGATGATATTGGTGACAAAACCCACGCCACTTTTTTTGAAATGCTCGGCAACTGGTCTCTGGGAGATTATTTTAAAGAAGAGGCAATTAAGTGGAGTTACGAATTTTTGACTGATAAAAATGAAGGCTTAGGTCTAGATCCGGAACGTCTATACGTCACAGTTTTTGAGGGTGATACCAATTCAGTCAAAGATGAAGAATCTGCCAAAATCTGGGAATCGGCAGGAGTTCCTAAACATCGAATTTATTTTAAAGATGCTAGTGCCAACTGGTGGCCAGCGGTGAAGCCCGGCAAGGATGACAACTGGAGTGGACCCACTGGCCCATGTTCAGAGATGTTTTATGATATTACCGAAGAAGGTTTGGGAGATCTTACTCCGGCTGAGTTTGAGAAAGAAGAAAGTGACCAAAAAATAGTCGAAATCTGGAATGACGTTTTTATGGAGTTTGAAAAGGCCGATGGTAAAATTGTAGGCAAACTTTCCAAAAAGAATGTAGATACTGGTGCTGGTTTGGAGAGACTTACCGCCGTTCTTCAGAAGAAAGATAATATTTTTGAGACGGATTTGTTGAAGCCAGTGATGGAGGAGATCAAGGAACGTGCTAAAAACTGGAATATAAAATCGACTCGCATTATTGCTGATCATTTGAGAGCTTCAATATTTCTAATTTCTGAAGGAGTAATTCCTGCAAAAGATGATAGGGGTTACATTTTACGAAGACTAATTCGTAGAGCGATTCGCCATCAGAAAATTATTGATCTAGAAGTAAATAATCTATACGAAATTGTTTTGAAAATAATCGATACTTACTCTGGTATATACCAAATAAATTCTAAACAAGTTATAGATGAGTTAAGAAAAGAAGCGAGTAGATTTTTAGAGACGATTCATAACGGAGATATAAAAATTGTTGATTTAATAAAAAAGGCTAAGTTAGAAAAAAGATCTATCTCAGGTAGTGAGGCTTTTGTACTCTATTCCTCATACGGATTTCCGATAGAAGAAACAATTGAAATTGCAAAATCTAAAGATGTAAATGTGGATTTGCCGGGCTATGAAATTGCTTTCAAAACTCACCAATCCCTCTCCCGCTCTGGCGCGGAACAAAAATTCAAGGGTGGTCTAGCTGACGCCAGTGATCCTGTGGTGATCAAATACCATACCGCTACACACTTACTTCATCAAGCTCTACATGATGTTCTCGGAGAAGGTGTGAGACAGAAGGGTTCCAATATTACCGCCGAACGTTTACGTTTCGACTTTTCGTGGGGGGTAAAAATGACAGATGAGCAAAAAAAACAAGTTGAGGAGATCATCAATGAAAAAATCAAGGCAGGACTACCTGTGCAAAATGTTGTCATGTCAAAAACAGAAGCCGAGAAGACTGGCGCTAGACATTTATTCGGCGAAAAATATGGTGACGAAGTCTCTATCTACTTTATTGGCCATAATCTAGAGACCGCTTATTCCAAAGAGTTTTGTGGGGGACCACACGTGCAGAACACAAGTGAGTTAGGTAGATTCAGAATTCAGAAAGAAGAAGCCATCTCTCAAGGGGTAAGAAGAATCAAGGCTGTACTAGAATAGAAAATTACGTGCTATAATTTTCCTATGTTCCCCCTACTTTCTAAGAAAAAGAATAAGAATCTTTCCTTAATAATAGATATTCAGAGCGGGCTAGTGCGCGGAGCTCTAGTCTCTCTTGATCCTGGTGGTGTACCACATATCTTGTACATAGCATCTCATTTACTTCAACATAAAGAAGAACCAGACGGATCATATCTAACATCAACAATGTTAAAGGCGGTGGAGGAGGTTGTTAACCGTATTGCTTTGGAGGGCAAGGCCCCAAATAATATCCATTACGTAATGTCCTCACCGTGGGTGATTTCACAATCAAAAACCATAAAAATACATTATGAAAAAGAGACAGAGATTACCAAAGGAATTATTGACGAGATTGTGGAAGGGGAGAGAGAAGGTTTTATGGATAAATTCAGGAAGGGGAATTTTAGTAAAGAATACGAATTTGACTTAGTTTTTATCGAGCAAAAAGTTTTTGATGTGAGACTTAACGGTTACTCTGTTCAGGATTATAAAGGTAAAAGGACCAAGGATCTGGAAGTCTCATTTGCTGTCACTACTAGCTCAAAAGAAATCTTAGAAAAGATCAGATCATCTATCTCTAAAGCCGTGGGCATTTCACATGAAGCATATCATTCCGCTCTACTTCTACAATACTCGGCTCTACGTTCCTTGGTAGGTAATAGGGATGAATATATTTCTCTACATGTCCACAGTGAATTGACAGATATTGTGGTGGTCAAAAGAGGTGTAAGTTCCTACCTAGCTTCTTTTCCCTTCGGTACCGCGGATTTGTTGCGAAAAATGTCTAAAGATATGAAAAGTAGCGAAGAGACAGTCAAATCGCTCATATCTATGTATGGAGATGGGAAACTAGAAACTTCCGAAGAAGAAAAAGTTAAAAAAATCTTATCACCAACACTTTTAGATTGGCAAAAAAAATGTCTAGAGTCACTAGGGTCTATTGGTGAAAAAACTATTTTACCTAGACTAGTTTATCTTTCAGCCCATGCATATTTCGATCTTTTCAAAGATACTTTAATTGAGACTCAGTTTGAAGTCTTGCCTTTTGACGAAGAACTTGTGGATAAAGCTGTCATTTTCGAAAAAGGTTTCGATAAGAGTCAACTTGTTGGGATGTATGCTTTGGCTTTGAAAAATATGGTATAATAACAGTTAAATTAATATGTTTGGAAAGCCTGACAAAAAAATAGTGCAAGATATTGTTCCTGCGTCTAGCAGAAGAACCGTACGTAACATTTCTTTTTCTGAGGAAAGAGTTTCTGACCGAATAGTTTCAAAACCAAGACTGAGAAAGGAAACTGTTAAAAATGAAAATCCTATTTTAGAAAAGAATTCTAAAAAAAGAAGATTTTCCGGAACAATTCTTACTTTTGTTATTGTTTTCATTTGTCTCGCGGTGATCGCAATCGCCCTCTCATTATTCTACTCAAAAGCGGTAGTGACAATTATTCCTAAAGTTGCTCCTATAGAGATCAATGGTAAATTTACTGCAAAAAAGAATGCTGGAGTTTCTGAAATTCCTTACGAAATTGTAAGTCTCAGTGCTTCGGAGACATCAAATATCCCTGCGATTGATGGACCTTTCATAGAAACTAAATCTAAGGGGTCTGCATATCTTTATAATAAACAGATAAATTCACAATCCATCGTAGCAGGGACTAGACTTTCAAATGCTGATGGTCTCATATACCGTACGACTGCTACTGTAACCATACCCGCTGGAAAAAATATTTCTGGAAAGCTAGTACCGGGAAGTGTCACAGTCTCGATCATCGCCGATAAAGCTGGCATAGATTACAATATGTCCCTCTCAGACCTAACAGGTGACCTAAAGATCGTTGCTTTTAAGGGTGGTGATAAATACACGACAGTTTATGGTAGGGTTAAAACTGATCTTGTTGGAGGTTTTGTCGGTAACAAGAAAACTGTTTCTGTCGAAGCAAGAAAAGTCGCTGTAGAAAATTTACAAAACTCTTTACAGAAAAAATTATCTAATGACCTTTCTCTATCTGTCCCAACTGGGTCAATTCTATTTAATAACGCCTCAATTTTTGAGTATCAAGTTTCAGATGGTAAATCTTCTCCTTCTGGTACGGTAGAGATTGTTGTCAAAGCTACTGCACATGGCATAATATTTAAAACCGGCACTCTCATTAAAACTATCGGAGCTCACGAGCTTTCAAAATTCCCGGTGACCTCATATGATATAAAAGGTATTGAAACTCTCTCATTTAGTATTGTAAACACCAAGGATTTTTCTATTCAAAAAGGTACACCTCTAATTTTTAATCTAAAAGGCTCTCTTTCTTTAGTTGGAACAGTACCTGAGAACACTTTAAAAAATGAGTTAAAAGGCATCAGTCTCGAACAGAGTAATACGGTATTTGCGAAGTATCCGGCTATTGGCAGTGCTCACGCCCTGATCACTCCTTTCTGGATGAGGTCCTTCCCAAGTGCTCCAGAAAAGATTATAATAGAGCTCAAGTCGGAATAAGGTTAGTTAGTCAGTATAGATGTAAATTGGGACGCCTGATGTGTTGGTGTTGACTTTTATATGCGATCTCTGGTAATATAGCCAAACGCGCAAATTTTGATGGATTTAAACAAAAACAAGCCACAAATAGAGGAGAATAAAAAGAGTGCCCAAAACGTTAACCTAGCGTATGGAGTTGTTACCGAAGCGCTACCTAACACCCTCTTTCGTGTGAAGCTTGATGGTAAGGATGACATCGTAATGGCGTATTTAGCGGGGAAAATGAGAATGCATCGCATTAAAGTACTTATTGGAGATAAAGTAGAGCTTACTCTAGATTCCTATGGAGGCAGAGCTCGTATCAGTAGACGACTTTAGACATAAAATGAAAGTAAAAGCTTCAGTAAAGAAAATTTGTCCAAAATGTCAAACAGTCCGTAGAAAGGGCTATGTTTATGTTATTTGTCAGGCTAATCCTCGCCACAAACAACGTCAGGGATAATTTAAATAAAAAAGATACAAGAAATTAAAATTATATGCGTATACTCGGTATTACAATTCCAGACAATAAAAGATTAGAGATTGCTCTCACAGAACTTTATGGTATTGGTCGAGCACGTTCTCTGTATATTTTGAATAAGGTTAAGGTTAATCCATCTCTTAAACCAAAAGATTTGTCCGTCGATCAGGAAAATGAAATAAGAAAGGTGATTGAGTCATTTCGTATTGAAGGTGATCTCAAACGTGAGGTCGCCAGCAATATAAAGCGTCTCAAGGACATCAAGAGTTACCGTGGTACTAGACATGCTCGCAGACTGCCTGCTCGTGGTCAGCGTACAAAAACTAACTCCCGAACTATTCGTGGCAATGTTAGAAAGACTATGGGTTCAGGACGAAAGAAAGAAGAAAAGAAATAATCAAATAACATGGGAAAGAAAAGAATTGTTACAACAGAAGGAAAAGCTAAAGAAGCCGGAACAGATGCCGCTTCAAAGCAAGCAGTTTCATCAAAGAAAAGACTTGATGCGGGTGTTTTGTATGTCCAGTCTACTTATAACAATACAAAAGTACTACTTACAGACACCTCAGGTAACGCTATCATGTGGTCATCATCCGGATCTCTTGGTTTCAAGGGTGCTAAGAAAGGAACTCCTTTTGCCGCTGCCAAAGTAGGGGAAACTTTAGCCGCTAAAGCTCAGCTTCTAGGTCTAAAAGAGATCAATGTAGTTGTTAAGGGTGTAGGTTCAGGAAGAGAATCTGCCATTAGAGGTTTTATTTCAAAAGGAGTGCTTATTACCTCTATTCAGGATGAGACGCCAGTACCTCACAATGGTCCTCAGTCTAAGAAGCCACGAAGAGTATAAAAATAATATTTATTTTATTAATATGAAAATCGGACCAAAATATAAAATTGCACGAAGACTGGGAGCCACTGTGTTTGAAAAAACACAGACTCAAAAATATGCCATTAGAAATGGCCAGAGGAGTGAGCGTTCTCGTCCTAGAGCAAAGAGTGATTATGGTCTCGGTATGCTTGAAAAGCAAAAGGCTAGATATAGCTATGGTGTTACCGCAAAGCAATTCACCAAATATGTTAAGCAGGCGATTGATAAAAAAGGAAGTTCCGCTGAACTGCTTGTCAGAACTCTAGAAGGTAGAATGGATAATATTGCTCTACGATCAGGCTTCACCACTACTCGTCAGGCCGCTCGTCAGCTCGTGTCCCACGGTCACCTTACCGTAAATGGAAAGATTGTGACTATTCCTTCGTACCAAGTACAAGTAGGTGATGTAGTATCAATCCGCGAGGGAAGCAAGAAAAAAGTTTTATTTGCAAACCTTGATGAGAGATTGAAGACAATCAAAATTCCGGCATGGTTGAAGCTCAATTTTGACAAGAAAGAAATCACTGTTGATGGAGTTCCTCATGCAGAGCAGAGCGAACTTCTGTTTAATGTCGGAGCTGTGCTTGAGTTTTATAGCCGTTAATTTCAATTAATTTAAAATTAATAATTTTTATAATAATAATCATATGTCTACAAATCACACAATAGTAGTTCCATCAAAACCAAAGATCATTCGTGAAGAAGGATTTAGCGGTATTTATGAGATTGATGGTTTGTATCCAGGTTACGGCCATACTTTAGGAAATTCCTTGCGACGTATTATTCTTTCTTCTCTATCTGGAGCAGCTGTGACAAAGGTGAAAATTAAGGGTGTGGAACACGAGTTTTCTTCCATAGATGGAGTAAAAGAGGATGTGATTACAATACTTTTAAATTTAAAAAAGTTACGTATCAAATTATCCACAGAAGAATCGCAGGTCATTTCAATCAAAACTAAAGGGATTAAAATCGTAACGGCAAAGGATATAGAAGTTCCTGGACAGGTTGAGATTCTTAATCCAGAACTTGTGATCGCTCAACTCACTGATAAGTCTTCAGATCTAGATGTAGAGATTACTGTTGAGAAGGGATTGGGTCTGGTGCCAAAAGAAATGCTTCATAAAGACCGAGTTGATATTGGAGCCATCTCTATTGATGCAACATTTACCCCTATCAGAAAAGTAAACTATGAGGTCGAAAACATGCGCGTGGGAGATAGGACAGATTTTAACCGACTCCGTATTTCTATTGAAACAGATGGCACGCTCACTCCAAAGGAAGCTTTGGAGCAATCAATCATCCTCATGATCACTCAACTCAAGGCGATTGTTGGATTTAAAGAAGAAGAGGTTGCGGTAGAGGCGGAAGAAGAATTATCAAAAGATGGTTCAAAGGGAGAATCGAAGAATGACCTTGATGTAGAATTTTTGAAGACTCGCATTGATTCCATTGGTCTTTCTCCTAGAACTACCAAAGCTCTGGCCAATGCTAATATCAGAACCATTGGAGGATTAGCTCGAAAGAAGGAAGTTGATATTCTAGATATTGAAGGTCTAGGAAGTAAGGGTATTCAAGAGATCAAGAAAGTTTTGGCTCAATACAACATCACTTTAAAATAATGAGACATCATTCAACTAAAAGAAAATTTGGTAGAGAAATGACACAGAGAGATGCTTTGATGCGTTCTCTTGCCCGTAACCTTATCAATGAAGGTCGCATTACCACTACTTTGGCAAAAGCCAAGTCCCTAAGACCTTATGTGGAGAAACTTGTGACCAAAGCTAAGGCCGGAGATCTTGCCGCTAGAAGGCTCCTTATCAGCCGTATCCAAGGAGAAAAGGAGGTTAAAGCTTTGGTAGAGACTTTAGGGCCAAAGTACAAGAGTCGAGCTGGAGGTTATACGAGAATTATAAAGCTCCCTCGCCGAGAGCTTGACGCCGCACCGATGGCCATGATTGAATTTGTTTAAGACATAAAATACCATGATATACACTATAGATGCACAAGGTAAGAGAATAGGTAGAGTGGCTTCAGAGGCCGCGGTTTACCTCATGGGTAAAAATTCCGTTAAATTTGTGAGAAACAAAGCTCCTGACGTCAAGGTCAAGATTGTTAACTGCTCCAAGGCTTATATTAGTGCCAAGAAAAAGGATGACAAGGAATATGTAACTTTCACTGGTTTCCGAGGCGGAATCAATACCGAAAAACTTTCAGCTCTCATCGCTAGAAAAGGTGTGAGTGAGCCTTTTAGATTAGCGGTGTACAGGATGCTTCCTTCAAACAGTCTGCGCAAGATTATGATGAAAAATTTAACAATCACTGAATAATATGACTACTACAGCTACAAAAACAACTCATGATCGATATATTGAAACTGTTGGACGAAGGAAGACGGCTATTGCGAGAGTTCGCATCACTCCTTCTATCAAGGCTTCTTACGAAGTAAATGGTAAGACGGTTGAAGCTTATTTTCCAACCAAGGAAATGCAACTCAATGTTCATGAGGCAATGACTACCTCCAAGCTTACTACTACAAAATTCAAAATAACTGTTCTTGTTAAGGGGGGTGGTATCAATGCTCAATCAGAAGCTATTCGTCATGGCGTAGCACGTGCCCTCATAGAATATGACAAAGAACTTAGAGGTAAGTTAAAAAAAGCTGGTCTCTTGAAACGTGATCCTCGAGCCAAGGAAAGACGTAAATTCGGATTCAAAAAAGCTCGAAAGAGTCCACAGTGGAGTAAAAGATAGTGGAGAAATGACCGGTGGATATCCGGTCTTTTCTTTTATTTTGAGTAGGAGTATAGTTATATTTAGTAGACGTGCCAAACTGCTGTAAACCTGAACTAGAGGCAATCATGAAGATCATTTGTCAGGCGTTGGATTGTGTTATCGAGTGGCTTGTGCCAGTGGGCTACGAAGATGAAACAGGATTTCATTTTGGTGTCAGATGAGGTGGGGAACGGGGTGGTAGTCTTTTGGACGCCACCCCTTGACGTATTTCTTGCAAAAAATTTAGATGAACCGTATACTGTTTTCACAATGAATGAAGAAAATGATCTAAAAATTGAAAAAGACGAAGATCTTGATGATTCGGTGATTGCTGAAGAATCTACTCAAGAAATGGTAAAAAATCTTCGCGAAAAACTAAAAAAAACTCTAGCGGAAAAGCAGGAGTATCTGAATAATTGGCAGAGAGATAAGGCGGAATTTTTGAATGCTCGAAAGAGAGATCAGGAGGTTCAGAAGGATTTTACTCGTTTTTCAAATGAAAATCTCATTTCGGAACTCATCCCGGTTCTGGATAGTTTTAGCATGGCGATGGGAAACAAAGAGACTTGGGAAAAAGCGGATAAAGGTTGGAGGGTAGGGGTGGAATATATCGCTAACCAGCTTAAAAAAACTCTAGAAAATTTTGGTTTAAAAGAGATCGATCCGATCGGTAAACCTTTTGACCCGATGAGGGATGAGGCGATAGAGCATGAGCAGGTGACTGATGAAAAGAAAAATCACACGGTGACTTTTGTGATCCAGAAGGGTTATGAACTTAATGGCAAGGTTTTGAAGGCTCCAAAGGTGAAGGTGGGGGAGTTTATTTCGCCTTAGTTGCGACTTTTTTGACTTCTTTCTTTATATCCTTCCAATGTCCCTTGAGTCGTTTTACAACGGCTTCAAGCTCGGTGGCATCAATCTCTTTCATTTGTGAGTACTTTTCTTTGACCTTATCTATCGCGGCATGATAAAGCTCTTCACTTAGATCTTGCATTTTTTCTACCTCTTCCATCACTTCTCCTTTCATCTTAACCATCCAGCTTTTCAAAGCTTTCCTACGAGCTGGTCCTTTGGCGGAACCATAGAGAAAATATGCTCCAGCCGCCGCGGCCGCTACAGCTGCTACACCAAGTCCTAGTACCACCCCACTTCTTCCTGATTCCTGTGGTTTATTTTTTTTCATATACTATATAAGACGGTTGTCTGAGTATCTTATTACGCTATTTTCGTGAAGATTTTTTATTAAAGAAAGATTTGCCGATCTTGAAAAGGGAAATAGCCAGAGGCGCTCCTTTTCGGAATTCTTGACGAACCTCCTGTCGAATTTCTTTAATATCTTCGGCAATTTCGGCACTTTCGCTTCGGGCGATCCGAGAAATTTCTCGGATATCCTTTAAAATCTTAATACTATAAATTCCGGCAATAATTCCGACGATCGCAAGAAGGACTACCGTTATGCTGGTAATAAAGAAAAAGATATCGGCGTGGATTAATGTTTCCATAATAGTCCCATTATAACAGATTTGGATCATACAAGGGTTAAGTTGACCGACTGACTTGCTTTTAAAAATGCCCCATATTATGATAAAGTGGTCTCTAATGAGAAATGTCCTCCTCAAGGGTTTTGTTCCTCGAGGGGCTTTCTTTTTAATCTAGACTCAAAGTCATTCATGTAAGCAGTGTGATCTCTAAAGGGCTTCAGAAGGCTCGAATATTTGTGTCTATTTGGAACTATCAACTGACGCAATTTGTCATGAAATAGTAAGTATTCTATCAATGGAGTAAAATCTCCATCCCCACTAAGAATCACTGCCTGGTGATAGAAAGGTATTAATCGTAAAGAGTGTAGTACTAAATCACTATCACAATTTCCCTTTATCTTATTGTTAAAAATAGTAACTTTCTTAAAAATACACTCAAATCCTTGCTGATTAAATAATTCGTAAAGATCTTCGTGTTCTTTCATACGGCCTATAAATATATAAGCTCGCTCAACATTATACTTTTCCTTTAGGTAGATTCTGAATTTGAAATAGTCAATTTTCCATCCGCATTTTTTGAGTTCTGCGTACACATTTTGTTCATCTATAAAGGCGAAATTTGCTTTTTCTGGAGGCATTGAGAAACCTTAGCATAGTGGTTATGAAGAAATACCTAAAAAGTTTTAAAGAAAGATTAAAATCCGTAGTTAGAACATGAAAATCTTGATAGAGTCAATACATTAAGAATCCCATTTTTGATATAATTCATCCCATGTTAACCCCTCAGCTACGCTCACAATTTGTGACTAAGGTTTTGACCTCCTCTAATGGCGAGAAGTATAAGGTTGTTTTCCTTGTCGCTTTGGTAAATGGAGAAGTTAAGGCACAGGTTGTTTCTGCTGTTCTTATTTCTGAAAAGGCAGAGGCAGTTTGCCTCCCAGCTCCAGTTTCAAAGAAAGAAATTTTTTATTCATACACTCCCGCTTTTTCTCCTATTGTTTCTCCGTTCAACTCACTATTCTTTTTTGATAGTCAACCAACGAGAGCACCATCTTTTGCCTGCTAGTTTCTCAGTCACTACAGCTAACTGTAGTGCTCTCAAAAGAAGTATCTGTAAATCAGTTCATTAAAAATTGACAAATTAGGTAAAAGAAAACCGGCATCATCGCTGACGCCGGGGAAATTCTTAAGTGGCTTGTGTTGTTTGAAGGTGCCACTATCTGACCTTACCTTTCCTGCAGTTGAGCTTCCCTGTTTGGAAGCCCGTGAAGGAAGATCGGACCATTATCCCATCTGATTTCGGGAAATCTCATGGTTGGAAACTCCAACCAGACAATTCCGTATTCACAGATGTGACCGCACTGCTCCATATGGTCGGCAATCCCCATGGCGTAGCCCTCGGCAATCTTTCGGTCCGTAAGGACCTTGGATTTTCCGAAGTGCGACTTCATCACATCCCACGAGACTTGTGGGTTGTGTGCCGGGTAATTGGGTTGGTATGTCAGATTTTCAACGCATTGAAATTCTGACACACGATATTCCCGTTTACCCTTACCTCGATTGGTTACGAGGATATAGATGCCATTATCTGCTGACATATCTGCACCTGACCTTTCATAGAGCACTAGTAAGTTTATCTTTGACCGTAGGAGAACACTCCCACTGTTAATCATTGATTTGCTCATACTACTCTAGTTATAACTGTATACCATATTTACTATTTTGTCAAGTGTCTACCTAAGTACCCCGAGAATAACCCTTAAATTGGGCTTAAAAAACATTAAAAATTAACTAACTAAACCATGTCTAAAATTATTGGAATCGACTTGGGGACGACCAACTCTGCTGTGGCAGTGATGGAAGCGGGTACCCCTAAAATATTGGAGAATGCTGAAGGTGCGAGAACCACACCATCCATTTTGGCCCTTTCAAAAAATGGAGAAAGGATGGTAGGACTTCTGGCTAAACGTCAAGGAGTTACAAACCCTAAAAATACGATTTACCAGATCAAAAGATTCATTGGTCATAACTTTGACGATCCAGCTGTTCAGAAAGATCGTGCCTCAGTACCTTTTGAGATGCAGAAGTCCGCGACTGGAGGGATTGAAGTAAAGATGGGAGATAAATGGTATAGACCAGAAGAGATCTCGGCCATGATCATTCAGAAACTTAAAGCCGATGCCGAAGCTCGGCTTGGACACCCTGTGACCGAGGCGGTTATTACCGTTCCGGCTTATTTCAACGACTCACAGAGACAGGCCACCAAGGACGCCGGAAAGATTGCCGGACTAGATGTCAAAAGAATTATCAATGAACCGACAGCGGCGGCGCTTGCGTACGGTTTCAACAAGAAGAAGGATGAAAAGATTGCCGTTTTTGACTTCGGCGGAGGAACATTTGATATCTCGGTTCTAGAAGTTGGTGATGATGTCGTAGAGGTAAAATCTACCGATGGAGATGCCCACCTCGGAGGTAAGGATATCGATCAGAAGATTATCAACTGGTTAGCTGAAGAATTCAAGAAGACTTCAGGCTTGGATATCCGTAAGGATGCCCTAGCTCTTCAGAGACTTGATGAGGCAGCAGAGAAAGCCAAGATCGAGCTTTCTACTTCTGTACAAACTGAAGTTAATATTCCATTCATAACCTCAACAGCTGATGGACCTCAGCATCTTCTGGTGACGATGACTCGAGCTAAACTCGAGGAACTCACCCGTGAGTTTATTGACCGAGCGATGGAAATAACTAAGAGAGCGATGGACGCTTCTCCATTTAAAGTGGGTGACCTTCATGAAGTCATCCTGGTGGGAGGTCAGACTAGAATGCCGGCGATGCAAAAAGCGGTGAAGGATTTCTTCGGTAAGGAACCTCATATGGGGGTTAATCCTGACGAAGTGGTTGCGGTGGGCGCTGCTATTCAAGGAGGAATTTTGGCTGGAGATGTCAAAGACGTCCTTCTTCTAGATGTGATTCCTCTTTCTCTGGGTATTGAAACGATGGGTGGTGTGGCGACAAAACTGATTGAAAAAAACACTACAATTCCTACTCAAAAATCTCAAATATTTTCTACCGCAGCAGACAATCAAACGTCAGTAGAGATACACATCACTCAAGGTGAAAGAGCGATGGCAGGGGATAATAAGTCTCTTGGCCGCTTTATCCTTGATGGTATTCCGCCTTCATCTCGAGGTATGCCCCAAATAGAGGTTACCTTTGATATTGATGCTAACGGAATCTTGAGTGTAACGGCTAAAGATAAAGCAACTAATAAGGCTAATAGTATCAAGATTACTGCTAGCTCCGGTCTTTCAAAAGAGGAGGTAGAAAAAATGAAAAAAGAGGCGGAAATGCATAGCGCTGATGATGCTAAGAAAAAAGAGATGGTGGAAGCCAAGAATATTGCAGAGCAATTGATCTACACTTCTGAAAAATCTCTGAAAGATGCTGGTGATAAAGTTCCAGCTGACCTCCGTAAATCTATTGAGGATAAGATTGCAGATGTAAAAACAGCTAAGGAGGGAACTGATCCGGCCAATCTAAAGAAAACGACTGAAGCTCTTTCCAGTGAGCTCTCAAAGATTGGAGAGATTCTTTCCAAGGCTCAAGCTCAGACGCCGCCAGCGGGAGACGCCGGAACACCGCCAGGACCAGAGGGTGATGTCAAAGATGCAGAGTTTAAGGAGAAGAAATAATGAAAGATTATTACAAAATCCTCGGGGTGGAAAAAGGGGCTTCTAAAGATGAGGTGAAAAAAGCTTTTAGGAAACTCGCCCACGAACATCATCCCGACAAGACAAAAGGTGATGCCGCTTCCTCACAGACCTTCAAAGAGGCTAGCGAGGCCTATTCGGTGCTATCTGATGATGCTAAGCGTCAACAATACGATACATTTGGCTCTGCGGGCCCTGGGATGGGTCAGGGAGGGTTTAATGGAGGACAGGGCTTTGGAGGTTTCGACTTCTCTCAATTTACTCGTCAGTACGGACAGAATGGTCAGTCATTTGAATTTGATCTCGGCGATATCTTCAGTGACTTCTTTGGTGGGGGAGGACGAAGACCTCGGCGTGGAGCAAATATAACAGTTGACCTTGAACTCTCTTTCAAAGAATCTATCTTTGGTGCTGAAAAGGAAATTTCTGTTAACAAAGAAAAAATCATTGTTACTATTCCATCTGGTATAGAAAATGGTCAAGGATTGCGCGTGCAAGGTAAGGGTGAAGATGGACCCGGAGGAAAGGGAGATCTTATTGTGCGGGTTTGGGTAGAGGCTCATAAAACTTTCCGTAAAGAGGGTTATAACTTGGTTATGGAACTGCCTCTTAAACTAACGACTGCTTTGTTGGGAAGTAATATCGAGATTGAAACTCTGGATGGAAAGATCGAAGTAAAGATTGCGGCTGGGACAACTCACAATGAAATTTTGCGAGTGAAAGGAAAGGGAGTGCTGGTGCATAGTAAGAGGGGAGATCTGCTTATCGTGACAAAGGTAGAGATGCCGAAGAAGCTATCTAGGCAGGCACAAAAGCTAGTGGAAGATTTAAAGAAAGAGGGGCTCTAATTGACAAAGTTGTCAAATGTGCTATTATTACTAATGTCCTAGCACATCAACAACAACCAGTTCCGTTTAGTCTGATTATGAAAACATCCGTTCAAGACCCCAGGGAAGTCCTGGAGTACCTACGCCCTTACTACAGGGCGCAGAAGGTGATCGTCATCGTCGAATTCTTTGACCAGACGGTGGCCACCGGAGAACTCCAAGGCATTGACCATGATTCAATCCAAATCGCCTCACAGGATGAAGCGACCAGCGTCGCTGTCCAGATAAGGGATATCATGAGCATCACCCACAGCCCCGTTTACGAGGGCAAATTGAAGGGGGTGGCTGCTTAGACCCACCACCCCAAGGCAACGCCGGCAGCAGGATTTAATCCTTCTGTCGGCGCCTTTTATTTTACCCATTTTCTGTTATCATAGAAACACTATGTCAAAGAAAACTTCATTGTCTGGTATTCAGCCGAGTGGACGACCTCATGTCGGCAATTATTTTGGTGCCATGAAACAGTGGGTTGAACTACAAAATCAAGATTACGATTGTCACTACATGATTGTGGATTATCATGCCCTCAACACCATTCAAAATGGAGCCGAGATGAAAGATAATATTTTAAATCTCACTATCGATCTGATGGCCATTGGCCTCGATCCAAAAAAGTGCCTCATTTTTAAGCAATCAGATGTTTCAGCTCATACAGAATTAGCCTGGATTTTGGAAACAATCACCACCATGCCTTATCTCATGCGAGCCCACGCCTTTAAAGATGCTGAGGCAAAGAATAAGGAGATTAGTGTTGGAAAGTTTGCATACCCCATACTTATGGCGGCTGATATTCTTCTCTATGATATTGATGTTGTTCCCGTCGGACAAGATCAGAAGCAACATGTGGAATATGCTCGTGATACTGCCCAAAAATTTAATCATCTTTTTGGAGAAACTTTCAAACTTCCAGAATCGCTTATCGTCAAAGACGTAGCCATTGTTCCCGGAACTGATGGTCAGAAAATGTCTAAGAGTTACAACAACACCATTCCACTCTTTGCAACCAAGGAAGAGATAACTAAGGCGGTCATGAGTATCGTTACCGACTCAAGCGGAGAAACACCTATGAATGTTTACAATATCCACAAACTCTTGAAGCCAGAAGCTGAACTAAAAGTGCTCTACGAGGCCAATAAGGGCAAATACAAGGTCCTAAAGGAGGCTCTCATAGAAGATCTAGAAAACTTCATCAAACCTCTCCGTGAAAATAGAGAAAAATTAGCCCAAGATATCCCATTTGTCATGAAGGTTTTGAAAGAAGGGGCAGAGAAGGCAAGAACAAAAGCAGATGCAAAGCTAAAAAAAGTGAAGAAAGTTATAGGAGTTAGTTTTTAATAATAAAAATCATGGAAAGAACATATATAAAAGACCTCAAAAATTTTACTGGCCAGGAAGTCAGTGTGTCGGGTTTTGCTCATAATATCAGAGCTCAAAGTAAGATTATATTTATTGTCCTGCGTGATATAACAGGTCTCGTGCAGGTGGTGATTATGCACGACAATCCGATCTTTCAGATTGCCAAAAATCTCTCTGCTGAATCAGTCGTAAAAATTTCCGGAATGCTTAAAGAAGAGAAGAATGCTATGGGCGGGATAGAGATTCATGCCGAAAAGATAGAAGTCCTTTCAGCCGCAGATCCTGAATTGCCTATACCTGTCGCTCTCAAAAAGGGGGCAGTAGAGACAGAAGCTCCGATACGCCTGGATTATCGCTGGTTGGATTTGAGAAAGCCAGAAAAGGCAATAATTTTTAAAGTTTGGACTGAATTTGAAAAGGGATTCAGAGACTACTGGCTGAATAACAATTTCATCCAGCTCTATCCTCCCTGTTTTATGAGCACTCCATCAGAAACTGGAGCACAAGTTTTTGAAGTTAAATACTTTGAAGAGAAGGCTTATTTAGCTCAATCTCCTCAATTTTATAAACAAATGGGTATAGCCAGTGGTTTTGAAAAAGTTTGTATGGTTGGTCCGGTTTTTCGGGCGGAGGAATCATTTACCACTCGCCACCTAACTGAATTTACCGGTTGGGACTTTGAGATGGCCTATATCAATTCTCATCACGATCTTATGGATGCTGAGGAAGAGATGATTATCAGTGGTTTTGCTGCGGTTAAAAAAGCTTTTCCTGATCTAAATATCACTATTCCTTCAAAACCTTTTCCTCGTATACCGATGGTGGAAGTTAAGAAAATTTTAAAAGAAAGGGGAGTGGCCTCTGGTGAAGAACATGATCTTTCTCCCGAAGAAGAGCGTGGCATCTATGAATATGTAAAAGAGAAAATGAATCATGAGTTTGTTTTTGTTACCGATTATCATAAGTCAAAGAGTGCTTTCTACCACATGCGTCATGTTGATGATAATGATAGATCAAAGCGTGCGGACCTTATATACAGGGGTGTAGAAGTTACTACTCTAGCTCAAAGGGAGCATCGTCCAGAAATTCTTGAGAAACAAGCCAAAGATAAAGGGATGGATGTAGAACCTCTGCGTGATTATCTCAATTTCTTTAAATGGGGTTGTCCTCCGCACGGTGGAGCAGGTATTGGTCCGGCTAGATTTATTATGAAAATGTTAGACTTACCGAACGTTCGAGAAGTCACTTATTTGCCTAGAGATGTGAAGAGATTGAATCCTTAGCTAAATCGGCGATGACCTCTCTATATCTAAAAACTGCAACAAGTATCGCCCTAAAAGCTGGAGATATCATGCTTGGCTATTTTACTCAAGGAGTTGATTCAACAATCAAATCAGATAAATCAATCGTGACTAAGGCTGATTTGGAAATCAACAGACTTCTGATTGAAACTATCAATCAAGAATTTCCGGATCATGCGATCTGTGCTGAAGAGGAAAGTGATATGAGAGCCTCAGATTATATCTGGGTTTGTGATCCACTAGATGGTACTAATGTTTTTTCAAAAGGTCTGCCTATTTCGGTTTTCTCTTTAGCCCTTACCCACAAAGGAGAGAGTATTGTAGCAGTGGTTTATGATCCTTTTACGAAACGTCTCTATACAGCTGAGAAAGGAAAGGGTGCCTATATGAACAATAAAAAGATTGAGGTCAATTCCAATCCTCTTGGATATCAATCTACTGTTGATGTGGAGTGGTGGTCAGATGCAAAATATGATCTTGATTCTGTTAGAAGAAAATTAGCTCTTGAAACTAGTGCTTTTATTATTCAAATTGGCACCACTGTTAATGCTGGGTGTTTGGTGGCTGCCGGACAGTTTGAGGCGATGCTTTTTGCTGGATCAAAAGGGAAGAATGTTGATATCGCGGCTCTAAAACTTCTGGTAGAAGAAGCGGGAGGAAAAGTGACCAATCTATTTGGAGAAAATGAGAGATATGATCAGAATAAAATAAAAGGAGCGATTGTGAGTAATGGAGTAGTGCATGAGCAGATAGTGAAAGTGTGTAAAGAGATTTTGAAGTAAGAAGATGGTGAAATAAAGGGAAAATGGTAGAATATCCTCATTATGAAAACCACCCTCCACCGCATCGTCACCAAAGATCATCTTGAACTCGTAGGCCTTCTCTATGAACCCGATAATGGTTCAAAGGAAATTCTTGTCCACGTTCATGGGATGGCCGGTAATTTTTATGAGAATAAATTTCTTGATTATATAGCCAAAACTCTAACTGATTCAGGAGTGGCTTTCTTTACTTTCAACAATAGAGGTTGCGAGTATATAAAAGATATTACAAGAATTGAAGGTGACAGAAGATACACTGCTAGAATTGGGGATACATTTGAAAAATTTGAAGATTGCATTCTTGATATCGAGGCCGCTATTAATTTTGTTCACAATAAAAACTTTTCCGAGATACATCTTTCAGGGCATAGCTTAGGAAGCCCGAAGACTGCCTACTATATTTCAAATACAAAAGACCATAGAATTAAATCTCTCTTATTCCTATCTCCAGCAGATATGGTTGGACTAGCTATTGCTGATAAAAATTTTGAGAAAGATATGAAACTAGCTAACGGAATGATAGAACAAGGTAAAGGTGATGAAGTAATGCCCACGATGGTTTGGGGTGAATCATATTTATCAGCGGATACTTTTGTTAATTTGGCCAGCAAAAAATCAAAGGTAGCAATATTCAACTTGTATGATAAAGATGATAAATTAGAAGTATTAAGTACCATTTCAATTCCAACGATTGTGATGATGGGCAAGAGAGACGGTGCTCTTACGGTGCCTGTAGAGCAATTAATGGAAAGAATAAAGAAGGCATTGAAATCTTCTTCCAAAGTTGAGACTGTGGTTTTGGGTGAAGCTAACCATGGATATGACGGATACGAACAAAAACCAGCAGATGAAATAAACCAATGGATTCAAAAAATGTAAAACTTATTGTCTACGTTCCGGATACCCACACAGATATTGTGCGTGAGGCTATGGGTAAAGCTGGTGCAGGAAAAATTGGTAACTATAGTTATTGTTCCTTTTCTATGAAAGGTGTTGGACGTTTTAGACCAGAAGACGGAGCTGATCCCCATATTGGAGATGTAGGAGAGTTTACAGAAGTTTCGGAAGAAAAGATAGAAGTGACTTGTTCAAGAGAAATTGTACAGGATGTTATAGATGCCATCAAAAAAGTACACCCGTATGACGAGGTGGCGTATGATGTATATCCACTGGAAAATATATGATCGAAACTAAAGTACTATATCCCGTAAGGGTTGTAAACAATGAGAGCAAACTGGAAAAGATAACTTAACAACATTTAACTTTAAATTTATGGCAACTATTGAAGATTTTCAAAAACTAGATATTAGGGTAGGGAAGGTGTTGGAAGTCCTGGATTTTCCTGAGGCTAAAAAACCTGCCTATAAACTTAAAATTGATTTTGGTTCTGAAATTGGCATTAAAAATTCTTCTGTCCAGATCGTAACGCTTTATAAAAAAGAAGAGTTAGTCGGTAAGCTTGTACTTGGGGTGGTCAACTTTCCTCCACGAAAAATTGGTCCTTTTGAATCAGAAGTTTTGACACTTGGGGTGCCTGATACCGAAGGAAGAGTAATACTCATGGTGCCAGATAAAGAAATTGCAGTGGTAGGAGGAAAATTATTCTAGTCATTAAACTACGGTACCCTTGACACACTTACCACAAATGCTATAGTCACAACTAGAGCAGGGGTGGTTTCTACTGAAATTTACTCTTACCATGCTCTCGGGAAAATACGGAACAAGTTTTTTCATGAGTAACAACAAAAAAAGTGGTGTCCACGAAGCCACAATTGTAGAGTTCGATGGTCGGGTCGGTAAGGCCTACATCGGTACCCTCGAACGGACGGTCCGGATCCATCACAAAAACTGGATGTGCATCCAGGATTCCTGGATCACCAATGAACCGTACAGCGGTCCAGCCAAACTCGAAAAAAACATGACTATCGTCCTCATGATCGGTCGGCGAGGCTGGGCCCGGAGGTGGGGACTCTCCGCCGACTACACCGTTCCTCAAGCCAAAACAAGGAGCAACCAGGCTCCCTGGCACATGATGATCCAGGGTCCGCAACCAGCTTACGCATAAATCCAACCTTTCAAGGGGTCGGGAGTTCTCATACTCCTGGTCCTAGTTTTTTATATGATATAATATCCCCATGCCCTCAATTGGCGAGGCAAAAAAACTCGTTCCCAATTCACACTTCAAAATCAAGACTGAAGTGTTTGAAGGCCCTCTAGATTTACTCTTATCGTTGGTAGAAAAAAGAAAACTCTTTATAAACGACATCTCTCTAGCGAAAGTCACTGATGATTTCATTGAACACCTCAAAAACTTCGATAAACTGCCGATGGGGGATTCCGCACAATTCATTCTCATTGCCTCTACGCTTCTACTCATAAAATCCAAATCGCTCTTACCAGCACTTACCCTAACAGAAGAGGAAGAAGAAGGCATGCATGATTTGGAAAAGAGACTCAAGATATACAAGAGAATAAAAGAAGCAAGTGTATACGTCAGTAAATTATTCGGCAATGAAGTCATCTTTCAACCATCTCAAATGAGATCCGTTGAGCCTATTTTTTCTCCCCACGAATCCATGAACCTGCTATCATTGGCCCAAGCTATCAAAGACGTTATCAAAAGCCTTCCAAAGAAGGAGGCTATACCCAAAGCAGTCGTCAGACAGGTTATAAGCCTAGAAGAAATGATAGATAATCTCACCAAAAGAATCACTCAAGGATTACGTATGAGTTTCAAAGAATTTGCGGGGCAACATAGTAAAGAAAGAGTGAACATTATAGTCGGATTTTTGGCGATGCTAGAACTTGTCAAGCAAGGAACAATTCATGTTTCTCAAGAGCAAACATTCGGAGATATTCACATGGAAACCAAATCTGTAGGAGTGCCAAGGTATAATTAACGCTCAATTTTTTCAACAAAAAATAAAAATGTCCCTTTCCTTATCAGCAAAAATACAAGCCGTGCTTTTTTACAAGGCAGAACCTCTTTCAATAAAGAGACTTGGGCAGATATTGGGCGTAGATGAAAAAGAAATTAAAACAGCTATCTCTGAACTTAGAGAAGATCTCATAGATACCGGTCTATCTCTTGTAGAATGGGAAGATGAAGTAACTATTGGTACAGCAAAAGGGGCATCTTCTCTCATTGAAACACTCAAAAAAGAAGAATTAACAAAAGACTTGGGCAAAGCGGGACTCGAAACTCTCTCTATTGTTTTATACCAAGGTCCCTTGACTAGAGCCGAGATAGATTATGTGCGAGGAGTAAACTCACAATTCATACTGAGAAATCTCTCAGTCCGTGGCCTCATAGAAAAAGTAGAGAATCCAAAAGATCAGAGAAGTTTTCTATACAAGCCAAGTTTGGAACTAATTTCTTATCTTGGTTTATCAAAAATCAATGATCTACCAGATTACGATCTAGTTAGGAAAGATATTGAATCATTTAAACATGAACAAGGAACACCAGAAAGCCAAGAAAATTGATAAGGTATATCTTGTCTCCGTACTTCTCTTGGCCATAGGGGGATTTTTTGTATTTAGTTCGGCTTCTCTCGGACTGCTCGCGAGAAATGATATTGTCTTCCAGTCAGTAACTTTAACTCAGAGTATCGGCCTAGCATTAGGACTCATCGCTTTTTTTATCTTATCAAAGGTCAACTACAAGTATTTTAGAAGGTACGCCCTCTACTTACTCATTTTAGCTATTCTGGTCAATCTCCTACTTTTTATCCCGGCCCTCACACTTACTCATGGAGGGGCGTCCAGGTGGATCGATCTTGGTTTCATCACCTTTCAACCATCAGAATTTTTAAAAATTGCCTTTATTATCTATTTTGCCACTTGGCTCTCAGGAGCCAAGGAAGAAGTCGCGACATGGAGGTTTGGCATACTTCCATACATTGTTATTGTAGGGGTTTTGTCACTCCTACTTTTAAAACAAAATGATTTAGATACTATCATTGTAATTTCTGGGACAGGTCTCGCCATGCTTTTTTCCGCGGGGGCGAGGATTAAAGATTTCGTTGTTTTAATTTTGCTTATGGCGCTACTTCTAGCAGTAGCGATCTATTTTAAACCACATGCCAGAGAAAGAATTTCTACCTTCATTAACCCTTCTGCCGACGTCCAAGGTGGAGGATATCAGATTAAACAATCTCTCATTGCTATTGGTTCTGGAGGAATCGCTGGCAGAGGATATGGCCAAAGTGTTCAGAAATTTAACTATCTTCCCGAACCCATCGGGGACTCTATCTTTGCTGTTCAGGCTGAAGAATTCGGTTTCATAGGGAGTATCGCTTTACTCGGCTTATACCTCCTCTTTCTTTTTAGATCATTTAAAATAGCCGTTAGATCACCAGATTCCTTTGGTGGACTTGTGGTTGTGGGAATTGCTATACTTACCATTGTTGAATCGTTTATGAATATTTCTTCCATGCTCGGGATTATTCCTCTTTCCGGCATGCCTCTATTGTTTGTGAGTCATGGAGGAACGGCTCTAATCATTATTCTGGGAGCATCTGGAATTATCGCTAACGTTTCAAGGTATCAAAAACCCCTATAAATTCTTAATTAGACTATATGAAAATACTTTTTACAGGAGGAGGAAGCGGAGGGCATTTTTATCCCATCATCGCTATCGCCGAAGCTCTACGTGAAAGAGGTAAGGATAGAAAGATCATTCCCCCTCAACTTTTTTTCATGTCTACCTCAAAATACAATCCTCGAGCTCTTTTTGATAATGATATAGAATTTGTGAAAGTCTCCACAGGGAAGAGACGCCGATACTTTTCTGTTTTGAATTTTTTTGATTTTTTTAAGACTATTTGGGGAGCAGTTTCAGGACTCATCAAAGTTTACAGTATTTTACCTGATGTAGTTTTTGGTAAAGGGGGTTATGCCAGTTTCCCAGCCCTTTTTGCGGCGAGATTCCTAAAAATACCGGTGGTGATCCACGAATCAGACAGTAATCCTGGACGAGTCAATGTTTGGGCCTCTAAGTTTGCTAAAAAAATTGCAGTCTCCTATCCAGAAGCCATAGAACGTTTTCCGGCAAAAATAAATAGAAGTAAAATAGCTTTTACCGGAAATCCAGTGCGAAAGGAAATCAGGGAGCCTCTTTCCAATGGTGCAAGGGAGTTCTTGAACTTAGAGGAAGGTACTCCCACCATTGTTATTCTAGGCGGTTCACTGGGCTCTCAACAGATCAATGATTGTGTCATGGATGCCTTACCAGAGCTGGTAGAGAGATATCAGGTCATTCATCAGACTGGTAGAAATAACTTTCAACAGGTCAAAGAAACTATGAAAATTGTTTTAGCAGATAAGCCCAATGCCTATAGATACCATCCTTTTGATTATCTCAATGATTTGGCTATGAGGATGTCTGCTGGAGTTGCGGACATCGTTATTTCTAGGGCTGGATCCACGATCTTCGAGATAGCTTCTTGGGCCATGCCCTCCATCATTATTCCTCTCTCAAAAGATGTTAGCCATGATCAGACAGATAACGCGTTTTCATATGCTCGATCGGGTTCCTGCGTGGTTATAGAGGAATATAACCTCAGTTCACACATTTTAATCTCAGAGATTGACAGAATCGTAAAAAGTGAGCCTATTAAAGAACGAATGCGCCTTTCGGCCAAGCAGTGGAGCCATCCTGATGCTGCTACTAAAATAGCTGATGTTTTACTAGAAATAGGACTAGAACATGAATAATAAGTATGCTACAATGCCGGTCTATTAGAAATTAGTAGTTTTTATAAATTAATCTAAAATCATATATGGAACCAAATCAAGGTATCAAAACATGGCAGTGGGTTGTGACAGTTATCATCATTATTGTGCTTGTTATTCTTGGATATTATATGTTCAAGGGTGATGGAACAACTACCGAAACAAAAAATGAGACTCCTATCACAGAAGAAGAGACTTCTTCAAATCAAGTGAATCGAGTGATGGTCAATGATCAATATCCAGGAAATGTTGTTTATGTTACCTCAGCGCAGTTTGAGAATCCAGGGTGGGTTTCTATTCGTGAAGATAGCGGTGGCGCTCCAGGAACTGTGATTGGATTTATGTATTTCGGAAAAGGTACAAATCCTGGGAAAATCACTCTTTCAAAAAGTACCATTGAAGGGAAACTCTACTACGCCGTACTTCATGCAGACGATGGAGACAGAAAGTTTGACACTACCAAAGATCTGACACTAAAGGATAGTGCAGGAAATGTCATCATGAAGACTTTCCGAGCTACAGCAGATATCACTGAGATCAAGGGGTAAAAACAGGCTGGATTAGATTAACAAAAGCACTTAAAAGAAGGTGCTTTTGTGTTATAATACTTGAGCAATGTCCCAAAACATCATCACTCGTTTTCCGCCATCACCTACCGGTTTTCTTCATGTCGGAAGAGCTCGGACAGCCCTTTTCAATTATCTTTTTACTCAGCACAATAAGGGCAAGATGGTTTTTAGAATTGAAGATACGGACAAGGAGAGATCAAAAAAAGAATACGAAGAAAATATTATCGAATGTCTAGAGTGGCTTGGCATAAAGTACGATTCTGGTCCCTTTAGGCAATCTGAAAGAAACGATACCTATAGAAAATACATAAAGCTCCTGATCGATAACGGTTCAGCATATATTTCAAAAGAAACTGAAGGAGACAGAAGCGAAGTAATCAGGTTTAAAAACCCAAACAAAAAAATAAAGTTCACAGATCTCATAAGAGGGGAGGTTGAGATCGATACAACTGATCTAAAAGATTTTGTCATTGCTCGTGATATGGATGAGCCTCTATATCACCTCACGGTGGTAGTTGATGACCACGAAATGGGCATTACCCACATTATTCGTGGGGATGATGGTATTTCCAACACCCCTAGGCAGATCCTCATCCAGGAGGGAATAGGGGCTAAAAGGCCTATTTATGCCCATATACCCCTTATTCTAGCCACAGATAGGTCAAAGCTCTCTGGTCGTCATGGAGCGGTTTCTGTCACAGAATTTAGAGATTTGGGCTACCTGCCCGAAGCCTTTGTAAACTTTCTAGCTTTACTTGGCTGGAATCCTGGTGGTGAGCAGGAGATTTATTCAATGGATGAACTTATAAATATATTTACCCTAGAAAAAGTGCAGAAAGCTGGAGCCATTTTTAATATAGAAAAGTTAAACTGGTTCAATAAAAAATATATAGAAAAACTTGATGAGGGAACTTTTTTACAGCATGCCAAAAAGTTTATGCCCAAAGATCTCTCGGAAGACACTTTGAAAAAGATTTTGCCATTGCTCAAAGACAAAATTTCTTTTTTCGCGCAGATTCCAGAATTATTTAAAACAGAATTATCTTTCATCTATGGAGTAGGCGAATATCCAGTAGAAAAACTAATGTGGAAGCAAGAAAAGGACCTGTCTGCCAGCAAGACTCATCTAAAATCGGTGATGGAGATTATTTCAGAATTTTCCGAAGAAGATTTTACGGCAGAAAAGATCAAGACAGCTCTCTGGCCCCTAGCCGAAAAGCACGGCAAGGGAAATGTTCTCTGGCCCACTCGCTTTGCTCTATCAGGTCAAGACAAATCTCCAGATCCTTTCATTATTTCGGCCATTCTCGGTAAAAAAGAAACTCTAAAAAGACTTAACACTGCTCATGAGAGGATCTAAGAAAATCTTACTTATCTTTTTTCTCCTTGGAGGAATATTTCTTGGTGATTTTATTGTGCAAGCTCAGAGCGTGGCTGAACTTCAAAACAGGATCAGTCAGAAAAGCGACGATATCAAACAACTAGAAGAAGAGATTAAGAAATATCAGGCTGAAATAGAATTGGTTAGTAAGCAAGCTAACTCTTTAAAAAATACTCTAGCCTCTCTGGATCTATCAAGGAAAAAACTAGAGACTGATTTAAAAGTGACCCAAAACAAGATTGATACGACCAATCTAGAAATCAAACAATTATCTCTAGCCATCGATGATAAAAGTGAAAGAATAGATGAAAGTAAAAGAGTGATCTCCCAATCACTTTCTAGTATTGATAAGATAGATACCGATTCAATCTTAGAAAGTGTTTTTGGGGCCAAATCTCTGGCTCAGACTTGGCATGTGGCCGAAGAGCTCAACATTCTTCAGGCTCGCATCGTGGATAGAATAGGGGAGTTAAAGAGTGTGAAAACCGACTTAGAAAACAACAAGAAGAAAACTGAGGAAAAGAAAAGAGAGTTGGTTAGTTTACAAAATGATTTAAGTAATCAAAAGAAAATTATTGCTGAAACTACTACCAAAAAAAATTCTTTACTTTCCACGACCAAAAATATTGAATCAAATTATAAGAAAATCTTAGCCACCAAGGAAGCGCAAAAAGAAGCTTTTGAGAGGGAAGTGGCTGATCTAGAGTCTGCCCTACAGATTGCGATTGACCCTTCCAAAATTCCTAGTGCTGGTAGCGGAGTTTTGAGGTGGCCATTGGATAAAATAAAAGTGACTCAATATTTCGGCAACACACCATTTGCGACGGCCAATCCGCAGGTTTATAACGGTAAAGGACACACGGGTATTGATTTTGCGGCTTCTATTGGTACACCTGTGAAAGCAGCTATGAGCGGTACGGTCATTGGTGTCGCCAACACAGATCTTATTCCAACCTGTTATTCGTATGGTAAATGGATCATGGTGAAGCATCCAAATGGTCTCTCAACCCTCTATGCTCATTTGTCTCTTCAAACTGTAAAAAATGGAGATACAGTCGTGACTGGTCAAACCATTGGTTATAGTGGAAATACTGGTTACTCAACTGGTCCCCATCTTCATTTTGGAGTTTACGCAACTGAAGGTGTGAAGATTAGTTTTCTGACGAGTAGCAAGAACTGTCGCAACGCTACAGTACCGCTGGCTGATCCAAAGGCTTATCTTAATCCACTTTCGTTCTTATAATGCGTTTTAAGGCTGTGATATAATTGATTGGCTATGAATACTCAACAAGGTTTCGTTAAATGGGTCCTTATTATCATTGTGGCTCTGATTGTACTCGGTTACTTTGGTTTTGATATTAAGAAGGCCATAGAAGCTCCGACCACGCAAAATAATCTAACTTATGTCCAAAAGATCGTCTCGAATGTCTGGCATAATTATTTAAAGAAACCCGCAGGGTATTTGTGGGATATTTTTGTGGAATATATTTGGGTGCCAATACTGGATAGTTTAAAGAAAAACAATAGTGATGAACAATCAGTCGTTAAGGAGCCTCGAGGGGGCTCTTTTGCTTTGTTAGTGTTAGTTTGAGCCAAATGTCGCACAACAGCGTCGTCAAAGATATATTGTGCGACGTGGTTATATTAGAGGGGCGAGCCTAATAAAACCCACTGCCCTGCCTACTTTGTCACAATTTTTTCTAATCTCGAAATAAGTTCCAGATCAATTATTTTGCTAAATCTTTTTATTCTCTTCCCTCTTTTAGGTTATCGAATAAAGCTGAAAATAAATTTAATAATTTCCCACAGTACTCCACCACCAATCAATTTGAAGATTGTTGGAAATTCTTTCATTGTTGCTTCGAACCAATATAATGCCTTAAGGAACTCGCGACCTTCGCCAGTCACTTTAAATGACTGACCAGATTCTGACTTCAAGTATCCATATCTGATTGCCTTATCAACTAGATCATTGATCTTTTTAAGTTGTTTATGAACCCGATCCACCCCTCTTTGATTCACCCCTTTTGGTTGTTGTCCTGGAAATTTTCTATCGTACCAATAGCGAATTGTGTCTCTCCAATCTTGATGCATGCGTTTTTCCAAAGCAACCTTAAGGACAAACTGATCTCTAAGAATTGGATCATTTTGTTGGGCCCAGTAGCTATGATGTCTGGTAGAGTGTCGAATTAAAAACCACATCTTTATCATGGATCTGATTCTAGTACATATGTTAAACCAAGTACAGAGTGGTAGGGGGTTATTTCCCTACTCTCTTGTAAATTTACTATTTTGGTGATATATTTTTCTACAACAAACAAGATTTGTTATTAGTTAGTTAGAATCATTATTTAAAATTTATAGACAAATCTCACGGAAAGACCGGGGATTGGCTTATCTGCCAATTCCTGGTCTTTTTCGTTAAAAGACAGTATAGGGATCGGGATTCATTCTACACTCCCCTAACTGAAAGAAGCTTCTAGGGGTGTCAGCCTTATAAACTGACTGGTGACTCATTCCTGATCCCTGTACTGCCTTCTAACGTTTTTATATCAATCATTCTTAGCCATGCACAATCTTTAAAAGATTTGTACAAATTTTTTTATTCGGCATTCTAATTTCCTTTCTGCTATACTTATTCCAGTCCAACGAAAGGCATAAAAGTTTATGAGCAACTATGAACTTACTGTTCTTGATAGTTTGTGGATTGGAAAACCAGGTGAGTATAAGCAGGGATTTAGATGTCTGAGAGGATTTCATGCGGGGTCTTCAGATGAGTGGCCGGACGCCCTCTTCAATCTCCGTCATGAAGACTTTCCTACGCACGTCTATCCAGAAGGGATCCTTGAGGGAGAGTTGTTGGTCGTCAGGAAAACTTTCAATATAAAACAAGGAGAGCAGTTTCGGTATATCCTTGGTCTGTACATCTCCCCTCTTAGATATGGCGTCATCATCTTTGACGGGAGGAAAGAGGAAAAATCCTCAGCTTGGAAAAATCTGGATTTCGGAGACTACGCCATCCTCATCGACCAAATTTCCTAATCCACAGTGAAGTGACCATGCACAACAAAACCCCCGGGCTTGCGCCAAGGGGTCTTGTTTTTAGTTATTTATTAATCGAGAGATCTTTGGAAGCCCAACATTTTGAAGAAGCTTTCCAGGGGGCCGCACCTTGGTTTTCGTAGAGATATTTTGCATATTCTACGTTACCTTCAGTAGTGTAGATATCGTGACCAAGTTCCTTAGATTTCTCCAAGTGATACTTTTCATTAATCTGCATCACCCCCACATCAGCGCTGTTTACCCTACCACGTAGGACATCCCCCTCCTTATTGAACTGGCTAAAAGTAGATTCACATCTAGCAATTTCAATCAGGATCGGAGTATCAGCATATTCAGTTTTAAGATAATTTTCAACAGTCTTGCGGTCATGTACAGTAACTAAAGCACTCTTTCCTTCCGAAGCAATGGCTGTGGTATTTACAGCTGTCGCCTGAGTGGCAGAATGGTTAGTCCCATACATAGAGGACAAGAGGAATACGACACCTGTAGATATTTCGATCATATAATTTGAAAGAGGTAACTTGAACTTAAGACATTCACGTTACCTCTTATTACCCACAATAATAGCATACCGTGACTTGACTGTCAAGGTATTTTAGTGGTCTAAAAATGGCTCCATTGTTGCTTTTTTAGAGCCTTTCCTATATACTATTCCTCACTATGGCAACCAAAAAAGCAGGTGGATCAACCAAAAACGGTAGAGATTCCGGACCTCAATATCTAGGGGTTAAGATTAATCATGGAGAAACAGCTAACGTTGGTGAGATTATCGTCCGTCAGAGAGGTACAGACGTCATTCCTGGACAGAATGTCGGTATAGGAAAAGATCATACCCTTTTTGCCCTAAAGACTGGTAAAATAGAATTTGGAACAAAAAGAAAAGTTCACTTTGATAACTCCCTAGTTAGGAAGAAGATTGTACACGTAAGATAAAAGATACCTTCTTATCCCCTACCGCTACATCTATCTTATGATCGCCGAGCTCTTTTATCGGTTTATCTAATATAATATGAGAATCATCAACCTGTAGTCTGGTTTGTTTTTGAATTTCTGGAATAATCTCCGCCTTGTGGATACCAGCAAAAAGATGGCCTTTGTCGTTGGCTTTTTCTATCATAGTAATAGTCACTCCATGAAGCTCCTTCAAGTTCTTCAAGAGAAGTTCCTGATGAAGCTTTCTCTCTCCTTCTTCCTTTGATTTCTCTACAGAAATCCTCTTAATAGCTTCTGAGGTAGCGGCAATAGCTAAACCTTTCGGTATCAACATGTTTAAAGCATATCCATCTGAAATATCCTTTGTTTCGTACCGCCTTCCAACCTTCGCAATGTCTTTAAGTAATATTATTTTCATATGTGTGTATCTTACGGTTCTTTTCTTAAAATTTCAACTGCCTTGTTCATCTGAGTATCATTCTTGGTTTCTAGATCCTTTTGAGTGATTTTTACTTCATAATCAGGCGCTAGACCATCACTTGAGAGATTATGACCATTTGGGGTAAGCCATCTAGCGATCGTCACCTTGAGAGATGTATCTGCAGTGATAGGAACAAGTTCCTGGACAGATCCTTTGCCAAAAGTTTTGACCCCGACCAGTTTCCCTATCCCATGTTCTTGTAAAGCTCCGGCAAAAATCTCGGAAGCCGAGGCTGATCCAGCATCTACGAGGATAATGAGCTTCAGGTTTTTACCGAAGATATTGTAACCCTTACTTTTATAAATTTGATTTGACTTATTTTTTCCAAAGTCTTCGATCACTATAGTTTTTCCTAAAGGTAAGAACCAGCTAGACATATCCCAAGCCGCATCCAAGTATCCACCGGGATTACCTCTAAGATCGATGATCAGTTTATGGGATCCAGATTGAATAAACTCACGCAAAGCCGTTCTAAACAGGTTTGGGGCTTGAGCGGTGAAACTAAAGAGTCTAATAACAAAGATCCCATCTTCTCTCAGTCCAGTACCACTGGCTGTAGTAGTAGATGTACCTGTTCCCGCCCTCATTTCTGTCTGGATGGTAGGAATATCTATTACATCACGGACAATACTCCTCTCTATCTGTTCCCCGGTCGCCTCTCTAGCAAAAAGTATCTTGATTGTTGTACCTTTTGGTCCCCTAATAAGTTTGACAGCCTTATCCACAGGTAGATCTAAGGTGGATTGATCATTGATTTTAATTATTCTGTCTCCAGCGCGCACCCCCGCCTTCTCTGCTGGACTTCCTTTAATGGGAGACACCACAGTCATAGCACCATCTTTGAGCCCGATTTCCATTCCAACCCCTTCAAAATTTCCAGCGATATCACCCTTGAACATCTTGTCTTCTTCTGGAGGAAAGAAAACTGTGTAAGGATCACCTTGAGAACCGGCGAGGCCCTTTATTGCTCCCCAGATTCTATCTTGAGGATCTGTAGTGGTCGCCGAAACATGCTTTTCATCCAAAACTTTCCAGACTTTCCAGAATGGTTCAAATTGTTCGTCTGTAATATTTAGATTTTCAGGAATATCTATTCCACCACTTGTAGTACCGCCGGTCTTTTGACCAAGGTAGCTTCCAGCAAAAAAGACAACCAAAAGAACTATGATCCCAAGGACTTTGCGATTGAGATTTTTTTGTTGTTGTTCATTCATATGTATTTAAAGATGATTGCGATATTATCTCAAAAAACTAGTAGATACACAACCTGTACGGTCTTGATTTTTAAAGATATACTAATGAAATGATAGTTTATAATACACTTTCTGGTAAAAAGGAGGAGTTCAAACCCCTCAAGGCCGGTCATGTTGGCATCTACAACTGTGGACCGACGGTTTATGACACTGCTCAGATCGGTAACTTTCGCAGCTTTGTCATGGCTGACCTAGTACGAAGAACTTTTGAATATAACGGATACTTGGTAAATCAAGTTATGAATATTACTGATGTTGATGACAAGACCATCAGAAGAAGTCAGCAAGAACACAAGTCTCTAGAAGAACTGACTAGACACTACGAAACTCTTTTTATCGCCGACATGCATTCTCTCAACATCCTTACCCCGCACAAACTTTTGCGGGCCCGAGATTATGTCAAAGAGATGATTGACATGATTGCTAATCTACTTGAAAAAGGCATTGCCTACCCTACCAAGGACGGAATATATTTTAGTATTGGGATGTTTCCAGAATATGGAAAATTAGCAAATATCAAACTGGATGGTCAGGTCAAGGAAAGAATTGCTAAAGATGAATACGAAAAAGAAAACCCGCGAGATTTTGCTCTGTGGAAATTCAGTGCTCCTGAAGATGGAGAGGTGGTCTGGGAGGCTCCTTTTGGAAAAGGGCGCCCGGGCTGGCATATAGAATGTTCGGCGATGTCTACAAATGCTCTTGGTTCTACTATAGACATACATACTGGAGGCACTGATCTCATCTTTCCACATCACACAAATGAAATAGCCCAATCAGAAGCAGCGACAGGTAAAAAATTTGTGAACTACTGGATCCATGGTGCATTCATGAATGTGAATGGTGAAAAAATGGCCAAGTCAAAGGGAAATTTCATTAAATTAAAAGATTTGGAAGAAATGGGTGTCTCTCCCGTAGCCTTTAGATATTGGCTCCTTACCTCACACTATCGTTCTCCTATAGACTTTAGTTTAGAGGCCACAAAAGGGGCTCAAACGGCCTTTATACGCCTTATAGAAGCCTTTATAGATCTATCCAACTCAGAGACTGACCTTCTTGCCCACAACCACAAACATCATGAAAGTGAGGAGGAAATTGATTATAAAAATGAATTTAAGAAGGTGATCAGTGATGATTTTAACACGCCGGAAGGCATCGCACTGGTTTGGAAACTTATCAAAGATCCTCATGTAGATCCAAAAGAAAAAACTTCTTTATTATTAGATTTTGATAAAGTTTTAGGTCTAGGATTGTCAGGAGTTTTAGAGATGACAAAGTCTGAAGAGATTCCTCCGGAAGTTACTGCTTTGGCCGAAACTCGTGAAGAAGCTCGAGCCTCGCAAGAGTGGAATAAGGCAGATGCCTTGAGAAAAGAAATTGAAGCAAGAGGTTATGTGGTAAAAGATAATGAGGAGGGGTATAAGTTGAAGAAGAAATAATTAGGCAGATTTTAACTCTAACTTCCCTACCCTCTTTTCTAGTTTTCCGTGCTCGTCTCGACGAGTGTAGTTAGTGGCTAGATCGTCGATTCTATTATTAGTTCCTAATATACGACTATCTAGTCCTCTAATTGAGATATCTATGTCTTTTAAATGAATATCTACATCATCCAATCTAGTATCTATAGCATCTAATCTACCATCTATTACATTTAGTCTAATATCTATGCCATCTAATCTTGTATCTACGTGATTAAATCTTTCATCCATATATTCCCTTTGAGCAATGAAGGAATTATTTACTATCACAGCAAAATCATCTAGTTTTTCATCTATATCTTGTTGTAAGTCTTTTCTCAAATCCCTTCTCAAGACTTCCCCAAACTCAAATAGGTCCCTTTTGGTAATGGGTCCTTCTGCACTATTATTTAAACTTTGTAATTCTACATAAACCATAGTTTTGTGATGTTATGTTAATAATAACATTGAGCATAGCAAAACGAAATGAAATCTTTCTAAAGAAATAATAAAATTTCGATAAAATTCACAGTTCAACCACATAATCTGATCTTGACACAAGAGTTATTCCAGTTTTCCAAGGAAGACTTTTTCCAAAATTCCTGTTCCGAGAAGTTCTTTGGGCTCTCCATGAGCAACTACTTTCCCTTTTGCAAGTATGTAGGCTCGATTGGTGATTTCCAAAAGTGACTTTAGGTTATGCTCTACTACTACAATCGACATTTTTCTTTTTTGATTTATTTCTTTTATTTTAGCAAAAACTTCCTTCACAATTTTTGGAGCCAAGCCTAGTGATGGTTCGTCTAAAAGTAAGACTTTTGGGTCGGTCATGAGTCCTCTGGCAATAGCGAGCATTTGAGCCTGTCCACCTGATAGGGTTCCTGATTTGGCTTTTAGTTTTCCCTTAAGTGCTGGAAAGAGTTCTAGAACGTTTTCTATTCTTTCTTTTCTTTCATGGGCACTTTTGATCATCCAGCCGCCTATTTCCAAATTTTCCTGTACTGTTAGATGTTTAAAAACTCTTCGTCCTTGTGGTACGAATGAAATTCCTTTATGTACAACTTCGTGTGAGATGGGTTTGAATTCTTTCTCTTCCCAAAGGACTTTTCCTGACTCTATGGGTGCCAATCCAAAAATTGTCTTTAAAATGGTTGATTTTCCAGCGCCATTTGGTCCCATAAGGGCTACGACTTCCCCTTCATCTATCTCCACAGAAGCACCATCCAGAGCCTTGACCCCACCATAGTGAACGTGGATATCTTTGAGTTGTAGGAGCATCTCTTTTTTCATTTTTGTAAGCTAATTATGCCATTAGTCTCGGGTTATTGCAAAAAACCTGGTTCTTGATAGGATGATGTTGAAAGCGAGGTGATAACCATGGATATTGAATCCATAACTAGGGAAATAGTAGGGATGAAAGAGGTCAAAGTTGAGGCTGTCGGTGAAGAGAAAGAGATGACGAGGATTGTGAGTTGTCTGCGGGACATTCCGATTCTGAAAGTTCACCATAGTACGTGTGGACTTCCAGACAACACGACGAAGCTCATCATTCGAGTAAGTCTCGAGAAGACGGCTTCTCTGGATAGCTGGGTGCATCATGCACTTAGACTCGCATTCGAAAAATCAACTCTCACCTTCAACCAAGTGACCCCATGAATCCCTCCAACCTCCCTCCCCCGCGCCCTTCGTGGAACATTCGTTCCCAAGGGCGTGGTTTTTATTTTATTTGTTTTAAAATGATAGGTCGTTTATAAACTCCGAATTCATCAAATTTTCCTGATGAACCTATCTTACTTTTTATACATAGAGCTGAATCATTGCATGAGGTCACTGCTTCGATAGCAATGAGGGCTGCTTGTTTTGAGAGTTCGTATACTGCCCCAGATTGACCAGTCAGATCTCCTGGGAATGAATAGTAGATATCCTGTACCAGAGGACGAGCTGCGGGCAATTCAACGACATATGTCCCATATACTGGGACGACGATCCCATACTGACGAATCTTAATCAACCCGTTTGAAAAAAAGAAAGCAACATCTGGTGAGTAAATGGCATCAGGCTTTTCTGCTTTGATTTTTGCTATTTCTGTAGATACATCGCTGGTGTTGTCAGTTAATACATGATGGACAATCTCCCCTTTGAATGATTCTTTAAAGGCTTTAGCATGAGTCTCTGAAAAAGCGTTCTTGTATGTCACTAAGGCCGCCTTTTTATAACCGAGCTCATTCATTTTTTCACCCATAAAAGACGATTCATCTTCAAGTGAGTACTGAACGTTAAAGAAGTTGTCTCCGCTTTGTGTATAGAGACTACGTGAAGCCGCCGAGGGCACAAGAACGATAGTCTTATTTTCTTCTATCAAAGGGATAATGGCTTCTTGGGGTGATCCGCAAGCTGGGCCGATGATGATCTTGACCTTATCAAAATCTACGAGTTTTTTATACGCAGAGACAGCCTCTTTTGGTTCACACTTATCATCTTCAAAAACAAATTCTACTTTATCGGTACTAGAGGCAACTGACAGTACTCCTTTTCTGATCTCCTCACCATAATCAGCAAAGGGGCCAGAGAGAATAGAGATCACACCGACTTTAATCTTTTGAGAGTCGCCGGTTTTAGAAGCAGAAAGAATTAGGATTAGAATAACAATCACAACCACACCCAAAGTTATTTTTAGATTTTTGGACATATTATTTTTCGTACCTTACAAACTTACCATCTTTAATCGTTTTTATAAAAATCTCTTTTAGAGTATCTCCATTGGAATCAATACTAAATGTCCCTCCGACACCATGGTAATCTTTTGTATCATACAGACATTTTTTAACACTACCAACGTTTAAACCTACATTTTCAATACAAAGATGGATAAGTTGAGCGGCGTCATAAACATTTGCCGCTATTGTATCCGGTTCGCTACCGAAAATCGACATGTAAGAATTATAAAATTCTCTGACAGACTCTTCCGAACTAGCATTATCATATGAATAAGGATAGAGAAGCCCTTCTGAAGTACCATTTGATTGAGTTAGTAATTCAGGTCCTTCAACTCCAATATTGTAGAACTGTGCTTTGACACCAATATCACGTGCTTGTTTTAAGAGTACAGCTCCTTGTTTAGGAGTAATAATAAGAAAAATATCAGTGGGTTCCTGTTTTTTCAATTTGGTTAGTTCTGCACGAAAATCATTTGCTTTGGGATCAAACTTTTCTATTAACCCCACTTGTTTGCCTTGAGATTCTAGTACAGGTTTAAACAACTTTATATATGGATCTGTAATAGCTGTATTTAAAGCCAAAAAATGTAGAGTGTTACTCTTCATTTTACTGGAAACAAACTTGGCAAATATAGGTGCTTCTTGATCACTATTATGAATTATTCTGAATATGTAGTCGCCTAGATTGGTGATATCGGGAGATTGAGCCCCTGTCACAAGCATTAGAACTTTCGATTTTTCCGCAATAGGACCTGCAGCCATAACTTCAGATGAACCATACGGACCAATAATAAAATTTACTTTATCAAAATCAATTAATTTTCGTAATGCACTCACGGCGGTCTGAGCTTCATAACGACTATCTTCAATAATAAAATCAACCTTATACTTGCTGTTAGATTTATTAATTTTCTTTTCGGCTAATTCCAAAGCATTTTTTGTATACTCACCCGCATCTGCCCGTGCCCCGGTCAAAGGAGCGATGACGCCAATTTTAATTTTTTGAGAACCGTCGGGTTTGGAAATAATAAATAAAATAATCGCTATGACAATGAGAGCAATAATAATTTTGATTGTTTTGGACATTGCTATCTTTATTTATAAAGCTCAATCTTCCCTGATTTGATTATCTTCGGAACATACTCTCTTACCCCATCATGCTTTTCATTTATTGTGATTTTTCCTGAAGCGCCTTCATAATCTTTTAGATTCGCCAAATAATCTTTTATCTTGTCAGCATCAAGTCCATATTTTTCTATGGCTTCAGCAATAATATATACCCCATCATAAGATTCGGCTGTAAACACACCGAACGGAGGAACGTATCCAAATGTCTCTTTGAATGTATCATTAAACTTTTTTGATTTGGGGTTATTGATAACATCATAGTTTGGTCCAGCAAAAATCATACCTTCATAGAGTGATGGTGATTGATCTATCTGTGTTTGATTAATAATGATGTCATTTCCATAAAGTTGAGCTTTGATACCGAGTTCACCCAATTGTTTCATTATGTTCAATCCAGCATCGGGTCTTTGTGGACTCAAAAGAATACCATCAACTCCAGCACTCTTAACTTTTGCAAGAATAGTTTTAAAATCGTTGGTATCTGGAGCAAAACCTTCAAAGATCTTTACGGTACCACCTCTTGCTTCCACTTCCGATTTGAATACTTCTGCGATCGGACGTGCATAGTCAGTTTGTTCATGAATAACTGCAAAATTCTTTTCCTTGAGGGTATTTACGGCAATGTCAGCCATGATACCTGACTGGACTGTAGAAATAGAGGTGGTTCGAAAAACATACTCACCTCTAGAAGAAAGTACTGGGCTGGAAGTTATACCAGCGAGCATGACTACTTTATTTTGTTCAACAATCGGTGCTATCGCTGCGCTTTCGGGAGTGCAGTGGCCTCCTAGAATTACTTTCACCTTGTCTGCTTGAATAAGCTTATTTGCTGCATTTACGGCTTCTTTACTATTACACTTCCCATCCTCAAAAATAATTTCAAGTCTCTTACTATTTATTCCACCATTTGCATTAATCTCATCCATAGCCAACTTTCCAGCTTCATATGCTCCGTACTTCTTTACAGAACCAGAGAGATCGGAAATAAAACCTATCTTAATAGTCTCACTATCAGTATCTTTCTTTCCAGTTAGTGTAATCACTACAATAACTAGTATCACCACCACAACTCCGACAATAACTTTAGCTGTTTTTGACATGGTTTTTGTTATTATTTGTATTCAATAAACTTCCCATCCTTGATAGTTTTCAAAAATACTTTCTTGTCTGCGACATTATTTTTGAAAGAGAATGAACCTGACATACCGTCATACTTCTCTATTGAATTTGTTTTATCAATCATACATTGCACATTTCCACTACATGATTTTGCACCTTGAGCAAGAAGTTTAATTACATCGTAACCATTAGAGGCATTGATGTCTGGATAATGATTATATTTTTTGAAAAAAGAATCTTTAAAAGCACCGTATGCTATTGTCGATCCCTCACTAAAAGCATAGGTGTAGATAATCCCTTCGGTTAATTGTTTAGCCTGATCTATGAGTACTGGTGATTCTGTCGTCCAGACTGAAAAGAATGGTACCTTTAGATTAAGTTCATCAGCTTGTTTAAGTAGGACTACATACTGTGCGGGGTTAAAGGGAGTAAAGATAGCCTGAACTCCAGCAGCTTTGGCCTTAGTAAGATCCGTACGGAAATCTGGTGTAGCTAAATTTTCTGTAGCATTGCGTACAGCCACCTCTATTTTGTAGGGAGCCAACGCCTGGATCATTTTGTTTTCCATTGTTTCTCCAAAAAAGTCTGCCTGACGAATAATAGCAATTTTCTTTATCCCCTTCTTATTCAACAATTCAGCTATCAACTTAGCTTCGTCTAGAGGTGATGGGGCCATATTAAATAAGAAAGGATATTTGCCTTCAAGTGGTTCCGTACGTACAGAGCCACTATAGGTAATAGCTTTTCCATCAACAATAGGAGCAACGGCGGCGGCTACAGCTCCACAGTAGACAACTAGCATAGGTGAATGGTCAGCGGTAAGTAATTTTGTAACAGTATTTGTTCCCTCTTTGGCATTACATTTATCATCTTCAATAACAAATTCAATAGGTCTTCCGTCAATTCCACCATCGGCATTGACTTCTTCTGCTGACATTTTCATTCCTTCGAGAAACCATCCACCAATAGTTGCGGCAGGACCAGTTAAAGGTGCGCTTACCCCAATCTTTATAGTCTCACTTTCCGTATTCTTTTTACCAAAAGAAACCACCACAATAATTAGTATCACCACTATCACCCCAATCCAAACTTTAGCTGTTTTTGACATGGTTTTTGTTATTAAATTTTATGGAGTAATAGTACTCTTTTAGCGCTATTTATTCAATATCTCCCCTTTCCCCCAGATTTTCCAAAAATATTCCCGGTATTGAGCGGCCAAGACCTTGCTTCGAATGTGGACAACGAGAGGATCAGCGACAGGAGTCACAATATAGACATGGTCACCAGCAAGCCAGACAGTATTGGGAATTTTGTAGTCATCAGGAATAATTTTACAAGTATAAGGATCACCAAGATATTCACCCAAAAACTTTAGAGCCAGATCTCTCTCATATTCAAAGAAAGTATCAAGAAAAAACTACTCCCCTAAATAAGCCTCAATCACATCCCTCTTCTCTAGAACCTCATTCGGCTTCCCTTCAGCTAGTAATTCCCCTGAATCCAAAACATACAGATGATCCGAAAGCTCCCTAATGAGATCCATATTGTGCTCCACCAAGATCACCGCCTTTCCTTGAGTTCTCAATTCCTTTAAGACAGAAACTACAACTTTGATCATTTCAGGAAAAAGACCCGCAAAAGGCTCATCAAAGAAAATAATTTCAATATCCCCGACTCCGCTATGCACCATCGCGAGAATTCTCGCAATTTCCAAAAGTTTTCTTTGACCATAAGAAAGATTCTTGGCGAGTTCATTCCTCTTTTCCCACAACCCCACTTTCTTTAGAACTTCCTCCGCTTTTTCTAAATGGAAAGCATTGTGTTTCTCAAAGAGAGATTTCCAGATGCTCCTTTCCGTCAAAACCACCAGAACATTGTCTAACACCAGCATCTGCTCAAAGAGCTTCACATCCTGAAAAGTCCTCGTCATCCCATAGAAAGGAATCTGATGCGCCCGTATTTTGGAGAGATGAGTAGAGTCAAGAATAATCATCTCCCCACTATCAATAGGATGAATACCAGTCAGAGTATTGATGAGAGTAGACTTACCAGAGCCATTCGGCCCCACAATAGAAGTGATCTTGCCCGCTTCAAAGGAGATAGAGAGCGAATTAACCGCGTGGACTCCATCAAACCTCTTAGAAATGTTTTTGGTGCTTAAGATGGGCATAGGTATATTATTTCACAATCACAAACTTCTCTCCATCCCACTTTTTCACAACCTGCACGACATCAAATGATCCATCCTGATTATAGACATAGCTACCGGCCACCCCAGAAAAATCTTTTCTTAATGATTCCATAATTTGAGTATTAGTTTTGCCTGTATTTTTTACTAGTTGCATAACAGCATCATAGATATAGTCTCCGGCAATAGTTGGGTAAGTTCCGGTGGTTTTATAATAATCATCAATGAATGTAATGTTATCATTACTTGCAAAAAGTTGATTATCCAAACCTCCTTGTGCAGCTTTAATTTGATCAACTATTTCAAACACCGGTCCACTTACCAAAGGTGTGTTCAAATTAACGTCTTTAGCTTGTTTGGCAAAAACACCAACTTGTGGAGAGATATAGGCCACGATAACATCTGGTTTTGCTGATCTTATCTTGGCAATTGATGTTTTAAAATCATTCTCGGCTTTTGTCACAGATTCATCAGCCACAATAGTATATCCTCCAGTTGGGAGAATTTTGACCAAGGCATCATGAACTGACTTTGGTCCATCAGATTGATTCCAGACAAGGGCAATTTTCTTGTACTTTCCCTTCAAAAGTAGTTGTTCAATAGCTTGCGCCTGTTGTTCTGGTCCAAGCATGTATCTAACAACCCACTGTTTATCTGTATTTATATCTGGAGAGTTTCCAAGTCCAATCATTGGAATGGAAGCTTTTTCGGCAATATATGAGGCCGCCACAGATGAAGGAGAACTGTAGGCAATGATGGCATTTACCTTATCAACATCTATGAGTTTTTGGGTAACAGAAACTGTCTGTTTTGGATCAAATTGATCATCTGCATAGACCACCTCCACTTGAGCTCTTTCTTCTACGGAAAGTTTAGAGAGAGCTAAATCAACAGACTTTTTTGAGGCTTCGCCAAGTGTCCCAGCCGGACCAGAAAGAGGAAGGATAATTCCGATCTTTATTGTTTCATTTTCAGTAAAAATGGGTTCTTGTGCACTCTTATCAAGAGTAGACCAAACAATCAATACAATGATTATCACCACCGCAATTCCAATGATTATTTTTTTCATATTTCAAATTATTTAATCTCTTCAAACTTCCCATTTACTACTTTCTGGAATACTACATTTCGATCTACTTCGCAATCACTATTGAATGAGAATGTTCCAGTAATTCCGTCATAATTTTTAAGATTACTTACATATTCAGCAATTTTTTGAGGATCTTCTCCAACTGCTTTGATAGCATCTGCGAGAAGTATAGTTACTTCATAGTGACCAGCAGCGAGATAAATAGGGTCTGAGTTATAGGCAGCCCGATATGCCTGCTTGAATGCCTTTGTCTTTTCACTATCCGTAGGCAAATCCTTTCCATCATATTCGTAATTTAAAAATTCAACACCCTCAAGAAGAGTGGCATCCTTGAGGCCTGGGTTTGTAAGAGTAGAAAAGTCACTAATGAGGGGCTTGGTAATACCAAGGTCCTTCATTTGTTTAAGCATTGATTCAATTGTCGCAAAAGCATTGAGATACACAATTGCATCTACTTGCGCCTGAACTGCTTTTATTTTTGTAATATTTGTTCGATAATCGTTTCCTGCAACTTCTCCACCATAAAATTCCGTAGCAAGAATAGTCCCGCCGTTAACAGGATATACCTTATTGAATTCATCTACCCAACCATGACCGTATTCATTATCAGAAACGAGAATTGCGATTTTCTTGTACCCCTTTTTAAGAAGATACTCGCTCGTACTTGGAGCAATAGTTTTTGCTGTGAGTGAAATACGACATGTCTGACTGTCTCCATCAAAATAACTTGGTGCTGTAGCAACAGGAGCAATAGAAAAATTACCATCATCAACAATAAGCTGTCTCGTAGCTGCTACAATTGGACTTCCATCAATTATGAAATTTCTTAGGCCTCTTTGCTTTAGGGCTTGATATGCACTTACAGCTTGCTTTGGATTATACATTGCATCTTCTACTACAATCTCAAGTGGTCGACCATTTATCCCCCCTTCTGCATTTATTTTGTTTAGAGCAAGATTTATACCTTTCTGCTGCAATTCACCAAGAAGAGCTGTTGGTCCTGTAAGCATAAGAGCTGCACCGATCTCTATAGTCTCCTTTTCAACAGCAACCGGCTCAGCATCCTTTGAGCCCAAGGAAAGAATAAGCACAATAGCAACGATGACAACAATCACGATCCCCCAAACGATCTTTTTATTCATAAATAAGGCGGTTTTAAATGGTTAAAGTAACAATAAAAGTATACACCTTTTGAGGAGGGAGGGCTACTTCAGCCTTCTATTCTCTTGAGGCAAATGTTTCCCCTTATCTATGATAGATTTCCCTATCTTTTCCTAAAGCTTCTTTCTCGCAAAGCCAGAGCTTGAAGGGTTCTGCATTTGGAGAAGGGATGGATTGGATTATACGGAAGATAGTTTCAGTATCGGCAGTATCTGTATCACGTTCCTTGCCATCTTCTGCGACCATTTTCAACTGTACGATTTTCTCGTACACTTCACTGCCTTCTTTCTTTAAGAGATTCTTTAAATCTGACCAGTACCTTCGTGGAATAGAACTATTGGTCAATGCATGCACCACATCAACCACAGAAAAATACCATTTCTCCTCCTTTTCATCCCAAATCTTCCGAATTTTCTTGCCCTCAAACAAGGCGATAGCCGATTTATCCATGAGATAAGTCTAGCAGGATGAGAGGTGTTGTAAAGGTCAAAAACACCCAAAAAACGACAAAAATTTTATTTCGCCTTCATTTTGTGGGGAATGGCGAAAAAATAATTACTCCAACTTCTCTACCACCCATTCTCCCCCAATAACATCCCCATTTTCATCAAACTTGTAATCACCCGATAATCCCTGATAATTACTCTTATTCCTTAAGTAATCTGATAGGGTGTCATCTCCTTTTTTCTGTATAGCATCTGCTATAAGCATTACAGAATCATAGGCTCTATCTGCGTAAGCTCCTGGATTAGTTTTATAAAATTCATTAAATTTCACTTTGAATACCTCAGAGGCCACCGGTGAAACCACATAAAATGTATTTGTTGGTTTGGACACACCGCTATTAAATATTCTTCCCACACTAGTCGTAACAGACATGATGTCACTATTGATACCGAATTCCTTGGCTTTTTTAAGTAGTGTCACTATACCTTTATCGTCATCAACTTCAAAAAAGAGCAGGTCCGATTTTAAAGATTGTATTTTGGCTAAAATAGTTGACATTGCATCTACCTCACTACCGTAAGGAATGGATTCTGTAAACACGATTTCGGCTCCAGCCTCTTTAGCTGAATCTCTAAGAGTTTTGGCGACCACCTCTCCCCAAGCTGCTTGATTGTATACTAACACTATTCTCTTTTTATTATTTTCTTTAAGCCACTGTATAAGGACTGGAGTCATTTGTGAGACTTTTGTCGAAGTAAAAAATGCATAAGGACTTCTGGCGCTGACATACTCGGATGTATTTGCTGGCATAATCGTAACAAGCTTGAGACGATCGGCTACCGGCACACCGGCATCTCCCAAGAAACTCCAAGTCGGGCCGATAATCGCCTCTACACCTTGAGTAGAGATAGCGTTTATAGCACTGACCG
>CAYHLX010000008.1:0-26339 GCA_964357605.1 uncultured Candidatus Saccharibacteria bacterium
AGCACTCGCCTGTCACGCGAGAGGTTGGCGGTTCGAGCCCGCTTGGCCGCGCAGATAGTGCCCTTGATTCCTAGGTGTGTTTAGTAGTAGACTTGTATACATGAATAAATCTAGTCTACTAAATATAATATTGCCAGATACTTTGTATGACTTATATTTTGTCGAAAAGAAATCTGTCGCTCAAATAGCAGCTTTATTAAATTGTTCTCAAAATAAGATTAATTACTGGCTTAAAAAGTTTGAAATCCCCAAAAGAACAATTTCTGAAGCAATGTATGAGTATAAAAATCCTTTTGGGGATCCTTTCAAAACTCTGAAGCCGAAAACCCTTGAAGAAGGGATTCTCTTTGGAATGGGACTCGCGCTTTATTGGGGTGAAGGTACCAAAAGAGGTAAGGGAGGAGTTCGCCTCTCTAATTCTGATCCAAAATTAATTAAAAAATTTATTGAATTTCTCGAGAAGTTTTTTGTTATTGATAGAAATAAACTCAAAATTAGCATACAAATCTTCAGTGATATTTCTCCACAAAAATCACTTTCATACTGGATTAGAGAATTAAATTTAGAGAAGAGACAGTTTTATAAACCGATAGTTCTAAAAGTACGAGGTAAGGGAACCTATAAATATAAATCTGAATATGGAACAGTAATAGTTTACTTTAACAATATAAAACTCAAAAAATTAATATGTGCCATGATTGATAATATTTCCTAAATAGATTATCCTTATTTTTATGCCGTTGTAGCTCAGTTGGTAGAGCACGTCATTGGTGGGTCGTAAACCCCTGCCCATTCCGACAGTAATGTCAGAATGAATCCCGAATAACGGTTAAAGTCCACCATCAGTGGATAAGACCGTAGCGTCTCCGACGCTCGAACGACTGACAAGGGTTTCCTTTTTTAAAGGAAAAAGATACAGTCTAGTCCTTCCGTAAGGAAAGGTGTAAACGAATGACGAGGTCATCGGTTCAATCCCGATCAACGGCTCAAGAGACTAATCTATCTTTACAGGAGAGGAAGTAACGAAACAAGCCTGTGAGAGATTTTCTGTATTAGAACAAGTGACTTCAATGTATAGATTGCTGTTTTTTTCTTCAACAGTAGGGAACCATATTTCACTCCCATCATTTTCGGTGTTTTGTGCGAGAGTCCTCACTAATTCAAAGGTCATAGGAGAATCTGAAATTTTTCTGATGAGATTTATGTTGACACCTGTGTTACGTGGGTAACTTTCACTTGACCAAGAGATTTCTTGAGCGTCAATTGAGCCCAGAGATGCTGTATTAGGGACATTTTTAAGAGCGATGATGCCGACCTTCGCTGGACTTTCTGTTTGGTCAAAAACAGTCACTACGCTACTTTTTATGGAGATAACTACCGAAGCGATAATCACAGCTATTAAAACCAACACAATCAAGTATTTAGTTATATTTTTCATAACATGATACTATCATCTTATAAGATTTTGTCAAGTATTGATTTCTAGGTTATACTAAGATCATGAAGCAGCCTTTCTTGTCTTTATTCATCCACCATGCTCTAGTTTTGACCATTATTTTCGGGACGATTTATGCTATCGTTCAGCAGAATTATCGTATGTCGGCCAATGATCCACAGATCCAGATCGCAGAAGACGCTGTAAATGACATTATTAAACAGGGTATTTCTTTTAGAACCCTAGTAGGAACCACTACAAAAGATATAGGTGAGACCATAGCTCCCTTTATGGTCATATATGATGATGAGGAAAGGGCTCTAGCCTGGTCTGGAACTATAGATGGTAAGCCGCCGGTATTACCGGATGGAGTGCTAGATTATACTAGAGAGTACGGGGAAAATAGGATAACTTGGCAACCCTATTCAAAGGTCTACGGGGATATACGGATAGCGGCGATTATTGAGCATTATGAGAAAGGTAATGAAGAGGGTTTCGTTCTTGTCGGTAGATCACTTCGAGAGATAGAGGAGAGGGAATACCAGTTAATGTTATTTGTAAGTGCGGGATGGATACTCTCTCTTTCTATAGATGTATTCTCTATTTGGATTAGAAGAAAGACAATGTAACATTTTGATGTTTTGGTGAGTTATATAGTATGAAGAGATATGAATATAACAGACAATACAAATAAAAATACCTTACCCGACGAGATTATTTTGAAGGATTCTCTGCTTGATCCAAAGCTCTTTTCGGTAATCGTAGATAGATACGGCGATGCTTTTCGTGCGGCCGCCCTAAGAATTGTCGGACCTGACGATGCAGATGATGCCGTTCAAGAAACTTTTGTACGTATGTATATTCATGCTCCTAAATATATCAAAAAAGAGGGTGCCAAATTTTCTTCATGGGCTTATGCCATACTTGTCAGAGTTTGTTATACTATCTATTCTAAAAATAAAAGAAAATCAACTTTTTCTTTGGATACAACGATCACTGATGAAATTGAGGATTTTTCTGTGAAAGAGCTTAGAGAGTATGGTTTTGATAAAGAGTACCTACTCTCTCTGATTTCTAAACTTCCGATGTTACTTAAGCGTACTTTGGAACTTTATATCTTTGATCACAAATCTGAAAAAGAGATAGCCGAGATTGAAGGTGTATCCTATGGAGTGGTGAGAACCAGGATATCTAGAGCTAAGGATTATTTAAGGAAATTAAATGCTCAATATGCTTCTGGATCATATGCTCACTCGTATATAAAACAATATGACAGCGAATCATAACTTACAGCTAGATCAAGAGGTGATGTTGCGTATACGGACTGTAAATTTACTCCGTTTGATTTTTGCATCTCCCATTATTATGTTGATAGCAATTCTTGCCTTAGGGATCTGGGTAGACGTGGTAGTTTCTTTTAAAGATATTATCAAGAATACCTTTGCTCACGGTAACTTTGCGGAGTATATCTTATATATCTATTCATCTTTGATTCATTCAAGAATGATTGTGCAGATTCTAGCATCTCTACTAATGCTGACAGGTATTGCTTTTGTCACTATGTCTCTTAAGAAAATTAGAAAAGAAGGATTATCTGGGTTGTACAACTTTGGATGGCGTGGTTAAATAGGGAATATGAAAAGTTTAGTAAAGGAAATGGCCCCGGTAATTCTTGAGGCTATTAAAAAATCTGATTCCATTTTGTTGCATTGTCACCCCTCTCCTGATCCGGATAGTGTTGGGTCAGTTTTAGCCATGAAATCTGTTTTGGAAGGAATGGGGAAAAGAATAACCGCTATAAGAGGGCACTCGAGTATACCTAAAGCCTTCTCTCATTTTCCTGGTGTACAAAATATCTTTGATAAAAGTTTTGAAGAAATAAATCTAAAAGATTTTGATTTATTCATCATTCTTGATTCAGGATCTCCAAATATGATTTCTAGAGGCAATCCTCCGGTTTTTCCTCTCGAAATAAAAACGATAGTGATTGATCATCATATGAGTAATGAAAAATATGGGGAGATTAATCTTGTTGACCCAACATACCCGGCTACAGCCCAAATTCTATTTGATCTTTTTAAAGAGTGGGAAGTGGAGTTAACTAGAGATGTTTCCATCAATCTTTTTATGGGGATGTATACGGACACTGGAGGTTTTAGATACCATGGTACAACAGCTGCGACCTTGATCGCCGCTTCGGAACTGGCTTCCAAAGCCCCAGATTTCAATCAATTTATTTTGCAGATGGAGCAGAGTCATAGAAAAGAAGCTATTCTTTATGAGGGTTTGGCGCTTTCATCCATGAAGACTTTTTGTGAAGATAAACTAGCGATTTCTTCTGTATCTTTTGAGGCTATCTCTAAAAATGAAATTACCTCAGAGGATATAAGCGGGATTCCTGTCGCTAATATTCTGATATCGGCGTCCATGGTACAGATTGGTATTAGTATCGCCGAAGAAAAATCTGGGGAACTCAGAGTGCAATTTCGCAGTAAAGATGCGGAGAATTTCGATGTCTCAAAGCTAGCCATTATTTTTGGAGGTGGAGGACATAAGATGGCTTCTGGTGCCAGGGTAAAATCAACACCAGAGGAAACGATTGAAAAAATAGTCAAAACTGCCAAATTAATCTATAATCTATAACATGAACGAAAATAAAATATCAAATGCTTCGGTTATTTCTTTAGTCGTGGTGATCATCCTTCTTGTTGGTGGGTATTATTGGTGGTCTTCTGGAGATAAGGTGATTCCAGAAACGAAATCGACAGGACAAGGTACTGAGTCTGGAGGGGAATTAACAACTGAAAATATAAAAAATTTAATGCACAAAATAACTATAGAAACTAATAAAGGCAAGATTGTTTTTGAAACTTATGATGTAGATGCACCAAAAGCCGTTAAGAACTTTGTGGATTTAGCTAAAAAAGGATTCTATGATGGGGTCATATTCCACAGAATTATTTCTGGATTTATGATTCAAGGAGGAGATCCTCTAGGAACGGGTAGAGGTGGTCCTGGCTATACTTTTGAGGATGAGCTAAATCCGGCAACAGAATCATATAAAAAAGGTTATGTGAGAAGTACAGTAGCGATGGCGAATGCCGGTCCAAATACCAACGGTAGCCAATTTTTCATCATGCATGCAGATTATCCTTTACCAAATAACTATACGATTTTTGGCAAAGTTGTTGAAGGTATGGATGTTGTAGATGCCATTGCTGCTAGTCCTAAAGATGGCAATGATCGTCCTTTGACTGAGGTTGTGATGAAAAAAGTTACGGTAGAGGAAAAATAGATAGTTTAAAACCCATACGGCGCGAGGAATGCTGCACGTACGGGTTTATAAAAGAGAGGAACCGACTGATTTACATTGCTTGGTTGCCTAGGTGTGGATGATTTCGTCCCCAGCCCTGGAGCATGAGGGGAGTGATCTTTTCTGGGAAGGGACTATTTAATTGTGACCCTTGTTTACGTGTGTGCCATGGTCGTCGCGGTAGGCTACCAGCAGCACTACGCTTACGGCCGGGGAGACCTTCTGATGTTGTTACGTTCAATGCAGGTTTTTCCATGACCTGAATCTTTCTTGGTTTGGTTTTTGACTTACTGGATCTAGGTGGAGAATTTGTTGATTGCCGATCTCCACTTTCCAATTAAGTATTTTACACATATCTGAAGTGATGTCAACTATTTTTGATAGGGTGGTCTAGGTATACTTATTGAGTGAAATCTTTTACGGATAAAATCTATGATCTAGTAAGAAAAATACCTAGAGGAAAAATTCTAACTTATAAAGAGGTTGCGAGGTTAGTTGGAAGACCAAAAGCTTATCGTGCCGTTGGTAATGCTTTGAACAAGAACTACGATCCTAAAATCCCTTGTCATAGAGTGGTTAGATCAGATGGAAAGACTGGAGGATATAATAGGGGAGAAAAGAATAAAATAAAAATTTTGAAAAAGGAAGGAGCAATATCGTGATAATATAATTATATGGTTAAAGATAAATATAACGCTGTCTGGGTCTCGCACTCTTCTATGGGAGATTTTCTAAAATGTCCTCGTTGTTATTATCTACACAACATATACAAAAATTCAAAGACAAAAAGGAAGATGAATATAGTCAATCCTGCTCTGGCGCTCGGAATAGCCGTCCATGAAACTGTGGAAGGTCTTGCAAAGCTCAAGACTGAGAATCGTTTTAAAGAGTCTCTCAAAGAATCTTTTGAAAAAGCATGGAAAAAAGTCGGTGGTAAATGGGGAGGTTTTAAGAGTGAAGAAGAAGAAATGGAGGTTAAGAGGAGAGCTGAGATAATGATAAAAAGAGTCGAAGCAAATCCAAAACCGCTTTTGAATAAGACCGTAAAAATAAAAGAAGGGCATAATGGCATGCCACCAAATTTCTATCTATCTGCAGAGGAAAACATAATTTTATGTGGCAAGATTGACTGGTTGATCTATAAACCAGAGGATGACAGTGTACACATTCTTGATTTTAAAACGGGTAAAAATGAAGAAAGTGAAAATTCTCTACAGTTACCGATCTATTCTTTATTACTCAAAAATTTGCAGAAAAGAAAAGTTACTGGAGCGAGTTACTGGTATCTTGACAGAGATGATAAGCCGACAGAAGTAGATTTGCCTGACGATAAAGAAGCCTTCGACAAAGTTTTCTTGGTAGCAAAGAAAATAAAAGATATGCGCGAACAAGCTTTACTTGTAGGTCCAGAAAAAGTTTTTGTCTGTCCCAAGGGGGAAGAAAGATGTTTTTTCTGTAAGCCTTTTGAAAAGATTTTACATGGTGAAGCAGAATATATCGGAGTAGGGGAGATGAATCAAGATTTATACATTCTTACTTAAAAGCTATTTTTGTTAGGAAAAATTACTTGAAAGACAGAACCTTGGCCGACCAAACTTTCTAAGTTAATCTCTCCCTTGAGATCATTTTGCACGATTGATTTAACGGTAGATAGACCGATGCCAGCTCCTTTCTCCCTAGTTTTGGTAGTAAAAAATGGTTGAAATATTTTCTCTCGATTTTCTTTTGGTATACCTTCCCCATTATCTTTAATTTTGAAAATAATTGAATCTTTGAATTGATAAAGAGAGATTTCTACCATCCTTTCTCTATCGCTAACTGTGTCAAAGGAATCTAGGGCGTTAGAAATCAGATTGGAAAAGACTTGCCTAATTTTTATAGTATCACCAAACCAATTGATTTTTTGAATCTTGCTAATATCAACTTTCACTTCAGTGTTTCTAATTTTGTATGATAAAAGGTCTAAGATAGTTTGAAGTTCTTTTTCTACTTCACATTGTTCTTGCAAATGTTCGCCCTGCATGGTTGATCTAATATTTTGGATATACGACGCCATTCTCCGAGAGGCTTCAACGGCTTTCTCCAGATTATTCTGGGCAGATCCTATTTCCTCGGGATAGGTGTTTTTTAGTTTTTCGGTGTGAAGGACGATGGAGGTGAGAGGAGTCATCAAATCATGAAAAAGACCTTGAGATAGTCTACCAAACTCGGCCATTTTTGAAAGTTCATTCATTCGTTTTATTTTCTCTATCTTGAGTGCACTGCTTTGCTCTTCTATTTTATCCATCAGCAATAAACGCTCTTTTTCTAGAATTTTTTCTGATTTCTTTGATTTTTCTAGAGACTTTTTGATTTCTTGATTAGAAAGAAAGAACAGAACTATGACCAGAGCAATAATACAGATAAAAATAATAATCTCTATGATTTGCATGAATGTTTATATAAAAAATGCACTAGAAAACCTGTAGGGAAGTTTACCACTGGTACCCGCAATGGGAAACTTTTAGCGTACAGACTTTCTAATGCATCTATATTATTTAATAATGTAATTACCCGACCTTTGTAATTGCTCTGAGTATACATAAGTGAGATAAAGTCTTAATAAAGAAATAATAAAATTTTGATAAAATTCATGGTTACACCTCAATAACGTAACCTCGTCCAGGGATGTTTCTGATCAGTTCCTGCTTGTTTCCCAGATTTACCTTCCTACGAAGGTTCAGGATGTGGGCTTCTACTGTATTTGAGAAGGGATCGCTTCCGGCATTCCAGACATGCTCCATGATCATGCTTCGCGAAAGAATAATCCCGGGATTTCTCATCAAGTATTCAAGAAGGCAATACTCCTTTCTTGTCAGATAGATAGGTGTTCCATCTCTATAGGCTGATTGTTTTTCTGTATCGATAGTGAGTTCTCCAACAGAGAGAACAGTACTTTCAATTTTTCGAGGTCTTCTTGTGATAGCTCGGATGCGAGCCTTGAGTTCATCAAAGGCAAATGGTTTGGTTAAATAATCATCGGCACCTCTCTCTAAAGCACTGATCTTGGTTTTTGTGTCTCCGGTGGCTGAGAGGAAAATTATTGGCATAGTTAACCCTAAAGACCTGATTTCACTACAAACAATAAGACCATCCTTTCTGGGGATGGAGTAATCGATAATAATTAAGTCATAAGTATTTGTTCTGGCCATAAATGACCCTTCATGACCATCAAACGCTAGATCTACTACGAAACCTTCAAATCTCAGACTTTCATTGAGCAGATCAGCAATATCTGGATCGTCCTCTATAATTAAGATTTTCATGGCTCAATTATACCCGAAGCAAGCCTAAAACAAGCTTGAATTAGGGGGAAATTATCTATGATTTTTTAGATCTTTCTTTATCGCCACTATGTTATAATATCAAAGATATTTATGTCTGATTATGTTATGCAAATTATCAACAGCTTTCCAGCTTTGATTGCTCAAGGAGGCTACTGGTTGATATCCATCATTGTCATTCTTGAGGGCATACCTCTTCTAGGTTCTTTTTTTCCGGGACATGTGGCTATCGTCGCAGCTGGTTTCCTAGCTAAGTTAGGTATTTTGAGTTTACCTCTGGTTTTAATTGTAGCAACAGTTTCGGCAATTATAGGTGATTATATCGGATTTTTTGTTGGTAGACGTTACGGATACTCATTCCTTATTAAGTGGGGTAAGTATATTTTTATAAAGGAAGAACATTTTGAAAAAGCTAGAAAACTAATTGATGGTCATACTGGTAAAGCCTTGATCATGGGTAGGTTTAGTCCTCTGACTCGTCCCCTGACACCATTTATTGTCGGTTCTAGTGGAGTTAGTTTAAAAAACTTTTCTATTTTTAACATTATAGGAGCGATCTTATGGATTTTCGCCTCTGTTTTTCTAGGTTATGCTTTTGGGGCAAGTTATGGGGTCGCCTCAGAATTTTTCGGGACATTCATAGTTATAGCCCTCATTATTACGGTGTTGATTCTCTGGGGATATCGTTTTGTAAATTTGCGTTTTCATGTATTCAGAAAATATGAGTTAATTGTTCTTATTCTCAACCTTCTCGCTCTGTGGGGATTAGCTAAAACTATTCAAGATGCTTTTTCTCTACAACCATTTCTAACTAATTTTGATGAATGGGTTAATAACCTAGCTTTGAGTTCCATGCCAGAATTCATAACCTCTTTCTCTGGTTGGATAAGTAATATTGGCGGGACAGAGGCTGTCGCGATTGTGGGCTCGATTATTGGACTGATATTTCTCATTAAAAAAAGATTTAGAAGGGCCATGATCATGCTTCTCTCTGTTGGTTCTACAAGTATTGTGGTATTTATTATCAAGGATATCGTATCTCGCGCCCGTCCAGAAAATTTGATAGAGCTTGCTAACAACAGCTTTCCAAGTGGGCATGCCTCTCTCGCCGCTGCGTTTTTTGTAGCTTTTGTTTACATATATGTTCCATATATTCATTCGTGGGTGAAGAGGGAACTGTTCATCATAGTCTGTGTGATAATTACAGTACTTATTGGTCTTAGTCGTATTTTTCTCAATGTCCATTGGGCATCAGATGTCATCGCTGGCTGGTGTCTCGGGATATTTCTTGCCACAAGCTCTATACTTCTCGTTAGGTATGTTGGAGCTTTATTTATTAGTGATAAGAAGTGATTCTCCACTCATCTCTGATGCTTTCGGAAGATCTAGTAACGCCAGTATTGTAGGTGCAATATCTGCCAGCCCACCATTTTTTATTGTGTAATCAGTATTTGTGAGTATACAAGGTACTGGGTTTGTTGTATGAGATGTATGCTTCGTCCCTGTTATTGGATCTATATTTACCTCTGCATTTCCATGGTCAGCGGTAATCAAGGCGACACCACCTTTTTGGTTAAGAGAATCAATCACTCTTTTTAACTGTAAATCAACCGTTTCTACACTTTTAATAATTGCTGGTACATTGGCCGTATGACCAACCATGTCGGCATTGGCAAAGTTTATACAAATAAAGTCAGTACCTTTTTCTATTTCTTCGATGGCTTTATCGGCAATTGACTCAGCTCTCATTTCGGGAGCTTCATCATGAGTTTTGATATCTTTTCTACTATCAAGAAGAAGATCTCTTTCTCCAGGGTATGGTTTTTCTCTACCACCATTGAAGAAATAGGTGACGTGGGCAAATTTTTCTGTTTCGGCGATATGGGCTTGTTGTAAACCAGCCTTAGATATTTCTTCACCTAAAGTCATATGTACATCATGAGGAGGGAAGGCAATATGGCAGATGTAGTCTGCACAATACTCAGTTAATGTAACTACATAAATGTTATCTTTTTTTTGTTTTTCTATCAGCTTTTGTGTCAGCATCCTGGCTCTGTCAGCTCTAAAATTGAAGAAAAATACCCCATCATTTTTTTCTAGAGAACAACCATTTCCATAAAGATTTGCACAGACAGTAGGAAGTAAAAGTTCATCTTTTGTTCCACTAGTGTATTCTTTTTCAAGGTATAGTGAGGGTTTTATTTCACAGATATTTCCTTTGCAATCAAACATGGCCTGCTCCGCTTTGGCTAATCGATCCCAGTTGTTGTCTCGATCCATAGCATAATAACGTCCTGAAATAGTGGCAATGAAAAATTCTGGACCTAGCTCTGCCATGACTTGCTCTAGTTTTTTGACATACTCACTAGCACTTTGGGGTGGGGTATCTCTGCCATCTGTAAAGACATGGATAGCTACTTTGTGGATACCTTGAGCTTTGGCTGCCCTGAGAAAAGCGAAAAGGTGTTCTTGGTGACTATGGACTCCTCCGGGGCTGACCAAACCCTGAACATGAAGAGTTGAATTATATTTTTTGACATGATTAAATAATTCTACAAAAGCTGGATTTGATTCAAAAGCCCCTGACTTTATGGCTTTACCAATACGGACGAGATCTGTATCTACCGGTTTCCCAGCTCCAATGGTGGTGTGTCCAACTTCGCTGTTGCCCATCTGTCCTTCAGGGAGACCTACGGCCTCCCCAGAGGCTTTTAAGAGAGAGTGAGGGTATTCATGCCAAATAGAGTTGAAAAAAGGTGTTTTTGAAGCGGCTATGGCGTTGTCTTTATGATCTTCTCTATAACCCCAACCGTCTAGTATTATCAGCATGACTGGTTTTTTCGTTGATGTTTGATTTTTCATAGGTTTTTATTCTACCACAGAAAAATCCCCCGGAGGGGGTTTTTCTGCATAAGAAGCGTATTCATAAACCAGAGATAGATCGAAAATATATAAGGCGGTGTCCAATGTTGTGACATAAAGTCACTGTTTTGTGGACTCCTTTTAAAATTGGTTTAAGGATCTTCTCGGATAGAGAAATATGCTTCACTATCAGTGTAGCTCTGTATGAAATTAAGTCAATTTGGTAAAGTTGAGAAAGATGTTAACAAGCTGTTCATAAACAGTCTTTCTCTGTGGATATCTGTCCGAATTTAGTTGATAACTTATTACACCTTAAAAACCTTCTTTCCGCCATAGATAGCTTTCTTTCCTAACTCTTCTTCTAGTCTCAAAAGTTGATTGTATTTTGCGACTCGGTCTGTGCGAGAAAGGGAACCAGTTTTGATTTGTCCGGTCCCAGTCCCAACTACAAAGTCGGCAATCGTTACATCCTCGGTCTCTCCTGAGCGATGAGAGATGATAGAAGTATAACCAGCTTTTTTGGCTAGATTAATCGCATCTATGGTTTCTGAAACTGTCCCTATCTGATTTAATTTTATTAAGATAGAATTTCCTACATTTTTTTCGATTCCCATTTTTAATCTATCTATGTTTGTGACAAAGAGATCGTCTCCCACAATCTGGACTTTCTTGCCAAGTTTCTTTGTGAGAAGTTCATAACCAGACCAATCATCTTCTGCTAACCCGTCTTCTATAGATACGATAGGGTATTTTTCGCACCATTCTGCGTAGAAGTTAATCATCTCCTCTGAAGTAAGCGTTCTATTTTCCGAAGCAAGATGATATTTACCATCTTTGTATAGTTCTGTAGCGGCAACGTCTAGGGCTAGAGAAATATCTTTTCCGGCTATGTAACCGGCCTTTTCTATGGCTTCCAAGATAATTTTTATCGCCTCTTCATTGGAAGAGAGGGAAGGAGCAAATCCACCTTCATCTCCTACAGTTGTTGAAAAACCTTTATCGTGGAGGATTTTCTTTAAGGCATGGAATACTTCTGTGCCGTATCTCAAAGCTTCTTTGAAAGACTTTGCTCCAATAGGCATGATCATAAATTCCTGAAAATCTGTAGATTTTTCGGCATGCTTGCCTCCATTGAAAATATTCATCATCGGAACGGGTAGTTGAATGAGATTTTTAGTTTTAGCGATTTTATTGAAATACTTGTAAAGAGGAGTTTTGGTACTGACAGCGACCGCTTTAGAGAAAGCCATGGAGACTCCGAGGATGGCATTGGCCCCGAGCTTGCCCTTGTTTGTTGTACCGTCAAGAGCAATCATCTTTTCATCTAGACTTCTTTGGTCAAAATCTTTCCCAGAGAGCGCTTTTGAGATGGTGGTGTTAACATTTTTAACGGCTTTCTCCACTCCTTTTCCACCATATCTCTTGCCACCATCTCGTAGCTCAACAGCTTCATGGCTTCCAGTAGAGGCCCCGCTCGGTACGGCCGCTCTACCCAATGACCCGTCTTTAAGTATGACATCCACTTCCACTGTTGGGTTTCCTCTAGAATCAAGAATCTCACGAGCTCGTACAGATTTTATTTTTGACATTTTGTTTTGTTAAAGTTAAGTAGGGGAATTATATATAAATTTTAATGAGAGAGCAAACGACAATTATTGACATCATTTTAGTGGTTTTTGTGTTTTAGTTTGATAAATGATATGCTTTTCGTGCAAAAAGGTTATTAATCCTAATTTCACAAAATCTATGCAAAAAGGTAAATATGGAGTGATTATTGCTATAATTGTTCTAATAATCATCATTGTCCTAGTAAATCAATCGTCTCGAAAATCAGAGTCTACCGGCGTATCCTTTACTGTTGGCGCAGTACTGCCTATGACTGGCCCTGCGGCTTTATGGGGAGAGACAGTAAAAAATGGAATGGAACTGGCTTTGGAAGAGAAATCAGGAATTGAGGCTGTCTATGAAGATAGTAAATCAACAGCTGCTGACGGCATCTCTGCTTATAATTTATTACAAGACAAAAACGTAGACCTGACATTCTCAGAATTATCTTTAGTATCTGTCCCTCTGGCTAAAATAGCTTCAGAAAGAAAACTTCCACTCATTGTGTCACTAGTGGCAACCCAAGGTTCTAATATCGTCAATGACTATACATCCAGGTATTACACCGATCCAACTAACTATGCTACACCCGCCTTTACTGACCAATTATCTCCTGTTATTTCCGCTAAAAAAATTGCATTGTTACACAGAAATGATGAACTAGGAGTCTCTGTTAAAGATAAGGTCGTGGAGTTAAGTAAAGCAAACCAGAAGAAGATTGTTTTGGTAGAATCTTTTTTACCCAATGAAAAGGATTATAGAACAGTGCTTTCTAGAGTTAAGTCTTCTGGTGCAGAAGTTTTTATTTTTGTAGTTGCTAACCCGATAGAAGCTGTGGCGATTGTAAAAACTGCTGCACAACTTAATATAGGCATACCAATGATTGAATCTTCCGCTGTTTTTGCTGATCTAGATACTAGAAAGCAGGTCGGGGACATACCTTTTTACTCTACTTCTTTTGATTTTTCTCTTCCTACTAAAGCCATCGATTTTAAGGAAAAGTATAAGACCAAATTTGGTAAAGAACCAAATTTCGGTGCGGCATTTGGTTACGATATCGTGAATCTTATTGATAAATGTAAGGATAAAAAGGAAGACATTAAAGGTTGTTTATCTGAAGTTAATAGTATTGAGGGTGTAGCAGGTATTGCAAACCAAGTTTCTCCTGGAGATTTTGTGGTGCAGATGCATCTAGAGAAAGTAAATTAATAAAAATGGATAAAAAAGACACCTCTTGGGGCAAAGTAGCTGGCTGGTATGATGAAATGCTGGAAAATAAGGATGGCACCTACCAAAAAGAGGTGATTTTACCTAATCTCATGAGACTCGTAAATCCTCAAAAAGGGGAGGTGATTATGGATATAGCCTGTGGCCAGGGTTTCTTTTCCCGTGCTCTAGATGAAGCCGGAGCCAAAGTAACCGGTGTTGATATCGCCAAGGAACTCATCAGTCTAGCAAAAATGCATTCATCTAAATCTATCACTTTTGAAGTCGCTCCAGCTGATATGCTCAATTTTGTCAAAGATGGAAGTTTCGATAAAGCCTTGATTGTCCTAGCTTTGCAAAATATAGAAAATCTTCAAGGGACAGTGCGTGAAGCCTACAGAGTTCTCAAGCCGGGAGGAACCTTCTATATCGTCCTCAATCATCCAGCTTACCGCATTCCCAAAGGTTCAAGTTGGAATTGGGATCAGGCTACTCACCGACAGTACAGAAGAATAGACGCCTACATGTCTGATGCTAGAGAAAGAATAGAGATGAACCCAGGCGCTCAAAGGCCTGGGGAAAAGAGGTTTACTATTTCTTTTCATCGACCCATGCAAGTTTATTTTAAAAATCTCACTAAAGCCGGTTTTCTCGTAAGTCGTCTAGAAGAATGGGTTTCTCATAAAGAAAGCAATCCTGGACCTCGCCAAACAGAAGAAAATAGAATTAGGAAGGAGATACCAATGTTTCTTTTTATTGAGGCGAAAAAACTCTAGTTAGTATCTTTGATCGTCCAAGCAGGAATCATGGCAAACAGACACAAGATTCCTAGGATGATGAACAAGACAGACTGATCATCTGTAAACAACAAACCTACCGTAGTGATGAGTGGGGCGATGAAGAATGAAAGGGGTCGGGTGATACGAAAAAATCCCAGAGTATTAGAATCTTTAGGCTTAACAGTTTTGAAAAAATAAGTTTCTATCATCACCTCTACTGCGGCAGCCCCTACACGTGTCAAAAGGAGCGCTAGAGCCCAAACCCAGATATTGGTGGAGATGATTCCAGCTAGTGCTATGGTGGCTAGACCAATAAGAGCAAATCCTAAGGTCATGATTTCTCTCTCTCCATATTTTCTATCGGCTAGTTTGCCAAGAGGCCATTGAGCCAGAGGAAAGGGTAGTAACATGATGGTTAGGATGATGCCTATTTCTCCCCAACTAAAACCGATGGTGTTGTGGAGATAGATGGGGCTATAGACTACCATCCAAGCGTAGAATGTCTGCAAGATAGTATTGGCTACAAATAATTTGGAATGATCACGATTTTTACTCACATGCGAAATTGTTTGCCATAAGGAAGGATGGGTATAGTGTGGATCTTTGAAACGAGGAAAATTTTTATAAACCAGATAGAGAAGAGGGAAAAGCATGTACAAAGCTGCCACATAGACTCCACGATAGTCATCTGTAGAGCCTATAATCATACTACCGATGAGAGGTCCTAATACCCAGGCGGTGTTCAAAACAGTCAGGTACATTCCACGTATTCTTCCAACATTCCTTACATCAGAATAGGTTTCTAGGAAAATATCTAAACAGAAACCAATAAGTCCAATGACTGCGGTTTGGGCGATAAAAAGAATAAAGATCATCACAGGCTCGGTCGCGACAGTTAAACCATAAAATAGACCTATCTGTATCAAGATGAGCCAAACGGCCACCGTGTAATTTCCAGCTTTTCTAAGGAGGGCAGGTACGAATAAGAAACCGAGGATCGTAAACGCGGAACTAATCATGTAGATTAGTCCGACGTTTTCTGCAGAAGTGAAGAGACTAAGGAAACTAGAATTGGAATAGGTCGGTAGAACCGTGTGAATGGCTGCGATAAATCCTATGATCGCAATCGTGTAAATGACCCGACTCTTCGGCAGAGATAAATGATGACGCATATGTATGCGTTACATTATACAGCCAAAAGTACTGGGATCACAATCGGTCTTTTGGCGGTTTTTTGTAGAAGAAACTTGCTGACGTTGTCCGAGATGGTTGTTTTTACATAATCTACATTGATCGGATTCATGCCTCTGGTAGTTTCTTCGACGGTACTCTTGATGATGATTCTCGCTTGATGAAGAAGCTCTTGGGATTCTCTCAGATAGACAAAACCACGAGAGATGATGTCTGGAGATTTCTTGAGCTTGCCGGTTTGGGCATTGATGATGGCAAAGACGATAAAAATACCATCTTGTGCTAGCATCTGTCGGTCACGAATGACAACATCTTGAATATCTCCGACAGAAAAACCATCAACCATCACAATTCCAGAGGGAGCTTTTTCTTTCAATTTTACAATTTTATTTCCTTTTTCTTGAATTTCGACAATCGAACCATTGTCAGGAATAATTATCTCGTTGTCAGTCAATCCGTTAGTTTCTTTGGCAATCTCGCCGTGGACTCGGAGCATGTAATGATACCCGTGAACAGGCATAAAGAATTTAGGACGGATTTTTCTATGAATCCAGGCGGTTTCATCTTTGTTGGCATGTCCTGAAGAATGCACATCAGCAATTCTGTAGTGAATGATACTAGCCCCTTGTCTTGAAAGATTGTCTTTCAATTTTTGTACAGCCCTCTCATTTCCTGGGACGATGGAAGAAGATAGTAGGACGGTATCTCTCTTGGTGATTTTGACATATTTATGGGTTTTGTTGGAAATACGCATCATAGCTGCGAACTCGTCACCTTGAGCTCCGGTAGCCAAAATAATGACTCTCTCGGGAGGGAACTGATCTATCTGCTCTACGGTTATCAGAGTGTCTTTTTTAGGTTTGAGAAGTCCAAGATTTCTACAAATCTCAATGTTGGTTTTCATACTTCGTCCCTCTACCACCACTTTTTTGCCATACTTTTCCGCGAACTCGATGATTTTCAGCATTCTCTCTAGCAGGGAAGCGAAAGTGGCGATGATCAAACGTCCTTTAACATTTTTGATAATTTCCTCAATATTTTTATGGACTGTTTTTTCTGGAATAGAAAAACCGGGATTTTCGACGTTAGTAGAGTCGGCCATGAGAATCAAAACTTTTTGAGCTTTGAAAGCCCTATCGTATTCTGCTTCTTCTTCGTCTGTAGGTATTCCGTTGACATGATCTAGTTTGAGATCGCCAGTGTGGACAATAGAACCATGAGGAGTTTCGATGATGATTCCCATGGCATCTGGAATGGTGTGAGTCACGGCAAAAAATTTCACCTTCAAAGCTCCAATGGTGATGGTCTCATCTTTCTCTACGATTTTCATATCTAGGGCGGGCACATGAGGAAATTCCTCCTGACGCTTTTTAATCATGACCGAGGTGAGCATGCGAGTATACATAGGAGGATTACCAATACGAGGCATGACGTATGGAATACCACCAATATGGTCTAGATGACCGTGAGTAATAATGACGGCGCGAATCCTATCCTTTCTTTCTTCTAGATATTTTGTGTTGGGTAAAATGTAATCTATACCGGGAGTATTTTCGTCTTTGAATTGAAAGCCAATATCTATAATGATAATGTCGTTACCATATTCAATCATGGTCATGTTTTTTCCAATCTCCTCTACTCCCCCGAGAGGGATAATTCTGATTGCATCTGGTGCGAGAGGGGGCACGGTATCCTCAACTTTTTTATGAACTTGAGTCTCTTCTTTTTTAGGAGAATGGGATCGATGTCCACCGCCATGTCCTCCTCCGCGTGATGAGCCAAAAGGTTTGCGTGATGACGGTCCTCTAGTTCTCTGGGCTGGTCTAAACGTTCTAGGAGTAGCGGTTGGAGCTGGAGTAAGAGCTGGATTTGTTTTTATTTCTTCATTCATTTTGTTTGTTTTTTAATTTTCTATATTTTTATTATTTTTCTTATCTACGAATATTCTCCAGACATTGTGGGTGGCAGCATACCAACTGTTTACTTTGGAGAATCTATCGCTTGGGGTGGTGATTCGTCCCAGTTCTATACCGTGAATTGATTTTGGGACTACGTAAATAAATTCTGGAGAATAAAGGAAGATGGCAGGTACTTCGTCTCGGATGATTTTTTCGAACTGCTCATATTTTTGGTTCTTGATTTTTTCATCGGCACTAGTCCTGGCTTCTTGGAGGAGTCTGTCTACTCTTTCGTTTACATACATGGCGACATTGAGGCCGGGAGCATTTCTTTGCGAGGAGTGCCAGAAGGCGTAGAGGTCAAGATCTTTTCCGATAAATTCTCCGAAAAGTAGAGCATCATATTTTCTGGTGGCGATGATATTTTGGTAAAGGTCGCCGTATTCAAAAACTTTAATAGTCACTCGGGCACCGATCTTTTCCCACTGAGCTTTTATAATTTCTGCCGCTTTTTTTAGGTCTGGTGAGTCAGCTGTAGAGATGGAGAACTCCAGAGTCTGTGTACCAGTTTTTTCTTTTTTCTCAAGTATTCCACCAATACCTACCGTCCAACCAGCTTTTGAAAGTAGATTTTTTGCCCCTTCTACATCAGCTCTGATCTTTACAGATGAACTGGCTTGAATGGTTCCTAGAGGTAAAGGACTATCATTTCTTACTCCATATCCGAGAAGGACTTGTTCTACAATCAGATCTTTGTCTAAAGCCATATCTAAAGCTTTTCTGATTTCACTTTTTGTCAGGATAAAAGCTTGGTTTTGATTGAAAAAGATACCAAAGACTCTTGGGAGAGGACTATGAAGTACATGCGCATCAGGGGTAGTAGAAGCAATAATTGCGGCTTCACCAGGAGAAATGCCCCCGATGCTGCCGATGACTTTTCCATGGTAGGCTTCAAGGGCGCTTTTTTCGTTTGGATAGAAATAAATAGTTATATTTGAAATGTAAGCTTCGCTTCGATGATATCTACTGAAAGGAGAGAAGGTGTAATATTCAGGAATGCCCCCGCTATCTCTTTTTATATTTTGGAGTTTGTAGGGACCAGCACCTATTGGTTCTGTGTTGTAATTGCTAAAAATGAACTGATCTGAACTTACTTTACTCCAGATGTGTTTTGGCAAAATACCGATAGTTGTATTTGAAAGGAATGGGGCGTAAGGCTGTTTTAGGGTAAATTGAATCTGTTTGCTATTAAACTTTTTGACTGAGATACTGACCCAATCTGTTCGACGGGGACTTTTAATGATATTGTCTTGAATTTTTTCTAAAGTGAACTCCACATCTTCTACGGTGAGTGGTACTCCATCATGAAAACGTATTTCATCTCTTAAAGTGAAAGTATAGACTAGTCCATCTTCTGATATTTCATATTTTTCAGCTAGGTCAGGGATCAACTTTCCATTTTCGTATTTCATAAGTCCGGCGTAGACTAGAGCAGAAAGATCCTGATCTACATCTGTGAAAGACAACACGGGATTTATATACCTTGGTAAACCCACAATTCCCTCGGTAAATGTGCCGCCTTTGGCCGGTATTGGTACCAAAAAAGCATTGTTGACTTGCAGGGCTAGAGAAAGAGCACTAAAAATAATAGCTGCGACAAAAACACCAAAAATGAATTTTTCAGTGGCGGAAAAGTTTCTGATTGTGGCGAGAATTTTCTCGCCGCCTTTAATGCGGAGTTCTTTTCCCATTGGGATTAGAGAAGATTGATAAGGGCGCTAAGTGCAAAGAGGATTGCAATAACTATGGTAATAATGAAGAGGGTTTTTTCAAATCCGCGTCGGGTGTGATAGGCCGAGCTGAAGTTGTCGCTTCCACCGAAAGCACCACCGATCTGGGCGCCGGTTCTCTGGAGAAGTATTGCGGTTACAAGTAGAACCGTAAGTACAATCTGAATGTACGGAAGGATAGCTTGAATAGTCTTCATGTGGGAGCTACTATAGCATATGATAAAAAAGATGCAAGATTGATATCCCTCCTTTTCTGTATATAATACAACCACTTATTACTAGTTAATTATCCTTATAAAAAAGGCTTATGAAAGACATTTCTAAAAAAATCAAACCGCTTGCCGATCGAGTACTCATCAAAGAGGATACTTCAAGCAAAGAAAAGAAAACGGCCTCCGGTATCATCATTCCGGTGACCGTAGATGAAGACAAGGGAGGAAAAAGAGGAGAAGTGGTAGCAGTGGGTAACGGACATTATGATGATGGTAAACTCGTACCCGTTTCAGTTAAAGTTGGGGACACGGTTCTTTTTCAATGGGGAGATAAAATAAAGATAGATGATCAGGAATACTATATCGTCAAAGAGTCAGAAATATTAGCCGTTATTAAATAGCAAAAATATGTCAAAAAAGATTCTATATAATGAAGATGCCAGAAAAGCTCTCAAGAAAGGTGTGGATGCCGTGGCGGATGCTGTCAAAATCACAATCGGTCCACGAGGCAGAAATGTTGTTCTAGATAAAGGATATGGCTCACCAACTATTACCAATGACGGCGTTTCTATTGCTCGGGAAATTTCTCTCAAAGATAAGTTTGAAAACATGGGAGCTGAGATTATCAAGGAGGTGGCGACCAAAACCAATGACGTGGCCGGTGATGGAACAACTACTTCAGTAGTTTTAGCCCAAGCTATTATTGCAGAAGGGATGAAGCACACCACGATGGGGGTTAATGCGATGGGAGTAAAATTTGGTATTGAAGCTGCCTCAAAAGATGTGATCACCGCTCTAAAGTCTATTGCTAAACCTATCAAGACCGATGAAGAGATTCGCCAAGTAGCGACTATCTCTGCTGAATCAGCGGAATTAGGAAAGATTATTGCCGATACTATCAAAAAAGTCGGAAAAGATGGAGTCGTGACGGTAGAAGAATCACAGACTATCGGTTTAGACTCTGAAGTGGTGGAAGGAATAGAGTTTGATAAGGGATACATTTCTCCATACATGGTAACAAATACAGAACGGATGGAAGCAGAGTATTCTGATCCGGCCATTCTCGTGACCGACAGAAAAATCTCCAGCATTAAGGAAATACTTCCATTACTAGAGAAACTCGCTCAGACAGGCAAGAAAGACCTGGTGATTGTCGCTGAAGATGTTGATGGAGAGGCACTCACTACATTTTTGGTAAATAAGCTTAGAGGAGGATTCAATGTTCTGGCGGTTAAAGCACCAGGTTATGGAGACAGAAAAAAAGAAATGCTTGAGGATATCGCGATTACTGTTGGGGCCAAAGTTATTTCTGAAGATCTTGGAGTAAAGTTTGAGAATGCTGATATCTCCATGCTTGGAAAAGCCCGACGAATAGTTTCTACAAAAGACAACACTATTATTGTTGGAGGAAAAGGAAAGAAGACTGACATCGGTGAAAGAGTGGCCCAGCTTAAAAAGCAGAAAGAGGGTTTGGATTCAAAATATGATAAAGAAAAGTTAGACGAGAGAATCGCCAAGCTTAGTGGGGGCGTGGCAGTGATCCGTGTTGGTGCCGCCACAGAAACAGAGATGAAATATTTGAAATTAAAAATTGAAGATGCGGTCAATGCTACTAAAGCGGCGATAGATGAAGGGATTGTGGTTGGGGGAGGAGTGGCTTTTATCAAAGCGGCTGAGGAAGTTAGAAAGTCCCAAGTAGATCACAAGAACACCTCAAAGGAATTTGAGCTTGGATACCAGATCGTCATCAAATCTCTAGAGGCTCCATTGAAACAGATTGCTGTGAATGCTGGAAAAGATGATGGTTCTGTAATTATTGAAAAAATCAGGAATGGAAAAGGGAATATTGGTTATGACGCCCTCAAAGATGAGATGGTGATGGACATGATTGCTTCAGGAATCGTTGATCCAGTGAAAGTGGCTCGCCTTGGCGTGCAAAATGCCTGTTCAGCCGCAGCCATTCTTCTTACTACAGAAGCGGCTATTGCCGAGGAGCCAAAGGAGGAAAAAACTGATAGAGAAACAACAATGGGTGGCGCAGATTACTAATTTATAGTATACTATTATCTATTATGAAAAAACCAATACTTTTTGTAGTCGTTATTGTGATTATAGGTCTAGTTATTTGGGGTGTTACTAGGGACAAGGATGCAAGACCAGATGAAGGTAATACAGATATTACCTCAACTTCAACTCCTTCTGCATCTGCTGTAGTGAGTGAAACAACCAAAGTTTCTGACAAACTATCAGAATATAAAAATGAGGAACTTGGGTTTGCTGTTAAGTATCCTTCGACTTGGGCAACGATTCCGTCTGAAACCGGTGTTACCTTTGCGATTTCTACAGGCAAATCAGATACAAACACTATTGGGAAACTAGAATCAAAAATTGGAATAATTTCTGGTAAATGTTCATTTCCTCCTGTTACCACAGTGAAAGAACGAACTACGCTCAAGTCTGGAGATCTGTCTTTTAATATGATCTCTATGTCAAACTCAGTTCAGGGTCGAGCTTATTTTGATCGCATGTACTCTCTTCAGAGAGACAATATTTGCTATATTTTGAGTCTATCATCTATCACTTTGAATCCCTCAAGCAAAGGTTTCAAAGGCTCAGAAGCGACCCAGATGGCCAATAACAACAAAGCTCTAGTAGATGCAGCGGACCAAGCTTTTATCGCAATGACAAAATCTTTCTCTTACGTGATTGGAGTTGCAGGAAAAGATGAAACACAAGTAGTGCCCACAAAGAAGTAATAGTTTAACAAAATAGATAATATGAAAAAAGGAATTATTATAGTTATAGTTATTGTCGTCCTTGTTTTTCTATACGGACTAGCAACTTACAATGGTCTGGTAACTTCAAATGTAAATGCTGACACCTCCTGGAAGCAGGTAGAAGTTAACTATCAAAGACGTTTTGATCTTATTCCCAACCTTGTAGAATCTGTAAAGGGAGTTATGAAACAAGAAGAAGCCATCTTTACTGCTCTAGCTGAGGCTCGAACAAGATATTCAGGGGCCACGACAGCCAATGACAAGGCTCTAGCGGCTGGACAGGTGGAAAGTGCTTTTGGCAGACTTCTCGCCGTTGTGGAAAACTATCCCCAGTTAAAATCAGCTGAGACTGTTCAAACCCTCATGTCACAGGTTGAAGGTACAGAGAATCGCATTAGTGTAGCTCGTCTTGATTTCAATAATATTGTGAGAGATTACAATCTAAAAGTTATGAGAATTCCAAGCTCTATCATCGCTTCTTTATTTGGATTTGATGAACGCGCCTATTTTGAAGCTACTGAAGGTTCGGAAAAAGTTCCAGAAGTTAAATTCTAAATATGAAAAAAGGAGGGATTATTGCCATTGTTTTCTGTGCAATTCTTCTCTTTCCTTTGTGGTCTGAAGCTATCTATCAGAGCCCTGGCAAACCGCAGGGCTTTGTTAGTGATTTTGCTGGACTTCTTACGGCAGAATCAAAAAATGCCCTAGAGCAGAAACTCACTGCATTCAAAAATGAATCATCTTTTGAAATTTCTGTTGCGACTATCTCTTTCTTGGAAGGAGAAAGTATTGAGATTTATTCTATACAGCTCGCAAGAGAATGGGGAATCGGTCAGAAAGGAAAGAATACAGGGGTTCTGGTTCTCATTGCACCCAATGACAGGCAGGCTCGCATAGAGGTCGGATACGGTCTAGAAGGAGCTCTAACTGATGCGCAGGCAAGTGCAATTGTTAGAAATATTATGATTCCTGTTTTTGCCAAAGGTAATTATGAAAAAGGAATAATAGATGGAGTAGATGCTGTTATTGGGGTGGTAAGAGGAGAAATAGATAGTAGTCTGATAGGTAATGATAAAAGCAATTCTATTTTATGGAATTTTTTCAGAGATATTGGTGGACAAGCGATTTTCGTAATTTTTCTAGTCATAATAAGTGTATTAGCTAGTACTAAGTCTTGGTGGCTCGGAGGAGTTTTTGGATTGGTCGCGGGGATCATAATAGGAATTTTTACTGGACTTTTAATTGGGATTATCTACACTATTGTACTTGCGGCCCTCGGACTGCTCATTGACTATGTTGTTTCAAAGAGGGGTGGGGGAGGTCCTGGTGGTAGAGGTGGTTTCTGGGGAGGTTTTGGAGGTGGAAGTATGGGTGGTGGAGGTTTTGGGGGATTTGGTGGGGGATCGTTTGGTGGTGGCGGAGCAAGCGGAAGATGGTAAGATATTGGTATGGAAATAAAGGATAAGGAGCTACATAGAATTACGACCACTGCAATTATCTACAAACCTGATTTTACTTATTTGATTACTAAAAGATCTCTTAGTAAAAAAGTTTTTCCTGGCAAGTGGACGGTGCCTGGTGGTGGTTTGTCTGTCGATGACTATATAAATACGAAGCCAAGTACAAAAGGGGCTAATCAGTGGTATGGGGCTTTGGAAAAATCTTTGAGAAGGGAAATAAAAGAAGAAGTTGGTTTGGAGGTGGAGAAGCCTAATTTTCTTGTTGACCTGACTTTTATTCGTCCTGATGGTATTCCGGTGATCTGTTTTAGTTATTATGCTAAATATTTGAGTGGTGAAGTGGTGCTTGATGAAGATTCAACAGAATTCGCGTGGGTAACTCTTGAACAAGCTCGAAAGTATGATTTGATAGAGGGGATTTGGGAGGAGATCAGGGATGTGGAGGAGACTGTGAGAAGTTCTAAATAATTGGAAGGTTCGCATAGTGGTCTAGTGCGCAACGTTGGAAACGTTGTGTGGGAGAAATCTCACCGAGAGTTCGAATCTCTCACCTTCCGCCAAATTTTATGAAAAAATTCATGCTTATTCCTGGTAATCCGAATGTTGCAAGTTATTATGAGTCGTGGATAAAAGAAATTGAGGATCAGAACAAAAATATAAACATTACTTATGCTTCATCATATGTGCTTTTTGATAAGAAGTTAAACTATCTGGAATATGATCTGGCTATGCGCGATCATTACGAGAAGATTTTTATCGAGTTAAGTAGAGAGGAAAAAGTGACAATAATTGCTCATTCCGTTGGTAGTTATTTTGCACTAAGGTTACTGGAAAAGTATCCAGAAAAGATTGAGAAAGTCATTATTATGTTTCCATATATTGGGTACAGTACTATAAAGTCACTGCGTATAATTGGTATTTTGTATTTAATGGATCGTATTTTACCTATAGCTGAAATGTTATCAAAATATAAAAACTTTTTTCTAATATGGGATAAAGATACAAAAAATATTTCGACTCTAGGACTGAATGCATGTCTTAGATTTGGTGTAAGACAGTGTGTCTATTTTAATAAGTATAAATTTGATACTAAATCTATTTTTCTGTATAAAGATAAACTAGATTTTATATATGCAGATGATGATCGATGGTGTCCTGCGGAAACTATTGAATTACTTAAGCCGATTTCAAATCATAAAAAAGTGGGATTACCACACGGCTTCATTCTTACTAAAGAAGATAGGACTGAGATGACTAAAATACTTGGAATTAATTTATGAATTATACTTCCTACTTTATAATTATATTAATTCTCTGCATATTAATAGATATATCGATACCAATTGTTAGATTAAAAATTTCAGGAGTAAAAGCGTTGTATAAAATGATTTTTTCAGATACTGGATATTTAAGGAGGGAGGGGGTTTCTATCGAAAAAACTGGTAGTAAAAGTATACTTATCGTCGGAGATAGTACAGCTGTTGGTCCTCTGATTTTTCCTGAAGACACTATTGCTGGAAGATTAGCAGATACTTTTAATATAAACGTGGTTAATTTATCAAAAAACGGCTCAATAACACGAGAGATCATGAATCAGGTTGAACATGTAGCTGGGCGAGAATTTTATTTGACTATTATTCATGCTGGCAATAATGACATTTGGCAATTTACTGATTTAAAGAAACTCAAAAAAGACATATCATGCCTGCTTGATAAGACTAAAATGATAAGCGAGAGGGTTGTTCTGTTTCGTGGTGGAAATATAGGCACTTTCCCTATATTTCCACGGACAATTGGTTGGATTTTTTCAATCCGGTCTAAACAAGTGAGAGATCTATTTATGTCAGTTGCCGAAGAGAAATCAGTGCTTTATGTAGAAAAATATATGGAGAGAAAAGATGATGTTTTTCTAAAAGCCCCACACTTTTTTACTGTTGGGACTTACTCCACCTTAACGGTAATGGTTATAAGGTATGGTTTGACTATCTTGTTGGAGAGATGGGGAAGGCCGATATAGGTTTTAAAGAAAACAATTAACTTTTTATAATTTTTTTAAATAAAAAACTCCGCCTCTATCTTCTGGTGAGAAGACAGACGCGGAGTTTTAGGGTTTTTGTACGACTTCAGTCCGGTGGAAGATTTTCCTGGTCAGAAAGAAACTAATGACCGTGAGTATGATGGTGGCAATGATCTGTGCGAGCAGGTAGTGTAGGTTGAAACCTTCCACAAACCAGTACAATAGCAAACAGTTGGCGATAGTGCTGAAGATTGCCAAACCTGCGTATTGGAGAGTTTCCTTTTTCAAGTCACCACCATCCTTTTTGAACGCCCAGAGCTTCATGAGGGTGAAGTTTAGGGCATTGTTAAAGATGAAGGCAATGGCCGCCGCTAACACATACCACATTCCAAAGCGCTCAAGAAAGACGTACATCATGAGGTAATACAGAATGACCGTAATACCCCCTGCGACTAAAAACTTAAAGATCTG
>CAYHLX010000009.1:0-25143 GCA_964357605.1 uncultured Candidatus Saccharibacteria bacterium
GTCCGCCGTGATCACTTTTTCTTTTTCTGATTTTTTCCAAATGTAGAGTTTGCTGGAAAAAAAGTATTTGAAGGCGGCTTCCATGACCAGAATGAAGGGCTTGTTGTTTATTTTGTAGAAAGCTAGGGCTGCTGAGATTGAGAGTATAAGTAAAACTGGTATGAATGCTAAAACAAGTGAATCTAGTAATCTATAGACTGCATATGCTAATCCTGCTCCCCCAGCTATATAGATGAACTGCTTGAGGGTTAGCGGTCCGAAAATTTTGTCTTCTACTTCAATGAACTGTGGGACTTGGAATCGCATGCGATAATTATAGCATTATTCAATGGGTTCTCTATATGGGTCTATGGCTAGGGTTTTCTTTGGTGGTTCTGGGGTTGGTGGTTTTGGTGGGGTGGCGGGATTTGCTAACAAATGATCTACAAAAGAAACTTTTGGTGGCGGGTTTTCGATATCTTTTAGGATCTGATCTTTATTGAGGTTGGAGTCTTTGTACTGAGGTGAGGAGGATGTTGGTTTATTATTGATGATCTCAAACCCACCGGCCTTTTCGAGGGGGGAGAGATTAGGATTTTGCGGTGGGGGTGGAGTGGGTAGCGGCACTTCTGGTTGTTTCAGGCTTGTTATCGATTCATCTAGAGTATTATCAGTATAACTCTGAGCCTGAATTTTTTGTAATGAGGCACGAATTTTGTTAAATACTTTTTCGTTTATTTGTGTAGATATTAAATTTGCCTTTTTTTCGTCGATACCTAATCTTTTTTGTATTTTTTTTGTGAAAAATTGAGTAGGAGTGATACCAAGCATAACTAAACCAGCTTCCTCTATTAGATCTGCTGATTGATCAAGCATCAACCCCTGCTCTTCTCCGATATCGGCGATGAGCTTACCGATTTCTACAGAAGCGATCGCCTCTTTTAGATCTTGTGGCAAAGAGTCATATTTTTGGTCTAGTATTTTTTGATCGTTTTCCATATTAAGTTAGATTTTTATATCTCTTAACTTCTAGTTCCTTGTCTCGAATAGCTTGTTGTCGAGGATTAATTTCTTCTTGAAGAAGTTTTGTAAGATCACCTTTGATTTTGGTTCGTTCTGCTGCCTCATCTGGGGTTATGCCAGTATTCGTTTTCTCTCTTTGATCAATCCTCTTTATGTCGGCCTTATGTGTGTCTTGTTCTTTCTTCTTATCCTCAAGTTCTTTCTTGATTTGTTCAATTTCTGCCTCAGTATTCTTGATGTGTATTTGTGCCGAACCAAGTTTTTCGTTCTGGTCAACGTATCCCTTGCCCTTCTTCAGTCTTTGCCATGCACTCATAGGTTTTAGTTTACCAGTTTCAGCGTCAATATCTCTAGGGTCGAGTCTCGATGCATAAGTAATTTGACGACGTCTCTTTTCTTCGGCGATTTTTCTCTCATGCATCTTAACATCAGTCTCAAGTCGTTTCTTATAAGTCTTAGCGGCACTAATAGCTCCCACATCAGAGTCAGGACTATTAATTATCAAGTTCTGCTCATCAATCTCATTTTTTAGATCTGCTATTCTATTATCATGGAAGTTTACGTAACTCTTATTATGTCCCAATGATTCGCCGAACTTTGCTCTACCTTCCGCTTTCTTTTGTTCAGCCTCATTATATTCTTTTGCTACACCTCTAATACCCTTAAGAGCTCCAGCCGCCAAGAAATTTTTTGAAGCAGCTGTTTTCATAAAGTTTGTTTCCGCCACTCTTGAGGCTGCTGCACCATACGTATTTCTTCCTAGTGATTTCCCAAACCCTCCGGTCATGAATCTTCCGATCTTTCCGGCATCTGGGGCCCACTTCATTCCCTTTCCTCCGAGATCTATCGCCGCCACTAAAGGAAGGTTGATAAAGAAAATAGCAATGGTGTACTGAATAATTACGCCGATAGATATTGCCCCAATTCCACCAGGGTCACTAGCCCCAGCCAAGTTAGAATTAAAAATCTTGTTAAAAGATGGATCACTGATAATTCTCAAAGCTATATACAAGAGAAATAAATAGACTGGCATAAAAACAACCTGACCATAGAGAAGGCCCATAATCTTATCTGAAACCTTAGACTTGATTTCTGGAAAAATTAGCCCGACAAAATAGATAGGAGACATCGCTAAGCAGAAAAGGAGGATGGCCGTACGGGCCGTAAAGGCAATCGCGGCAGCTAGAAAACTAAGAGAGGCGACAACCATCATGATTATGCCGGCATAGGTGGCAAAAGCAATAGCGAGAGAGACATCAGCACTTTTAAGTATTCCATTATTCTGATAAATCGTCGGTATTTTTAAGCTCTGCATGAACACATTGGACAATCCTCCATCGGTGAAAGATTGTTTAACTGTCCAGTTCTGTTCTGTATTAGGAGCGATGGCTCTATAGAATTGTAGAGAGATGATATTTGAAGCATCTATTGCTAGTTTGAAAAAGAACAGACTAAAGTTTATAAGCACTCCAGCGAGAAAGATTTTTACGATTAAACTATTAAACCCACTACTACCAACTCCTAGAATAGTTTTGATAGAGAAATATAAGAGAGAGAAGATGATGAAGATACTAGAAATATCTCTGATCGTTCTCCAAACCGACTGGATAGCAGTCACATTTTCATATATGTCTTTGAGATGCGTCGTGATGTTTATTGAGACACTAAGAAAAGTTCCACTAATGGTTACTAGATATGAAGATAGACCGAGAAAGAATGATCCAAATCCAGCAAGGACATTATTTATTCCTGATAGAGCTACTCTTTCGATGATACCTTCTGCCTCCGCGACTCCCGGCATCAAAGCAACTCCCGCAACAAGAAGCGGTATCGTAAAGGAAAGAATTTTTAATAACTTACTTTTGTTCATTGATGATTATAATCTCCGGTATGGAAAGATTGAACATTCTTGAAGTTTTCTCTCAGCTACCGCTTTTAAGGTTGCGGCAGTGACTTTCACTTCTTCTAATTCATCTTTGGAAATCTGAATGGCATTTGGAGAGATAAGACTCTGACTCTGCAAAAGTTGAGAGTATTTATCGCTCGGAGCTCGTAGATCATTTATTGTTTTAGCAACCGTACTACTTGCTTGGATATCTAAGAGTATTTTTAATTTTGAGTCAGCATTTATCGCTTCATTCAGAAGACGTGTGGCCAAAGGAGTGACATCTCTGGTTATGGCTATTTCAATCTGGTTTATTTCAGCCTGACCAATACTTATTTGATAAGAATCCAAATTTTGATTTGAGATTTTTCGTTCATAGCAGGCTATTGTATTATCATATAATGTTTTTACATCAAGAATTGTATTTAGGGAAGCATCCTTGTTGGCTTTGTATTGTCTGGTGTTGTTGATGTAGGTCTCAAGGTTAGGGAGCATCTGGTTATTCACAGCATTTGCCGCCTCAGGGCCTTCTTGCATGATCTGATTGATATAGGCATTTCTATCACTAGGACCACTACCACTTACGCCCCCCAATCCTTTCGTGAGGACTTGGGTCACTAGTTGAGCAAAGAGAGCATTGACTATTTCGTTTAGCTCATCAGCTAGTTGAAGTTCATGCAATGGCCCATTCACGTTTGATTCAAGAGCACTCACAATGACCGATCCAGGAGTTTGGACTTCACATTTTTCTTCAGGAACATATCCTTCCCCCGATCCTTCATAAGATCTTTCTGGTCCTGCGTAAGTTCCCTCACCTGTCCCTTCGGTAGCTCTTTCTTCACTGTTCTCATTTCCTGTTTTCGTACATTTTCTCCATGAGAGGAATCCTCTTCCTTGGTTTAGTTCGTCCCTCTGCTGGATTTGTAAGTTAGCCACTCTCAAAGAAAGTTCGCTGTCAGCTTGTAACCAAGCACCATAAATATTGTTCTGTGGTTCAGTGGTCAAAGAGACGAAGGCTGGCCAGCCTCCTTGGCTAAAATCTCCAGCGGTAAAACCATTGATACTCGCTCCCTCCACAGCATTTTTGGAATTATTGATAATTGTACCTAGAGTACATGTGTATCTTTGTTGAATATTTGGGTGGTATTTAAATGCCAAAGAGATTCGTAAATCTATACTAAATGGTGAACATAGGTCGGTCAGCGGTCCGCCGTATTTTGCTAGAAATCGGCCTGTTTCCTGATCTGCTAAGTCCAAAAAGAAGGAACTAGGGTTTGTGATGAAGGACGGACTTCCTTCAAAGCCAGAGTTGATCCAATTCACCACACTTGTTGTAAGTTGACGGATGATCTGTTTGGCAAACATGCCAGCGATACTATCAAGTACGAATTCCTTGAACTGCGTAGAATAAGAAGCAAAACTAGTTACGGTGGTGTTTGCCGCAATGATGGTTTGTTGGACTAAACTTGGTCCAACCTCAACAACTGACCACTGAGCCTCTGCTTTTTTGGTATTAAGAAAAGAGAAAGCCGGTATGATCATGGATAAGATCAGCACTCCCGCAGTTATTTGTCTTGTAAAAAATGTTTTCATAAATTATTGATTTTGTGTAAAAAATGTTCCACCTTCTCCTGTTTGGTAGGTGATTCCCAACGAAGCGATATAACTTTTCATCTCTCTAAAAGAATCAAAGATTAGCCTACTGCTTTCCAGAGTTAATACCGTTCCCTGTATTCCCTGCATGGCATCGGTTCCTGATTTTCTAAATGACTCTGCAGTGAAAAGAGCCGAGCTCATTCCATTTACGAGACCTAGGTGCATAGAAGCCATCGCTTTTGGTGCTTCTACTTTCAGCAAACCATTTAAAATGTTTCTATAGCTCGTAATGATAGGGTCTATTTCCTTTAAAATCTCTGGATTTTCTTTTTCTAAAGAGTCTTTAGCGATGACCGCTTCATTCCTAGAGTTTATAGAGTAAGTTAAAAAGATCGTACCAACTTCGTTGCCGTATCTTTTTACCGATTCCACACTATCGTCATTTTTAATTTTTATATTACTCGGAGCATAGATTTTAGGTGTGGCCAATACGAGACCACTTTTTAAGACTTGCTCAGCCAGTTCCTCCTGACTCTGCTTATTGGTAGATAGCCCAGCTTGACGTAGCTCCATGTATCTAGCAAAGAAATTTCTGGCTAATAGGTCTGTAGAAGTTAGTTCTTCTGTTGAAGAAACTTTGGATGTAACCACATCGCTATTTTTATCTTTCGGCCCCTTAATTAGGGGATTTCTGCCAATTTCTGATTCTCTGCCGTCAGATGTTCCATCACTGTCAGTGTCTGTATTGCGAGGGTCCGTACCTAGGAGGACCTCTTCCCAATCCTTAAGTCCGTCATGGTCACTATCAATGTTTTGGAGATCTGGAGAAAGAAAAGGCGTGCTGGTGGCTGTTATTTCTGCGTTATAGACCAACTTCTCTGATTCCTTGTTTCTATATTCGGCCAAAAGGAACGCTCCGCCTATCATAACGGCCGTAATGACAATCAAAACAATGTTTTTTAAGCTGGAAGGCTTCATTTAAATAAAAAGTGGGCGCAATTCTTGATGCTCCGCTAATTATAGCAAGATATGAAGGCCAATCCTAAGTAAATTAGACCTATTTCTGTGGAAAACAATCTGGACTATTCCCTGACTATGGAGATTTTGTTCCATTGCTCCAGAGAAAGCTCCTCTGCCCTAGTGTGGACGGACCATTTTTCACTCTCCCACAGCGCTTTTAAGGTTTTTGGAGCAATGACGCTCTCTAGGTTGCGTATAAGAACCTTTCTTTTATGAGAAAAACCGGCCTTAACCCTCTCAAAGAAGACTTTTTCATCTATTTGGTTATCCAGAAAGAATTTTTTAGAGATATTTTCAATACAAAGTACCGCTGAGTCCACATTTGGTACTGGCCTAAAGAATTTTCTAGGTACGGAAGTGATATATTTTGGTTCACCATAGACTTTAACAGAAAGAGCTAGGATACTTTTCTTTTCATCCACAATTCTTTTGGCCAATTCTTTTTGAAGCATGACCACAATGCGGATCGGTTGAATTTCTGATTCCAAAAACTTTTTTAAAAATTCTCCACTGATGTAGTAAGGGATGTTAGCTACGATAGAGTATTTTCTGCTCTCAATTTCTAGTTCTAGGGGGCTCAAATCAAGAATATCTCCATGAATAATTTTTAATTGGCCATTTGCGATCTCGTTGGCAAATTTTTCTTGGAGAAAAGGAATAGCTCGATCATCTTTTTCAACCGCGATTACCCTCGCGCCAGCTTCCAGAAGCCCGGTCGTGAGCACGCCTTTGCCAGGACCAACCTCGAGGACGATGTCATCCTTCATGATTCTAGCGGCGTGAATCATCGCTCCTACTACATGAGGGGCATGCAAAAAATTCTGACCTAGAGATTTTTTTGCGACGAAGTTATTTTGGTTATTTTTCATATTTTAGAAATCTATAAAAATTGCTTTGACTCCCCTTACCTCTTCATCACCCTTGGATTCTATGAGTTCGTGGCTAATATCTGAAATAAATTCTGAAGGCAGATTGACCTTTTGTGTTCCGTAAATTGTTCTTAATTGAGCATAACTTAAAAAAACTTTTTTGCGCGCGCGGGTTAGAGCGACATAGAACAACCTTCTTTCCTCCTCCGCTTCTCCCTGACTTATTTCTCCCTCATTTATTCTCTGGTGTGGAAACAAGTCTTGTTCAAGTCCAGCGATAAAAACATAATCAAATTCCAATCCCTTTGAGGCATGGACGGTCATAAGTTTAACGGCCTCATGATCTTTTTCAAGCTCATCTTGATCTGTGGCTAGAGCCGCATTTGAGAGGAGGGCCTCTATCGCTTCTTCTCCCTCTAGATTATCATACTGTGTCGCTACGGAGGCCAACTCCCTCAGGTTTTCTAACTTTTCCTGCTCTTCTAGAGACCCGCTTTTATAAGTCATTTCCATGCCGCTTTCTCTCAAAATATATTTTATCAGTTCAGAAGGTTTTTCAGATTTAGCGATTTCTTGGATCCGATCTAAGAGTAGAAAAAATTGATCAACCTTGTTTCTCAAAACCGGACTCAAAGTGTTTTTTTCGCCAGAAATTACTTTTAAAATAGTGGCTTTGCCGATTCCTCGAGGTGGGACATTGATGATTCGCATAAGATCGGTTGAACTTTCCCTATTAAGTGAAGCTTTGATAAAAGATAAAGCATCTTTGATCTCTTTTCTCTCAAAAAATCTGACCCCGAGAACTTGATAAGGAATATTTTTTTTAATGAAAGCTTCCTCCAAGACTCTAGATTGAAAGTTGGCTCGATAGAGAATGGCTATTTCGCGTGGACTTGTCCCATCAGATATTATATTCCTGGCATTTTCAGCAATCATTCTCGCCTCCTCACTTTCGGTGTAAGAAATAATCAACTCAATTTTCTCCCCCTCGATATTTTTTGTAAAGAGATTTTTTTCTCGGCGCATGACATTTTTCTTTATTACGTCATTGGCAGCCGCGAGAATAGTTTGCGTAGATCGATAATTCTCTTCCAGAGTAATAATTTTGGCTTCAGGATATTCTTTTTCAAAATTTAGAATATTTTGAATGTCAGCTCCTCTCCAGCTGTAAATGTTTTGGTCGATGTCTCCCACGACACAAATATTTCTTTGTTCCTCTGAGAGCATGGTCGCGATTTCATACTGAACTCTGTTAGTGTCTTGATATTCATCGATGTGGATATATTTCCAGACCAAGTTGTATTTGTGGCGGACTTCAGGGTGTTTGCGGAGAAGAACTGCTGTTTTTAGGAGTAGATCATCAAAATCCAAAGATTTTTCTTTCTCCAGGGTTTTCTCATATTTTTCCCAGACGCTCAAAACTATTTTTTGATAATACTCTTTAGTTTTTTCTCTGTAAGCAGAAAGAGTGATCCCATCGCCCTTTTCTCTAGAGATAGCATTCAAAATGGTTCCAGGTTCAAACTGTTTAGGATCAAGCTCTAGTCCTTCCAAAGCCTCTTTCACAGCTCTTTTAGAGTCTCCTCTGTCATAAATTGTAAAATGACGAGGAAGTCCCACCAACTGGCTATTTTCCTTGATAATATGGACTCCTAGGGCGTGGAAGGTACTCACAAAAGGTCTTTGGGATCCCGACACGGGGAAATTAAGTTCCTTGTCCCCTTCGATTAAGGTAAATACACGTTCCCGCATCTCTTTGGCGGCTTTGTTGGTGAAGGTGATTGCCAAGATTTCACTTGGAGCCACCCCACTTTTGATGAGGTTAAGTATTCTATGGGTGATGGTTTTTGTTTTCCCGGCTCCTGCTCCAGCCAAGATGAGTAAAGGCCCTTTAAGGGTTTCGGTAGCGTCTTTTTGTTTTTGGTTTAGGCCGTGAGTGCTCATGAATATCACTATAGCATGGAAGGCTAGTTTTTTCTTAAAAATTAGACCACAAGACAGCGAATCTTCAATAGCTATTTTGACAAAAGTCTTAAAATGATGCTCTCCACATATATGGTTGACTTTTAAATCTAGCTCGAGTACCGTAGATAAGTACTCTCAAAAATAAGAGTATAAATATGGCTCAACAGAGCCGTATACAGAAAATAACTGAATTCAGACAAGCATCAAAAAATGCTTTACAGATATTGCCGAAAGACTATTTTCATTATGAAATTTTCCTCACATAATCTTTCAAAAAAAACATCATCACTTCAGACCTTCTCAAAAGAGATCGTTATTTGTTTTGTAATGGTTTTTGTACCAATTTTTTTCCCAAGGACCGCCGAAGCAGGTCTTTTTTCTTTATTTTCTGAGATAGGAGTAGACGAGGTGTCGGCCAATGTTTTTGAGGTGGATACTTCAAATTCTCAAAATATGGCACTACTCAAAGCCGCCGTCAATTCTGATCCAAATCCAAATAAATCTCCCGAACCAGAGTTCCAAGTCTCAGGAAATGCCTTAGTCGCACAAATTGGTCCTTTGGGTACTGCCACAGAGATAAAAGAGGATCCTTCAAGTACCCAAATTAGTGTCTACATAGTGCGTTCTGGAGACTCATTATTACAAATCGCTAAAATATTCAATGTTTCCGTGAATACTATCATTTGGGCCAACAATTTAGGTAAAAACCCTATTCTAAAAGAGGGACAAACGCTAGTTATTCTCCCTATTTCCGGTATTCGTTATACAGTTCTCAAGGGAGATACGATAAAGGGCATAGTTTCAAGACATAAAGCCGACCTCGAAGATGTTCTTCGTTATAACTCTATTTCACTTGATTCAACTCTTCATCCAGGAGATGTCATTATTATTCCAGCGGCTGAACCTTTTCTTTCATCCTCCCCTACTACCAGTGGCAAGAAATATGCATCAGGTACTAATCCTCTACATGATGCCGATGGGCCTAGTTATCCAAAATACTATATACGTCCCGTCAAAGGAGGTATAAAAACACAAGAGTTGCATGGATACAATGCTGTAGATATTGCTGCAGCCCACGGAACTCCTATCTATGCCGCAGCTTCTGGAACTGTGATCGCTAGTGTGAGTGGTGGTTGGAATGGAGGATATGGTAGCTATGTGATCATTATTCATCCAAATGGTACTCAAACTTTGTATTCTCATAATTCAAAAAATTTAGTTACACAGGGGCAGAGAGTTGAACAGGGGGAGATGATTGCAAAAATGGGGGCTACTGGTCAAGCTACAGGATCACACGTGCATTTTGAAATACGAGGAGCCAGGAATCCTTTCTAGTTTAGTTATCATCAAAAATTTTTCTGTCTATACTGTAGGGCTTCTAAGATATGGTTTTTATCTATCTCTTTTTTACCCTCTAGATCGGCAATAGTTCTAGAAAGCTTAATAATCCTATGGAAAGCTCTCCCAGACAGGCCGAGTTTCTCTGCTGAAGAAGATAAAAGATCTCGAACACTTTTTTGTAAGACAATACACTTTTCAATATCAGACACACTCATCTCGCTATTCATTTTTCTTTTAATTATTTTATTTTCTTTAAATCTTCTCACTTGGATTTTTCTGGCGGTGACGACTCGGTTTTTTATAGTTTCAGAATTTTCATTTTGTTTTGAGGAACCAGCCAGTTTGTCATATTCCACCTTAGAAACAGAAACCCACAAATCTATCCGATCAATGATAGGTCCGGATATTTTCTTTTTATACCAAGAAATTTCTCTGTCAGTACAAGTACAACCCTTTTCTTTTCCATACCCACAGGAACAGGGATTCATCGAAGCGATGAGAATACATCTCGCTGGGAAAGTGAGTGATCCCCGAGCTCTAGAGATCGTTACTACCCCATCTTCTAATGGCTGTCTTAGTGCGTCGATTACATTCCGATCAAATTCCGCAAATTCGTCTAGGAAAAGTACTCCCCTGTGAGCCAGAGTTATTTCACCAGGTCTGGGAAATGGTCCACCACCCACAAGAGAGGCATAGGAAGAGGTGTGGTGAGGCGATCTAAAAGGCGGTTCTGTGACAAAAGGTTTTTCTAAGACTCTAGCCATAGAATGAATACTCGTCACCTCAAGAATTTCCTCATAATTTAGGCTAGGAAGAATGCTACGAAAAGCTTTGGCGAGCATGGTTTTTCCAGTACCAGGAGGTCCATACAGGGCGATATTATGTCCACCAGCAGCGGCTATTTCCAACCCTCTTTTAGCTGTTTCTTGACCTTGGACTAGGGAAAAATCTTCCTCAAATTTATTTTCTTTATAAGCAATCAATGTTCTGGGATGTGGTTTGATTAATTTCTCACTTTGGAAAGCAAGATGTCTAATGATTTCCGTCAAATCTTTAATTCCATAAACTTTAATCCCTTTTACCAAGGAAGCTTCCTCAGTATTTTCTTCTGGCACGTATACTTCCTTGAAACCATTCTTTTTGGCTCCTTGAGTGAGTGGTAACACCCCACTAACCCTTCTTAATTTTCCCTCCAGAGAAAGTTCTCCCAGAAAAAGCCTACCTTCAGGATCAAAATCTATATCTTCGCTTGCTAATAAGTAACCAAGAGCCATACCCAGATCAAAGGCAGTACCCTCTTTTTTCACATCGGCTGGTGCCAGAGAAATTACCACCTTCTGGTTTTTTTGTTTTGGAGAAATGTATCCACTATTTTTTATGGCTGCTGATATTCGATCCTTGGCTTCTTCTACTGCCTTGTCCCCAAGACCTACAATAGAAAAATGATGCAGACCATTTGAAAGATCAATCTCTATCATTACGATATGAGCTGACAACCCGATGAGTTGTGCACTATAGATTTTAGCAACTTGCATAGGTGCTACTTTAGCAGAGTGGTGATGAAGAAAGACCTAAGAAATAATAAAATTTTGATAAAATTCATACTTCTACAACAAAAAATCCCCTTGATACAAGAGGATTTTTTGTTGTCTAACGATGTTTTATTTCATGTGAGCCATACAAGTGCGGGCTGCTGGGTTAGCTTCTAGTCTCTCTTTTTCTATTTCTGTACCAGAGATTTCACATATTCCATAAGATCCAGTCTCAATTTTACTTAAGGCGTGATTTACTTCCCCTAGTTGTTTTTCAAGTTGTTGTAAAATACCTTCATTATCTTCCAATTCTTCCATTTTATCTGCTAATTCATTTTCATCAGCGGAATCTACTTCAATATTTGATGAAGTAGCTTCCCACCCAGCACCATTTTTTGGATCTGATGTTTTTCCTACCGTGGCAAGTTCCTCCTCTAGGAGCTTTTTCTCCTTTTCTAATTTTGTCTTGAAATATTCCTGGTCTTTCTTGTTCATGAACCCATTTTACCTCACGTATGTCTGTTTGTTAAGGCGTTCAAGGATGGCCTCCAGAGACTTTTCGGTAGTCGTCAACACTATAGTATCTTTGTCAATGAAAGAATAGAGAAATAGTATTTCGTTATTACTGTTCACAAATTCTCTCACGTCTCTATTTTTGATTTGTTTATCAATAAATTTTCCTCTGATGCTGAAATATGAAGCGAGGGGACTAGAACCATCATTTTCGTTGGCTCGTGCTCGATCTTTGAAGTTCAACAGTACTGCCAGGTCATCAGGCATCGATTCTTCCCAGGTCAGCATTCCATTGTAGGCATTTTGGAAAAAGTCAGTAGTAAAGATTATGAACATGCTTTTGTCTATACTATTCTCACTATATGAGCCAATCATCCATCTATCTAGCAGAGATCTCAAAAGTATATCTGGAATATCGAATTCAACTTGTTTGATGAAATTAGAAGCCCCGATCCTGAGAGATTTTTCGCCTTCCTTTTTTCCCAGTATCATCTCTAGGAATTTTTGATCATCGCCTAGATCTTGGGTTGATTGTGAGACGGTTTGAGCAATCAACTCGTCCTTTTTTAAATTGTTAGTAATGAGAATATTTTGTTTATCGGCTGGGAAAATACTGGGTATGACCAATGGTTTTGGTATGGGGTCTGGTATAGCGAGAGCACTTTGTTGATAGAGGTAGTATCCACCAAAGATTCCTCCACCGATGAAAATAAGGCTCAAAATGGCAAGTATGATTTGTTTGACATAACTTTTTTTGGACTGACCCACTGTGCGAGCCTGAGTCTGGCTTGAAGTATCAAGTTTTTTGATTTCCACCTCTTTCTTTTTTGTTTCAGCTATCGTTACGGTAGCGATAGAAGTTTTATTTTTTGACATCAGGTCAGCCACATCGCTTTCGTATGTTCGTATTGGTTTCTGTAAGAAATTTTTAAAATCCCCCAAGAAACTTTTTTTGTCTGGAGTTGTGGGGATCGGTTGAACTACCCCCTCATTTTTTTTAGGAGGTGTAACTTGTCCAATAGTATTACTTAACTCTTCCTGTAGTTGAGTTTGTGGTTTTTCTAAGGGTGGAGAAATTGGATCAGCAGGGGGCGTGTTTTGGACAAAAGACTTGGACGTGACAGTGATGTCAGGCTTGTTTTCCTGGTCTGCGAGTATGTTGAGTGGTTTTTCACCGTTCATAAGTTATATTATATCAAAATCTCTTCTTAAATTCTCCTCGTGGTCTGTAGTCGGCGGTTATTTTTTCAATGACCATTTTAGCCTTTTCTGCCGACCCATTCTTTCCAGTGATAAAGATAGAACCATCATCTTCTATGTTGATGTCATCTACTCCAGTCTTTTCTTTTATTTCTTTGATAGTTTTTCCTCCGGTGCCGATGACCAATCCGATCTGATCTTCTTTAACTCTCATAGTGATAATTTTCGGGGCTTTGGGAGAAATATCTTTTCTGGGCGTCGGTATTTCTTTTTCTATAACTTCTAATATTTGTAACCTAGCTTTCTTGGCCTTTTCTAGAGCTTCTGCCAGAATGGGTAAAGGAATTCCATTCACTTTTACATCCATTTGTACCGCCGTGATGCCATTTTTTGTTCCCGCAACTTTAAAGTCCATGTCTCCATGATGATCCTCAGGACCTTGTATGTCAGTCAGGACTTTATATTCATAATTCTTTTTACCAAAAAGTTTACCAATCATTCCTGGTTTGGTTTCTCTCATCATGAGCCCAGAAGCAATACCTGCTACCGGAGCTTTGATTGGTACACCAGCGTCCATGAGAGCAAGGGTTGAGCCGCAAACAGATCCCATGGAAGTTGAGCCGTTGGAAGATAAAGCTTCGGAGACAATTCTTACGGTGTATGGAAAAATCTCTTGTGATGGAAGGATCGGCAACAGAGCTTTTTCGGCCAAAGCGCCGTGCCCAATCATTCTCCTATTTGTTCCACCAATTTTACCAGTTTCTCCAGTAGAGAAAGGAGGAAAATTATAGTGATGCATAAATCTTTTACCCTGATTTCCTTTCTTGGATTCTTCCATTCCATCTATCGTTTGGGCGTCCCCTGGACCGCCGAGTGTCAGTACCGAAAGAATATGGGTGGCTCCCCTGTAGAATATTCCTGAGCCGTGAAGTATTGGAGAGACTCCCCCAGCCTTTGCAAAGATCGGCCTTATCTCATCCATACCTCTACCGTCAGGTCTCCGATCATTTTCAATTGCCTCAGAATGTAAAAGATCATTTACTTTTTCTTCAAAAACTTCTTGGGCTAAGGCCTCATTTCCTCCTATTATTTTTTCTTTAAATGCTTTGATCCACCCCTCGTTAATCAGAGATATTTTCTCACTTCCTGGTCCACCAAAGACGGAATCTTTCAATTTTGGAGAAATGAGAGAATTAAATAATTCAGCAGTTCCTTCTGTTGGTTGTATTTTTTCTATAATTAATTTCTTCTTTCCTATTTCCTTAATTATTTTTTCTTGCCAATCTTGTATTTTTTCTATTTCCTCACTTGCTTTTTTGAGAGCAGAGTTGGTATCCTCTTCACTGATTTCTTTTCCGGCTATTTCAATCATATTGATGAGGCTGTCTTTACCACAGGCAACGAGATCAAAGGTTATGCCCGCTTCGTCCCTTTGTTTGTAGTTTGGATTTATATGAAAACCTTCATTCTTGGCTACGCGGATGGCAGAAACTGGTCCGTTCCAAGGAATGTCAGAGATACCTAGAGCTAGTGAGGCGGCAATCACAGAAATAACATCCGGATCGTCTTCATCTATGGAAAGAACAGTGAGCACAACCTGAACTTCATTTCTGATGTGATGATCAAATAACGGTCTGATCGTTCGATCGACAATTCGTCCAGAAAGTATTGCTTCATCTGTGGGCTTGCCTTCCCTTCTTATAAATTTACTACCTAATATTTTTCCAGAAGCATAAAATCTTTCTTCATAATCTACCGTGAGTGGGAAAAAGTCAGTAGCTTTCTTTTCTTTTCCCATGACGGCCGTCGCAAGGATGACAGTATGACCATACCTCATCATGACGGAACCATTGGCCTGCTCCGCTAAATCATTAAATTCCGCTGTTAAAGTCTTACCACCAACCTCTAGAGAATATTGTTTGGATTTCATGAGTTTAATATACCATTTTGAATAAAGGTTTGACTATCGTCACCTATTCCCTTAATAATTTGGATTCCCAAGACAGTTCAAAGATCATTTTCATGATTTTGTGAATAGATTCATCTTCAATAACCGTTCCAATCATTTTGTCCCTTTCAAAGTTTACAATAGAAACCTTCTTATCGCCGTAAATGGTGATTTCGCCGAGTCTGGTTTTTGGGAAATGTTCTGGGGATACGTAACGTAGTTGAGGAATAAGTTTTTCTCCGATACCTTTGTAGCGCACACTATTGAAAGCTCGGTTTTCTTCTGTGTCAGGTAAAATACCACGAGTTTTTATCCCTATTTTTTCTTTTGTTTTTACGTAGTGGTCAAAGAAAGGTGCTGGCAGAAGATTTATCAATTCATGGGCATTGGCCCAAGCGAGCATCTCGTAAGGTTTTTTGACGGAAATGTGTTCCTCATAGATTTGCAGAATCCCCTCCTCTTTTTCGTAATACGTGATTTTAGGTCTGTCGCTGAATGAACTAAAAAGGCTTTCTATGTTCGGTAAAATATTTTTGACAGTCTCTAATGACTCTTCAGCTATTCGGATCTTGCTTTCGTTATACCTGATCAGTTTTTGAGGTCTTTCTATTTGGTAGAAAAGTTTATTTTTCTTCTCTATTTCATTAACTAGCCCTCTAACAGATAGATTAAGGAGTATTTTGTATACAGTACTACGGTTTAGAGCCGTATATTCAGCAATTCTAGATGGATATGCCCCACCGAGTTCAAGTAAGGCCAGGTAAACAAGCGCTTCTTTGTCGCCTAAGCCACTCTTCTCAAGCTTCTTTAGTAGAGAAATGTCTTGTATATGCACCTGCGTATTATCTACCGACTATCATTAATTGTCAATCAATACGAACAAAATTATATCCATATCTATTATACGGCTAGAAATATAGTCTTTATAAAATAATAATGATAAACATTTATCACAAATATCACATATTATGCAATAATTTACGATGTAATGCAATGTTATTTAGCATTATGTCTATATAAAGACTAGGTAAATTAACCCCTTAATCTTAAAAACATGAATAAAAAAATATTAAGTATCGTGATAATCATTCTTTTGGCGGCTTTTGCCATCATTAGAGGCAATTATTCACAAACAAATGATATTGCTACTCAAAAAATGACGGTGAAAATTGGCGTAACTCTCCCCCTCACTGGAGACATCTCTGTCTTGGGACAAGATAATAAAAATGCGATTATGTTGGCGTACGAGAGATTGGGAGAAACAAAATATAATTACGAACTTATTTTTGAAGACGATCAGTTCAAGCCATCAGTTGGCGCCTCTACTGTCAATAAGTTGATCAGTATTGACGGTGTTTCTGCGGTGATTTCTTTCGGTTCTCCAGTTGGAAATGTAGTGAGCTCTATTACCGAGAAATCAAAAGTACCTCATGTGAATGATTTTGCTTCAGATCCCCATGTGGCTGATGGAGAATATAACTTCGTTCACTACACTCCATCTTACGAGGACTCTAGAGTTTTTGTGGCCGAACTTGAAAAAAGAGGCATAAAAAAACTAGTTTTCTTTGGTCAGAGTGATAATCCCGGTGTTGTGGCGATCATCGACGCTTTTGAGAAAGATATCAAAAATAGTGATATCCAAGTTCTCTCTACTCAAAAGTTCAATACGGGTACTAGAGATTTTAGAACAATGATCAGTAAAGTAAAAGACTTGAATCTAGATATCTATGTTCTAGAAGCCAGTACACCAGAACTTGAAACCCTGACGAAACAACTGAGAGATGCAGGAATCAAAACTCCAGTCACAAGCATGGAAGCATTTGAATTCTCAGATCAACTCTCTTTGTTTGAAGGGATGTGGTATGTCAATGCCGCTGATCCAGAACAATGGTTTGTCGATTTATTCAAAAATAAATACGGATCAATCCCACGATTCGGTTCTGCTAATGGATACGACTCGTTTAACCTGATCGTGCAAGCTATAGAAAAATCTGGAGATGGAAAAACGATACCTTCAGGAGAACAAATCAAAAATTCACTAGCTGGAATAAAAGGATTTGACGGTGCACTAGGGAAAGGTCTGAACATTGATGGAAACGGAATCGTGGTATCTAAACCAGTGGTGCGAGTAATACAAAATGGTGTTCCAGTAACGCTAAAATAAAAAACCACCAACCAAAAAAGACCCCAACGGGTCTTTTTTGTATCTCTAACTTGAGGTCGCAATTTGCGACTTCAAGTTTCCTACCTAGCTTTGAGGTTCCAATTCGGCACCTCAGAAGTATTAATTTTCAGAAAAGCCAAATTTCCCTTTAGGTTTTTCCTCTATATTTGGTTTAAAAATTTCTGATTTCAAATATCTTATTACTTTAAAAATATCAGCAATATGTTTATCGTATTTTTTCTCCATACCCTCAATTTTATCTCGCAAATCTTTGTTTTCTGAAAGAATCTCTCGAAGTCTAGTAAATGTCCTTACAATCTCAATATTTACCTGAATAGCCCGCTTACTTTTCAGTACACTTGAAAGCATTGCGACTCCTTGTTCAGTGAAAACACGAGGCAAATGCTTTATATGACCACCTTGTTTTAAGGTCACAAATTGTGACCTTAGAAATTCATTTTGCCAAGCATTACTTTCTTCTTGCGTTAGTATAAACGAAAAATCTTTAGGAAATCTATCTGAATTTCTTTTTACTGCCTGATTTAATACTTTTGTCTCCACTCCATAGAGTTTTGCCAAATCACGATCAAACATTACTTTTTTGCCTCTAATAACAAAAATCTGATCAATTATTTTCTCATGTGGAATTGTTATTAAAGAATTTTCCATCCCCCAATTATCCCAACTTCCTATATATAAAATCAACACTAAAAACTATAAAAATTTTATTTCGGCTTCATTTTGAGTGGATAACTTGTGAAGTCTTATTCCTGCCCGGACAAATCTGCTATTTCGTCAGCCACATTTCCGAGAGTGGCATCTTTTGGTCCACTTCTTTTTCTTAGATTAGGTTTGAACACACCCTTACCTTTGCCTAGAAAGCGATTTTGGTTTCCAATGAGATATTTTTGTGGTGCCTGATCTAGGTCAAAGAAATCGTCTACAGCTTCGCGCAGTTTTGATGAAGTAGATTTTCCAAAGGAAACCACTTCTACTTGGCAGCCTTCATTCATTTGTAAATATTCAACGAGAGGGACAAAGTCTCCATCTCCAGTGACGAGAATGACTGAGTCTAGTTTTGGTCCAAGTTTGACGGCATCAATCGCCATCCCGACATCCCAATCGGCCTTCTTAGCTCCACTACCAAAAATTTGGAGGTCTTTGGTTTTTGTTTCAATACCCATCTTGGTGAGCGCTTCAAAAAATCCCTTCTCGTCTCCGGCTTCAGTGGTGATGACGTATGCCACGGCCCGGATGAGAGATCTGTCCCCCACCGCGTCTTTTACTATCTGTCCAAAATTTACTTTTGAATGGTATAGATTTTTCCCGCTATGATAAATGTTTTGCGTATCTATGAAAACTCCGACACGCTGTTCTTTGTGTTTAATAACTGACATATAAAAATTACTTTCTAAATTATTTAAATAAAAACTTACTACAGAGAATTATACCACTAATTACTTAACCTTAAGTTCAAGTTTCTTTGCGATAGATGAATATCTTTTTGGATTCTTCTTCTTTAGATAGTTCAAATGGCTCTGTCTGTCGGCGACCATCGCGAGCAATCCTCGTCTAGAATGGTTATCTTTCTTGTGTTTCTTCAAATGTCCGGCTAATTCTTCTATTCTTTTGGTTAATATTGAAATTTGGACCTCTGGAGAACCAGTATCCTTGTCGTGAATGGCTACAGTCTTGATGATTTTTGCTTTCTGTCTGGTCGTTAACATGATGTAGGATAATAGCATAAATGGCTTTATATTGCAAGGATTTAAGGGTATACTTTAATCATGTCGCACAATCTAGAACAGTTAAAAAATGAGTTTCTTCAGTACGTTGAAATAGAAAAAGGCCGCAGTCTAAGTACTGTGAGAAACTATGATCACTATCTGACAAGGTTTCTGGACTATACTAAAGCTAAAAACCCCAAGGATATCAGCGATTCTATGCTTCGTGACTACCGTTTATGGCTTAACCGCCAAGAAGCTCGTCGGACCAAGGGTATGTCGGCCACCACGATCAAAAAGCGTACCCAGAACTACTACCTCATTGCTCTACGGGCTTTTCTTAAATACTTAGCTAAACGTGGGGTTGAGGCCATCCCTGGAGAGCGAATAGAATTAGCCAAGGTTCCAGAAAGGTCTCTGGACCTCATTACTATTGAGGAATTGGGCCGGCTTCTCTCTGCTCCGGACACCACTACCCTACGAGGTTTGAGAGATAGAGCCATTTTTGAGATGCTTTTCTCTACTGGACTGCGTGTTTCTGAACTCTGTTCCCTTCCTAGAGACTTGAACCTCAAACTGGACGAATTCTCTGTGAGAGGCAAAGGGGAGAAAGTTAGAGTGGTTTTTCTCTCTGATGATGCCAAAAAATGGCTAAAAGCCTATTTGGATAAAAGAAAAGACATGGATGATTCCCTCTTTATTCAAATATTGGGTTCAAAAAAGGACGGCAGTGTGAGATCTCCAAAGCTCGCTCAAGGCAAAAGGGAAACCTTGAGGCTAACTTCGCGATCTATAGAGAGAATTGTAAAATTTTATGCCATCAAAGCGGGAATTTCTAGAAAAGTGACTCCCCATGTGATCCGACACTCCTTTGCTACCGATCTTCTGCGAAACGGTGCCGATCTCCGCTCAGTCCAGATGCTTCTAGGTCATGCCAACATAGGAACAACTCAAATATACACACACATCACCGATAGTGAGTTAGGAAAGATTCACAAGAAGTTTCATAGGAAAAGCGAAGAGTAAGTTTTATTTTAAATCACTCAAATTTTTTATTTGTTCAATATATTCTTCCTCAACAATCTCTCCAGATAAAAATCGATTATTTATTTTTGAAAGACCACGTATTTTTTCTGCTTTTTCTGAATTCAGTAAAGATCCATACTCACACGTTGGACAGTGGAGAAAGTATTCTATCTTATAGCGAAAAATCGGAAAAGAAAAGAGTAAAAAATAATTTCTGACGACAGTTAAGATATAATATTTTTCCTCCTGACATTTTGGGCAAAGATGTCTGATGGTAGGAGTGGTACCCTTCTCTATTTTACTTTTGGTCCAGTGCATACTAGAACAGTTTTTTGAATTCCCTGCCCCACTCTGGTTTCTTGGCTTCTACGACATACACTACAGAGAGTTTGATGAATCTGATAATAACAATGTAGATAAGAGTAATTTCAAATCCAAACAGAAAAGCATCTGCGTACGATCCTGGGCATGATCCCATGAGGCAGAAAATCGGAGCATTTTGAAGCCAGACGTAAGCAAAAAGAAAGAAGGAAAAGATACAAGCAAGAACATATAAGATTTTTAGCAATCGATACCACCAGGGATTTTTTGTATTGGTCATAGAGTAAATTAAGAAATAAAAAATTTGATTATTTTATTCAGTCATCTCGAGCAGTACTTTGAGTTCCTGACGATAGTTTTCGATTATGAGTTTCATGACTTCTCTTGACGGTAAGGTAGCGACAGTTCCTCCAGCACCTACTCCTAGTCCTAAGAGGTTTATATTATCGTTTCCATCAAACAGGAGTTTTCCATTAAGATCAGTAATTTTTCTTATGGATTTTAGGAGGTCGAGTTTATCTATACTGTCGATTTTATAATCCAGCTGAGCAAGTTCGGCAAGTTTAACTTTGATAGCTCTAACTTCGTCTGAAACTGCAGGCGTGGTCAATATAGAGACAGGTTTATCTTGAGCTAAGGCAAGTTGTTTCTTGAGGTTCTCTATTTGAATAGTAAGGGAATTAATTTTGTCTTGAAGAGCCGGATTACTTACAGTTTTTGTCACGATTTTTTCTACAGGTACTTCTTTTACAATCTCCACAGGTACTTTCTTGATAACTTCCACAGAAACTTCTTTGATGATTTCCCTCACCTGCTGCTCGGGACATTTTTGGTTTTCTGATACTGAGGCTGTCTGACCCCACGTCGCAGGATTCCACCATGAGGCGTGACTAATTTGAGGAATGATCAGGAGAACTAACGTGGCCAAGAAATAATATTTTTTCATAGATTTAGAGATTGTAATTAATCAATATGCTAACTATAATTAGCATCACTCTACTCTCTTGCCTACTATATTACAATAAAGACTGTGGATAAAAGTTTAAATTATGCTAACTATAGTATGTAGAACAATAGTATGCAAGATTCTACACTATATGTGTGAAGAAAGAAAAACAATACATGCTTCTGCGTTTTGGTCGCAAGGTGCGACTGGAACGTGAACGACGAAGCTTTTCTCAAGAAAAACTAGGACAAATGGCCGGAGTACACAGAACTTATGTCGGGATGATCGAACGAGGAGAGAAAAATATTACCCTTTTAAATATAGAAAAAATAGGATCAGCTTTAGACTTGAGCTTAAAACAGCTCATGGATTTCTAATTTCTTGCTATAATGCAAGAATATGAAAATCATCTCTTGGAATGTAAATGGTATCAGAGCAGTAGTAAAGAAAGGCGTTTTCGTCCCTTTTATTGAAAAATATCAGCCAGATATTCTCTGTTTACAGGAAACCAAGGCTGAAAAAGGCCAAGCAATCACTGATTTACCTGAATATACTGAATATTGGAACTCTGCAACCAAGAAAGGCTATTCCGGAACCACGATTTTTACCAAAATCAAACCGATAAGTGTTACAAATGGTCTTTCAGAATCAATAATAAAGAAATACGCCTTGAAAGCTGATGATTATGGAGATCCCAACAGTGAAGGGAGAGTAATTACCGCAGAGTTTGAAGGTTTTTATCTCGTCACTGTCTACACCCCTAACGCCAAAGAAGATTTAAGTCGTATTCCCCTTCGTCATAAACAATGGGATCCAGCTTTTCTGGCCTATTGTCAGAGCTTAGAGAAGAAAAAACCGGTTATTTTTTGTGGAGACTTAAATGTCGCCTATACAGAAGACGATTTAGCTCGACCAAAGGAAAATGAAGGATTAAAAGGATTTACCAAAGAAGAAAGAGAAGGATTTCAGAATTTTATTGATCATGGTTTTATTGATAGTTTTCGTTTATTTAACAAAGGAAATGGTTTCTATACTTGGTGGTCGCATTGGGCTAATGCTAGAGAAAGGAATGTGGGTTGGAGAATTGATTATATTTTAACTTCAAAAAAACTAAAAGAAAAAATAAAATCAGCAGATATTTTACCTGATGTTATGGGTTCAGATCACTGCCCTGTGGAAATCGTCCTAGAGGAGGATTTATCATAAAAGACAACTTATCCACACATTGTGAGATAAATGTCCTTTACATCTTTTTGTCCGCTGGTAGAATAAAGGACAGATCATAGTTTGCATCGAACCGAGGATGGTGCAGATCCGCTCTTTGTACAATTAGTTTAGTGTGGGTAGCAACTCTTTTTTTGAAGTATACGAAGAAGAGACAACCCCCTGTCAGCTTTGGTTTGAATTGCACAAGCTTCTCAATCACAATTTATTTTAGTGTACACCCTCTGGTGGCACAGTATCTTTTAGTAGCTTTTGTCGCAATCTTCTCCCTTAGTTGACGTTGCAGGTCAGTCCTCTGATAGAATCCTGTGGGATTCCTTCGAACGACTTCACAAAAACCGCGTATATAAAGCGAGTAACCAATTCTCTAACCTGGAAACCCGCGTCATTGCGCGGTTTAATTGTGCCTGTTTCACAAGAAACGTTTCTTATGAAACGTGGTGTTTTTTCCTTATTTCATCCAAATTCCCTCTTTCTTCCTCCTCTTTTCTTTCTTTTCCTTCCTCTCCTAGCTTTCTGAGCTCTTTTTCAGGTAGTTTAATCAGTTCTAGAGCCTTGTTTTCTAGATATTCTTCTGTATTTAACTTGGGATTTTCCAGTACTTCTTCAAGTAAAGCATGTAAAACATACCCTATTTTAGGTCCCGGAGTTTCATGTGTAACATCCATAATACGCTTTCCATTAATTTTTAGCATTCCAACAGAAACAGGATCCATCAGGGCTTCCTCTACCATTGACTTGTATTTTCTTAGACGGTAAGGGTTTTCTTTGGGTCTACCTGTCCCTATACGGTCGCATACGCGTATATTCATAAGATCCCAGATGTTTTCCTTACCTACGTTATTAATCATCCTTCTGACGGCAGATAGAGTGATTGTTTGTGTGTCAGAGAAAAACATGTGCCAACGGATCATTTTCGCCACCTTATCTATAGTTTTTTGTGGAAACTTAAGTCTTTCCAGTATTTTCTTTGTTACACGTGAACCAACCACTTCATGTCCATAGAAAGTTATCTGTCCAGTTTCATGTGAAACACCCTTGGTCTGGGGTTTTGATATGTCATGAAAAAGAGCCGAAAGCCTTATTTCCAATGGCCACTTCTTATCCGCAGAGTGTTGAAGAGTTCTAAGGAGATGCTCAAAAACATCAAAGGCATGAGCTTGGTTTTGTGTTACACCCTTGGCAACGGCCAATTCTGGGAGGATAATCTCCAAAATACCTAGTCTTTCCAGCATTTCAAAGCCTTTTCTAGGCTCGTCTGACATGATTATCTTTATCAATTCATCCCTAACTCTTTCAGAAGATATCTTTTTTAGGAGGTTTTTATGGCTCTGTATAGCCTTTTCTGTCTCAACGTTAATCGTGAAACTTAGTTCCGTGGCCAGTCTAACGGCTCTCATGATGCGCAAAGCATCTTCACTGAAGCGATCCTCAGGTTTCTCCACGGTTCTTATGACCTTGTCCCTTATGTCCTTAAAGCCATCATATAGGTCAACAATGTCTTTTATGGCTCCCTTTGACAGACTAACTGCGATTGCGTTTATGGTGAAGTCGCGTCTTTTCAGATCATCTTCAAGTTTGGTGCTAAAAGTGACTTGGTCTGGATGTCTAAAATCACTGTACCCTGTTTCTAATCTGTATGGAGTAACTTCAATTACTTTTAGTGTTGGATCCTCTGTTAGTTCATTTACCACCCCGACGGTCCCAAAGGTATTTTCGTAGAAAGTTTTTGGGAAAAGAGAAATTATCTTTTCAGGAGTGGCGTTGGTGGTGATGTCCCAGTCCCTCGGATCTCTGCCTAGAAACAAGTCTCGCACGCATCCCCCAACTAGGTACGCTTCAAAGCCACCCTTCTCGAGAGTTTCAACGACAAAGGCAATTTCTGTTGGAATTGTGGTTTTTTTAGTTACTTCCTTCATAGAAATGATTCTAGCATTTAACCTTGATTTTGCATAGTTATGTATAGTAGTATAATATAATACTATATGAATACTATTGTACAAACACATAAAAAGGCTATTGAATTGAGAAGGCTCGGTTATTCGTATGGTGATATCTCAAAACAGCTAAAAGTATCTAGAACTTCTGTTGCCAATTGGGTTAAAAATGTTCGCCTTTCTGAAAATGAAAAACTACTTTTACAGAAAAATCTAAAAGCGAAGGTTCAAAGAGCTAGACTCAATGCTTCTATTACTATTAGGTCCAGAAAAATCTTTAAAGAGAAGAGAGCTTTTGAAAATGCTGAAAAAGATTTCAAAAAATATCTAAAAGATCCTCTATTTACACTCGCTTCCGGTTTGTATTGGGCTAAGGGATCTGTGGGTGCTGGAAACATCCAGTTTGCTAGCTCAGATCCAGTAATTGTGAATATTATCCTGGTATGGTTGAAGAAATATCTAAATATTGATAAAAACCAAGTAAAATATAGGATTTTTGGTGATTCTGTTTCTAAAAACCTGGAATATCAGGAGTTTTGGGAGAAGACTTTGGGGATTTCTGCTAATAATTTTCAGAAAAATGTGCACAATAGACATCACCTAAATAGAGCTAGAACGGCTAACTACAAGGGTTCTTTGGCTATTACCCTGACCAAGATAGAGGCAGTGAGAACGATTATCGCTTGGCAAAAGCTACTTATGCAGTATTATAGAGGTTAATTGCGCCCGTAGTGAAATGGATATCATGCCGGTCTTCGGAACCGTTGTTGGGGGTTCGAATCCCTCCGGGCGCACAATTTCGCAGAGATTTGGCGAAAGTAAGGGTTTTAGATTATACTACTACTGTTTTTGTATTGAAAAGTCTGCGGGTATGGTTTAGTGGTAGAATGCGTCCTTGCCAAGGACGAGACGGGAGTTCGATTCTCCCTA
>CAYHLX010000010.1:0-25122 GCA_964357605.1 uncultured Candidatus Saccharibacteria bacterium
ATTCCGCTCCCCGCACCAGAAGCGACATCATGCTCATTGGACCACTGATCCACTGGCTCAAGGACTTCAAGGTCAACCAACCAGATGGTTGTAAACTTGGTTCACGCACGGTCAAACCCTATCTTTATGCCCTAGAAAAACTGGGAGTTTCTATTGAAACCACTTCCAACCATTATCATATTCAACACCAAGGTCTGAAAAAGAATCGAGAAATTGTCATGTACGAAGCCGGTGATACTGCCACCGAAACCCTGCTCATGGCCGCGGCTCTGATTCCTGGTCAGACCATCATCAAATTTGCTTCCGCCAACTATCAAGTTCAAGATGTCTGTTTCTATCTAGAACTAGCTGGAGTGAAAATAGAAGGCATTGGTACTTCTACAATGATTGTTCATGGTGTTCCCGAAATAGATCGGGAAATAGAATACTCCTTGGGAGAAGATCCGATAGAAGCGATGTCTCTCCTTTCCGCGGCCATTGTCACCAAGTCAGCCATTACTATTGAGAGATGTCCCATTGACTTTCTAGAACTAGAACTTTTAAAACTTGAAAAAATGGGATTAAAGTACAAAATTATTAAAAGATATAAAGGTGATAATGGGTATGTCAACTTAGTGGATCTCCAAACACTACCTTCAAAACTCGTAGCCCTAGAAGAAAAAATTCATTCACAACCATATCCAGGTATCAATATGGACAACTTACCCTTCTTCGCCGTGATCGCAACCCAAGCCCACGGACAGACCTTCATTCACGATTGGACATACGAAGAAAGGGCGATTTACTACAAAGAACTAGACAAACTTCGAGCTGATACCCTTCTCGCTGATCCCCACCGTTTCTATGTTAAAGGTCCTACGAGGCTCAAGGCGACTGAAATCGTCTGCCCTCCAGCTCTACGTCCTTCCGTGATCATCATGATCGCCATGCTCGCCGCCGAAGGGACTTCTATCCTACGTAATGTATACAATATTAACCGTGGCTACGAAGATCTAGCCGAAAGACTCAATTCTCTGGGAGCTAAAATAGAGACATTTAGAGATTTGTAAAAAAGCCCAAAAGAGGTATAAATAATGCATGTTTGTTATAGATGTTATCCCTATCGCCAAAGCCATTGGCACCGATACCCTCTCGTATTTCACCTCCAAAGAAATCCCGGTTGGGGCAATCGTTGATATTCCTCTAAGAAAAAAGATGGTTCATGGCATCGTTGTTTCGGTGAGAACTGCCTCCGACATGAAAGGAGAAATCAAAAACTCTAGTTTCGCTTTGAAAAAGCTAGATAAGATTAAGAGTACCCAATTCTTTTCAAAAGAGTTCATGGAAATGGCCAGAGAATCTGCCGACTATTTTGCCACCAGTGTGGGAACGATTCTCAACAGCTTAGTGCCAGAATATATTTTAAAAAATACTTCCAAACTTAAAGCTAAAAATCTAGAGAGAAAAGATGGTAAAAAAAGTGTGGAGGAAAAGTATGCGGTCCAAGGAGACATCGAGGAAAGGTACGGCACCTGGAAAAGCCTCGTGAGACAAGAATTCGCCCGAAAGAGATCCGTATTTTTTCTCTTCCCGACCATCGAAGAAGCCAAGTACGCATTTTCAATCTTGGAAAAAGGGATTGAGGGATATGCTTTCCTCCTTCATGGAGCTTTATCTAAAAAAGAAATTACCGATACCTGGAACAAAACCATGAAAGAAAGCCATCCTGTCGCGCTCATCACTACCGGAGCCTTTCTCTCTTTTCCTCGAGATGATATTGAAACTATCGTAATAGAGGGCGAAGCTAGTAGAACTTACAAAATCCAGAGGAGACCATTTTTGGATATCCGTCACTGCGCCGAAATCCTCGCCGAAAAAAAGGGGGTCAAAGTGTACCTAGCAGACAATTTTCTCCGGCTCGAAACTCTTTTCAGAAAACAAGAAGGTGAAATCGTGGAAGCCTCCCCTTTCAAATTTCGTTCACTAAGTACGGCTCGAGACACTCTGGTAGATATGAGGTCTTACAAAGACCAAAATCGAGTGAGTTTCAAAATTCTTTCCAACGAGGTCGAATCCCTGATTTTAAGAAACAAAGAAAGAAGTGAGAGTATGATTATCTTAGCGACGAGAAGGGGTCTGGCTCCCTCCACCATTTGTGGAGACTGTCAAAATATTGTTACTTGCAATAACTGTAGTTCCCCGGTCGTCCTGCACAAAATTTCCAGTGGCCAGACCGAACCCGATAAAAGCTTTTTTCTCTGTCATCGTTGCGGAGAAAGAAGATCGACAGAAGAGTATTGTAAGATTTGTGGAAGTTGGAAGCTGGGTGTCGTGGGAATTGGTATTGATCTAGTAGAAGAAAAAATTAGAGATAAATTTCCAGACATTGCTCTTTTCAAAATAGATGCCGATACCACCAAAACCGACAAGGAAATCCGGGCAGTTATAGAAAAGTTTAGATCAAAACCTGGCAACATTCTTTTGGGCACAGAGATGATGCTTCAATATATCCACGAGAAAGTGGAGAATTCGGCGATCATTTCCCTAGATTCCCTTTTTTCTCTACCCGATTTTAGAATACAAGAAAGAATCCTACACCTTCTCATCAGTATGAGATCTCTAACATCTCGAGATATTGTTGTACAAACAAGAAAAGCTGAGGAGAAAGTTTTTGAATATGGTCTAAAAGGCAATACAAGTGATTTTTACAAGACCGTTATTGAGGAAAGGAAACAGTTTAATTACCCGCCATTTTCTATTCTCATAAAATTAACCCTAGAAGGTAAGAAGAATGAGATTGTCAAAGAAATGGAGCGAGCTCAGACTAGCCTAGAGCCCTATGAGGTTGAAGTCTTTCCGGCTTTTACTCACACCGTTAGAGGAAACTTTGTCTTGCATGGTTTGATCCGCCTACCTAGAGAAAAGTGGGTGGATCCGACTTTAATAGAAAAGTTAAGATCTCTTTCCCCGGCCATCTCTCTAAAAATAGACCCGGAGACGCTTTTATAGAAAAAGAAAACGCCAACCTGTATAGGTCGACGTTCCCTCTTTTAATTGCAGTGCGGTTAGTCCTGTGAGGCGAGGGCTTCCTCCAGTTTCCGGCGATTCCTCCACGTGGTCCAAAGATGGTAGCAGATGCATTCCACCACATACACAATGGCAGTGAACAGAAGCAGAATCGAAGAGGAAATCAAGCTGAACACCAAGGCATCAGGAGTAACGTAGATGGTCATCGCATGACCAGCTCCCGTCACCCCTAGACCGCCAGAAGCCAATTCGGAGTCATTGATCTGATTGATCTGCGTTGACCCGAAGCCGATCGGTGCCGCCTCTGAAGTAAAGATTCGGCGATTATCGTAACGGAAGCAGTCAACATAGACGCGGGCTGCCGTGATGGCATTGGCCGTGCTGTAACTTTCGTTGATGGCAACAAAAGCCACGGTCGCGACTAACATGAAACTGGTAATTAAAAGAGTGACGATGAACATTTTTTTCATAACAATCCGTATCCGAGAATCTGACCCTGAGAACATATTATTAGTTTGTTTTCAGCCTTTTCCCCTAAGGGCCGGTGGCGGTTAGCCATATCAAATTTCTACCCATTATGATAGCATAATTAAATAGGTTTGTCAAATAGCCTAAAAAAGCCTTATATCGTATAGTAAATAGGTGAAAAAAAGCCCCGAAAACACAAAGATCGTCCAAAGCGACCACCCAGCCCTGCGTGAAAAGGCTCAGGTTATTGCCCTTAAAGATATTTCATCTCTTAAAATAAAAGAGGTTATTAAAAATATGCAAAAAGTTCTCGCCCTAGAAAAAGACGGGGTGGCCATCGCCGCTCCGCAGATCGGAGAGGCTTTGAGAATTTTCCTAGTCTCAGACAGAATCATGAAACTGGCCGACAAAAAATATAAAAGTATTGGTAAGGATTTGATTTTCATTAATCCAGAAATCACGAAGCTTTCCAAATCACAACATGAAGTAGAAGAGGGCTGTCTCTCTGTCCGCTGGAAATATGGCAAAATAAAAAGAGCTACCAAGGTCAGTATCAGAGGTTACGATGAGACTGGAAAATTAGTCGAGCGTGGCGCTAGTGGCTTACTCGCTCAAGTTTTCCAACATGAGACAGATCACTTAGATGGAATTCTCTTTATTGATAAGGCTTATAACATAGAGGATCTTCCTCCTGAAAAAACCCATGAATAAAGAGAAAATTAAAATAGGCTTTTTTGGTACACCCGAACATGCGGTGAAAACTTTAGAAAAGCTAAGGGGGGCTGGTTTTGATATCGCTTTTGTAGTGACCCAGCCCGATAGACCTCAAGGTAGGAAGTTGGTTCTGACTCCCCCACCGGCCAAAGTCTGGGCCGAGGAAAATAAAGTACCCGTCTTTCAGCCAGAAAAATTAAAAGATTTGGAGTTCCAGAAAAAGCTTGTAGGATACGGTTGTGATGTTTTTGTGGTCATCGCTTATGGCAAAATTATCCCTGAAAGTGTTTTGGATATACCTAAATATAAATCTTTGAATATTCATGGTTCACTATTACCTAAATATCGCGGTTCTTGTCCGATCGAAAGCGCCATCCTCAGCGATGACCGAAAAACTGGGGTGACGATTATACGAATGGATAAAGAAATGGATCATGGGCCAATTGTGGCAAAAGAGGAAGTCATTTTTGAACCATGGCCTCCAACCACAGATGGGCTACGAGAAAAAATTGTTGAAGCTGGCACAAATCTGCTGATCTCTATCCTACCAAATTGGGTTAAGGGAAAAATAGAAGAGAAAGAACAAGATCACTCACATGCGACCTATACCAAGATGATAGAGAAAGAGGATGGTTTGATTGATCTTTCCGATGATCCCCATAAAAACTATTTAAAAATCCAAGCCTATCATGGCTGGCCTTCAGCTTTCTTTTTTGCAGAAAGAGATGGTAAAAAAATCCGAGTCAAGATTACTGAAGCATCCTATCATGACGGTAAACTAGAAATCCAGAAAGTCATTCCTGAAGGAAAAAAGGAAACGGGCTATAGAGATTGGTCACCAGATTCTATAGCAAAATAGTTATTACCGATCGCATTAGCCTTATAAGTCATGTAGAAGAGAACTGTCCAGAAGCACATGAGTCCTAACAGAGCGATGCAGAGCCAAGTATTGACTCTTTGAAAAAAGAAGTTTTTCATTAGAGGTTTTTATTTTTTCCTGGCCACAGACCTTTCATGAGATTTTTTACCATGATTCCGCTCCTTCGTACTAGAGAAGTTTTCTTTGATTTTGACGATCGAGCTTCTCGCAAAATATCATCACGTACGGCGTCTATCGCCTTGTAAATATCGCTTTCTTCGGCACTAGCATATAGATCTTCCCCTTTGGCCGTGATGTGAACTTCCGCCTTAAAAATCTCTCCGTTCTTATGATGTTCTGTCGTACGAGCTAGCTCTATATCCATCTGTGTCGTAGGGTCATGCTTGAACAGCTTCACGACGGCTTCTAGTCGTTTGTTAACATAATTTGAAATATCAACTGTCACGGTAATATTTGTGGCTTTGATTTTTGTATTCATAGTCTAATTATATAAAAGTATTTGATTAATGGCTACTCTTTGGATCTAGAACAAGGATCTTTGAGGGTGAATGATGTCCGCTTACTATACGGATGATCATGTCTATATATAGATGACGGAAAATCTCTAATATTCTTTCATTGGCTCTATTATTTTCCGCCTTTTCTTTGACCCAGATCTCATAATGATCCTCTGACTTTTTCTCTATTTTCTCCTTCTTAGCCCCAGCGATTACCTTCACTTTTATGTACATATTTGGTAGTATAGCAAGGTTCTCCTAAAAGAGAATGAAATTCCGGTGTAGCTCAGAGGTAGAGCAGTCGCCTGTGGACGTCTTTATTTGATATAATTATGTTATGTCAGATAAAAGAAAATATGCCGACCGTAGAGAAGCTTTGATCAAAGCAGTCACAAAAAGACGTAAAAAGATTAAAACTCTCTCAATAGAATACAAAGGTGGAAAATGCCAAATATGTGGCTATTCACGATATCAAGGAGCTCTTGAGCTTCACCATATTAAGCCCGAAGATAAATCTTTTGGAATTGGTGATAAGGGATATACCCGATCATGGGAAATAGTCCGGAAAGAACTTGATAAATGTATCCTTCTCTGTGCAAATTGTCATAGAGAGGTTGCGGCAGGCATAGAGCAGCTTCCAGATGAAAGTCTGGTTGTAAAAAAGGTGAATTCGGTGAAACCCCTTCCCGGGGCAATACCGAGCCAAGCTTCTAGTTTTAATTAACTAGTTGAAGGTGTAGAGACTATCCCTTCGGGGAGTACACAAGACTTATAGTTTTGCGGAAGTACCTTTTCCCTAAACCACATTCGGTGGCATGGGAGTGATATAGTCCGTACCATTAGTAATAGTGGAGGAAACGTAAGCGATTGGTCGCAGGTTCGATCCCTGCCGCCGGAGCCAGTTAGGACTAGTAGCTAGTTCTAGTACCAAATTAAATGGAGAACGCATTGTAAACTCTAGCTTTTTGCCGTTTACAGTTGGGTTCTGAAGTAAGTAGTTCAAAAACGCTCTTTTTTCGTGCGGTTCAGAACTTTCAAAAATTAACTTGGCACGGCGAGCGACAGAAAGCACTGATGCCACAGTGGTTTGGTAGTCATAGTCTGCTTCTGTGTGTTCTTCAAGCTCAATGTTCAAGAGTTGTATCTTGTCGTGATATTCCTGATGCTTTTTGTCATAGATGTCCTTAGTAATACTCATGTCAGCTTCAAGGTACATTTCAAGTAACCTGTCGTCTTTCTTCTTGAGTTGGTCATACTGGCTTCGGATGCGATTTATCTGTGCTTTATGAAAAGCCACTTCATGTTCAGTAGTATCTCTAAGCTCTTTAACGAGCGTGTTCTGCGTTGCCACTGTTATGCCCTCAAAACACTCTAAAACCTCGTAAATGGGCTCCAGAAGCTCCTTTTCAGGCACATACTGGCGTTGGCATATACCTTTGGCATTCGTGCAAGAGTAGTAAGTAAAGGTTAGTCCACTTTTCTTGGTCTTTATTTCAGCCGTCATTGAGCAACCGCAGTTTTTGCAAGAAAGTAAGCCTTTGAAAATGAAGTCCCTTGAAACAAACTTTGAGTGCTTTCTATTTTTTCCTTCCCTTATTTCTTGGCATTTATCAAAAAGCTCTCGGCTAATCAGACGAGGATATTTATGTGTCCAAGTTCCATATTTCTTTGAGACTGCCGTACCGCAATAGAAGCTGTCTTTCAGTATATTCTCAATACAACTCTTTGAAAGCTTATAGCCCTTGAGACTTAATAAGCCCAAGTCGGCAACTTCTCTGCGGATAGTTTCCAGCGAGTAGTTTCCTGTGGCGTACATTTCAAACATCTTGATTACAAGATGACTTCTTTCAGGGTCTATAACAATATCTTTACGCAATCGTTTTTCAGCATCTAGAGAGATATTGAGATAGCCCAAACGGACTGCGCCTGTCCATTCGCCATTCCTGCGTTTCTGTTCAAAGGCACGCTTCACATTGTCGCTAATTGCATCTGAATAATACTTTGATAGCCCGAGTTTCATTCCAAAGGCAAACTTATCACCTGCGTTCATCTTGTCATTTATGACTTGGCTATCTGATACGAAGTGAAGCTCTATTTCATTGCTTACAGCCTTCTCATAAAGCAGGGCGACACGCTTGTCAAAGATGTTTCTTGAAAGGCGGTCTACTTTATCAAAACAGACTGCTATTTTTTCCTTGCTACTGTTTATACACTCAATAATCTTATCAAACTCATCTCGTTTGGTTTTATATGCACTTTCATCAAAGCTAAATGTTTCGATAACGAGATAGTCGTTTCGTTCACAATAACCCTGCATACGAGTAAGCTGTGCGGGCAAAGAGTTGCCTGCCTCTTTCTGTTCTTCTGTTGATACTCTTGCTACGATTATTGCTTTCATACGTTTAAAAATGCTGTTCTTGTTTTCTCTGAAATAGCAGAAAACCACTGATTTTCATTTTCAGCTTTCAATGCAAGACCAGATAATTCAGACCACAATTTTTTTATATCAGAAGATGTTGGCTTATCCTTTAGTGAGTAAGCATTATTTAATAAAATTTTAAAATCATTTAAAGATATTGGTATAATCTTTGCCTTACCACCATAGTAATCAATATTTGAACGATGAAGAATATAGTAATGAGCAATTGTCGCTTCACTAGGTTTAGGAGCAATAAATATACAATACGTATCTTTATTTGTTAATTTTTTATGATTTCCATAGTGTCTAGCAACGGGCTCTCCTTCCATTTCATATTGTTTATGACCAGAAGACATAGTTACTTCAATAATAGTTTCAAAATCCTTATATTTACAAACTATATCGGCTGTATTTCCTGGTGCTGTATATAGCGGAACACCGTCATCATCAACTTTAAAATTTCCTACAATATCACCATCATTCAACATAGTAAAAGACCTCCAAATATTCCACTCCAAAAATAAAGGCGGGTCTACAATTTCTTTATTTTCTATATCTTTAAAAGTATTTATTATGTCATCAAACTCAGAATATGTTTTGAGTTTAGTTTTCTCTATATTAATTAATTCATTAAGATTTTTATTTACTATCTCATAATAAATATCCTTAAGTTTTTCTGTGTCTAGGGATGTTAAGTAAGTCTCAGAAATTTCAGAGGTCTTAGATATTATTTTCTTAATAATTAGCTCTCTATCATCTGTGAATAATACTGGTAAAGTAGGGTCAAAAAGATACCTCTCATATTCCTCTTCTGTATCATACCTCTTAATACTTCTATCAACATTTTTTAAAATGTATTCAAGTTCTTTTTGTTTTTCAGGTATTAAATATATTTTGAAAGTTCTTGGATTAATAGAGAATAATCCTGTGGCTCTTAAATAACGAATAGACGCATCGGCGTAATCATTGTGATTTCTTCTTTTAGTAATTATAAATTTTGAAAGCGAAATATCGTCTGACTCTCTCGTGGAAATATCGTTACCAGAGATTTCTTCTTCAAAAAGCTTTTTTAATTCACTAGTAAAAGTCTCTGCAACAAATCTTTTATAGCCTACTTTTCTATCTTTTAATGTCTTAACTTCTTCCCTAAATTTAATAATTTTATCTTTTACCTCCTCATACTTGTTAAAGTGTGTTAGTTGCACAACAAATAACGCAATTTCATTCTTTGAAAGACTATTTAAATCATTAATCAGCCTCATTAATTCAAGGTAAGGTTTCACTTCAAAAGTAAAATCTTTATCTACGTGATACGGTGACGGTAACTGAAATTTAAGTAGTTGTCTTAAAAAGATTGGTTCTTTTCTTTCTCCATAGATATAAACTTTACCAGCTTCCGTAAGTTTGATTGTTGGTTTTAAGTCAACTAATCCTAATGATTTAGGCGCTCTATTTATTCTATCTCTTGCTTTAAAGGCAACATCTCCACTTGGACTACCTTCAAAGAAACTTTGTTTTGAGAGTTCGATATAAAATTCTTCTTGAGTTTTACTATTCCATTCCTTATTGGAAAAGTTTTCTGTTAAGAACTTAACCTCATCAATAAGTTTATGAGGCGACCTTGGTGAGGTCACAAAAAATATTGTTTTTTTACCAGTTATATGTGCCATATTATTTCCAAAAAATTATTTCTCCCTCTACACAAGCAGATTTTTCTTGTAATTCATCTTTTTCAGTTTTTATATAGTTTTCTATACGAGATTTAGAAATGTTATAAGATTTACCTGAAATATCACATCCAATAAAATTACAACCATTCTTAATTGATGCAATAGCAGAAGAACCACTTCCTAAGAAGGGGTCACATACTACGTATCCTGGTTTTGTACTTGCATTTATCATTATGCCAAAAACTTCAACGGGTTTTTGTGTTGGATATTTTGACTGATGAATTCTTTTTATTCTCCAAACATCTGGGAATGACCTGTTTTTAATTTTTGAGGTGTTTCTATTTGTTGCAAATAGAATAAATTCATGTCTCCTTCTGAAGTAATGCCCCATTCCAAGATTAACTTTATCCCAAACTAAAATATTTTTAACATCAAAATATTTACGTACAATATGACCTAGAGACAATAGTGAAAACGAGTCAAACATTATATATAAATGCCCTCTTTTTTTATTTAAAACTCTCTTACACTCTGAGAGAAAAACCTCATAATTTTCTTCTGTATCATGGAACTCAGAGAACCACTTAGAACCCTCTTCTCCTTTATTATTATATTTTCCAACTATTCTACCTTTGCCAAGCTTTAATTTATTATTCATACCCGAATACGCAGGGTCTGTCACAATAACATCTACACTTTCATTTGGGAGACTCTTAAGAAATCTGATACAATCTTCCTGTTTTATAGAAATATTATTTTTCCCATATTCAATTGTAAATTGTTTATCTTGCATTTTTATTTCGTACTTACTCTTTTTAAGAAAGCTTGAAACTCGTGCTCATCAATCCGGAACTCACGACCAATCTTGTATGCCTTCAAACGACCAGCTTTTATATATCGGTAAATGGTCATGATGTTTACCTCAAGTTTTTTAGCAAGGTCTTCTGCCTTGTAGAATTCTTTGTCAGTCATTTTGTTTGTATTATATCTAATAATTATACTTTACATTGCTTTACATATCAACTTTAGCTAGTGGACAACTTTTTGTGCTTATATGCCTTGAACTCGTTTAGGCTCTTGTCTATCTGCGTAACCCAATCTCGTAGCTTGTTTTTAGTTATCAATTCGCTTGCTACCTGCATATCCTTTGCAATTCTGTACCAAGTACGCTCATGCGACTTCCTTGAAATAATAGAGCGTAACTCTCGCATACCATTTTCATCTTTTCCAAGCATAAACAAGCCCAAAAGATAGATAGCTCGATTTGGCTTAATCTTTCTATTAGCTAGATACAGTGTTCGTAGGATGTCTTTCAAACTTAATGATATTGAGAACAGTCCAAGATTACGCTCCTTAATAAGTCTTTCCCAATAATCAGTGACAACCTTTTGAGCCATCTCGGTACTAAAAACATCCCTGAATGTCGGGTTCTTTTGGTAGCCCAACTGCTCAAGGACTTTATTCATCTTCTGCTTTTGGTTCAACCTAACTTCAAAGCGAATTATCTCAAGCATCTCTTCCTTGACAAGTTCGTTGAATAGACTCTGTTGAAATAGGGTTTGGTCTTTATCTATTGCCCTCTTCTTGTCTTTACTCAAGTCAGCAACCTTGTCATAGATAACAAGTTGATGCGATGTCGTGTGAGCATATAAACTCTGCCCATCATTAATATACCTTGAACGAGTAAAATCGAAGCTCTTTCTTAGGTTTACTTTATTCATCTCTGAAATAAGATGATTGGTAGTGTAACCGTCCTCAAGTCTTATGTTTTTTGAGAAGTGTACGGAACTAACTGATGCATTTTGAAGGATTGATTTAGTAACAATAACGCCCATAGCCCTTAACCTTTCCTGCAGAGTATCAAGCACTCTGGTAAAGTCCTTATTTTCAAGCTCATCTAGGTTATTAAGGAAAATCAACTTTGGTACTGAAAACTCTATCCGAATATTGGCATCCTGAGCGAAACTCTTTCGTCTGTAGCCAGTCAGACGAGGTAAGTACAACCCGCTATCCAAGTCTTTTTTTGATGGATTTTTTACAAACTTCTTATACTGGTCTGTATCAGAATGTAAGCTCCAAGTAGCTACGCCTCTCTCTGTAAGATTAACGAATGTCATCTTATTTTTTGGTATTAGTAAGCAAACTGTATCAATCATTTTTGTGTTTTTAGCTGATAAAGAGCAGGATTTATTCGCTTATCAACCTTTATAAGCAAAGCAAAGAAGCCGACAAGGTTCTGCTTGTCTTCAGGGTTTAAGTCCAGTAATTGTGGACTCTTCTCTTGGTTTTCTTTGTTATTATCCTGCATAGAAACAACCCAATGGTTGTGCTATCAAGATATATGACTGACGACTTCAGATTACTTCAGACTATTTGATATAAAAACTATTTACTCTTACGCTGTGGTTAGTTGTTATAAATAAGTCTTTTATTCCCGTTTCTGAAACAACTCGTTTTTTTATTGCCGACAAATAGTTATGAAAATCCTTGTCTTTATATTTTTTATATTCATCCATCTTTTCGCCTATTTCTGAAAAAAACCACTCTCTGTTTAATTCATCTTTATCTTGAAATAGCGTTTTAAGAGTATGATATTGGTCTGTATGCTTTCTAAATGAAACTTTTCTATTTCCTATAATCAATATGCTTTGTTCAGCATCAAAAGATACCTTCTGTGTAGGATTTTCTATCATGCGAGATAATAATTCGCTTTGAAGAAGTCTGAATTTAATAACCACATTTTTAAGTGGAATAGTTTCGTCTTTTAGAAGTTTGCCTGTGTCATCAGATATAATCTGATAAATATCAATACTTTCACTGACGGTCGGTCTATTTTTGGAAGCATATAAAAGCTTACCAAGTGCTATGGCAACACTATATTCTTTTTCAATTTCTTTATCCCAAAATAAAGGCATGCCCGATTCCCCCTTTTCCATTTTTCCTAGTTTGAAGTTTCTGACAGTGTTTCTTAGAGCACCGAAGATAAATAACCAATTGAATGTTGCAGGGTCAATATCGTGCTCTTTTGCCATCCTTTTGACTATATTACTTAGTATCTGTGAAGAGGAAATGAAACCGCAATAATCAAATAGAGCAAGAGCAAAATCCCTATCATCTAGTCCCAAAGTCTCTTCAAGAGATTTAAACCTCTCTCTTAGAATTATAAGCGTCTCGTTCATTATCCTTTACTCTACTTTACAAACATATATGTATCAAGTAGCATTCAAGAAATGAGAGGAGACAAAAACATAGCCGAAAAGATATTCAGTGCAGTTGTTTTTATACTATGGCTTATTCTCTGGAAGCCTGTAGCTATTGTTTTCAAATACCTACACAAACTGCTATCAGAGGTAATGACAGGCATTCATAAAAATCTCGTAAAATGGTTAAGCTTTATAGGTTTCGTACTTATACTGTCTCTAATTGCCTATATATTTCACCTTTCAAAATAGATACTATAGACGAAGTTTGACCACTCGCTCAATTTCTTTCTCTAGCTTCTGCAACAATTTTTGAGCCTCAATCAAAAAGATTTTCTTATGCGCTTCCTGAATGAACTTAGTATATGATTTTTCTGTTTCCGATAGTTTATAACCGAAATGGGTCATTCTTGGTTGAAGCTCGTCTTGGAATAAATCCTGCAAAACCTCTTCTCCTGCCATAGTTTGGCTATACAAAGCTTCAATCTTTGTAGCAATCTTCTGAACTCTTGGGATGCTCAATTTTGAGACTTTGAGAATATCTTGTAGTAAGGTGTCTCTAAAATACTCAAACTCTTGCTGATAAGATGTAACTTCATTGAAACTTGAAAAAACATCTTTTGTTGATTTAAGTTCGTAAGTCCCATAGGACATATTCACATTACTCTTGTCTTCTTTGGTTACTTTCTTTAGCAGAAAGTAGTAAGAATGCCCTATATCTTGTAGCATACCTCGTAAATTATCCCTTAATCTTTCGTGAATGGCGTAACTTTTATCTATAATGTAGTTTCTTTTTGAGGTCTTCTTGTCAAGATATTCCTTAAGGAAAAGGGCGATAACTACCATAACAGCAGAGACACCTGCGGATATTATGGTTTGAAATGTGTTTATCTGTAGAACAGTAGAAGTAATCATCACATTATTTTAGTTTACATTCTAAGGAATATCAAGGTATACTTGCCTCAAGCATAACTAACTACTGATATGAAAAACAGCACTATATTGAAATATGTTCAAAAGGTCAGGGATGATGTACGGAAAAATGAAGACAAGTTAAATGTGCTATTAGCATTACTTCGTGAAGAAGAGGTGGTTTCTATTCTTGGTAAAAGAAAATCAATATCAGTAGGAAATCTTCAGAGAGAGTTTGATATGGGATATTCAACCGCAAGAACCTTAATTGATAATCTTCTCAAAAAGGGCTATATCACGCAAAAAGGCAAAGGTTTAGATTTTAGTATAGTCAAAAAGGTTAAATAGCTATTTAGAAGTTCTGAAGTACAGGTTTTGAAAACAATCCTAAAATCCCACTAAACTCTAATTCACTCTTAATACCGACCCAATTAGCAGTTCTGAACTTGTCCACGAGGGGGAGCAGAAATGTTAAAGTTTAGTATTGTTTTGGACTAAACTTTACTTACTTTTTATATATATATGAAAATGGAAAAATTAGAAAATCAACAAGAATCTGAGAAAATATCACCTAAGTCTCATGACATTATCAAAATAATTGAACCAACGGAAGAAGTTTTCAAAGCGGTTGATTTTTATATTGAACTTATTCACAAGATCATTCCAGAATCTAAAATAACTTTAATTGGGTCCTTAGCTATACCCACCTGTACAAAAAATGAAATGGATCTGATGATCGAAATAGAACCAGATAAAGATATAAATAAAATCCTGGAACAAATAACAAACAACGGTGATGAGAGATTTTATTCGGGAACCGTTGTAAACAATGAGGGGTTCGTGCGCAGTAAGAAAAAATATGGCATACGCTGTGAACTCCACATACTTCATAAAGATGATGTGAGGGTTGGAAAATATCTTGAACAAGTTAAACGTTTTAAATCCGATGCAGAATTAACTAAAAAATACGAGACCCTGAAACGATCAATGAATGGGAAAACGGAAGCTGAGTACAAAGAAGCAAAAAATATTTTCTTTAGGGAAAACAATTTCTAATACCTATATTGAAGCATATCCCGCTATACTTAAGTTGCTTATCAATAACTGACCAATTCATGGTTCTGAACTCGTCCAACAGAGGGAGCCAACTATTGACATAAATAATTATATGTGCTAAGATACTCTTAGTTGTTTTTCATATGTAAGTTTGCTGTTTCCTAAAAGGTATTTATGTATCTTGTGGGAAGCAGCAAACCCCAACGAAAAAAATATGAAAAAACCCGAAGCAAAATTAACGGCAGAGGAGAGAGCTCTCCGTTACGGTCATGATCCCGTAGGCCCCATTCTTGAAAAAATGGGTATCCATACACCAACCAACACACTCGAAATCGAAAGGTTCAACGAAAGAATGGATGAAATCTTTGGACTTAGCGAGATCCAAGATAAATTTGTTCCCATCCGCTATCTGTTGGTATGTGAGGCACTCGGGATTAAGTCGGTCACCTTGATTGGCTTCAAGGTATTTGCCGAGCCACGAGATAAGAAGCCACATCAGTCAAAATAAAGACCCCGCTCGCGACGGTTTCATTGAGAAACTCGATCGGCGGGTTTTTCATTTACAAAGCCGATTTATTAATGTATAACTATCCCAGCAACAAACAGCACAAGCAACCTAAAAATCATATGGACCTAGAAAACTCTCCTGTCGTGCTTGTGGATATTCTCCATGACGAAAATGCAACAATGCTCGTCTCTCCTCAACTGGAGCAAGCCTTTACACATCGAGTACTTTCTCGACTCTCACCATCCACCAAGATCTGTGTGGAAGGATTGAATACTGGACCTCAAGGAATGGGGCCAGAACATTTCAACTATTCCCAAGCAGTGGCTGGATTATGGCCTCACTGCTCTTCCACACATTTACCGATTCTTTACGGGGCAGACCCGCGATGTCGCGTAGATTGGATGACAAACCAAACGCTCATGATTGAAATCGATCAGATACTCGAAATACTGGACAATCATCTCACGGTGACGCCAGAACCAGAATCCATCCAACAGGCTCTGGAGTGGGTTAGAGATGGGCAGGTGAACTGTGAGCTTAATGCCACACCAACTCTACAGATCAAAAACCTGGCAGATAAAATCTATCGCCTTGAAAAGGTGTGGGTTAAAAATTATGGAGATTTAGTCAGAACCTGTCTTAGGTCAAGTACGCAGGTGTACATCGTGGCTGGACTCATCCACACCCTTAATCTTCATTTCAAGTACGGTTGGCCCATCATGTGGCTCACCAAAGACCTACCTTGGACTACTCCGGTTAATGTCTATCGAAGTGGCATGAACTTCAGCCATTTCGTGGACAAGATCCGCCGAATGTAGATCGCACGCACAAATTAATCAATCCATCATTTTTTTCAAAAACATCCCCGTCTGAAAAATGGCGGGTTTTCATTTGCACAAAAAGATACGAGGCCGTCCTCGTCGATGGTGTCACGACCATTGCAGGATTCAAAAAATGGTTGAGGAAGCGGATTAAAAAATAATCCCCACCCGTCACGAACAGGAAGCCCCAGCTTCAGTTCGCTGACGGGTTTCTCTTTTATATAAAGCCTACCAATTTCAGTTGGTACTCTTTCTTATGCTATAATTTTCTCATGGACGAACAGAGAATATTTGGCCCACTAACCTTACGACAATTCTTCTACGTAGCTGCAGGTTTAGGTCTAATACTTTACATATATAATAATTTTGAACAAGGAATCAGTATCCCTTTGATCTTTATTATCGCTGTTGCTACATTCATCTTAGTAAGAAACGCCAGACCAGAACCCTTTAATGAATCATACATCCAGAAAAAACTATCATTTCTTAATCCTGACCAATTTAAAAAATGGCAACAAAAAGCCATCGCGATGATCCAAGCTCAAATATCTGTCAGAGAAGAAAAAGGACTACCGGCCGATCCTGAATTGATAAAAATTAAAGGAATTCTTGAGTCAGTTTTTGATAAAAGAAAATAAACTAATCGGCGGTGGTATAATTTTTATATGAATAAAAGAAGAGTAATATATTCTAGTCTCGTCATACTGTTCGGCGTCTTTATGTTTATCTATGGCGGATATGACGACAGTCCTGGGGGACAATTGCTTGGACTTCTAGCAGTTATTTTGGGTATTATAGGCGTGATAAAGAGTAGGAAGAAAAATTCTAACTAGACTCGTCGCAGCGGGTTTTTCATTTACTTTAAATTTAAATAACTCAACTCTGAAACTCCACCTCAAACGGGTACATCCCCATGCCACATGAACCCTTAAGTTTACCGGGCTCTCCACTCCCAATATCTATATCTGTTATTCCTGATTGAGGTAATGACTTGCTGATGTTCAAGCTCGGAATACGAACAGCTGACGAACAGTCAAAAGTTCCTTTTGTATTGAACCGGATGATGGTTGGAATACCTGCCTTAGCAACGCTCTTGCGAGGCTGATAGCCACCTTTGGCATTTATTTCTATAATTTGTTTTCCATCAACGATACTGACATTGTTAGCGTTGGCCACTTGTCCAGTGTCATCACCATTTTTGGCAAACATAAAAGCTCCGCCGATAAGAACAATTGCTACAATGATTGAGATGATAGTGGCTTTCATAAAGACAATTATACTAGAAGTTAAAAATCGGTGGAATAACCCCAATTACCACTAGACTATTAATAAGATTAAAGAGCGCGAACATGATCACGATCAATCCAGCGGTTTTAAAGAAAACTCCAGACTTGGAACTCTTTTGAATACTAAAAGAGCTAAAGCTAATAAGGGCAAGGACCGGTAAGGTACCAAGCGCGAAAGCGAGCATGGTTAGTCCCCCAGTGAGAAAACTCCCCGTGGAGAGCGTATAGAGTTGCATTGACTGCGTGAATCCACAAGGCAAGAAAAAAGTTGCTATCCCAACAAGAACTGGTGTAAGCGTGTGATTGAACTTTGAAACACCGTGCGCATGCTTGGCGATAAATTTCGGCATTGAGGGCTGAAGTCTCTTGGCCCAGTGAAAAGTATCTAAAAGATTGATACCAAGAATAAGCATGACGATGCCGATGATTAGACTCAAAACAAACGTTGCCGAAGTATTGAGGGTAAATGCTGATCCAATCGCTCCGATCACGCCACCAAGGACAAAGAATGAAACGATTCGTCCTGCATGGAACATAAGTTGTGGTCGCACTCTATCTCCTTCTTTGGCGAAGGTAGCAGACATGGAGAGGACCAATCCACCAACCACTGCCATACACGTAGAAAGTGAGGCAATGATACCGATAAAAAAGGCTGTGCCATACGTTACGTTTCCGGCACTAACCAGATTCACGATTCCCATTTTCTGCAGTACTACAAAGAGAATGGCAAATCCTAGGGCGATAGGGGCCGCAATTTTGAAGTCTCCCCACTTAGCAATATGCTGCTTTTTTTCAACTGAAACAGTGTATCCATGAGACTTAAGCGGTATCGTAAGCTCCTCCGCAATCTGCTCCAGTGTCTTATCCCCAAAGTTTCCCGTAACTTCTACCGAGTGATTCTTGAGACTTGATTTGACCTGGGTAATGTTCGGCAGGTCTCTAAGCTCGCTTTCTGTCATGAGTATGCAGGAGTTGCAATGCATGCCATGTACGTGGAAGGTATATTTTTGTATTTGTGTAGTCATTATATTTTTTTAGTTTTAATTCTGAGCGAATTCGAGACAACCGATACCGAAGACATGGCCATCGCAAATCCAGCAAAGACAGGGCTCAAGAGCCATCCGAAGATCGGATAAAAAGCTCCGGCGGCCAGTGGGATACCAACAATGTTATAGATAAAAGCCCAGAAAAGATTTTGTTTTATTCCGCGCATCGTAACCTTTGAAAGCTTGATGGCCTTCACCAGCTTTGAAATATCTCCACCAAGAAGGGTGATACCGGCTGACTCTATGGCCACATCCGTTCCAGTCCCCATGGCGATGCCCACATCCGCTTGAGCGAGAGCCGGAGCGTCATTTACTCCATCACCAGCCATGGCCACCACGCGACCTTGTGATTGAAGTTCCTTAATCTTTTTCAACTTATCTTCCGGAAGCACGTGAGCCACTACATCATCAATTCCCACAAGAGAAGCGATGTATTTAGCAGCCTTTTCATCATCGCCAGTAAGCATCACTACCTTGATACCGAGGGCGTGAAGATTTTTTACGGCTTCCACAGACTCGGCTTTTATTTCGTCAGCTACCATCACAAAACCCAGAACTTTTTCTTTGGTAGCGAGAATCACCGGTGTTTTACCTTGAGAAGTAAACTCATTAAGCTTTGCAGCATCAAAAGAAACTTTAAGATCGCTGACGAGCTTAGCGTTGCCCACAAAATATTCAGTACCTTTTATTGTTCCTTTGAGACCCTTACCTTGAATACCTTCGAAATCTGAAATTTCAGATATGGAGATATTTTTCTCTTGAGCGTAATTTACAATCGCCTGAGCAATGGGATGTTCTGATTTTTTCTCAAGAGAAGCGAGGATTGAAACAAGTTCATCATCTTTTAGACTTGAGAGATTTTGTATATCAACCAAAGTCGGCTTCCCTTTAGTGATGGTACCTGTCTTATCAACGACCACCGTATTTACCTTATGAAGTTTTTCAAGAATGGCCGCATCCTTGATTAGAATTCCCTCTTTGGCTCCCTTACCAACTCCGACAATAATAGCAGTTGGTGTCGCCAGACCGAGAGCACATGGGCAAGCGATCACAAGAATTCCCACAAATGAGACCAGTCCAAATGATAGAGCTTGTGAAAAACCCAGATACTGTGAGCCGACAATGAGCCAGGTACCAAGAGTAAGAAATGCAATAACCAGCACGATCGGCACAAAGATCGCTGATATTTTATCTGCCAGCGCTTGGATTGGAGCTTTGCTTCCCTGTGCATCTTCAACCATTTTGATGATCTGAGCGAGAAGGGTTTCGGACCCAACTTTTGTCGCTTTGAAGGTAAATGAACCACTAGTGTTAATTGTTCCAGATACCACACTGTCACCAATCTTTTTCTGGGCCGGCATGGGCTCTCCGGTGACCATGGATTCATCTATAAAAGAACTGCCTTCGGTTATGACACCGTCTACAGGAATCTTTGCTCCAGGCTTAATAATAATAAAATCACCATGCTTGACCTCATTCACTGAAATTTCTACTTCTTTTCCATCTCGAATAACCAATGCTGTTTTAGCCTGGAGATTAAGTAGCTTTTCGATGGCATCACCTGTCTTTATTTTTGATCTAGCTTCAAGATATTTTCCAAGTGCGATAAAAGTAATAACCACGATCGTCACATCGTAGTATTGGTAATCAACATTTATAAAAGGTCTCAGTGTCTCTTCAAAAGCAGTAACGGCAAAGCTGTATAAAAACGCGGCCGTGGTTCCAATGCCGATCAGTGTATCCATGTTGGCCTTGCCGTAACGAAGAAATCTGTAAAACCCCAGAAGATAAGGTTTCCCAATAACAAAGAGAATATACGTAGCTAGGATTGGAAGAAGGTGATGAATAAACTCTTTGACCGTATAACTCATCTCAGGGACTGCTTTGTACTGAGCAAGAATGTCCCAGGCCATAACTAGTGCAGCAAAAATTGCCAAAGGTATTGCGGAGATAACCTTTGTTTTCATATCAGCCACCTCTGCTAATTTCTCTTTTTTTGACTGGTTGAGACCTAGGTGCGCTGCATGTTCATCGGCCGACATAGACGACATATCCATTTCCTCCAGAGAATAGCCAAGTGGTTCTATTTTTTTTGAAAGCTCTTGTGCACTTGTTTTTGACTCATCAAAAGCAAGCTTGGCCTTTTCAGTCCCATAGTTTACTTCAGCAGATTGAACCCCTTCTGTCTTTTTGAAAGTCTTTTCAATAATACCAGCACAAGAAGCGCAATGCATGCCTTTTACTTGATAGATTTTGGGATGATTCATATATTTTATTTACGCTTAAGTTTATAAACCTTAAGAATTTCCTGTACAGCCTTCTTTTCACTACCCTGCTTCATTTGATGAACCACATGTGTGGAGAGATGGTTTTCAAGAACTAAATTCTCAATCCCCGTCAGTGCCTCTTTGATAGCTGATGCTTGAGTAATAATGTCGATGCAGTACTTCTCATCTTCAACCATCTTCTGCAAACCCCTAATCTGTCCTTCAACGATTTTTAATCGACGAATAGCTTTTGTTTTGATATTTTGTTTCATATATAAACATAATACCCCTAGGGGGTATATAAGTCAACTGTGGATATCTACACTCAAGCCACCAGTCATGCTAAAATAGATCCACAACAACCATGAATAACACGCTCAAACTCATTGTTGCCATCGCTATTTCCGAACTGGCCGGCATCACCGGTGCAATATTTACTACCTCCTCAATTGCCGATTGGTACAGCACACTTGCCAAACCAGAGCTCGCACCACCAAACTGGGTATTCGGTCCTGTTTGGACTACCCTCTTTGCCCTCATGGGTATCGCCGCATTTCTAGTATGGAAAAAGGGCTTGGATCGAAAAGATGTGAGGATTGCTCTGGAAATTTTTATTGGGCAACTCGTTTTGAATACGTTCTGGTCTATTATCTTTTTTAGTCTACAGTCTCCAGGTGCAGCCTTTATTGAGATCATTTTCCTGTGGCTTGCTATACTTTCAACGATTATTGCTTTTGCCAGAATTTCAAAACCTTCTGCTTGGCTTCTTGTACCATACATTCTCTGGGTAAGTTTTGCCTCATACCTCAATTATTCTATCTGGATTCTAAACTAAGATACCTGTGGTCATGATATAATATTTCCATGAAAGGCTACGTCACTAATATAGAAAAACTCTCGCGAGAGAATACTAATTTTAGAAAGGTTCTTTATACCGACAAAAACAGTCAGCTTGTATTGATGTCGCTACTTGCCGGAGAAGAAATCGGCGAGGAAATCCACGATGTTGATCAATTTTTGCGTGTTGAAAAAGGCACAGGCACAGCAATCTTGAGCGATATTCCCCACGATCTTGTTGATGGTTCTGTCATTATCGTTCCGGCCGAGACCAAGCACAACGTCATCAATACAGGCTCTGATTCGATGAAGCTCTATACTCTCTATATGCCGCCGCATCACAAGGACGGTATCGTTCACAAAACCAAAGCCGATGGTGAAGCCGACGCTTCTGACGAATTTGACGGCAAGACTACAGAATAAATTTATATAACAAAGTATGGATAGAAAATAGCCCGGAGCGGGCTATTTTCTTGGCTTCAATACTTCAAAAACTACATTGTCTGTGGAGGAGCGTCAGTTCCACAACATTCCTTACAACTCTTCTTGTGAGTAAAGATAAGCACCAGAGCAGCTAGACCAACGAGGATGTAGATGATTTTTGAAACGATAGCGTCAGATCCTCCGAAGATCAGCGCTACAACATCCCATCCTCCAATACCTACTAGCAACCAATTTAGACCCCCAATAATTACCAAAATCCAAGAAACAACATGAAGTCCTTTCATAATATTATGTAATGAAACTAATAATGAATAATAAAGCGACTGATACAATTATACGCTTCTTGTTTTGTCATTACAAATCAACTATCCACAATCGTTTTAGGCCCAATTATCTACCTATTTTAGTCATCGCTTGTTCAAATAAAATGCTTGTATCCACCTCCCTCACGCTAAAATCAGACCTTAAAACAATAATCACGATTGGATGAACTTTATCCCCTACACGATAATTGAACATGGAGACCATACTTTCTCTAGCCTCATCAGTTCTACCCGTTTTACCTCCTATAAAGTTAGGATCTCCAGGAAAAGGGTTGTTTGATACCAGTGCCTTAGTGCTGTGACCTGTGGAAGATGCTATTTCTACCCGCACTTGACGGGAAATTTCAAGAATGCGTCTTTCATTCAGATAAAGATAGCGTGATAAGATAAATAGATCATTAGCATTTGAGATATTCCCTGGATTTAAACCAGAAGAATCTTTGAATGAAGTAGACTGCATACCCAGTTCTTTGGCAAAAGAATTCATTTTACCGATAAAGATATCGTATCCACTACTTTGGGCCAAAGCTTCTGCTGCATCGTTACTAGATTCCACGAGAAGTGGCTGTAGAAGCTCAGCTACAGTAAAAATCTCTCCCAAAATCAGTTGCCCAGCATCTCCATAGGCATCAAGCATCTGTTGATTAATAGTGATTTTTTGATCTTGAGGCATTAGATTAATAGCCACCAAGGCAGAAAACAACTTACTAATAGAAGCAATAGGAAAGACTTTACTTTGATTATGTTGGGTATAGATTTCTCCCGTTTCTAGATTACCTACCAGATAGGCTTCCGCACTTATGAGTGGTTTAGTTTGTACTACTGATTTTGGCATTGCTGAAGTTATAACAACCTCATCTTCAATGAGAATGTTTGGATCAATTTCTAGACTTTCATTTGCCGAAAGAGGTATAGGTTTAGAGATTGTGGTTTGGTATTCCCTCCAATTTTTGATTACTAGACTGAATATGATGATGATCAGAGCGATCAATGCTAAAGCCTTGGTTCTTGTGCTAGACATTTTTAGATTATAACATGATCTTTACCTCGTGACAGAGATTGACGGAGTAATTTCTCCTGTAGAGCTTGCGGTTACTCGCCCATCTGAATCTTGATAAACATAGTACTGAGTATCATAATCAGTGACACTAGTATAATATGCTTCAGACGCACTTGGATCGTAGGGTAAAGTAGATAGATATGTCGGTACGACACAGGAAGCAAGATCAAATCCTCCCGTCTCACTTTTTACAACGGTAAAAGTGGTGGGTAAAGGGACAGCCGTTGTACCACAGGTAAAGACCCCTTTATTTTCAGCCATATTTTGACTTATAGAGTTGAGTACCGCGTTTACGTTACTTACCCTTTGTGAATCTCTAGCCAATTTGAACTGTCTGGCGGGATTGATCGCGACTAAAACCACAGCCGCCAGTACGGCAATAATACCGATGACCACTAGAATCTCTATCAAAGTGAACCCTCTTCTGCTAAAAGCACGAATATTTTTGTTCTTCATTATTTTTATAAATTAATAATAATGAAGAAAGTCTAGCAGAGTGGTGATGAAGAAATACCTAAGAAATAATAAAATTTTGATAAAATTTGTGGTTCGGCCACACTTTTTGGTCTAGTGTCTATATGAAAAATTGTGTTATTTATAAAAATCCTCTTCCTCGTAATAATACGACTGCTCAATACCCTTCATGAAAACTTCGCGATCGAGAATCTTGTCGGTCAAAGCAGAACGTAAAAGCTCGCGGATTTCGAGATTATTCACTGGGCTGCGTTGCATGGCATTGAGGTAATTGGCTTTGTCAACCTGGACCCAATCAATACATTGCTTCAGATTTTTTTTTAGAATCAAATCGAGCCAAATCCTCATACTCCTACCATTGCCTTCCATAAATGGATGAGCGATATTCATTTCCACATATTTGGCTATAATTTCCTCAAAAGTACTTTCGGGCATTTCTCCGATTTTAGCTAAACTTTCTTCCAAATACAGACAAGATGCAAACCGAAATCCGCTTTTACTAATATCTTTGGTGCGAATCTGACCAGCAAATTCATAAAGACCCCCGAACAAGTATTCGTGGATTTGTTGCAAGCCCTTGATTGTACCAACCTCAAAACCTTTAATTTCCTGACTGCCAAAAAGCTTTATCGCCCGTTCTTTGCTGATTTCGTCGACGTTTTTCATGCTTATATTATACCATATTTTGGAATATATTTCTCACTACTACTTAGAGAAATCCTCCAAAAAAACCACCGCTCATCAAACGAATAAAACCAAATAAAACAATGTATGCTCCTGCAATTATGGCTAATATAATTAGCAACCAATTAATAAAATTTCTAATCTGAACTTTATCTAAACTATCGGGTGTTGATTTATAGAAAAAACGTGTTTTGATTTTCCCATATATCCAGCCTAGTAGTGCACCCATTATAACAACAATTATTGAAACACTAAAAAACACAGGTATCGTATCATGTCTATCTGTATTAAAGATGAAACTTAACAACCAAAGTGTTACCCATGAGCTTTCAAGTAAAATTACACTTAACAGCCAGTATCTTTTTTTCATAAAATCTATTTGTTTGATTTCTAGACCAACCTTCCCGCCTTTATCACATGTTCCACCAGCGTATACGTATACCCCATCTCATGGTTGTACCATGTCAGCATTATTTTCATAAAAAACAAAATACCATATTGTTTTATGCAGAAACTCCGTGCGCTCACCTCTTGAATACTCGATAACTCA
>CAYHLX010000011.1:0-25025 GCA_964357605.1 uncultured Candidatus Saccharibacteria bacterium
CGCCGGACCTTAATCGGTCCCGCGAGTTCGAATCTCGCTCTCTCCGCAAATAAAATATAAGTTATAATAAAACTTATGAAAAATCCTGAAAAAACATTCAAATGGATAATTAATATTTTGAATAAACACAATATTCCTTTTGTCATCTCTGGCGGGTTAGCTGGAAAAAGCTATGGATCACCTCGCCCTCTAAATGATATTGACATAGATATTCACGATCAGGATTTTGTTCATATTTTAGACGACATTAGACCTTATATTATTTTTGGTCCAGCTCACTATCAAGATGAGCGATGGGACTTATTGCTTGCCACGTTAAATTATGAAGGACAAGAGATTGATATTAGTGGTGGTGATACTTTGAAGATTTGTGATGTTAGAACTGGGGAATGGAAATTTAACCCAACTAATTTTTTTAACGTTGAACAAAGAGAAATTTTCGGTATTGCCGTTCCAGTAATTGCGAGAGAAGATTTGATTACATATAAATCAATGCTGCAAGGCGAACATCAACAAGTTGATATTCAAGCGGCACAAAAAATAAAGTAGATGTGGGCGACGATTTCTAATCTTCCCACAAGGGTTCTGAAGGGGTGGCGTAAAGCAGCTCATCGCCGAGCACGTCAATTGGCACAGGTATAGGAGTGGTACCTTCAAACTCACTCATGGATTTCCTCCGCGGTCAGCAATGATCGCGGGTTTCTGTTTATATATGTTAACCTTGAAGCTATTCGAATCTCGCTCTCTCCGCAAAAGTTACAGCTATTTTTTTGACAGAGTGATTTTTTCTGTGTCGTAACCACAAATTTTATCAAAATTTTATTATTTCTTTATAAGGATTTTATCTCCATTATGTATAATCGCTACTATTATTAATTAACATAATAAAAATATGTGCTATATTGAATTTATGAAATATATCTTTACTGCTGTATTCAGTAGGGAAACTAATGGATACAGCGTACTATGCCCTGAACTAGGAGTGGCTAGTCAAGGTAAAACAATTAAAGAGGCAGAAACAAACATCCGGGAAGCGGTTGAGCTTTATATTGATGATGTACCAAAAAAGGATCTCGAATCGTACACGAATCTCATTAAAGAGTTACCTACAGTAAAGGTTTTGGAAGTTTCTAATGTCTAAAACTTTTTCTGGAAAGGAGATGATCTCTGTACTCTCAAAAAAGTACGGTTTTAGAGAAGTGAGCATCTCTGGTAGTCATGTGAAAATGAGAAAGAGGGAAAATGATAAAACAATCACCACAATCGTGCCGTTACATGAGGAAATTTTGATTGGAACATTTAAGAATATACTAAGGTTAGCAAAAATAGATACAAAAGATTTTCTTGATAAGAGTAGGGAATAGAAACTACTGACCCTTTTCCTTCGCCAACTTCTCTATCTCTTCTTTTAGGTCTGCAATTTCACTTTTGATCTGTTTCAACGTCACCGATTCTTCTTCTACCAGGGCCTCAGTACTTTCCTCAACTTTTTTCTCATGTTTGAGTCCAGAGAGAATGATCCTATCTCCAATGAAGATAGAAACCATGAGTCCGATGGCCATCAGTCCTAGAATAGAAACGATGATTTGGACTGGGGGATAGAAGAAGGCTTCAAGGTAGGGATTTATGTGTGAAAGGATTTCTGCTGTTTCCCAGACACCCCTCCAAAAAAGCACTATTCCCGTACCTCCTACGATAGAGTAAATAATAGGATACCTCGAAAGGTGTTCACGGATCTTATCTTCTAATTTATCAAAAAAGTTAAGCATATATTTGAGTATTATTACAATGACAATTATATTTTAACATGATATATTGTAGTTAACTAGTTTATTAAATACGAAACTATGAAATCACCACTTCCAAAGGAGGCCTATCAGAAAAATGCTCTTATCTACAAAATCTTGGCTAATTCCAAGAGATTAGAGATTTTAAATATCTTAAAAATCAAGGAAACTTCTGTAGAAGACCTTTTGAGCATTACTAAACTACCCAAAGCCAACCTTTCCCAGCACCTCGCTCTTATGAGACATAATGGGCTGGTCATTTCTAAAAGGGAAGGGTTAAATATTTGTTATAGGATCGTTGATCCGAGAATTGTAGAGCCTTGCAAGATTTTGCATAACTTGAGACATAGAAGTTTGGTTGTGTAAATACTATTTTTGAAGTTATCCACCATTTTTTATAGTTTCAATATTGCGAAATAACGAAACCGAAACTATAATAGAGCTCCTATGTTAAAAAAAATAATTAAAAGAAACGGTTCGACCGAGGATTTTTATCAGAAAAAAGTCACAGATGCGATTCTAAAAGCAGGAAAAGCTACTGGAGAGTTTGGAGAGAAAGAGGCAAAAGAATTATCAGATGATGTGGTAAGTACGATTGAAAAAGTGCAAACGGAAAAAGCTCCTACCGTTGAACAGGTGCAAGATGTGGTGGAGAGGGTCCTCATGCGTTCAAAGTACAAGCAAACAGCCAAAGCTTATATTATTTACCGAGAACAACATGCTGAACTGAGAGCTTTTGCTACCGCAGCCTCACTAGATCTAGTTGATAGCTATCTTGATAAGTTAGACTGGCAGGTCAAAGAGAATAGTAACATGGGTTATTCTCTGCAGGGTCTCAATAACTATATTTTCTCCGAGGTTAGTAAGACGTATTGGTTAAATAAAATATATCCTAATGAGATCAGGGAAGCTTACGAAAAAGGGGACATGCACATCCATGATCTAGGAACCATCTCTATTTATTGTGTTGGGTGGGATTTGATGGATCTTTTGCTAGAAGGTTTTAGAGGAGTGACTGACAAGATAGAATCTGCTCCACCAAAACATTTTAGAACCGCTTTGGGTCAAGCCGTGAACTTTATGTACACCCTTCAGGGAGAGGCGGCGGGGGCGATTGCCTTTTCTAACTTTGACACTCTCCTTGCTCCATTTATTAGATATGACAAACTATCTTTTATTGAAGTAAAGCAAAGTTTGCAAGAATTTGTTTTCAATATGAATGTTCCGACTCGAGTGGGTTTCCAAACTCCGTTTTCCAATATTACTTTGGACTTAACCCCATCTCCTAACTTCAAGAAACAGGGAGTGGTGATTGGTGGAGTCGTGCAAAAGGAAAAGTATGCTGACTTTCAAGAAGAGATGAACATGTTCAACAAAGCTCTCTTTGAAGTGATGGCTGAAGGAGATGCACGAGGCAGAGTCTTTACCTTTCCAATTCCAACAGTGAATGTCACGAAAGATTTTGAATGGGATAATCCCAATTTATCAGGTCTCTGGGAAATTACGGCAAAATATGGTGTGCCTTATTTCAGTAACTTCATTAACTCCGATATGAAACCCGAAGATACCAGATCTATGTGTTGTCGATTGAGGCTCGATCTCGAAGAGCTGGATAGAAGAGGAGGAGGGCTCTTTGGGGCTAACGCTCTGACTGGATCTGTGGGTGTGGTCACCATGAATCTACCTCGTTTTGCCTATTTGGCAAAAGATAAAGGAGAAAAAGCTTTTTTTGAGATTCTCAAAGAGAAGATGGATATTGCCAAGGAAAGTCTAGAAATAAAAAGAAAGATTTTGGAAAGTTTAACCACTGCCAATCTCTATCCGTATACAAAGTTTTATCTTAGAAAAATTAAAGAATCTTTTGGTGAATATTGGAGAAACCATTTCTCAACCATTGGTCTCGTGGGGATGAACGAAGCCTGCCTCAATCTTCTAGGGAAAGATTTGGGAACTGAGGAGGGGAGGGTCTTTGCTGGAAAGGTTTTGGATTTCATGAGACATCAACTTGTGGAATACCAGAAACAAACAGGGAATCTATATAACCTAGAAGCCACACCAGCAGAAGGAACCTCATATCGTCTGGCTCTCAGAGATAAAAAATTGTATCCAGACATTATCGTGGCCAATGAAAAAGAATATCGGACTGGTGCCCAGCCTTTCTACACGAACTCTTCTCATCTGCCTGTTTATTATACAAATGACATTGTGGAGACTCTAGATATTCAGGATGAATTACAGGTGAAATATACTGGAGGCACGGTAATTCATTTATTTTTGGGAGAAAGAATAAAAGATGCGAAAGCTATACCGGCTCTGGTTAAAAGGATTTGTGAAAGATACAAAATGCCTTACTTTACGATCACCCCAACCTTTAGTGTTTGTAGATCTCATGGCTATCTTTCTGGAGAACATCATCTCTGTCCATCATGCAATGCTGAATGTGAAGTGTATTCACGCATCGTGGGATATTTAAGACCAGTTGGTCAGTGGAATGAAGGCAAGCAAGCTGAGTATGCTATTAGAAAAGAATATGAACCGGTCATAAAGGTCGGGGCGAAAATGGCGGAGGTGGCCACGACCGCATGATTTTCGGTGGATTTGAGAAATTTACCCTTATAGATTATCCAGGGAAGATTGCCTCGGTAGTCTACACAATAGGTTGTAATTTTCGTTGCCCATATTGTCACAACCCGGAGTTGGTGGATGAGACTGTTGAAAAAAGATTTACCGAAGAAGAAATTATTAATTTTCTGAAACATCGAAAAGGTTTCATCGACGGTCTAGTGATCACCGGTGGTGAACCGACCATGCACCAGGAAGATCTTTTGACTTTTATGAAAAAGGTTAAAAATCTTGGTTTTTTGGTCAAACTAGATTCAAATGGGACAAATCCTAAAGTTTTGAAAAAGGCTATAGAAACAAAAGTTGTTGATTACATCGCGATGGATATCAAATCTCCTTTGTACAAATACAGCCAAGCAGTTTCCAGGCCGGTAGATGTTAAGGCTATTAGAGAAAGCATCGATCTTTTAATGTCCTCTCCGGTTGAATATGAATTCAGAACCACAGTTGTCAAAACCCTCCTTCCCCCCGAGGATCTAGAGGAGATTGGAAAAGAAATAAAAGGAGCCAAGAAATATTATCTCCAAAAATTTGTGTCTACTAAAATACTTAATCCTCAATTCAGAAAGAAAACGAGTTACTCGCCAGAAGAATTCAAAGAGTTTCAAAAAATCCTAAACAACTATGTCCAATACTGTGGAATTAGATAAAAAAATATATTTAGATCACGCCTCTACGACGCCAGTGGATAGGGAGGTGCTTGAGCTCATGTGGCCATATTTTTCACCTGAATATGGTAATCCCTCGTCTATGCATAAAAGTGGCCGGAAAGCCGGACAGGCTTTAGGTCAAGCCAGAAAAGAGGCCGCTCATCTTCTCAATGCTTCCCCAGAAGAAATAATATTTACTGGTTCTGGTACGGAATCTGATAACTTAGCGATCCTAGGAATTGCGCGAGCTTATCGTGGTCACGGCAATCACATTATTATCTCGGCGATTGAGCATAAAGCTATTACTGAACCTGCTATTGTTCTACAGAAAGAGGGTTTCCAGGTAAGTGTGGTGCCTGTGAATAAGGAAGGGGTCGTAAATCTAAAAAGATTAAAAGAACTTATAAATGATCAGACGATCTTGGTTTCTATCATGTATGCTAATAACGAAATAGGCACTATCGAGCCCATCCAAGAAATTTCTAAAATTCTCAAAGAAAAAAGTCACTCAAAAATCTTTCCTATTTTTCACACTGACGCCTGTCAAGCGGCCGGAGCCCTCTCCCTCGATGTTAGAGAATTAGGTGTGGATCTTATGACTGTTAACTCTGCAAAAATATATGGACCAAAGGGTGTTGGCTTGCTCTATAAAAAAAGAGAGCTAAAAGTTTACCCTGTTATTGTCGGAGGAGAACAAGAGATGCATCTGCGTGCCGGCACAGAAAATTTACCTCTCATTGTGGGTTTTGTAGAGGCTCTAAAAAGGGCAGATGCAAAAAGGGTAGAAGAATCAAAAAGATTGATTAAGTTGAGGGATTACTTTATTCATCAAATTTTACAAAAGATTCCTGATGCTATCGTCAATGGTTCTCTGGAAAATAGACTGCCCAATAATGTTCATATCTCCATACCTCAGATAGAAGGGGAATCTATCCTTCTTTTGCTAGATCAGAAAGGTGTAGAAGCTTCTACTGGTTCGGCTTGCTCTGCCTACGATCTCAAACCATCTCATGTTCTTTTGGCCATCGGACAGAGTCCAGAATATGCTCACGGCAGTATTCGTTTTTCTCTAGGCAGGTCTAACCATAAGAAGGAGATAGATGAGGTGATGAAGATCTTGCCTCAAATTGTTCAGCACTTAAAAAGTCTTTCCGCTCTAACGACTAGACAATATACCTATGGTAAATAAAACTAATCAAAAAACCTGCGATGGAGTCGATTGGCTTTATAGTGAAGTAGTGAAAGATCATTTTTTTCATCCTAGAAATATTCTTTTAAATGAGGTTAATTATGTGGCTGATGGTATCGGCATTGTGGGGAGTCCAGCGTGCGGAGATATGATGGCGATCTGGATAAAAATTGATCCTAAAAAACAAAAGATTATTGAATGTAAATGGAGAACTTTTGGTTGTGCCTCTGCTATTGCTTCTACTTCCATGATGTCGGTGATGGTCACGGAAAATGGTGGCATGATTCTCTCTAGAGCCAAGAGACTTACACCTGAATCTATTATTGAAAGACTTGGTGGTTTGCCTGATAGAAAATATCATTGCTCGGTTCTGGGTCATCTCGCTTTGCGTGAAGCGATAAAAGATTATGAAGGAGGAAATAAAATATAAATATCTCGTTAGAAGTAATGTTAAAGAAAGTCATGATGTTTCAACTTTGAGACTAGTTCTTGCTGATGGTTCTGTGCCAGAGTTTATTTCTGGACAGTACGTAAATATTTATTTTCCTGAGAGTGGAACTCCAGAGGGTAAGGCCTATAGTATTTCTAACATTCCAGAAGAGGAAACTATGAATCTGACTGTAAAGGCGATGGGTGAATTTTCTAACCGTCTCATTTCTCTCCAAGAAGGGGAGGTGGTAACCGGCTCTTTGCCTTATGGGTATTTTTATAGTGAGTCAGCTGAAACAACTCTTATTCTGATTGCGGCTGGTATAGGTATCACTCCGTTTTGCTCAATTATCAAAGATGCTTTGAAGAAGAATTCGAAAAGAAAAATCACTCTTTTATATAGCAACAAGACAGAAATGGATATTATTTTCAGAAAAGAATTTGATGATCTGCAACACACACATCAGACTTTCAAGGTTATTTATTTTATCACGAGAGAAGAAGTGGTGAAAGATATGGTGAAAGGTAGAATAGGTACACGTTCGTTAGCGCCTTGTATAGAAAAAGGGGCAGAATATATGATTTGTGGGGGTATTTCTTTTACGAGAGATATCTGGAGACTCTTAAAAGAGCTTGGAGTTGGAGAAGAAAATATCTATACAGAGGCTTTTTTCTCACATTAGTGACTATTAATGTGCTATGGCGATGGCGTAAACATCGTTATACCCAGCTAGGAGTAAAGCTTTCTTCGCCTCTTCCACTGTGCTACCAGTAGTAATTACATCATCTATTAAAATTATTTTCTGATTGTCAGATTTTTTATTAACTTCAAAAATGTTTTTGGTATTTTCTATCCTTTCTTTTCTTCCTTTGAGAGTTTGTCTTTCAATATGTTTTACTCGTGCGAGTAGATTATAATCTTTTGAAAATCTTTTTCCACCCTCCAATCTGAGAATTTCATCCACAACTAACTCACATTGATTGTATCCTCTCTCACGCCGACGTTTTTTGGAGATCGGGATGGGGATTAGTAGAATTGGCTCAGTAAATTTTTCATCTAATATTTTATAGATCGCATAACCCGCTATTTTTATAGCTTGCTTATTTTTTTTATATTTGATTTGCCAGACAAGTTCTTTTACTAAAGGGTCTTGATAAGAAAATAGAGCTTCTTTTGAACTAGACTGTTGAGCTATTTTTATAAAATCAACAGGAGAAAGAACCCTAAGTCTGAGCTCCTCTGGTTTAGGTGGAAAAATGAGATCGATTAGTAACTGCAGCATCTCTCGCATCGAAGCATTTTATCATGTTATACTATTCGTATGAATTTTGGTGGCTTATTTTCTTTATTTTCAAATAAAAATCAGAGCGTCTTGGGTATAGACATTGGTTCTTCAGCGATCAAAGTCGTGCAAATCAAGAAAAAACGTGGCAAGGCTGTCCTGGAGACTTATGGTGAACTGGCTCTCGGGCCTTATGCTGGTATTGAAGTAGGTAGAGCTACTAGTCTTGGTAATGATAAAATTGCTGAAGCTCTCAGAGACATTCTACGTGAGGCAAAAACTACTACTTTATCGGCTGGTGTCGCTTTACCACTTTCTTCTAGTCTGATTTCCTTCATTACTCTTCCACAAGTTCCAGACAAGCAGATGGCTGATGTGATCGCTATTGAGGCCAGAAAATACATTCCGGTTCCATTGAATGAGGTTATGCTGGATTGGTCACCTGTACCACGTGAAGAAACCTTTAGTACGGATGATGATCCCAAAAAAGAAATGAAACAACCAACTCAGGATGTTTTAGTTGTAGCTATTCATAACGAATATATCAATAATTACCAGGCTATCATGGCTGCTTGCAACATCACTCCTTCATTCTATGAAATAGAATTATTTAGTTCTATTCGGGCGGTGGTAGAACAGGGTATACAGGCTGTTATCGTTATAGATATGGGAGCCTCTGCTACAAAACTTTATATTATAGAAAGAGGCATGCTTCGCTCATCTCACATTATCAATAAAGGTGGTCAGGATATCACCCTCGCTTTATCAAAGGCCTTGAGTATCAGTGTTAATGAAGCTGAAAACCTCAAAAGGGCACATGGACTAAAAGGAGGTCCGGAATACAAAGAGATGACGGAGATTATTACTGTCAATTTAGACTATATTTTCTACGAAGCCAATGCTACTCTTCTCAATTATCAGAGAAAATCTATGAAGAATATTTCTAAAGTTATTCTTACTGGTGGAGGGGTTCTTCTAAAAGGCTTTACCGATCTTGCTAAGGTGAGTTTCCAGACTGAAATTGTGTATGCAGATCCTTTTGGAAAGCTTGAGACCCCTGCTTTCTTGACTGAACAGTTTGCTCAAGCTGGTCCAGAATTTGCTGTTGCCATTGGTACGGCTATTAGAAAACTATCCGAAATACAATAATCTCTTCAAGTTGAGATATACACAGTTAAACCATGCTCGGGACTTTGTTTCTGTAGTATAATAATAGGGAATATTGCGTTTTTACAATGGAGACTAAATTTCAAACATCATTTATTCCCAAGAGACCTCTAGTAGGAGGAGAGAAACCTCGATCATCTTCTGGGGTTAGTATTTTTATGGTGCTAGCCGTGATTATTTTTGTGGTGTCTTTGGCCGGGGCCGGATTTACCTTTGTTTGGAAGGATCTTCTTATGGATCAACAAGCAGAATATCAATTAGACCTTAAGGAGCGTGAAAAACGTTTTGGTATCGCTGATATAGAAAGATTAAAGAAAAAGGACTTGAAAATAGATTTTGCGATAAAGATTTTATCAAACCACCTATCAGTGTCAGAAATATTCGATATTATTGCGGGCCTGACAATTGACGGAGTACATTTTAGTAGTTTGGATTATGTTGGTCCAGATATCACCAATGGCCAAAATGATCAATTTGCAAAGATTACAATGAAAGGATTAGCTAATAGTTTTTCTAGTATTGCTTGGCAGTCTGACGTTTTTGGTAGATCACAAAAGTATGGCACTAACAAGATTCTAAAAGATCCGGTTCTTTCCGATCTTTCTGTAGACTTAGCTGGTAATGTTGGTTTTGTCTTTAGTGCTAATATCAATCCTACAGACATTTCGTACGAGAAAGTGTTACAGGGAGACCAGACCGTAGAAGATCCGGATATACTAACGGCAACTTCAACTGAAAACTAAATCTATATGAATAAAAATATTTCAGCCATTATTCTCATCATTCTCGCCGCCGGTATCTATTTTACTTTTACCAAAACTAAAATTGCGGAGCTCAAGGAAATACAAAATGTCAATAAAGAGTATCAGGCTGCCTTGGATAATGCTGATCGGCTCACCAAGAGGAGAGATGAAATACTAAAGCAAGATATTGAGATTTCAGTAGAAGATAATGATCGTCTAGACAAGCTTCTGCCTGACAATGTGGATAACGTGAGATTGATTATTGATGTTAAGGATAATATCGCAGCACGTCACGGACTATTTTTGAAAGGGATTAGGACTAATTCACCCACCGATATCTTACAAAATGATGTTCAAAATACAGGGTCAGAAAATCTGCTGCCTTCCGAATATGGCACTGTGACACTCTCGTTTGGAGTGACTACTTCTTATAAAACTTTTATTGATTTCATGAAAGATTTAGAAAGTAGCTTGCGTATTATGGATATTTCCAAATTAACCATTGGAGCGGGTGATAATCCCAATCTCTATGACTTCAGTGTCGAGGTGAAGACGTATTGGCTTAAGCAATAAAAAAGCTATGGAAAAAAATACATCATCAAAAAAATCAATAATAGCCCTAGTTATAGTCATTATTCTCGTGGCACTTGGATACTTCTATTTTTCGGGTGAGCCAACAGATGAGTCAACTTCTTCTTTGGAATCCGAAAATAGCTTAGCAGCAGCTGCCTCTTTGGCCGATAGTGCCAAGATTATTGCTTTATTGAATCAAGTCAATGCTATCAATCTAGATATAGATTTTTTCAAATCTTCAGCTTTTACTTCTTTAGTCGATAATACGGTGGTTGTACCAGAACAGAATGTCGGACGTCCAAATCCCTTCATCGCTGTTCCTGGGACATTTGCTGTACCGCAGTCTCCTGTGGTGCCGAAACGTTAGTAATATATTTGTATGAATATCACTGACATACTTCTGACTAAAAATCTTATCTCAAAAGATGACATAAGAGAAATAAAAAGAAGGATCTCTAACGGGGATTCTCTAGACCAGATTTTGGTTGAGCGTGGAGTCAAGACTGAAGATATTCTTTCGGCCAGAGGGGAGTTTCTCAATATTCCAGTTAGGAGTCTAGGTGAAGCGACCGTCCCTTATGAAGCGCTGGAGTATATTCCAGAGGAATCTGCTGCACATTATCAGTTTGTGCCTATTGGTATCAAAGAAGGAATGCTTGAGGTGGGAATTGTCGATCCTGACAACATAGAAGCGAGAGATGCCCTAAATTTTATTGCAGCCAAAAAGAATATTCCTTACAAGATTTACATTATCAGTCTTGATGATTACAAGAAAGTTATAGAATCTTACAAAGGCCTGACCGGGGAAGTATCCAAGGCTTTGTCCGAACTAGAGACGGTGCTTTCTGTCGATTCTGACAGTACGATAGATACCAAGAAGAGTAAAACCGATCCAAAATCAGAAGCTTTCATTATTGAGGATGCACCAGTAGTGAAGATCGTAGCGACCATTGTTCGTTATGCCACAGAAGGTAATTCATCTGATGTGCACATTGAACATTTACATGACAAGGTTAGGGTTAGATTTCGTGTGGATGGTGTCTTGAATACTAGTTTGGTACTGCCACCTCAAGTACATAGTGCGGTGGTGGCGCGTATCAAAGTGCTCTCAAATATGAAACTTGACGAGAGAAGGAAACCTCAAGATGGTCGTTTTTCTGCACGTATAGATGGTAGAAAAATAGATTTTCGTGTCTCGACTTTCCCGGCCTATTATGGAGAAAAAATCGTGATGCGTATTCTTGATCAGGAAAAGGGGGTGAAGAAGCTTGATGAAATGGGATTAACTGAGAAGAATTTGACTTTGATTAAAGAAGCGATCCAAAGACCTTATGGACTGATCTTGATCACTGGTCCGACTGGGTCGGGTAAATCTACCACTCTTTATTCTATGCTCAACGAAGTTGATAAAGAAGGGTATAACGTACTATCTCTGGAAGATCCTATTGAATACAACATGGAAGGAGTGAGTCAGTCTCAAGTCCATCCAGAAATTGGTTACACTTTTGCTTCTGGACTACGCACAACCTTGCGTCAAGACCCAGATATTATCATGGTGGGTGAGATTCGAGATAAGGAGACTGCTCAACTGGCTGTGCAAGCTGCGCTTACCGGTCACTTGGTGTTTTCTACTCTTCACACCAACAACTCGGCTGGTATTATTCCTCGTCTCATAGACATGGGTGTTGATCCCTATTTGATTGCTCCTACTTTGATTTTAGGTATCGCTCAACGTTTGGTCAGTAAACTTTGTCCTGGGGGAGGGAAACCAGTGTCGGTGGAGGGTAGTATCAAAATACTAATTGAAAAAGAATTTAGTGATTTACCAGAAAAATACAAGCAAGAAATTCCTTTCTCAGATGTTGTATATCAAGCATCCCCAACCCCTGACTGTCCAAAAGGGACTCGTGGTAGGACGGCGGTATTCGAAGCTTTTAAAATGGACAGAGAAGTAGAAGCGGCCATACTTAAAAGTCCAACCGAGCTTGAAATATCCAAGATGCTTAGAGAAAAGGGCATGCTGACGATGAAAGAAGACGCGATGATCAAGGCCTTTAAAAAGGAGATACCCTTTGAGGAAGTCAACAAGCTCTAGTATAATAGCCTTATGGACACTATACCTGAAAATAAAAAATCAAAATCAATTCTTTTTGTTGACGATGACAAGTTTCTTCTGGATATGTATGCTCTCAAGTTTTCCAAGAATAATTTCGAGGTAAAAACTGCCGAAGGACCAGAGGCTGCACTAAAGATTATTAAGGATGGCTTTGAACCAGACATACTCTTGGTAGATATTGTCATGCCTGGGATGGATGGTATAGAGCTTCTTTCTATTTTGCGAAAAGAAGAGCTGATAAAAAATACAATAGTAATTATGTTGACAAACCAAGGTTTACCCGACGATATCGCTAGAGCCAAGAAGTTAAATGTTGATGGGTATATCATCAAGGCTACCACGATTCCTTCGGAAGTGCTCTCTGAAGTGGTCAAAATCTCATCTGCCATCAAAAAATAACAAATAATAAAAATTATGGAATATAAAAAAGAAATTGAAGATCTTGTGGCGACAGTAGTTCATGAGGGCGCGTCTGATCTCCACCTCTCTGAAGGAAGAAATCCTGTGATCCGTGTTGCTGGATCTTTGATCCCACTTGTGAAAAGGGCAAAATTAACTACTGCTGATCTGAAGGGTATGTTGGGAGAATTTCTCAGTGAAAGAAATAAGCAGGAACTTGAAACAAAAAGGTCAACAGATTTTTCTTATAGCTTGACAGAGATACGTTTCAGAGGAAATGCTTTCTTTAGACAAGGGGAATTGTCGATTGCTTTAAGGCTTATTCCCAAAAACATTAGGACTTTGTCCGAGCTCAACTTACCACCAGCTCTCGAATCATTTACCAGAAAACAACAAGGCTTTTTTCTCTGTGTTGGCCCTATCGGTCAAGGTAAAACTACTACCCTTGCTTCTTTGATTGAGATTATCAATCAGACTAGATCTGAACACATCCTGACTATTGAGGACCCGATAGAATATCTCTATGAATCCAAAAAATCTATTATTGATCAGAGAGAAGTAGGTACGGACACACCTAATTTTAGCAGTGCCCTGGTGGCGATGTTTCGTGAGGATATAGATGTTTGTTTGGTGGGTGAAATGAGGGATACTAATACTATTTCTACGGCCGTGACAGCGGCCGAGACGGGTCATCTTATTTTTTCTACTTTGCACACTAACAATGCCGCTCAGACTATCAACCGCATTATTGACTCCTTTGATCCTTCACAGCAAGATCAGATTCGTATCCAGCTGGCCGGAAGTCTAACTGGAATCTTTTCTCAACGCCTAATCCCGAGAATTTCTGGAGGTTTAGTTCCTGCTTATGAGCTTTTGATTAACAACAATGCTGTGGCTAACCTGATTCGTGAAAAGAGAATCCATGAGATTAACACAGTGATTGAAACAAGTTCAAAGGATGGAATGGTAGATATGAATAGATCTTTAGCTGAGTTGGTGAGAATGGGGGAGATTACTGTCGAGAGTGCTTATCTCAATTCCTTGAATCCAAAAAATCTAGAAAGAATAATTTAATTATAAAACAATCATGCTTTTTAATTATCAAGCGGTAGAGGCAGCTACAGGAACACAGAAGAACGGCTCAATTGATGCGGTTAATGTAGATATTGCCATTTCTTCGCTTCAGCGTCGTGGTCTTGTGATTACGGCTATTAATGAGGACAGTAAAGGAGGATCTTTGCTTTCTAAAAATATTGCCTTCTTTGACCGTGTCTCCAATAAAGACATCGTGATCTTGTCTCGTCAATTATCAACTCTTTTCCAAGCCCAAGTCTCAGCTCTGCGCATTTTTCGTTTACTTTCTGGTGAGGCGGAGAATAAGGTTTTGGGTAAGAAGCTAGCGGTGATTGCTGACGATCTGCAGGCAGGAAGCTCTATTTCTGCGGCTTTGTCCAAGCATCCAAAGATTTTTTCTGAGTTTTATGTCAGTATGGTGAAGGCTGGCGAAGAATCTGGTAAGTTGAATGATACTTTTAGTTATCTGGCTGATTATCTGGATCGAACATATGAACTGGCTTCTAAGGCGAAAGGTGCCCTTATTTATCCAGCCTTTGTGATGATTACTTTTATTACTGTGATGATCTTGATGTTTACAGTAGTGATTCCTAAGATTAGTGCTATTTTGGTTGATTCTGGTCAAGATATACCTTTTTATACCAAAATTATCTTGGGTATAAGTAACGCTCTAGTTGATTATGGGTTTATTTTACTTAGTGTGGCTATTGTTGGAGGGTTCTTAGTTTTTTATTACATTAGAACTCCAAATGGTAAAGCGACGTTTGATCATGTAAAATTATCTATTCCCTATATCAGTACTCTTTTTAGGAAATTGTACTTATCTCGTCTGGCTGACAATATGAATACGATGCTTGTTTCTGGTATCCCCATGATTCGGGCTTTGGAATTGACCTCCTCGGTTATTAATAACGTGATTTATAAGCAGATTATTTCTGATGCTACGGAGGCGGTTAAGGGTGGTAAACCGATTTCTGAAGCTCTAGCGGGTAATGGTGAGATTCCTGGTATTATGATTCAAATGATGAAAGTGGGTGAGGAGACTGGGGAACTTGGTAGTATTTTGAAAACTTTAGCGGCTTTTTATGCGCGTGAGGTGACTACGGCGGTTGATGCTCTGGTGGATCTGATTGAGCCTCTCATGATTGTGCTTCTGGGTGCGGGTGTGGCGATTCTTCTAGCTTCCGTGCTGGTGCCTATTTATAACATTGCTTCTTCTCAATAGACGATTCTAGGCCTTATTTCAGTTATCCACATTGTTCTTGTTCTATTTTGTGGGGGTTTGGTATACTTAAGGCTATACGTTAGATTAAAGGTTAATTTAATAGCAAATTATTAATTAGTTAGTTATGAAGAAATATATAAATCGAGGTTTTACATTGATTGAGCTTCTAGTTGTTATCGCGATCATCGGTATCTTGTCATCAATCGTGCTTGCATCATTGAACACGGCACGTTCAAAGGGAGGCGACGCAGCAGTGAAGGGTAACTTGTCAGGTATTAGATCTCAGGCAGAGCTGCAGTACGATACTCTTGGATGTTATGCTAACACTGGACAAACATGTAGTGCTACTGTTCCAGCCGTAGTTACAGCAGGTGCTTGTCCTGCTGCCGGTACAGCTAGTATCTTTGGTCACACAACAGTCAATGCCGCGATTGCCAATGCCAAAAGTGCCAGCCAGGGAGTGGATGCATGTTCAGCAACTGTTGGTGGAGGTGCATGGGCGGTGGTTGTTCAGTTAAAGGAGCTAAATACAACAGGATGGTGTGTGGATAGTACGGGTAAGTCAAAGAAAGTTACACTTGCTTCAGCTGACCAAACTGGTGCAACCGCCGAGGTTGCTGCAGGAGCTTGTGTAGAATAATGTAATTGATCAGATTTGTTTTTAAAACCTCCCGCTTATGGCGGGGGGTTTTGTTTTTATTCTTTAACTCTAAATCCAATCTCACCCTTTGATTTTGGCGGTTCCTCAATTAATTGCTTTATAGAACCACCAAAGTATTTTTTAGATGGTATCACAAAATGTGATACCATCACGCAGGATCATTGACTTTACCAGATATTTTGTTAGAATACTCATTATAGATTAATCTCTGACGCCAGAAAGGCTTAGCTGGATTTCTCCGAATCTGTCGGAGTAGCAAATGGAGGAACGGCCGCCCTCCCAGAGATGTCGATCATTTTTCTATAGGTTTTGCGATCTATAGGAAAAGCAGAAACAACCATGTTTTGAGTGGTTGTTTTTGTTATCTCTAGCACCACACCTTTTGCTGACCCATTCATTTTGGCAAATAAGAAGCTATCTGGACGTTTGTGAGAATTACTAGCAATCTTTGAAGGATTATTAAGAATGTTGGGTATTGATAATAGTATATATTCAGCCCCTTCCTTTCTCTGGTTTATAATATGCTTAATTGATTTTCTGGAAATAGATACAGATGCGGAACTTGTCTTTATGATTGAGATGATTTCATTAGATAATGTAGTCACCTCTATAATTTTATTAGGAAAATCAATAATGAGAACATCTCCTAGCTTCTTTAAACTTGCTATTTCATCTATTAATTTACTTAAGTTTCGGTCTTTCATCGTTTTACCATAACAGAACCTTGATGAAGAAATACCTAAGAAATAATAAAATTTTGATAAAATCTGTGGTTAGACAACAAATTGTAACTAAATGCAATTGTTGTTATAATCAACCCATATCATTCACTTAAATTTTTCATGGCCATCTTTAAAAAATCAAAAGGTTTCAGTCTCATAGAACTCCTTGTGACGATCGCTATCATAGGAATATTGACAGCCATTGTCGTCACCAACATGACCCAACCAAGAGTCAAATCTAGAGATGCCAAGAGGGTCTCTGACTTAGCTCAGATGCAGTTAGCTCTCGAGCTTTATTTCGACAGATGTAACAAATACCCAGCTGTTAGTGGTAATGATCCATTACTTACTGAATCCTGTGTGGGGTCAGGTGTGACATTACAGACTTTTCTGAGTCAATTACCGACCGAACCAACAACCGTCTCTGGTGATGTTTATGAATATAGGACAAACGCTACTCCCGCTACAGACTATGTTCTACGGGCAAAAATGGAAGGGAATAATGCGGCTATCATGCAAGATGATGTAGATGGAACGATATTTTCGAGCGTAAACTGTTCAGATTCACCAAATTACTATTACTGTGTCCAACCAAGATAAATGAATAGCTTATTTCTTCTTTTTTCATTCATTCTCGGAACCCTTATCGGGAGTTTCTTGAATGTGGTGGCTTTGCGTTACAATACCGGAATGACTTTGAAAGGAAGATCAAAATGTTTTTCTTGCAGTAAAGTACTTACGCCACTAGAGCTCATTCCGGTATTTAGTTTTTTAATGCAAGGTGGTTCATGTAAGAAATGTAAAAGCAAAATTTCTTGGCAGTATCCAATCATAGAGATCTTGGCAGGTCTGCTCTTTGTTCTGATATTTTATTTCTTTCCGCCGGTATCTATAGCTTCAGGTTTTCTAACGGTCTTCTACCTATTCATCACCTCTTTACTTTTAGTCATCACAATCTATGATATAAAACATAAAATTATTCCTAATTCCCTGGTCTATACTTTTGCAATCGTGGCTTTTATCAAGATGTTTATTGCCCCCGATCTATCGTTTCAGATTCCAGAGACGTTAAATTTATTATCTGGAGTGATAGTGGCTCTGCCGTTTGCTTTTTTGTGGTTTGTTTCAAAGGGAACATGGATGGGGCTCGGTGATGCCAAGCTAGCTTTAGGAATTGGATGGACATTGGGGCTCATTCCCGCGATCTCGGCAATAGTTTTTGCTTTTTGGATTGGAGCCTTAGTAAGTGTGGTATGGATGCTCATTGTCTTTAAGAAGATCAAAGCTCGCTACGAGATCCCATTTGGTCCGTATCTTATTTTAGGGATGTACATAGTTTTATTTACGAGTATAAATTTTTTGAATGTTAGTGGTTTTTTTGTCCCATGACTAAGCAAAATATGAAAAAAAATAAGGGATTTACTCTGGTGGAGCTTGTGGTTGCTGTCGCTATTTTTGCTTTTATGACAGCTTTACTCCTAGCTAAGTATGGAACTTTCAATCAGAGCGTGCTTTTAACAAACCTAGCTTACGATATCGCGTTAGTTATCAGAAATGCTCAATCATATGGACTCAATGTGAAGAGTGTGCCAGTTGTTAATGGAACAAACTATTCAAATGATTTTTCTAAGCCCTACGGAGTTCGTCTGAGTATCTCAACTACAGGTACTCCCGCGGCTAATACTCAAGTATTGCTTTTTGCTGATTTAAATCAGAATGAGAGATATGATACAGGTGAAACTATTTCAACATATTACCTTAAAAGAGGCAATACAATCTCGGTTTTGTGTGGAGGTCCTACAGGATCGTGTAATAATTCGCTTACTTCTGTCGATATTGTATTTAAACGCCCAGATCCAAATGCGATTATGACCGGTAGAAATCTGATCAATCATGAAGTGCCCAATCTGACTTATCTGGAGATTCATATAAAACCGACGAGTGGAGCGGTGAAGAAAATCAGGATAAATCCGACGGGGCTTATCTATATTTTTAATTGAGATGAAATACTTCAAATCTAATAATTTCTGTCAAAAAGGTTTTACTCTAGTGGAGATGATTGTTTCGATCGCAATATTTACTATTGTAGCGGTAATTGCGGTTGGGGCCTTGCTCAAGATTATTGATGCCAACAAAAAGGCTCAATCTCTGAAAACTACTATAAATAATGTACACTACCTGCTTGATTCTATGTCGAGAGAAGTTCGTACGGGCTCTAGATATTATTGTAGTCCATCTGTCCCGGGAGTTTCGGCAGAAGGTTTATTGAACCCGACTTCATGCAATCTGAGTAGTCATCCGGCAGGTGGTTCTTGGTACGTTGCTTTCAACTCTGCCAAAACATATCCGAAGGTCGGTGGAGGTTTTTGTAATTTGGTTATGGTTTATCGTTTTAGATTTGATCTGAACAGAAAAGTGGAAGCTGTGTTTAAGAGTCAGCAACCTAATTGTGAAAATAGAACACCAGGATCATGGTCTGACGGTTATGTAATTCCTTCAGATGTGGTTATCAGTGATCTGCGTCTAAAAGTGGATACTGGTGTGAGTATCGGTCAACCCAGAGTTTTCCTAAGAATAAAAGGATACTCCGGAGTCAAAGAAAGAAATAAAACTCCATTTGATGTTCAGACGACGATTTCTCAAAGAATAGACGATTAATAATATGAAAACTTTTAATGATAAAAACAGAGGGTTTACCATGATCGAAACACTGATTGCTGTAGCGATTCTTATGATTGCTATTGCTGGTCCACTTACGATCGCACAGAAAGGACTAATGTCTGCTATTTATGCCCATGATCAGATTACGGCTTCGTATCTTACTCAAGATGCTATGGAGTTTATAAAGAATATTAGAGATAACAATTTGACCGCTAACCCTAACAGACACTGGCTCAACAAGCTCTCTACTTGTAGTGAAAGTACTAAATGTAAGATTGACACGACCACGGGTGATCCAAATGCCGGTACCGCTGGAATTAGTAGCTGTAATCCATCTAGTATTCTTTACATTGGCAGTCTTGGTTATAGTCACGATTCGTCCGGAGGTACTGAAACGAAATTTTCTAGATGTTTCTATCTTGTCCCTAGTCAGGATAATGTAAATTCAGCTGATAGGACTCCAGATGAAGTCAAAATCGTGGTAGAGGTCTCCTGGGATAGAGGTAGTCAAAAAAATGTGATAACAAAAAATGCTGTAATATATGAAAATGAGATATTTAATATAGTAAAATAATGAAAATTTCTTTATCAAAAACTAAAAAGTCTGGCGGATATACTTTACTTTTTGCTGTGCTAGTAACATCGTTAGTTTTATCTATAGGTATTTCAATTCTAAATATCAGTAAAAAAGAGTTTCTTCTAGCTACATCTGCCAAGGATTCTTCTATCGCTTTTTATGCCGCAGATAGTGGTGTGGAATGCGCAGCTTATGGAGATCAGAGATATGGTACTTTTTCTACCACAACTGATCAGCGAAGTACCTTGAGATGTGGCAGTGGTATGAGTCCTATCTTGTCACCTACTCAAGGTCCAGCAGGAGTCTATAAGTTCAATTTTTCTGTAAAATTTGGAAAGGAGGGCGAATCGTGTTCGAACATTACAGTGACAAAAGAATATGTCAATGATTCTCTTTTTACCACCATTGAATCTAGGGGATATAACATGGGTTGGAATTCAGGGAATAGTTCTTGCGATGTTCAAGGTCCTAAAAAAGTGGAACGTGGACTCCGTCTCTCATACTAAGATTAAAATATGATATCCTTATTATATGCCAAAGGATATCCCAAAAAATGACCTAGACAGGCTTCAGAAACTCAAGGAATTGCTTGAGAAGCATCGCTATTTATACCATGTTCTAGATAAGCCGGAGATCTCAGATCAGACTTATGATTCTTTGATGAGGGAGTTAGAAGAATTAGAAGCAAGATATCCAGCACTGGTGACTTCTGATAGTCCGACACAGAGAGTTGGTGGTGAACCATTGAAAGAATTTAGAAAAGTTGCCCATCAGAAACAACAATGGTCTTTTGATGATGTTTTTGATTTTGATGAACTTAAAAAATGGGACGAAAAAGTCAGAAATTTCATGGAAAAGTCGGGGGTCGCGTCAGAAAAACTTGAGTATTGTTGTGAGTTGAAAATAGATGGACTAAAGATCATCTTAACTTATCAAGATGGTCAGTTGGTACAAGCGGCTACTCGTGGTGATGGTACGATTGGGGAAGATATCACTCACAATGCCAGAACTATTCAGAGTATTCCTCTGGTCTTGTCGAAAAAAATCGACATCACTGCAGTTGGTGAAGCGTGGATAGGGAAGGATAGTCTAAAAGAAATCAACAGGGAACGTACGAAAGCCGGCGAACTAGTTTTTGCTAACACCAGAAACCTCGCGGCTGGATCTGTCAGACAACTAGATCCCAAAATGACGGCTGCTAGAAAACTAGATTCTTTTTTGTATGACATAGATACTGTGTCTGGAAAAGAATCTTTGTTCACGCAGGCTCGCGAAATAGAGTTTTTAAAAGAACTAGGATTCAAAACCAACCCCTATTTTAAAGTATGCAAAAGTATTGAGGAAATAGCGAGATTTTATGAAGAATGGGTGAAGAAGAGACATGGTTTAGACTATGAGTTAGATGGCATCGTGATCAAAGTAAATTCCATCAAGATTCAACAAGCTCTCGGATATACTGCGAAATCTCCTCGGTGGGGAGTGGCTTACAAGTTTCCGGCCGAACAAGTAACGACAATTCTAGAAAGTATTGTTTTTCAAGTTGGTCGCACCGGAGTAGTGACGCCAGTGGCTCATCTGAAGCCAGTTTCCGTCGCTGGGTCTACTGTCTCCAGAGCTACCCTACACAATGAAGATGAAATAAAGAGATTGGATGTGCGGATTGGCGATACGGTTATCTTGCAGAAAGCTGGAGATGTCATTCCCGATATTGTTTCTGTGGTAAAAGATTTGCGACCAAAAAATTCTAAACCATACATATTTCCCACTCATATTCCAGCTTGTGGAGGAGATGGGAGAATAGAGAGGATCCCGGGACAAGCGGCTTGGAGATGTGTTTCGACGGATTCATTTGATCAGCAAAAGAGGAAATTTTATCATTTTGTGTCAAAAAAGTGTTTCGACATAGACGGCCTGGGTCCGAAGATTATCGATGTTTTGCTAGAGCAAAATCTAATCGCCACTTTTGATGATATTTTTACTTTGAAGCGGGGAGATTTATTAGCTTTGCCACGATTTGCCGAAACATCGGTTGATAATCTGCTTGGCTCCATAGAAAAAGCCAAAAAAGTTACCCTTCCTCGTTTTCTGGCCTCACTCTCGATTCCTCAGGTTGGGGAAGAGACAGCTCATGATCTGGCAGAAAATTTTGGTTCATTAGAGATAATTATGGAAGCAAAATATGAGGAAATAGAATCTATCCATGGGGTTGGACCGATCGTAGCCCAAGCTTCATATGATTGGTTTCGAGTCTCTGATAATAAAAAGCTGGTGAAAAATCTGCTTAGGCATGTAGAAATTGCCAAAATCAAACAGACTGGGAATTTGCCATTGAAAGGTAAAACTTTTGTTTTTACGGGAACAATGCCGACTTTGGATCGTGATACGGCCCAAGAAATGGTGAGGAAACTTGGAGGAGAGGTGTCTAGTTCAGTTTCTGTGAAAACTTCTTATGTCGTGGCAGGCGAAAATGCTGGCTCGAAGCTGGAAAAGGCGAGGGAGTTGGGGGTGACGGTGTTAGACGAGGAAAGGTTCTTAAAACTGGTTAAATAATGACTTTTTTGTTAGACTCATCTCATGATCACCATTAAAGAAGTTGAAAAGCTTGCTCAATTGGCTCGTATAAAACTTGATGAGGCAGAAAAACAAAACCTGACCAAAGAAATAGACTCTATTTTGAGCTATGTAGATGAAATAAAGCAGGCCACGGTGGATATGGATTACACTCCAATTCCGGGAGCCATTCACAATGTTTTCAGGTCTGATGAAGCTCAGGATACTTCTTCAGTAGATAGAGAAAGTATCTTGGCTGAATCGCCTGATCGGGAAGGAGAGTTCATTGCGGTCAAGAAAATAATTGCTCAAGATTAACATGATCGACCTTGCTAAACTGACGATAGAAAAAGCTCATGAAGCCATGAAAGGTGGAGAATTTTCTGCAATAGATCTAGCCCAAGCCTATCTGGACGAAATCAAAAAGAAAGACAAAGAAATTCACGCCTATCTGGAAGTTTTTTCTGATGTGAGAGAACAAGCAAAAGTGGCGGATGAACGATTTAAAGATAATACAGCTACACTTCTGACCGGTATTCCTTTTGCAATAAAAGATAACATTTTGATCAAGGGACGAATAGCGAGTTCTGCTTCAAAAATTTTGGAAAATTATCACGCGACCTATGATGCTACGGTGATTGCGAAACTTAAAAAGGAGGGAGTGGTTTTCCTGGGGAGGACAAATATGGATGAGTTTGCTATGGGGGGATCTACAGAGAATTCTGCCTATGGCCCAACCAAAAATCCCTATGATCCTTCTCGTGTATCCGGAGGCTCATCTGGTGGTTCTGCTGCTTCATTGGCTATGAATGGGGCACTAGTCGCTCTTGGTTCTGATACTGGTGGTTCTATACGCCAGCCAGCCAGTTTTTGTGGTCTTGTTGGATTGAAACCTACTTACGGGAATGTTTCTAGATATGGTGTGATGTCTATGGGTTCATCTCTAGATCAAATCGGTCCTTTTGGTAAGACCGTCACTGATGTTGAAGTAGTATTTAATGCTATAAAAGGAAAAGATGAAAAAGATGGGACTACTATCTCGGATGATACATATGAGATAAAAAGAATTGGTGAGAAAAAACCGATTATAGGTATACCAAGACACTTTCTAGGAGGTGACGGCTTGAGTCAAGATGTGGTCTTAAACTTTGAACAATCTGTGGAAAAGTTTAAAGAAGCTGGTTATGAAGTTAAAGATGTTACACTACCAAATATTTCTTATTCCCTAGCTGTCTACTATGTGATCATGCCTGCCGAAGTTTCTTCTAACCTCTCTCGTTTTGATGGGGTGAAATACGGTCTACATAAAGAAGGTCAGAACGCCATAGACGACTATTTTGAGACTAGGGGGGCGGGTTTTGGCAAGGAGGCTCGCAGAAGAATTTTGCTTGGCACCTATGTTCTTTCCTCTGGTTACTATGACGCCTACTATAACCGCGCCAATGCTTTGCGGAGAGTTATTACCCAAGACTTCCAACAAGCCTTTGAAAAAGTTGATATAATACTAACACCGACCACTCCGACACCCGCTTTTAAGATAGGTGAGAAAACCTCAGATCCTGTCGCGATGTATCTGGAAGATATCTTTACAGTTACCGCCAATCTCACTGGGATGCCTGCGATGTCTATACCATCAGGTTTTGGAGATGTAGAAGGAAAGAAATTGCCATTAGGAATCCAGATGACCGCGCGACATGGAGATGAAAAAACACTTTTTGAAGTGGGTAAGGAGTTTTTAGGGGAATAATAGCTTTAACCAAAACAATGGAAGAAACAGTTTCAACAATCTCTCCACCAACTATCGACCTTCTGCACTATCTCGGTAAGATCCTAGAGTTTTTTACGCAATACTCTCCAGCGGCTTTTGCAAACTCAAAGTCTATCCTAGGTTTTCTTATAGGTATTTCTATACCGATCTCACTCCTTTTCTTTATTGGGATCATTTACTGTATTGAAAATTTGAGAAGATACCGTAATCTAGAAGAAAAGATGTATGAAGCATCACCAAAAGTCGTAAATGAAAATAAAGGAGATTCTGTGATGGCAAAAAGGTGGCACAAAATCCTTCAACATGTGGAGTCAAAAAATGAGAATGATTGGCGCCAAGCGATCATTGAGTCCGACATTATCTTAGAAGATCTTTTGGTAAAATTAGGTTATCAGGGTGAAAGTATTGGGGAGAGATTGCGTAGAGCCAATAAGGGTGATTTTAAGACTTTAGATCAGGCTGGGGAAGCTCATGGCGTACGTAACAGGATTGCTCACGACGGGTCAAATCACCCTCTGAATCAAATAGAGGCTAGGAGGGTGATTAACCTCTATAAGCAGGTTTTTGAAGAGTTTTATCACATATAAGCCTACTTGCGTCTATATTGTCAGATGTGGTAGTATGTGAATCTATAGCGGGGTAGAGCAACAGTAGCTCGTCAGGCTCATAACCTGAAGATTGTCGGTGCAATTCCGACCTCCGCAACAAGGATAAGTTTCAAAGCAAAAAGTGGCGTACAACGCCATTTTTTGTTATATTCTCTTTATTGTCGGGGTAGCTCAGTTGGTAGAGCACAGGACTCATAAGCCTGGGGTCGTGGGTTCGATCC
>CAYHLX010000012.1:0-19373 GCA_964357605.1 uncultured Candidatus Saccharibacteria bacterium
AGTGATCACGGCGGACCAGGAAGCAAAGCAGTATGCCTCCATCATGGTTCCAAAAATTTCAGATAGTAAATTGAAAGACCTAACCTGGAGTCTCGATATCAAAGAGAGTATGTATACAAATAAAAATCAAAGATAATCATGGCCACAAGTTCAAAAACAACTCAAGACTTTGTCCCTATTCGAGAAATACGAGATGGAATCGTCATCCTTAAAGACGGGTCTATGCGAGCCCTTGTTCTTGCCTCATCATTAAACTTTGCTCTCAAATCCACAGACGAACAAAATTCCATCATCTTCCAATTCCAAAATTTCCTGAACTCTCTAGACTTTTCCGTACAGATCTTTGTCCAGTCAAAAAAGTTAGATATTAGGCCATATATTGCCCTTTTAGAAGAAAGGTACAAGGAACAGCTGACAGAGTTAATGAAAATTCAAACCAGAGAATACATAGAATTCATCAAAACTTTCGTAGAAAATTCCAACATTATGACCAAAAGTTTTTTCATCATCGTGCCATACACTCCTCCCATGCTCACCGTTAGCAAAAATCCGATCAGTCAGTTCATGAATAAAAAGGGAGAAAATAGAATTATCGAAAACCAGCAGTTTGCCGAATACCGAAGCCAATTGGAACAAAGGGTAGGGGTCGTAGAACAAGGGTTAGTGAGGTGCGGAGTCAGAGTCGCCGAACTAGGAACAGAAGAGGTGGTAGAATTGTATTATAAAATCTTTAACCCTGGCGAATCAGAGAAGCCAATTCAAATAAATTAATATGGGACTTTTTGGAAAATTATTAGGCAGAAAAGAAGAGCCATCACCTGTTGTATCTCTGATGCCACAGGAGATCTATGAAGCTGGTGTCCTTGAGTTAAAGGATGTCATCGCTCCTTCAGCGTTAAAAATAAGTCCTAAAGAAATCAATCTTGGAGAAAAAGTGGCTCGGACCTTCTTTGTCATCTCATATCCTCGCTTTTTAAGTGAAAGTTGGTTTTCGCCGATTGTAAATCTAGACAAAATCTTTAATATTTCCATCTTTATTCACCCAGTAGATACGGCTAAAATCCTGCGTCATTTCCAAAAAAAAGTAGCGGAAGTCCAGAGCCAAATCTCACAAAGAGAAGATAAGGGTTTGGTGAGAGATCCAATGCTAGACACCGCTTACCAAGATCTAGAAGCCCTGAGAGATAACTTAATGCAAGCGCAGGAAAAAATCTTTGATGTGGGAGTATACATTACTATATACGGTGATTCCAGTAGCGAGCTTGATAAGACTGAGTCAGAAATCAAGTCAATCTTGGAATCAAAACTTGTCTATCTCAAACCGGCTCTATTCCAGCAGGAGAGTGGGTACAGAAGCGTTCTTCCGATAGCCAATGATGAACTGGCCGTCCACTCAAAGCTTAATTCTTCTCCTCTTTCATCACTTTTTCCTTTTACCTCTTTTGATCTAACATCGGATAAAGGAATTCTTTATGGGATAAACAGACACAACTCTTCTCTGGTTCTTTTTGATAGATTCCTCCTAGAGAACTACAACTCTGTGACCTTTGCCAAGGCTGGTGCCGGAAAATCCTACTGCACAAAATTGGAGATCTTGAGAACTCTGATGTTTGATACGGAAGTCATCGTTATTGATCCCGAAAAAGAATATGAATATATGGCTGAAGCCACAGGAGGAAAGTATTTCAACATTTCTCTAAACTCCGAACACCACATCAATCCTTTTGATCTCCCTGTACCCAGAGAAGACGAGAGTGCGTCAGATATTCTCCGTTCCAACATCATTAACCTGGTAGGACTTTTCCGCATCATGCTTGGAGGTCTTTCACAAGAAGAAGATGCAATTATCGATCGAGCCATCACCGAAACATATGCCCTGAAGGATATTACTCCTGAATCAGATTTTAGTAATGTAGAACCACCGCTACTCTCAGATTTTGAAATGGTCTTGGCCGGTATGCAAGGAGCAGACTCCTTGGTGGAAAGACTGACAAAATATACAAAAGGAACATGGTCAGGCTTTATCAATCGTCCTTCCAATGTTGATATCAACAAAAAATTCGTCGTCTTTTCTCTGAGAGACATGGAAGACGAGCTCAAGCCCGTAGCGATGTATATCGTCACACACTATATCTGGAATGCTATAAGAAAACAGTTAAAAAAGAGATTGCTGGTGATAGATGAGGCGTGGTGGATGATGAAATCAGAAGATACGGCTTCATTCCTACTTGGTTTGGCTAAAAGAGGAAGAAAATACTACCTCGGTCTAGCTACCATCACACAAGATGTAGATGACTTCTTAAAATCTCCTTACGGACTACCGATCATTACTAACTCTTCTATTCAAGTATTATTAAAACAATCCCCGTCATCTATTGATAACATCCAGAGAACATTCAACCTAACTGATGAAGAAAAATATCTTCTTCTAGAATCTGATGTGGGAGAAGGAATTTTCTTCGTCGGACTAAAACATGTGGCGATCAAAGTGGTGGCTTCATATACAGAAGATCAGATTATTACCACCAACCCTGCTCAAGTTCTCGCGATTAAACAAGCAAAACAGGATCTTGATACCCAACAAAATGGAGGATAGCGATGGAAAAACAAAATACAGGATCAGTATCAAGATTGGAATATTATTTCTCTGCCTGGCAGCCATCGCTGACTTGGTAACTCTAATCCCTATAGCTGGAACATTTTTAGGTTGGATTTTCTGGGCGATCATGACTCTCATCTTCTGGAAAATGGGTCTGGGCTTGGTAAACTGGAGGAGATTGGTGCCAGCTTTGATCTCGGCTGGAGCTGAATTCTTCCCAGTAGTACAGGAATTGCCAACTATCATCGCAGCCATGTTGGTTATCCTCATCTTTACGAGAATCGAAGATAAATTGGGAATGAAACTCCTTCCTACCAAAGGAAAACCTGGTGTTACCGCTCCACGGCTCAAGAGAGCACCCCCTAGATATAGTGGTGGGGTAGGAAGGGTTAAAACAGATGAGGATACTCCTTTGTCCGAATAGGGAATATTCATGGTAAAATAATGGGAATGAAATCTGTTTTGAAAACAATATTTCTGCTTTCTTTAATTTGCTTCTTTGCTATCTCTGTAAACGCTCAAATACCCACCTCTATTGATGGCATAGAAATAAGTATTGACCCCATTAACCCTTCGACTGGACAAAGTGTGGATGTAAGTATTGAAAGCTATATTACAAGCCTAAATGCAGCCTCTATTGTTTGGTTAGTTAATGGCAAAAATGTCGCACAGGGAACAGGTATTACTTCTATTAAAATCACCTCTCCTGATATCGGCAAGAGTACAAGTGTCACAGCTATAATCATGACGGCTGAAGGAAAAGAAGTTAGAAAAAATGTAACAATCAAATCTGGTGATGTAGATCTCATCTGGGAAAGTCTGGGATATACTCCACCTCTTTTTAAAGGCAAATCTCTTTTTTCATACCAAAATACCGTAAAAATTACCGCCCTACCACATCTAGCAGGTAGTAGTGGTAAAGAATTAGATCCTAAAACTTTGATCTACAAATGGGAAAAAAATGATAAGGTAGTTCAAAACCAGTCTGGTTACGGCAAGCAGACACTGACAATCAATGAAGAAATACCTAGACCCATCTCTATAGAGGTTACCGTTAGTAATAAAGATGGTAGTGAGCAAGGAACCTCTTTTATGACCCTGGAACCTGGAAATCCGACTATTCTTTTTTACGAAGAAGATCCTCTCTATGGTGTTTTCTATAACAAATCATTGGAAGAAAAAATAAGGGTCACCAAAGAAGAAATTAGTATTCTCGCTGTGCCATATTTCTTTTCTACTTATGCTAAAAATTCTCCTCTAAGATACTCTTGGAGTATCAACAATCTGGAACAGCCTGATCTTTCGGCAAATCAAAGTGTGACTTTGAGAACTAAGGAGGGAACGGAGGGAAGCTCTGATCTTTCTTTGGAGGTGAGAAATACTGATCAGATCCTACAGGGAGCAAAAAAAGCCGTGACTCTTTTCTTTAACAGTAAACCAGTGATGGAAGAAAATATAACATTTTAATTATGAAAAAAATATTTATTTACAGCTTAATAATTCTCGCCTTCTCGGCACAAGTTGTTAATGCTCAGGCAAAAAACGAGTATACGCTCCTAGAACCACTTCCTGCTGTTGATGGTAGTGGTAAGGTAATGGACAAAATAGATCTCAATACCTATATTGAATATGTCTTTAAATTTTCTATCGCCCTGGCCGTTTTTCTCGCCGTGATTATGATCATTTGGGGAGGATTTGAGTACATGCTAAGCGAAATTCCTTTTATAAAAACTAACGCCAAAAGTCGGATAACTAACGCTATTATGGGACTTCTTGGGGCATTGGTGTCATATCTAATCCTGGTCACCATCGACCCAAGATTGGTGCAGATAAATACAACAATAGACCCCATTTGCCCCCCTAATAGCAGCGGAAGTACCTCAACAACTACAAAAGGACATCTTTGTAATTCTGATGAAGTAGCGGCTTTCAGAAAAAGCTGGCTAAAAGATATAAAAAGATTAAACACTGAAGACATCGCCAAGATGCAGACACTAGATAGGGAAGTTACAGAATTAAGTAGGTCGATTAAAGATCTTGAGGGTATGGAAAAAAACGTTGGATTAAATCCAGAAGATAAGGTTAGATTAGCGGCTCTTAAAAAAGATTTGTTGGCAAAAGAAACTGAAGCCATAAGAATAGAGTCTTCTGGAACGGGCAGTATCGCCTTTACCACAATCGTAGATCAATTGAACCAACCCCCGAATTATGTGGATGATTTTGAACTAGGAAATTTAGTAGGGAGAACAAGCAAAACTTTTAGCTTAAATACTAATGTTAGAACGGATATTAATAACAAAATTAAGGAAATTGAAGAAAAGTATTTGGGTAAGGACGGCTACGTAGACCAATTAACCAAAAAGGGGGACTTAGAAGGCGCTCAGGCCCTAAAAGGAAGGATTTCTTTCTACAAAGAACAGATAAAAGAGCAGGAGGATTTGGTATCTGACATAATTTCGTATCAGAAATTTAGTGGCCAGGAAAAAATAAAGTATGGTAATTCTCTAAAAGCATCTTTGAACACATACTCAAAACCAGAGACATTGCCAGAAGGTTACAAAAAAACAGATACTGTTCTGTATAATGATTACGAAAAAATAAAAAAACAAAGAATTACAATGATCCAATCTGTCTTGACCCCAACGCAAGCAAAACCTTAACCATGAACAAAAAACTTTTAGCTTTAATAGTTCTTCTCATCCTCATCTTTGTTGGGGGATCTTACTACTGGCTCGTATATGAAGGACGACCAGTACCTTTTACCGAAACCGAGGAGAATCCTAGGGGATTCAATCCCTTTGTCAGAAATACAGTAACCCCACCCACCGATACTCTTTCCAGCCTCGCAACCACCACAACAACCAGCCCTCCACCATCACAAGAAATAAAGATCCCTATCCTACGACAGATAAGCACTACACCAATAGGAGGCATGTCAGCGAGCACTACCGCTAGTACAACTCTCGTTAGGTATGTAGACAGAGGAACAGGACATGTGTCCGAAGCCAGAGCGGACGAAGCCGAAATAATAAAACTCTCCAACACCACTCTACCTAGAATATATGAGAGTTACTGGAACAAAAATCTCACCAGCGCCGTATTTAGATATATAAAAGAAGATACCGATGTTGTTGTAAACTTTTATGCAGAAATAAGGAAAGTAAGTGGCACCAGCACAGACACCGTAAACAAAACCCCGTATGAAATTAAGGGCAAATTTCTATCCTCGACCATAAAAGAGTTAGCCGTCTCCCCAAAAGGCGATAGGATTTTTACCTTTAATATCGAGGAGGGAAGGGGGGTAGGATACCTCTCCCAGTTTGATGAGAGTAAAAAAACCAAAATCCTAGATACACCACTCACTCAACTTTCCGTTTCTTGGCCAGAAGAAAATACAATCATCCTCACCACCAAAGCTTCTGGAGTTTCCTCTGGTTACACCTACTCTCTAGATACCAAAACCGGTACTCTCAAGAAAATTTTTGGTGGTGTCGTAGGACTAACCACCAAACCAAGTGTAGATCTGAAATATCTCATGTTCTCAAACAGAACAGGTAGAACGATAGGGACATTCTTATACAACACCTCAACCAGAACTACCTCGGAGACAATTTTCAAAACCTTACCTGAAAAATGTGTTTGGAGTAGTCTCAGAAAAAATGAGCTGTATTGTGCCGTTCCAACAGAAATTCCAGATGCTCTATATCCAGATGACTGGTATAAAGGTTCAGTTTCCTTTATAGACCAAATCTGGCATCTAGATACCATCACCGGGGAGGTTCATCTTCTGGCCAATCTCCTTGACCTGTCTGACAAACTCATAGACGCCACGGGACTTACCCTTGATCCAAAAGAGAATTTTCTTTATTTTATAAATAAAAACGACTTGAGCCTTTGGTCGCTAGACTTAAATCAATAAAAACTAGAGGGGTTGATGTTTCGCGAGATGACGACGAACAACAAGTTCTTGTCCTAGAGTAAAGAGACTGCTGATCGCCCAATAAATAGGGACAACGGCAGAAATACTGTATGAAATAATGAAGACAACGACCGGAAAAACATACTTCATGTTTTTTGTCATATTGTAAGCCATGTCAGCCTGACTTCCTTTAGTAGAGTCGGGGGGAGGAGTAGATGAAAGAGAATAGTGTAGCTGAAAATACTGGGTTGCTGCTGCAATCAAAGCTAGAATTATGTTACTAGTCCCAATATTTACTATGCCCAAAAAGTTCATGTCCACCACTGGAATCTTCACAAAAGAGTATAGAAGGTCAGCATTTACCTCTGGAAGCCCGGCGTTCATGAAGATAGAGTAGAGCGCATAGATAATCGGTAATTGGATAAGAAGAACAAAAAAACTTGAAAAGGGGCTGACCTTTTTTTCTTTATATAAAGCCATTGTCTTTAGAGCTTGAGCTTGTTTGTCATCCTTCAATGTTTCGCGAATCTTCCTTAGTTCTGGTTCGAGCTCTCTCATGCGCACTTGAGTAACAATAGCTTTCTTTGATAAGGGAAAGAGAATGAGGCGTATAACGATTGTGAAGATAATTACAGCGATACCAGCATCCATCCAAGGAAAAATATCCATTAAGAAAATGAGGCCGTTATAGAGTGGATCAAAAACAATATTATGATATAAAAAAGAGAACATAGATGTAATTTTACTTCAAAAGTCCTGTTTTGCCAAAAAATTCCTTTATTTCAGTAGACAATTCCTTGAAAGAGGCTTTTAGAATATCCGGCTTAGCAATCAATATCGCTTGTATACCATCCTTAAATTCAGGAAAAAGTTTATTTAGAACAGAATAGATTCTTCTACGTATTTTGTTACGCAAAACAGCTGTTTTCGCCACTTTTTTAGGTACTGAGACAGAAAACTTACTTGGTCCTTGAAAGCTAACCGATCTAAACAAGAAGAGGGGGTTATGTAGATACTTACCTGTATCAATAATTTCCTTAAAGGCTTTAGTAGAAAGCCTTTTGGGTTTCGGGAGCATGTTTAAACAGAGATTTTTTTACGACCTTTTGTCCTTCGGCGCTTAAGCACATTGCGTCCTCCGCTTGATTTTGTTCTAACCAGAAATCCGTGGGTTCTAGATCTCTTTCTTTTCTTTGGTTGGTATGTAAATGACATAGTGGAGATACTATATACTATAATCCACAACTTATCAACATATTTATAAACTTTCCACAAGTTTGCTATTTTTTAAACAAGTATATACTAGTAGTATTATTTTTATTTTTTTACTTTCTCTTTCTCTAAACAAAAATGAACGATCTAAACAAATTATGGGAGAGTGCTCTGGTAGAGATAGAGTTGGCTGTATCTAGAGCAAACTTTTCTACATGGTTTAACGGAACGTACATTATAAAACAAGATGAGGGAACCGTTTTTCTGGGTGTCCCGAACCCTTTTATCAGAGATTGGTTATACAAAAAATTTCATGGCGTCATTTTGAAGACCTTGAGACAAATGAATGAGCAAGTGAGGGCTCTAGAATATGTGATTTTAAAGGACGCGGATAAGAAAAAAGTGGAAGAGAGAAAGAAAATACAAGCTACCCCAACCATCTCCATGCCTTTAAACGATTTTTACGTAAATAAGGATGATAATCTCAACCCTCGGTATATTTTTGATAGTTTTGTGGTTGGTCCATTCAATGAACTAGCTCATGCCGCTTCCAGAACTGTAGTTAAAGCTCCGGGAACTTCATATAACCCGCTTTTTATTTATGGAAACACTGGGCATGGGAAAACACACCTAATACAGGCGATAGGGAACCATATCAAAAAAGATCATCCGGAGAAAAAGATTTTCTATCTAACATCTGAAAGATTCGGTTCAGAATATCTCAATGCTCTCCAAAGTCAGCAAGCTCAAAAATTCAAAGAGAAATATCGAAAGTATGACGTCATAATTATGGACGATATCCAGTTCTTCTCCGGAAAAGACAAATTTCAAGAAGAGTTTTTCCACTTATTTAATACTTTCCATGAAAGTAACCGCCAATTGGTTTTTTCTTCTGACAAACACCCAAATTTTATACCTGGACTTGAGGATCGATTAAAATCCAGATTCAATGCCGGAATGATTATAGAGATACCCGCTCCTGATTTTGAATCGAGAGTTGCTATTTTAAGGACAAAAAGTGAGAGTTTGGGAGTTATTATTGAACCTCTGATCTTGGAATTCCTAGCAACCAACATAGAGGGAAATGTGAGAGAATTAGAAGGGGTAGTCAATGCTATTGTTTGCCAAACACAATTAAAAAATAAACAACTTTCTCTTTTAGAAATTAAAAATCTCGTCAAAAACAACACTAAACCAAAAAAGAATATTTCTATCAAGGATGTGATCAAAATTGTCTCTGAATTTTATAATGTAGAAGAAGAGAGTGTTTATGACAAAACCAGAAAGAAAGAAGTGGTTAAACCTCGACAAGTGATAATGTATATCTTAAGAGAGGATTTGAGCATTTCCTTTCCTTCAATAGGGGAGAAAATGGGAGGTCGAGATCACACAACAGTTATTCATTCCTGTGAGAAAGTTAAGGAAGATATAAAAACAAACCCAGTTTTAATGGAAGAGATCACCCAAATCAGGGCGATGTTGTAGATAAGTTGTTGGTAAGTATGTGGAAAGGTTGGAAGAAATATGTTGAGAGGTTGGTGATAAAAAGAGAATAAATCAGGTATTGATTTTAAAAAGAAAAAGTTATTAAAAATTAGAAGGAAGTTATCAACAAAAACAAATTTAAAAATACCTTCAAAAACATAGACAAAAACAACTTATCACCATATCCACAGGACTAATAATAACAATAAGTATTTATATAAAATAAAGAACTAATATGAGAATAGAATGTGTACAAGAAAAAATTAAAGAAGCGATAGTCTTAGCAGAAAGAATTGTTGGTAAACACATGACCTTACCAGTTCTTTCTTGCTTTTTTCTTGAGGCCTCTAAAAATAATACCCTTACAATAAAAGCTACCAATCTCGATCTTGGTATAGAAATAGTAATTCCAGCAAAAACCGAGGAAGCTGGATCGGCCACTGTTCCAGGATCCACCCTAGCTTCTTTTGTTGGTGGGCTAAATGAATTTGATAAGAATATTAAACTCGATCTTGATCAAGGAAATTTAAAGATAAGAACCTCTAGAGGTTCTGGAGTAATAAAAACACTTCCACATGAAGATTTTCCAAGTATTCCACGAGTTTCTTCTGGTACGACCTTCATGATTAATGGGGTAGAGTTCGTTAAGGGGTTGAAGTCTGTTTGGTATAGCTCATCAGTCTCTAGTGTGAAACCAGAACTCTCAAGTGTTTTTGTTTACTGTGAAGATGGGTATGTTGTTTTTGTGGCCACAGACTCATTTAGACTTGCTGAAAAGAAGATTAAAACAAAAAAAGATAAAGATTTTGGGCAAATTCTCATTCCACACAAAAACATCCCAGAAATTATGAGGGTTTTAGAAAATATAGACGATGATGTTGAGGTAAATTTAGACAAGAATCAAATATCTTTTATCTATAAAGGAATTTTTCTTATTTCCCGTGTCATAGATGGTTCCTTTCCTGATTATAAACAGATAATTCCAAAATCTTACATAACCGAGGCTACAGTTCTCAGACAAGACCTTATAAACGCTCTAAAGCTATCAAATATTTTTTCTGATAAGTTCAACCAGGTTAATGTAAAAATCAACCCAAGCTCAAATAAATGCGAAATAAGGACTAAAAACAACGATGTCGGAGAAAATATCACCTCCCTAGAAGCGGTTGTTACTGGGGATGCTTTAGAGATAAATTTTAACTATAAATACATCATAGATTCTTTTCAGTCCATAGACTCAGATAGTGTTACTCTATGTTTTGGTGGCCTCAATAAACCAATGGTCATAAATCCAGTCTCAGATCAAACCTTTCGTTATCTCGTAATGCCAATGAACAGATAGTTTTATGAATGGTATAGGTCAATTTTTTGATAGTTTTAGAAATAAGGCGGTCATCCAGATCAATAACTATTCCAGGATTGTGGAAATAATCAAGAAACACACAAAAGTACAAATTGAAACAAAAGACATCTCTATTTCTAATGGTGTTGTTAATATAAAATCAAACCAAACAATGAAGAATGAAATTTATATTAAAAAGGAACCCATCCTCAAGGAACTAAAAGGTTTGGTAAGGGGGGTTACGATCGTCGATTTAAGATAGCCTATTCTTCTAGAGTGATATCAACAGAGGCCTCTCCTCTATTAAACATAGAGTCATGAGTTACAACCCTGATGATATTTTGTCCTATTGCTAAACCTAGTTCTTTGGGATAAAAATTAAAATTTATTTGACTTTGCTCTGAGGTTGAAATTAATTTATCGTTTATATACAACTCTATCTTTTTTAAGGGGAATTTGTTCGTGGTGCTGTAAAAAACAGATATTTTGGATCCTATTTTTAGCACTGATCCAGGTAGTGGGGAAGAGATCGAAATTATTGGAAAATTATCTGGCACATGAATATCATCTTTTTCTGTTGGTATGGTAATGTAGGTCGTCTCAACAAACTCTGGGTGGGTTTTTTTCCATTCATCAAACCATTTTCTCACACCTAATTCCCAATAATCATACTGTGAATCATTTTGAGGGTTTTGGGGAATTTCTCCATGAGGATCTTCTTTTTTTACCCAATGAAGAATGGAATGAACACCATTTAGAATAGTTTCTTCTGTTAGTTCTGGAGGGGTGTATTCTGTTGCTAATTTTTTTGAAAGGGTGTCTATTTTGTAAGATAGACCACCTTTCCAAATACCTCGTAAGGGAGGTTTTATATCTTGTGAAGTTGATTCTGGCTTTTTGAAATATTCTCTTTGGATAGAACTGTTAATCTCTGCAAGAAAAGCTCCCCAAACTGGGGCAATGATGAGCCCAGCAACTTTTTTGTCCATAGGAGTGTTGTCATTTTTCCCAGCCCAGGCTCCAACAACAATTCCAGGAGTATATCCCACAATCCACACATCACGGTAATCATTTGTTGTTCCTGTTTTCATTGCCACCTGCTTGCCACCCAGAGCGTCTATGAGAGGGTTTAGGTATGACAGACGAGCTTTGGGGTCAGATAGAATATCTGAGACCTGCCTAGCAATTTGTGGAGGGATGCTTTGATTGGGATCGTTACGTGCTTCCTCCAATACTTTACCAGTATTATCCTCCACTTTTAAAATAGATCTGTATTTGTTTCTCACACCATCGTTAGCGAAGACTCCGTAAGCACTAGTTAATTCCAAAAGGGATACTTCTCCACCCCCAAGAACTAAAGTTAAACCATAACGATCAGGATCTCTTAAACTAGTGATTCCCATAGCTTCTGCTGTGGAGATAGAATCTTTTATACCAGCTAAGTAAAGAGCCTTAACCGCCGGAATATTTCTAGAATGAGCCAAAGCATGACGAATCGTTACTGGCCCTTCGTAAATGTTGTCGTATTCGAGAGGAGAATAGCAGGTTTTTAAATCTACGCCAGGTTTAGGTAGTCCTTCAGGAGTACATTGGGTTGAAAATTCTGTCTTAACATCAAAAAGGACTGTTTCGGGAGTATAACCCTTCATGAAAGCCGTAGCGTAGACGAAAGGTTTGAAAGTAGAACCAGGTTGTCTGTAAGCAGTAGCCACATTGAAATTACCGTCAATCTCTTTATTGAAATAGTCTTTGGAACCCACCATTGTGAGGATGTCTCCACTCTTTGGATCTATGGCAACTAGGGCGGTATTGCTTGCGTTGAATTGTGATTCCAGACTAGGGGAAAATTTACGGATCACTTTTTCAGCCTTTTCTTGCATCTCATAATTTAAGGAGGTAATAACAGTGAGACCCCCCTTATCTACAGCATCTTGGCCATATTTTTCTATCAGATAATCTCTTACATACAAAGAAAAATGAGGGGCTCGAATACCAACAGTATTTTTTTCAAGAAAAGTAACTTTTTCGGATAAAGCTTCTCCATACTGCGTCTCATCAATAAACCCATTCTCTCTCATTTTACTCAAGACAAGTTTCTGCCTTACCTCAAGCCTCTCTAGATTCTTGCCGTAAGGGGAGTAAAAAGTTGGAGCTTGAGGGATGGCGGCTAGATAAGCGGCTTCGGCCAAAGTGACGTCATGAGCTGATTTGCCAAAAAATGTTTTGCTAGCCTCTTCTACACCATAGAGATTGCCGCCGTAGGGCGATTCATTTAAATATATCGAGAGAATTTGATCCTTAGAAAAAACCTTTTCAAGTTTCAAGGCTAAAACCCACTCTTTTATTTTTCTAGTAATAGTTTTGTCTGTGGTTAAAACTGAATTTTTAATAACTTGTTGAGTGATAGTTGATCCTCCTTGTGAAAGGCCTCCTCCTGCGATATCAGCAAGAACAGCTCTAAGGATGGCTGTCGGCTTAATCCCTTTATGAAAATAAAACTCATTATCTTCTATGGCTATAGTTGCATCCTTGATGTCTTGAGAGATATCTTCAAAAGCAATAATCGTACGTTTGGCGTCACTATGGACATCGTATAAAAGTATTTTTCCTGTTCGGTCATATATTTTTGTGGATTCGGCTACTTTTCTAGCCTCAAAGACACTCAAATCTGGTATTTTTAAACTAGAAAACCATAAAGCGGCAATGCCAAGGACAATAAAAGAAATAGATAAACAAAAAAGGATCAATCCCTTTAAATGCTTTCTCCACCAAGGTTTTCGTGGATTACGGCTACGGTGCAACATAGCAAAATTGTACCATACATGTTAGATTATGTGCATGTTTGGTGCTAAAAAACCCACAATCATAACTGACGAAAAGAAAATAGATGAGCTTCTTTCGCGTGGGGTAGAGGCTATTTTCCCTAATAAGGACTTTTTGAAATCAAAGTTAATGAAAGGGGAGAAACTGACTCTTTATTTAGGAATTGATCCTACAGGACCAACTTTACATGTAGGGCATCTAATCCCTTTAAGAAAGATGGCCGAGTTTCAGAGACTAGGACACCAAATCATTCTTCTTATTGGAGACTTTACCGCTACTATCGGAGATCCTAGTGATAAATCTGCCACGAGGAAAAAACTTACAAGAGAACAGGTTCTACAAAACTGCAAAGAATATCAAAAGCAGGCGTCACGATTCATTTCTTTTTCTGGTTCAAACAAGGCACTATTAAAGTTTAATTCAGAATGGTTGGCAAAGATGAATTTTGAGAATGTACTTGAATTGGCTTCACAGATGACAGTGGATCAGATGCTAAAAAGAGACATGTTTGTACGTCGTACTGAGGAAAATAAACCTATTTATATACATGAATTTCTATACCCACTAATGCAGGGGTATGATTCTGTCGCGATGGATGTGGACGTAGAAATTGGTGGAAACGATCAAACATTCAACATGCTAACAGGAAGAGATCTTATGAAATCTCTAAAGAATAAAGAAAAATTCGTTATAGCTACTAAGTTACTAGCAGATTCAACCGGTGTGAAGATGGGTAAGACTGAGGGTAACATGGTGAGTCTAGATCAAACACCAGAAGATATGTTCGGAAAGGTTATGAGTTGGTCTGACGCCCTCATCATTCCTGGATTTGAAATTTGTACAGATCTTCCAATGTTTGAGGTAAAACAAATGGAAGCCGAAATTGCTCGAGGTTCAAATCCCAAAGAATACAAAGTTAACCTAGCTAAAGAAATAGTAAAAATGATTCATGGAAAGGAAGGGGCTGAAAAGGCCGCTATAAGTTTTGTTAATACTTTTAAAAAAGGGGAAGTTCCAGAAGATGTGATGGAGATCGTGACCTCGCACGGTACTCACCTGAAAGATTTGGTGGTGCAATCAAAGATAGTAGAATCAAACTCTGAATGGAAAAGACTTGTAGAAGGTAGGGCTGTTTCTGTGGTGGGAAGCGACGAGATAATCAGTGACCCCTATTTAAAAATAGAAAAGGAAATGACTCTCCGTATTGGTAAGAAACGTTTTGTAAAAATAACATTAAAGTAAAAAGAGTGGCTAAGCCACTCTTTTTACTACTCTTCCCACTTGTCTTTAAAGGGATCTACTTCATCATCATCAAGAATAGCATCATCCTCGAGTTCTTCATCACCCTCCTCAGTACTTCCTGGGATCAATTCTAAATCACCATCCTTTTCTTCTGTGTCGATGTCTACAATTTTTTCTTCTTCAACAGGTTTTTTATTTTTTACTTCAGTGGCTTTTGTTTTTGGCATAAATATTTTTGATATTTTTAAGCTTCTGCTTTCCGATTGCATATTTGTAACAAAAGCTCGCTTTTTTTGCAAATAGCTACTTCTGTGGAAAACTTTTTCCCTCTGAAGCGAGACAAGAAAGAGCCACGGCGATAGCGTCATATTCGTCATCTCTGGCCTTTTTTTCAGGCAATTTAACCAAAAGAGGAATCATTTTTATGACATGAGTTTTGTCACTTGATCCATAGCCAGTTACCGCCACTTTTATTTGAAGGGGTGTGTATTCACACACTTTTATTCCATGTTTGATTGCTTCGTACATGATGACTCCTCTCGCTTCACTCACTCTCATGGCCGTTTTTTGGTTTTTGGTAATGAAAAGTGATTCTATGGCTAGAATATCTGGTTCGTATTTTTCAATAATTTTTGATATTTCCGATCCAACTTGTTCCAATCTAATATAAAAAGAATCTTTAGAAGAAGTTTGTAGGCAATCAGAATAGATTAAACATTCTTTTTGTTTGGGATTTTTTTCTATGACAGCCAGGCCCATCCGATCATATCCAGGATCTATTCCTAAAACTTTCATATTTATTCGGCATTAGTGTAAACGTCTTGCACCTCGTCATTTTCTTCTAGAGCTTCTACGAGGGAATGAAGTTTTTCTATATCAGCGTCTTCTAGGGGCATCGTCATATTGGCTTTCATTCCTTCGGGTGTTTTGGTAAAGGCCCAAGAGGCGCTTCCTGGTGCAGCTAATTCTGATTCATGTCTCACAAGGATGGCTTTGATTTCTTGGGCCGCTTTATTACGATTATCAGTAAGGGCTTCAATAAGTATTGCTATTCCACCCGGACCATAGGCTTCATAAGTAATATTTTCCATAGTAGCACTATTGTCTATAGTCGCTTTTTTGATGGCTCTATCAATGGTATCGTTTGGCATATTCTCTTTCTTAGCTTTTTCAATTGCGAGGGCTAGGCCTGGGGACTTTAGATTTCCTCCAGCCTTTTTGGCTTCTACGGTGATGAATCTGACGAGCTTGCCAAAAGATTTACTCTTCTGAGCATCATTTTTAGCTTTCTGGTGTTTGATTTTTGAAAATTTATTATGTCCGGACATATGTTTATTTTAATTTTTAATTGATAATTCTAAATGCTCATAAGCTTTCTCTGTCGGAATTCTGCCTCTACTCGTTCTTTCTAACAGCCCTAGTTGAATGAGATACGGTTCGTAAACTTCTTCTATCGTCGCTTGCTCTTCTGAAAGAGCTGCGGCGATGGTGTTGAGTCCTACTGGCCGGCCCCCAAACTTGTTGATCATAATTTTCAAGATATCTCTATCTGCTCCATTTAATCCCAACTCGTCGATTCCTAACATTGTTAAAGCTTTGATTACCACTTCTTTTGATAATGAAGTTTTGTGTATTTGGGCGTAATCTCGACATCGTTTCAAGAAATAGTTGGCAGTTCTGGGAGTGAAGCGACTACGTAATGCAATGGCTCTGACAGCGTCATCATGTATATCAATCTCAAGTATTTTTGCAGATCTTTTGATTATCTCTCCTATTTCGTCCTCGGTGTAGAATTCAAGCTTAAAGACTCCACCAGAAAATCTAGAGCGTAAGGGTGAAGAGATCATGGCGATACGAGTTGTCGCTGCAATCATAGTGAAAGAGGGGAGTTCTAATTGAATGGTTCTCGCTGATGGTCCTTTGCCAATAATAATATCCAGGTTTCCAGATTCCATGGCTGGGTAAAGCACTTCTTCTATGGCTTTGTTGAGTCTATGTATTTCGTCAATAAAAAGAATATCGCCAGGAGAGAGATTTGTGAGAATTGAAGCTAGATCTCCAACCTTGAGGATGGCTGGCCCAGAAGTGACTTTCATTTGGGTGCTAGTCTCCTTGGCGATGAGGTGGGCTAGAGTGGTTTTTCCGAGCCCTGGTGGTCCGTAGAAGAGGATATGTTCTGGAGGGTGCTCTCTTTCTTTGGCGGCGGTTAAAAGTATATGTAAATTGTCCTTGATATTTTTCTGACCGACATATTCCGCCCATTTAGTCGGCCTTAAAGTCTGGTCAAGATAACCAGTTTCCTTGCTTTCTTCCTTGGCTTTGTTGCGGGGTTTGTTATTGTCTTCTATTGACATAGTAAGTAAAGTATGCTAAGCTATCGCTGTTTACATTTAAGTAAGACAGTTCCAGTATAACACTTATCAGATTCATAAATCTCTAAGCAATATAGCTAGTTTACTCTAGTTATCTGACGAAACATTGAGGACGTTCTGGTTTATCACCCCGCGTGCATATTACTGGGGTTATCCTCGGGGTTCCGTTTAACTTTTGGTGATCGCATTGAAAGTATTGCTTAGAGATTCATGCATCCGATCCTTCCTCGCTTGATTCCCTAGGATTAATGGTACTCCTCTTTAAATAAAGTTCAATTGACAGTCGATTTTTTCTAATTCCTAACTATAGATAATGTGGCTTTATATCTTTTGCGCCGCTTTTTTCTAGCCTTTCTCTATTTGACCTGGAGAGTCTCTCTACTTCAGCGTGATGTCTGATTTGATCTTGGTGGAGTTTCTCAACCTGTCTCTTAAATTCCCTTTGTTGATTTTCATCCTGACTAAGTTTTTTCTTACTTTCGTCGATAGTTATTCTCAAAGTTTTTATTTCTTCTTCAGTTTGTCGAAGTTTGTCTTGGGCCTCTTTTAAATCATGCTCGTCTTTATCAAGTTGTCCTTTGAACCTATCAAATTCGGTATTGAAATTATTAGTACTCATATTATTCTACTTTTAATTCTATTACCCTCTCCAATTCGGGAAGGGAGGTGACTCCTTGTAAGACCTTTATCATACCATCTTGTTCCATAGTGAGAATACCCTGCGGAGCCGCGGCCGCGGCGATTTCTCGGTCACTGGATCCATACTCTGTCACTTTTTCCATAGCTTGATTCATCACAATCCCTTCATAAATACCAATTCGCCCTTTGTATCCAGTATGATTGCATTTATCGCATCCAACTGGCATCCAAATCTTGTTCAAAGCCCTTTCTTTTGTCGGTACTTGGGTTTTATCCATTATTGAGCTTAATGTTCGATCCACTCTCGCCAAGTTTTCTCCTTCCAGAGGAATTTCTTTTTTACAGTCAGGACAAAGTCTTCTTACAAGACGTTGGGCTAGAGAAATACTCAAAGCTGAAGAGAGAATTTTAGAATTGACTCCCAAGTCAATCAAGCGGGGGAAAGCCCCAGCGGCATCATTGGTGTGGAGAGTAGAAAAGACGAGATGTCCGGTCAAGGCAGAATTGATAGCAATAGCCGCTGTTTCGCTATCTCTAATTTCACCAATCATGATAATATCCGGATCTTGTCTCACAGCTGCTCGGAGTCCTTCTAAAAAGGTATAGCCTTTATCATTGACCTGGGTTTGTACAATCCCAGGCAAGTGGTATTCGATAGGGTCTTCGATGGTGATGATTTTTACCGTAGGGTTGTGAATCTTTTTTAAGAAAGCATAGAGGGTGGTGGTTTTTCCAGATCCAGTTGGTCCAGTAGTAAGGATCATGCCGTTTGGTTTTTCTACTTCTTTTAAAAGAATGGAAAGGAGTTTGGAGGGAATACCAAGCTGTTCCAGTGGCACCCCAATACTTTTTGGGTTAAGTAGACGCATCACCACTGATTCGCTATAAGCTCCGGGGAGAATTGAGGTACGTATTTCTATATCATCAGTACCCACATGAACACTGAAGCGCCCATCTTGTGAGTCTTTTTTAATATTTAACTTTAGTCCTGAAAGTAACTTTATTCTTGAAAGCACTAGATTGTAAGTTTCAAAGTCAAAATTCAAAACATTCACTAGGACACCGTCTAGACGATAGCGCAGTCTAATATATGTTTCTTCAGGCTCAATATGGATGTCAGAAGCTCCAGTAGCCAAACCTCCAGCAAGAATAGTTTCCAGAATTCTCGAGACCCGGTAACTCTTTTTCATAGAAAGAGTGTTTTCTAGTATAGAGATAATAGAAGGGAGGCTATGGGCTTTTTTTACAATAGCAGTGATCTCTTCACTCGAGACTTCTAGGGAACCAGCTTTGGACTCATAAGCAAAAGAAAGATCTTTATAGGCACCCCAAGCCTTTTCTAGACTGGCGGTAGAGGTAATATATATGGTTGGTTCAAAACCTTTTTCTTTTACGGTACTGAGTATTTCTTGAACTTTTGGATTTTCTGGATTTCTGACGGCTACCTTAACTTTCTTATCTATTAGGGCATAGGCGGCCATTTTGAATTCTTTGGCCGTTTTTTCATCAATAAGTCTCAAGGCGTCGGTGTTAATGGAAACAATAGTGAGATCTACATAATCTACTCCGTATTTTGCAGAGAGAAGTTGGACCAGCTCCTCCTCTTCTCGTCTTAAAAGGTCACCGATCTTTCTTTTTTGTTTGTCCTCGTCAAATTGGATCATGTGATATATTATAACTCACATTCGCCAAAGTAGCTCAGTTGGTAGAGCATCACTTTCGTAAAGTGAGGGTCCCCGG
>CAYHLX010000012.1:19383-24978 GCA_964357605.1 uncultured Candidatus Saccharibacteria bacterium
CGGTTCGATCCCGGGCTTTGGCTCCGAGGACTATTTCTGGTACTCTATCTTTATGGATGAACATAAGAAAAGAATAGTAGAACTAGAAACTCTCATGCAGAGCGGGGAGTTTTGGGCTGACAAAGCCAAAGCCCAAGCCATGGTCAAAGAACTCAATGATTTAAAGGATGAAGTGGCTAGTGGGGGCAAAGGAGGTAAGTACGACAAGGGTGACGCTATTATGACCATTTTTTCTGGGGCGGGAGGGGATGATGCTGAAGATTTTTCTTCCATTCTCTATAGAATGTATCGAAAGCTAGCTGAAAAAAGAGGTTGGGGTATGAGTGTGATCCACGAAAATACTAATGATCATGGAGGCTACAGAAACATTACGGTAGAAATATCAGGTAAGGGTGTTTACGGCATCCTTAAAAATGAATCAGGAGTTCATCGTCTAGTGAGAATTTCTCCTTTCAATGCCAAGCAACTTCGCCACACTTCGTTTTCCATGGTTGAAGTGATTCCAAAATTTGAAAAAGTTCATAGTGCAGATGTAGAGCTTCCCGAAAAAGATCTGGAAATCTCTATAGCGAAATCTGGTGGTCCAGGAGGACAGAATGTAAACAAGAGGGAAACGGCCGTGAGAATTGTACACACACCAACCGGGTTATCCGTCCACGTCACCTCCGAGCGTTCCCAAGCTCAAAATAAAGAAAAAGCTTTAGATATTCTCCGTGCTAAAATTTTTAAAAGAATGGAGGAGGAAAGAGTCGCCAAAGAAAAGGGAATGTATATCAGCAAGACTACGTCTATAGAATGGGGGAATCAAATCCGTTCATATGTTTTTCATCCCTACAAAATGGTGAAGGATCATCGGACCAATGTAGAAACTTCGCAGGTGGAAGATGTGCTAGAAGGGGGACTCGACGAATTTTTGGAAGCAGAGAAAGGACTTTAGCTTTCTCAATATGATATAATCAACAGATGATCTATTTTGATAAGGTTTCCAAGATCTATCCTGACCAGTCTATTGCTCTAGATGAGGTTAGTTTTAGTGTTCAGCCAAAGGAATTTGTGACCATTGTCGGTCATTCCGGAGCGGGCAAGACTACTCTCATGAAGATGCTTATCGCTGAAGATTATCCTACCGAAGGCTCGGTTTTCTTTGAATCAAAAAACATCCATCGTCTCAAAAAAGGAGAGATGGGGAAACTTCGTCGCAGAATAGGAACAGTCTTTCAGGATTTTAGACTTATTCCAAACAAAACTGCCTATGAGAATATCGCTTTTGCGATGGAAGCTTCAGGTAGGAGTGACAAGGAGGTGAAATCAGATGTGCCGTATGTACTAGAACTTGTAGATCTAGGAGACAAAATCTGGAATTTTCCTCATGAATTATCTGGAGGAGAGAAACAGAGAGTGGCGATTGCGCGTGCCATTGTCAATCAACCGGATATTGTTATTGCTGACGAACCGACTGGTAACCTCGACCCCATCAACACCTACGAAATCATCAAAATTCTACAGAAAATCAATGAACTAGGCACGACAGTGATGCTCACCACTCACAACAAGGGGGCGGTGGATGCGGTTGGTGGTAGGGTAATCACCATGGAAAAAGGTAAGGTGATCCGGGACGACAAAGAAGGAAAATATATACTATAATTTAATAAAATGATATTTACCCATTTTAAAAGAATAGCTCGAACAGGATTTGTTAATTTTTGGCGAAATGGCTTTCTTTCTTTTGCAGCGGTGATCGTTCTTACTCTTTCCTTGGTTTCTTTTGGAGCCCTCATTTTTGGCAGTGCTTTTGGTAATTCTCTGATTGAGGAAGTCAAGAGTAAAGTTGATATCAATGTTTACTTTACTCTAAATGCTCCAGAGTCAGATATTGTTTCCCTAAAAAAAACCATTGAAGATTTACCAGAGGTAGATAAGGTCGAATATATTTCTCGTGAACAAGAGCTTGAAGCTTTCAAAGAGAAATGGAAAGATAATACTCTCATCTTACAAGGCCTTGAAGAAATAGGGGACAATCCTTTTCCGGCTGTTTTGAACATTAAAGCTAAGGAACCATCCCAATATGCGGGTATCGCTCGTTTTTTAGATAGCAAAAATTCTCTTTCACAGAGCGGGGTGAGTATTGTCGACAAGGTCAATTACAATCAGAACAAGTTGGTGATAGACAGATTGGGACGAATCATTCCGGCCGTGGAAAGAGCTGGTACAGGACTAGCTATTCTCCTGGTGATCGTGGCGGTGATTATTACTTTCAATACCATTCGTTTGATTATTTATACTGCCAAAGACGAAATCTCGGTGATGAAACTGGTTGGAGCTTCCAATACCTACATCAGAGGTCCTTTTGTAGTTTCTGGGATTATGTACGGTATTTTTTCTGGAGTAATTACTCTCATTGTTCTAGCCCTTTTTGCCTATTATAGTGACGAAGCTATCCTTAAGTTTGTTGGGATACAAGGCGCTCAAGATTTTAGCTTAGTGATCAATGTTTTTTCAGGATATTTCATCAAGAATTTTGGTCAGATTTTCGTCCTCATCATGGGATCAGGTATTGTCCTCGGAGCCATTTCTAGTTATCTTGCAGTGAGAAGGTACTTGAACGTCTAGGTAGGTTTGCTAGAATACATTTATGAAACGACCGAAATTACAGAAACGAAAGACAGAGAAGAAACAGAAGTTCAACCACAAGTATATTTTTGTCCTCGGAGGGGTGATGTCCGGAGTGGGAAAGGGTATCGCTACGTCATCTATCGGCACCCTGCTTCAGGCTAAGGGATTTTCTGTAAACCTAGTAAAGGTTGACCCCTATTTAAATGTTGATGCTGGAACGATGAACCCCACCGAACACGGTGAGGTTTTTGTTTTAAATTCAGGGTTGGAAACGGATCAGGATATGGGAAACTATGAAAGATTTTTGAATAGAGATCTGACCAATGAAGATTATGTAACTAGCGGGATGATTTACAAGCACGTAATTGAAAAAGAAAGAAATCTAGGTTTTGGAGGTAAATGTGTTGAGGCGATACCACATATTCGTGATGAAATAGTCTATCGTTTTATTCATTCAGCTAAAGTAAATAAATCTGACATTACAATAGTAGAAATTGGTGGAACGGTCGGTGATTATCAAAATATAATGTTTATTGAAGCAGCCAGAGTTTTGAAAATACGTAATCCCGCAGATGTGCTTTTTGTGATGGTCAGTTTCCTGCCCCTTCCTTCTAAGCTAGGAGAAATGAAAACTCGTCCGACTCAAAATGCCATTCACCAGCTAGCTTCATATGGTGTGACGACGGATATTGTGATCGCTCGGGCCGAAAAGCCTTTGGACAAAAAGAGAAAAGAAAAGATTGCGATTGCCTCAAATATCCATCCTGACCACGTTATCTCTGCTCCGGATATTGAGAGTGTGTATGACGTTCCAGAAAATTTTGAGAAAGATAAGTTGGGTGAAATTATCATGAAATCCCTGAAGATTGATCGTCGACCGGCGATAGGGCTTAAGGATTGGAAACTATTTGCCAAGGGAGTTAAAAATCATCATCAAGAAGTGAAAATTGCGATTGTCGGTAAATATTTTAATACTGGAGATTTTGTCCTGACCGACTCCTATCTTTCGGTGATAGAGGCGATTAAATATTCTGCTCATAAAAATAGCACCCATCCGTTGATAGAGGCGATCAACGCTGCTGATTTTGAAGTTTCTAGCCCTGATTATTCTAGTCTAGATCAGTATGATGGGATCATTGTGCCTGGTGGTTTTGGCGAGAAGGGGATTGAGGGTAAGTTAAATGTGATTCGTTACGCTAGAGAGAATAAAATTCCATATTTTGGTCTTTGTTATGGGATGCAACTTATGACGATAGAGTATGCTCGTAATGTTCTGGGTTTTGTTGGGGCTCATACAGCTGAGATTGATCCTAAGGCTCCTTATGTGGTGATTGACATTATGCCTGATCAAAAAAAGAAAATTGCCGAGGGGAATTACGGTGGGAGCATGAGACTTGGTTTGTACCCAGCGAAACTTCTGAAAGGTTCCGTGGCAGAGGGTGCTTATGGTACTAGTTCAATCAAGGAGAGACACCGACATCGCTATGAAGTGAATCCTAAATATATTGAAAAACTTGAACAAGGAGGGTTAATCTTTTCTGGCAAATCTCCTGACGGTACCCTCATGGAAATCGCGGAGTTACCACGAGAGACCCACCCATTTTTCCTAGGTACGCAATTTCACCCAGAGTTTCTGGCGAGACCACTGCGACCGCACCCACTTTTCAGCGAGTTTATTAAGGTGGCAAAGGGGAGGAGGAAATAATATGAATCAAGAATACGAAGTTAAATTTCTAGATGTCGATGTTCCTAAAATTGAGGAGAGGTTGAAAAGTATTGGGGCCAAGAAAGTTGGTGAATTTTTCTATAAAAGAATAACTTTTGATTTTCCTGATTTAAATTTACACGACAAAGGAGCCTGGTTGCGTTTGCGAGATGAGGGGGACAGAGTAACTTTGACTTGGAAAAAGCGTTTGGGAATGAAGGCTCATGACGGCAGTGCCTCTGATGATGGTATGGAAGAAGTTGAGGTAGTGGTGAGTGATTTTGATCAAACTGCGACCATACTTAGATCTATTGGGATGGTCGATAAGTTTTATCAGGAAAATCGACGAACTCGCTATAAAAAGGGAGTTGTTGAGTTCGATATAGATATTTGGCCACGTTTGAACCCTTATTTAGAGATTGAAAGTTCATCATGGGAGGAAGTTGATAAGGCTATTAACGAACTGGGACTAGATCCAAAAGATAAGAAGATTTTTTCTACCAATCAGATTTATATGTCACAAGGGATTGATGAGCATGAGTATACTTATATGGGGTTTGGGGAATGGACAAAGAGGACTTAGTGTTTTGTAACCCTAAATTTTATCAAAATTTTATTATTTCTTAGGTATTTCTTCATCACCCGTCTGCTATGGTTGGAGGATGGAAGAATATACTAAAGATTTTGAAAATTGGAACAAATTAAAGAAGGATACAGATTTGAAAGATGTAAAAAATATTCTTATCCAAGAAGGTGCTATTTGGCTTATGAATGTAGGGGTTAATATTGGTTTTGAAATTGATGGAAAAGGGGAAAATTTTGCCAGACCAGTAATTATTGTGAAAAAGATCAATAACGATACATTTTTTGGGATTCCAGCTTCAAGTAAGATATTTATCAATTATTACCGTATTAAATTCAAATTATTCGACGAAGATCGAGTCATGGTGCTATCTCAAATGAGAATCTTTGATAAAAAGAGATGTATTAGATTTATGATGACATTGCCTTATGAGCAACTACTAATTGTTCAAGATAAAATCGCAAAACTATTTTTAAAAGCCGAAACCCCTCAACAACTGAAAGCTGTTGAGGGGAATCTCCGTTGCCCACAGGAGGGCGACAATAAGTAGAGTATAGATGAATATAAAAATAAATCAAGACTTGAATAATACCTATTTCTAGGGTATTTTGTAGGGACTGTTTCTTATATTGCGGGATAGTCTAGTGGTAGGACGTCGCTCTCTGAAAGCGAAAACCTTGGTTCGACCCCAAGT
>CAYHLX010000013.1:0-20934 GCA_964357605.1 uncultured Candidatus Saccharibacteria bacterium
ACTGGTGACCCTTCCCTCTTCAGGGGAATGCTCTACCAACTGAGCTACCTTGGCGTTTAAAAACTATTTCAACAGATCTTGTAGGGTCTGACTAAGATCGGTTCCTGACTCACTACTACCAGCAAAGAAATCAATGTATGGCTGGATAAAGTAGAAGGCTCCCAAAGACAATCCAATGATGAGCGTCCAGTACAAAGCAGTCATAATAATCCCGATTCTACGACTACGCCTCAATGAGCGGAGAATCTTGTTGTTCTCTTCGGCAAGCTCATGGGTCTTTAAAAGAAGCGATTTTTCTTCTGGAGTCATGTAGAAAGAGTATAGCAAAAAGCCTTAAATAAGCAAAATTGTGTGTTTATTAAACTCGGTTAGAACTCATTTTACTAGAAATCCGACAGAAAATCTAAATTCAAACAAGGTCTCGGTTTTGCTAAAGCGATTTTTGGGGAAAAGGATTTAGAAAAACCTCGGCTAAATGTTTTTTGAAATTCGGCGAGATTCTGAATTCTGCCCGCCCGCAGGAGGGGTCGGGGGAGGAATGGGGGGGGGTATTTCGTATTTCAAATTAAGTTTACTAAATAAAAAAACCACCGGACCCAAGGATCCAGTGGTGTGTTTTAGATTTTTGCCAGAGTGCCTGTGACACTCTCTAACTCTTCAATTTGGTTTAGTTTCGCAATGAACCAATCCTCATCGCCCTTTATGCCAGCCTCGTTTAAACGTTGCCAGCAGATCAAGACGATTTGACGTATGCGTTCACGCGTAACTCCAAACTTATTACCACAATCCTCCAGAGTGGGACGAGCAAAGAATGTTCCATCCAAGCCGTATCGCATCCGGAATATCTTGCTGTAGCGTTCATCAAAACTCGGAAGAGTTGCGAGCTTGATAAGTAGAGACCTCACTTCAGCAACGGTTTCCTCTAGAGCTTCCTTTGCCTCAAGGGTACTGGAAGGAGACACAGCTTTTGCGTCTGCAATCGCCTTGTGCTGACTATACTCACCATCGTCACTGGAAACCATCTCGTCAATTGATCCAGTCTCTGATGCCTGGATGACACGAAACATTTTTGAGATGAGTCGAGTTGGGAGATTCAGGCGTTTGCCTATTTCCTCATGTGTAGCATCGCGTCCCAGTTCTCTATTCAGGATATCTGCGGTGTTCAACATGAGGCGATGTTTTTCAGAAAAATGAACTGGTAAACGGATCGTTCTGCCTTTGTCTTTGACAGCACGATCTATCTTTGCGCGTATCCATTGGGAGGCGTATGTGCTTAGTTGAAAGCCTCGCGTCCAATCGAATCCCTCGACAGCTCGAAGTAAACCAAGTATTCCCTCCTGAATAAGGTCCGAAAGATCAAGACCCCTGTTTTGAAACTTAAAAGCCCAGTGAAAAACCAACTTGAGATTATGAAGTATGAGACGGTAATGGGCTTCAAGGTCACCCTCGGCTCTTTTTTTGAAAAGCTCAACAGTTTGCTTGTAATCAAGTAGTGGGAATCTCCTTGTCACCTCACGATAGAGGCCAAACTCGGAATATTCATAATCTTGATTATCTTCTTGAAGAGCTTTCAACAACTGGATGTCTGTTTCTTTAATCGGCCCGAACTCCAAGTTCAAGTATGCCCTCCTGGCTGGGGTCGGCAAAGGCAACAGACGTTTTTCGAGATCGGTTTGTCCTCTTGCAAGCGATAAACCGATTCCAGTCAAAAAGCCATTGAGTAATTCGAGCGTGGACTTCAACTGATTTCGGTCAGAGACATTGCCAGGTCGAAGGATCGCGGCAATTTCCCGGGTCGAAATGGCACCATGTTTTTGTGCCGAAGTGATTATAAGCGATGCGTTCCCCTTTAGGCGAGCGGCAAGGCTAGTTGGAATAACCAAAGTATTACCTTTGGATTCCGGAACAACAAGTGTTTTAGTTTCCATAAGAATAATTGGGTTGGGGTTTATTTTTCAACGAACTGGCCAAATCCTACCACACATTTCATCCATTGACAAATACCTGTTTTCAATGTAATTTTCGAATAGGACTCTTTAGTCCTTCGACAATTTTAACCCCCAAAATAGGAGCAAAAAATGATTACCCCATTCACCTACCAAGGAGAATGTCTCGGTTGCATTAACCATGCCCGCTCAATGGGCGAAACAAGAGCGCTTGTAGTTATGGCAACGAGATTGGGAAAAACAATCACGGCTGCCTTTGACTTCAAACGTTTTCTTGGTGGCAAAAAAACCAGACTACTCTACCTCTGTCACAAAACAGACATCCTGTATCAAGCTCGGAGTGAATTCGAGTTGATCCTGGGCCAAGAAAAAACATTCGGTTTCTTTCATGGAAAAGAGAAAAACTTTCATGAGGTCGATTGCCTATTCTCATCGTTCGAAACGGTGCGAAACTACATCGACATCTTTGATCCCGAAGAGTTTGACTACATCGTTGTTGACGAAAGTCACCATTCCCATGCGGAAACATACCTCCCCATCATTCGTTTCTTCAAGCCGAAGTTTCTGCTTGGAATCACTGCGACACCGAACCGAATGGATCTGAAGGACATAACCGAGATTTACGGTAAGCCAGTCTTTGAGCTTCCGCTTGAAAAAGCGCTAGCGCTTGGTTATCTGACTCCACTCGATTATCGGATATTGACTGACGAAATCGAGATTAAAAAAATACTGGAAATTGATGGTAAGAAATGGAGCGTTTCCGCTCTTAATCATCAGATCTTTGTCCCGAAAAGAGACAAGGAGATTGCTCGGATCATCGCTATGGAAACAAGTCGCATAAAAGATGCGAAGACGATTATCTTCTGCTCGTCAGTCAATCATTGCGATCAGTTGGTCAGGCTCATTCCAGACAGTCTTACTATCCACTCGAAAATCCCACAAAAAGAACGCGACATCCGTCTTGAGATGTTTCGGTCAGACATGTTGAACACTGTCATCACGGTTGACTGCTTCAACGAGGGAATCGATATTCCACGAGCAAATGTGATTGTGTTCTTGAGGTCTACAGCCTCGCGGACCATATTTCTGCAACAGCTCGGACGGGGTCTTACGAAAAGTGAAGGTAAGGACAAAGTCATCGTGTTGGATTTCGTAGCCAACATCGAACGAATCAAAGCTGTCCAGGAAATGTACCGTAAGGTTAAAGAATTGCTACCTGCCCAAAGACCTCGTAGGCCTGTTGGAAACTCCGAGCCAATAACTCTGGAAATTGGAAAAGTCCTCTTCCATGAAAGGAAGATTGGCTTAACCGATCTACTTGAGAGAATATTGAAGAAGGAACCCTACCTAACATGGCAAGAAGCTCAAAAGGCAGCAATCATTCTGGGTATCTGTAGCGTACTTGAATACCACAATATGTATCGGAAGGATCCCCGGCTACCCAGCAACCCGACACGAAATTACGAGGACTTTCCGGGTTGGATCGTGTTCTTGCAACTCAAGAATTACTACCCCACGTGGCAAGAGGCCTCGAAAGCTGCCCAAAACTTGGGGATAAAGTTCATCAAGGCATACCTCAGGGGTGCTTATAAGTCTGACCCCAAGTTGCCTCCTCGGCCAGACTTGTTCTACGCCGATTACCCAGGAGGAATTCCATTCTTGGGTCGAAAAGAAAAAGAGTTCTACTCCACTTGGAGGAAAGCTTCCAAAGCAGCCAAGAACCTTGGTATCCGAGGTAAGGATGATTATATTGAGCGTTACAGGGTTGACTGCAAACTCCCAAGTAACCCTCAAAATTTTTACTCCAACTTCCCGGGATGGCCTAAGTTCCTTGGAAATGAATAGTTTAAAACACGCAGCCGACTCGAAAGGGTCGGCTGTTTTTATTGAGATTCCAGTGATGAAAATGATGCGACTTTGATTGTGGTGCCCCCGGCCAGAATCGAACTGACATCAAACCATTAGGAACGGTTCGTTCTATCCATTGAACTACAGGGGCCTATTTAGATCCCGAGAGCCTGCCTAAACTCCCCCTCTTCAAAACCTACCATAATAGAGCCTTCAATATCAATGACTGGTACACCGAGTTGTCCGCTCTTATCAACCATTTCCTTTCTCTTTGCTAGATCAGTGGCGACATTAAAGTCAGTATAAGGAATTTTATTCTGATCCATAAAGTCCTTGGCAAGATGACAGAAGTGGCAAGTGGGAGTTGAATAGATAGTGATTTTTTTCATATATTTTATATTTATTAGTTATTTACAAACAGTTCCTGTGGGAGCCTTACTGAAGGCTTTATTAACTCCTGTTGAATCCACACACCAATATGTTCCGTCTCCTAGTAGAGCAGATACCGCATAGGCCTGGGCTGTTGCCTTGCAAGTGGTAACTGATTTTGATTTATCCTTTATATAACTAAGCGATGACACAACACTTTCACTTTTGGTACACATGCCACTATATGATCTGCCTTGATCATAGAATATTTCTGCATGAGCCCTAATGTTTGAAAGATTTGCCTTTATCGCTGCATCATTTCCCTTTTGACGGGCACTATCCAAAGAAGCAGAGATGACATTGAAGATTGATTCGCTTTCTGCTGGTGCGACCACAGACACGTTTTTACCGAAATCAGAATAGTCCACTTTGAGACTGATACGTCCTAGAGGCTTGTTTAGATTTTCACCTTGTCCTAAAGAATTCTTTACATTTGCGATAAGTTTTATTCCGTGAATATGTCCATCCAAAACACCGATATCAACCGTGAAGGTCTCGAGATCTATCGCCTCAAGAAAAATCTTCTTCATCTCATCTATCTGTTCTTGAGAAATAGATTTAGCAGAATCTTTCATTAACTTCATCTGTTCATCGATGATAAAATTGAAGACAGCTTCTTTATTAATAACCACATCATAACTTCTTATCTTAGACCCATTATTTGAAGAAAAACCAGTACTAGAAACCGATTCTATCGCCTGATATTTTTCTAACTTTTCATAAACCTCTATAGCAGAATATTTATTAGTATCAATCTTAAACCTATCTAGAGAAGCTTGGAGAGAAGGGATATCTTGACCGTAAGCTTCATTTAACTTTCTGAGATCATCTTCACTGATAGAAAACCATTTTCCCAAGACTGGGATCGGTGAAGCAGCGAGCATCGGAAGTTGATCTATTTTAAAATAGACGGTTTTACCGATAAGCTTCATATTTGCCTCTGCTAACAACCCTAATCCACTAAATTTTATCTTACCATCAACCAAGGGGTTGGCTTTGTCTGTCACATCAGAATCCGCAGTAATGACCAACTGACCTGTTTGTGTACCAGCAGGGAGATTGTAATCAATATCTATAGTTACCTCTGAATGAAGGGTTGTTAATTGGTCCATAGACAAGAAAGCTTTTTTCAAGTTCTCTTCTGGAGAAGTGAACAAACCAGCGCTGTTGGCCACATATCCACCAGCACCCAAAATTACGATGATGACAATAATAGCTATTACTTTCTTTAGGTTAGTTTTGTGAGGTACTGGGGCAGTAGAAAAAACTGGTGGGGTATAAATTGGGGCGACAGGAGGTGCTGGCGGTGGAGTTGGGGTTGGAGAAGTTGGATTAATTTTAGACACGGGATTTTGTATTGGATCCATATAAAAAATACTAATGATAATTAATATGCATTATATCACACCCACCTTTAGTTTCTCCACCAATTTAGCAATTTTCCCCAAAAACCAGCAGAGGTTGTGGAAACAGTAGATTGAGGTGTTGTTGTGGTTGGAGCCTCATTATCAATAATTACAGCCATCGATTCACCTTCTTTGGCTAGACGAAACTTGGATCTAATTTCCGCTTCTACTCCCTCTTCACTTTTGAGATAATTAATGGATTGAGCCAGATTCTCCTCACGTAAAGCTAGTTTCTCTAGCTCTACTTTTTGACGCTCCAAATTTTCCTTACTTACCCGCTCTTTATGATACACTCCCAACCCCGCCCTGACCAAAACCACAAGGATCAAGCCTAGAAAAATGAGGGTTAGGGGAGAATATAAAAACTTTCTTATTTTCTTCTTTTCTTTTGATTCAAGCATTGAATTTTAATGTATCTATAGTATACTATTGCCTACTATGTTATTCCACCAAAATACTAAGAAAGCTATGCGAGTAGTGATGTTTATTGTCGGTGTCCTAATTATCGTTAGTATGGTTCTCATCCTAGTACCAACGATGGCTGGTTACTAGTCGGCTCGCATCATTTTTATGAAGACATCCTGGGGAATGTTGACATTTCCTCTCCCTAGCTCTTTCATTTTCTTCTTACCTTCTTTTTGTTTCTCCCAAAGTTTCATTTTCCTAGTTCTATCACCTCCGTACATGTGTTGAGTGACATTTTTCTGCATTCCAGTAAGTGTCTCGGAAGAAATGATACGACCTAGGGATTTAGCTTGGATTTTTAAAGTAAACATTTGACGAGGCAAGATTTTGTAAAGTTTTTCTACTGTAGCTTTGGCTTCTTCTTCCAATCGACGCTTAGAAACTACCTTACAAAAAGCTACGACCGGTTCGTCCGCAACCAAAATGTCCATTTTAGCCACGAGAGCTTCACGCAATTCTCCGATCTCGTAAGAAATAGAAGCAAAACCCGACGAAATACTTTTAATTTCATCAAAAAAATTTCTCATCAATTCACGTAATGGCATGACAAGAGTAAGAGATGTCCTATTTTCACCAAAATTATCGGTAGATGAAACTTCCCCTTCATGATCAAAAACTGATTGCATGATCACTCCCAGATACTGCGGTGGAGTAATTATCTTCATATTGACTAGAGGCTCAAAGACTTTCTTTACGTCATGATCTTCTGGAAAAAGAGCTGGTGAATAGACGATGACGGTTTTACCATTTTTTAATTCAACATGATAAGTGATACTTGGCATTGTGACAACTAGATTTAGATTAAATTCCCTTCTCAAGCGTTCCGTAATAATCTCTAAGTGAAGCATACCTAAAAAACCACAACGAAAACCACGCCCTAGAGTTCCTGACGATTCTTCTTCGTGTGTAAACGATGAATCTGACAAACAAAGTTTACCTAAAGCTTGCCGCAGAGATGGAAAATCATCTTGGCTTTCTGGATAAACCGAAGCCCAGACAACAGGTCTTGGACTCATATATCCATGCAAAGGTAGCAAGGTATCACGTATAGAAGCGACCGTATCCCCTACTGAAGCTATTCCTGGTTGTTTGATCCCTGTTACTACATAGCCGATCTCTCCCGCACTAAGTGTTTCCGTCGGAGTATCGTCTGGGGCAAAGATACCTACTTCAAGTGACTGAAATTTCTCATCTGAAATTTTAAACAAAAGCTGATCGTGACGTTTGACACTACCACTCATAACACGAACATAAACAATCACGCCCTTATGATTGGAATACTGAAAATCAAAAACTAGTGAGCGAAATTCTTTTGTTTCGTCAATCGCTTTTGGTGGAGGAACACGAGTAATAATTTCATCTAAAAGATTAGAGACCCCTTCACCAGTCTTACCAGAAACCCTGAGGACATTTCCTTCTTCACAGCCCAGTAATTCACAAACCTCGTGAATCACCTCATTAACCCTAGCCAAAGGAGAATCTATTTTTGAGACGACTGGGATGATTTTGAGCCCTGATTCCTTTGCCATATTTAGAGTAGTGAGAGTTTGTGCCTGGACACCCTGGGTAGCGTCTACAAGGAGAATGGAGCCTTCTACAGCCTTCAAGGCTCTAGAAACCTCATAAGAAAAGTCGATGTGTCCTGGAGTATCTATGAGATTAAAAACGTAGTCTTTCCACTTCATGCGTACTGGTTGCATTTTGATGGTAATCCCTCTTTCTCGCTCCAATTCCATACTATCCAAAACCTGCTCCTGCATCTTCCTTTTTTCTATGGTATTAGTAAATTCGAGCATGCGGTCGGCAAGCGTCGATTTTCCATGGTCTATGTGGGCAATGATGCTAAAATTGCGTATATTCAGTGGATTCATGAGTGAGACCTATACTAACAGAATATGACTGAAAACTAAAGAGATTCTTGGTCTGGAACAATGATTTTTGATCTCCAAATTTTGTGATGTAGTGTATCCCACACTTCTCTAATTTCCTTATTTTTAAGTAAAATCAAAACTATGATACCTACAATAATACCCGCAATACCCGCACAGAAACCTTGCAAAAACACTCCCCAAGCCTTATCCAGAGAAAAGAATAGATTGAAAAAACGCAAAGACAAAAATGTAGCGTATCCCATAATTACCGAAGCAGAAAAGCTCTGGAAAAGAGTAGCGATCACAGGTTTAGTAAAACCAGGGTAATCTTTTTCAAATGAATACCAATGTAAGCAAGTATTGACCAGAACTCCAATAGAATAAGCTAAGGGGAGAACAAGAACTGCGGTTCCAACTTGGTCTGAGACTTTAAAAACTTCTTCTAGAAAAAAAGCAAAGGTAGGATAAGCATAAAAAGCCTTTGTAAAAACATACCCTAAGAGCACAATCAACAAAGAAGATGACACATTCATAACTAAAGGCTTCTTGGTTTTACCGGCAGCATAATAAGCTCTGATAAATAGGAGAATTAAACTCTGTCCTACTACCGAAAAAATAAAGATGGCAAGAGTGGCTGCGGTGAGTCTCGTATCAGACCAGTCAAATTCTCCTGCTCCATAAATAGTACGTACTATTTGAGCACGCAGAACAACAAAAAGAATGGTAATCGGAATAGACCAAAAAATGATATGCCTGGCAGATTCTATCATCTTACCTAAGAAAAGATTGGTCTCTCCTTTCACAAAAAATCTCGATAGGGTTGGAAATATGGCCGAAGAATAACTCACACCGATAACTGAGAGTGGTACTGATTGCAGATTAAACGCTAGATTAAAGACAGAGATTGAGCCGTGAGCCATCAAAGAAGCTAGGGCAATGAGAAAAAATGAAGCTAACTGATTGGCAGATAAGGCAATGGTTCTAGGCAAAGACGTTAACACAACTCTTTTAATAGAAGATAGATCAATATTGACTCGTAGTCTTGGAAAAAGATTCTTTTTTAAAATGAAAGGTACTTGAATAACCATGTGTAAGAAAGCTCCGATCACCACACCCCAAATCAGCCCATTGATACCCCAAATCGGATAGAGAAAGATAATTCCTAAAATTATCCCAACATTGTAAACTAGTGGACTTAGGGCATAGACTAAAAATCTTTTATGCATCTGAGTAATGCTAGAAAAAAAGTTTGATAGTCCTAAGAAGATTGGGGAGAGTAAGAGAATCTTGGTCGCAATAACAATTTCCAAAAAAGAAGAGCTTTCTATAAATCCTGGAAGTAAGAATCTAACTAAGGTTGGAGTGAAGAAAAAAACGATCACACTAACGATCACGACAGCAATGAAAAATACCGAGAAAATATTATCAATAAACTGTCTACCCTTATCTCCATCCTGATCTGTATGTTCAATAAAGAAAGGTACCAGAACTGAAGCAGAAACAACCGAAGCAATAGAAACAAATACCAGATCAGGAATACGAAAGGCCGCATAATAGATATCTAACAAGTGACCAGCTCCAAAACTGTAAGCCAGTAGCTTATCCCTTACAAGAGCCAAAATCTGGGATAAAACAGCAAAGAAAGCCAGGAGATAAGCCGCCTCATGGAGACCGATAATCTCTTTTCCGAAGAGGTTTATAAACCTTTTTACCATATTAAACTTTCGTTATAACTATGGTTGTGACTTTTTTGTCTTTGTTTCTGTTTGTTTTTCATCAACAGGAAGATTCTTTCTCTTTTCTGGTGTATTGTCAATTGGCGGTGTAGCATCAGCAAATGGTGATTTACCTTCTTTGAGATTCTCAAGAATAAGACGAACCTCCTGATTATCCGGATTAGTCTTTGTTAACTCTTCAAATTGAGCGATAGCTTCCGCATTCTTACCCAATCTGGAGTGTGATAATCCCAAGAAATACCGTGCATTGGCATACTGAGTGTTTAATTCTACTGCTTTTGATAACGCTTTCACAGCTTCAGTATAATTTTTATCATTATAATGAAGTAAGCCTAATTGAAAAAAGAGGAGCGGTTCGGAAGTATTGATCTGTGTAGCAACTTGTGCAGAAATAATTGCATCTTTTATCTGACCGTTACTTACTTGTATTTGAGAGAGAAGGAAAATAGCTTCGGTATAATTTGGTTTCAAGGTAAGTGCTCGACCTATCAATTGCTGAGCTTCAACAAGTTTGTTTTGAGAAACCTCTAAACGAACAAGGTTTAGATATAAACCAGGGTTAAATGGATTCATGGCAATAGCATTAGTATAAGAAATCTTGGCATTTTCATATGCATTAGGAATCCTCATGGTAGTAGCTGTTTCCAGAACTCTCGCTTGAGCTAAATGATTGTAGTAATTGGAAGGATCAAGCGTTATAGCTTTCGTCGTATAGTCTATCGCCTGAGTAACTAAAGCACTTATTTGTTCAACTATTTTCGGGTCAGCCTGTGTCACTCCAGAAGCTTGAACTTGCTGAATAATGTTTGAAATCTTTACAAGATTAACCTGCGATAACGCTTGATAATAAACATCAGAAGTTTTCCATGATAAAGCTTTGTTAAATTTAATCTCTGCATTATCTGCTGAACCAACAATATTAAGTTCTTTGATACCACTTTGGAAATAAGAGATAGACATCGTACTCTTGAAATAGGATCCTAGCCACAATACCAAAACTATGATGATAATGATATTGATGATTGTTGTATACTTTTTTGTCTTAGATACTACACTAGGATCAACGCTCCTCCATATAAATAGGCCTTCATTTGCCAAGGAAGCAAAGAAAAGTCCGGTCATGATGAAGGCCAAAAACTGTATGGAACTTGAAGGGACATATAACAAATGAAGCAACCAGAGAAATGCCGATCCAAGAAAAGATGACGTTATAAAGAACCTCTTTAAAGGATCGGTGTTTCTCTTTAGGATAATTGAACCATACCTGATGAAGATGATAAAGAAAATGACCCAGGTAAGAAAACCGACGATTCCTTGTGTGGTCACGAAAGATGGTAATGTACCAAAACCACTAGTAAATTCTGCTGCCCATAAAGGACTTGGGTTCAATTCTTGTGGTTTAAACTTGAGGAACTGATTCGCAAAACGATTTGGACCGGCTCCAAACAATGGTGATTCTTTGATCGTACCAGAAGTCACATCCAAAGTCATTTGCCATGGCAAGACTAAATCGATAAAATTCAATTTTATCGGCTCTGTAATAGCAGATCTTATTCCTACTTGATTCCAAGCGCATAGTACAGCGACTACAAAAATAACGAGAGAGGAGATAGCGATGCGAGAAAAAAATTTCTTCAGTCCTGTACCAGTACCTGTACGCGACTTGAATTCAAAAATCCCCAGAGTGAGAGTAATTACAGCAATACTCCACCAAACCAGGCTGAAATTGACGATCAACAGAATGAGACCACAAATCACTAGAATAAAATAGAGTAGAAATTTCAGTCCTTTACCAAGAGTCAGGAACTTAATACCAAAGAAAGAAACGAGACCAATAAATCCAGCAAAAATCCCTAGATCATACCACCTACCAAGAATAGTGGTATTTAATGAAGATAGGATTCCGAGAGTCAATGAATCTTCACCACTAAAAATACGTATAATGTGAAATACTACCAAGACAATAAACGAAACGAAGATAGCTGCATACACACTAAACACTCTGTCTTGATTTTTATGGACTAACTTTGCCACTAGAAAAGATAGGACGAACATGAGAAATAAAGTGCTAGCCGTATTTAACTCAAAGCCTTGACCGAAAAAAGATTTGGCTGGATTGGCACTTAGTAAAGTAGAAATGACAAGTGAGACAACTATTGCAAGAGTTGCATAGACGATAGTCCCTTTTGGAAAGACAAGGGTCTTTTTCTTCATGAGACCAATCACCAAGATTAGTAATGAGACAAGAACACCAAAACTAATAAGGGTGGTTTTGACAACATCAAGAGGAGCATAGAGAGATGGAAGAAAAGAAAGTGGGGTCAGAAAGATTGTTGCCAGTAAAACATAAAATGAAGCAGATTCAGCTAGATTAGATTTGGCTGATTGTAGAGAATTCTCTGAAGTAATTTTTGTCTCTACAAGACTCTCTGTAGCTAAAGGTTTATCGTGACGTGTTGTTGGAAGATCCATAAAAAATATTTGTAATTGTTGCAATAATTATTAATACTATAATTATATCAAAAAACTTCCTATTATGGGAAGTTTTTTGATTTGACGCGTCGATAAGCCGAATTTTGTATTTGTCTTACGACAAACGACAATCATTTATCTGGGATCTACTTTACAGTAAACCTCAAGCGGCACTCCAAGCTTGCGCTGGCACGGCCTTGCACTGGGGTAAGGATTTTGCCGTTTCACTCCCACTAAAGGGACTCGTCTCTGTTCGCACCTCATGGATCGCTCCAGACGGGGGTTACCCGCTACCTTTCTGCTTACTTGCGTAAGCCAGTGTTCGGACTTTCCTCTATAGAGCTTGCGCCCCACAGCGATTGTCTGACGCGTATCTATAATTATAACTCATTTAAACGAGTTTGACAAGTAAATGTACCTGGTGTGGAAAACTATTATTCAGTTTTTATTTCTTCCTTCTTTTCCCCTTTGGCATGTGCGCGCACATCTACTTCATAACTAGTATTTTGAGATTCAAAGAAATTTACGAGTTCATAAACATCTGTGGCGGTAGACATCCACTTTGCAGGATTGGTCACATTATAGTGAGTCGGAAAGCCAAGCTCTTCTAATCGACGATCTGCCACATACTGTACATATTGATTTACATAATCAGCATTCAGACCGAGAATACCATTTGGGAAGAGATCTTTGTTGTATTCAACTTCTAAATCAACTCCTTCTATAATGATATTTCTAATGTCATTGGCAAAATCTTCCGTCAAAAGATCTTGATTTTCTTCAAGAATATTGTGGATTAGATTGATGCCAAATTTTAGATGGAGGCTTTCATCACGTAGCACCCAGTTGACCATAGAACCAAAATTCCTGAGTTGTTTCCTTTGTCTAAATGACAAAACAACCATAAAACCAGAGTAGAACCAGATCCCCTCCATCACAATGTTGGTCGCTACGAGATTCCTGATGAAATCTTTTTTCCCTTCAGTCGTACCGACATCAAGAGACATTTCTGTCATTCTCCTCAAATATTTATTTATATAATTTTCCTTAGCTTTCATAGAAGGAACTTGTAAATGATGTTCGTAGACTTTCTCTCTATCAAAAGGAAAAGTTTCCAGGACATATTCAAACGCAATACAGTGATTGGCCTCTTCCCACATCTGCTTTGCGAGATACAAATGACATTCTGGGCTTTTCAGATAAGGGTAGATGCCTAGCGCAATAGAGCGGTTGACGATAAGTTCTGCTGGATTAAAAAAGGCCATAAGAAACTCTACCGCATGCCTCTCATCATCAGTCATCTTCTTCCAGTCATCGAGATCTTCTTTCAGAGCGATTTCGTGAGGAAACCAAGTGTTACGCACAGCTTGATTATACAAATCATAAGCCCATTGGTATTTGATGGGATGTAAACTGGTATCTTCTGGTGATGGCTTTCCTATGAGCATGATTTTTATGTTAGTGGAATAATATTTACAAAACTTACTGACAACTATCACACTGCGCGCGTTCTGCAGGATCAATAGGACAAATCTTTGGAGAATTTGGAGCTTTATCTAGAGACTCAGAAAGTGATGAAAGAGGAGCAAAACCTTTGGAGGCCGCCTTAGATGATACGGCTACGGTTTCGCGTACTGGTATTGGATTTACAGATACGACTGATGTAGAAACAATAGAGACTGCTTCTACCGTGGGCGTTTGAGCTACGGTCTTTGCCACTCCAGCAAAACCCTTTTTACCAAGTTTTTCTGCCTTATTGACCTTAATAGTACTTTGTTCAGCTGTATGTCTAGGTTTCATATGTAGGTAATAAGTAGATTTTAGTCCCTTCTCCCAAGCCGTCATGTAGATATTCATGGTTTCATCAAGATCTCTAGTTTCTAGATACATATTTCTAGAAAGAGCTTGGTCTACCCATTTCTGTGCTCGAGCCGCTACTTCTATATATGCGAATGGAGATGTAGTAAATGATGTCTTGTATATATCTTTTATGTATTGAGGAATCGCTTTTATTTCAGAAATATCTCCTTGATATTCAATGATGTCATTTTTAACTTTATCCCAAAGACCCATATTTTTTAAATCTTTGACGAGATTATGGTTCAAATCTAGATACTTTCCTGAAATTTTATTTCTAGAAAAGACCTGGGCAAATCTTGCATCAATACCTGGAGTAGTTCCCGCAACAAGACCGATGTTGGCATTAGGAGCCACTGCCATGAGAGTCGCATTTCTCATTCCCTTCTTTACTTTTTCTCTCAAAAGATCCCAGTTAATCCCCTTGTGTCTACTGCCTCTATCAACAGTCACCGGAGTCTTTCTTTCTGCCTCAAGTTTTGCAATAGAATCTATAGGAACTTTCCCTTTTGACCATTCTGATCCTTGAAAATAAGTATAGGATCCTCTGATCTGTGCCAGATTTGCACTCTCATCGATAGCCATATAACTTACGAATTCAAATATTCTATCAGCAAAATCCCACGCATGTTCACTATCATAAGCCATACCAAGCTTTTCTATCGTATCAGCAAATCCCATGACACCTAGACCTATTGCTCGATTCTCTCTATCTGATTTTGCTGCCTCAGGAATAGGAAGAACATTGATATCGATAAGATTGTCCAGCTGTCTAATGGCCAGTCTCACACTCTGCTCTAACCTTCCCCAATTGACCTCTTTGTTATTCACGTGTGCAGCTAAGTTAAGTGAGGCGAGGTTACAAACAGCGACATTGTCTTTATCTTGAGGTAGACAGATTTCTGTACACAAGTTAGACATGTGAATAGTACCGGTATTATTGTTTAAGGCGCGGAGATTTATGGTATCTTTCCAAACTAGCCATGGATGAGACGTAGTCTGCAGAGCAACCAATATCTGTCTATACTGTTCTGCTGCTGGTATCTTCTTGAACGTCCTCAGTTCGCCCCTCTCGGCCTTCTCTATATAATAAACATATCTTTCACTAAAAGCCTGGCCGTAAAGCTCGTTTAGATCACGAGTTTCGGCTGGATCAAACATATACCAGTCTTGACCTGCCTTTACTCTCTTCATAAACTCATCTGAAAGAAACACGGCCGTATCAGCAGTCCTCATGCGCATATGATCATCTCCAGCATTATTTCTCCAGTCTATAAATTCTTGGAAATCAATGTGCCAATTTTCCATATAGAAGCAGAGGGCTCCTTTTTTCTTTCCTCCTCTCATGATGGCACGTATGGCCACATCAATAATTTTGGCAAAAGGTGTGGGTCCACTGGATGTTCCTCCAAAATTTGAATGCAGGGGAGAGCCTGTCGCGCGTAGTTTGGTAATAGAGGCTCCTATTCCGCCAGAACCTTTTGAAAGAAGCATGATGTCTGAAACAGACTTAGCGATATGGGCCATGTCGTCATGAATTTCGAGAAGATAGCAGTTTGAGAGGGCTGGCTTGTTTGTACCAGCAGCTAGATTTGTGGAACCTCCGGCGATATATTCATGATGAGACATTTTATCATAAAACTTTTTGGCATACTCGGTTGGATTCTGTTCGTTGAAGGAAAGGCCCATAGCAATACGCATAAACATGTACTGTGGAGTCTCTAGAGGATTTTGGTCTGCATCTTTAATGATGTAACGATTGATAAGTCCATCTAGTCCAGCGTATTGAAAAAGCTCGTCCCTTTCTGGAGACAAGGTATCAGCCAACACATTTAGATCAAATCTCTCTTTCATTAAAGGATGAAGTCTCTTGGCATTTATACCTGTCTCAATATAGACAATAAAAGCATCCCGGTGCTTCTTTTTTAAATCTTCGAGATCATCTTTGTTATAATCTCCTACTACCCTACGGTAAACAGTTTTTACCAGAAGGCGGGTAGCGATTTTATCAAATTCAACATCCTCTTTTATATTCTGTACAGCAGCATTGATAGTCGCCTTATCCATTTCATCAGTAGTGATCCCATTGTAGAGTGTTAGATTTGTTTCTGTCGCAATCTGAGTTACTTTTGAAATGGGGTCAGTTAGACCGATACAGGCTCTTTCAATGGAACGATTCACTCTATCAGCATTGTGAAGTTCTTTGGTACCGTCTGCTTTCGTGATGAATATTGACATAAGATGATAGGATATTTTAATAATTTTAGGTAAATGTTATTTTACTCCTATTCTACACAAGAAAACAGTGGATAACTAGCAAATTATCTTAATTAGAAACAAAAATCATCAAGTGTAAATACACAATCATCAAAAATCCAGAACCATCCCCACCTTGAGATCATTTTTATCTGAAAAATTAGCGACAGTCTCTATGATATAAAGGCTTTTTTCGCTAGGAAAAAAAACGCTTGGATAGGTTGCTGGCGAAACATCTTTTTTTATCTGAATAATCTTCTGGTTTACATCAAGCCAGATGATATCTATTGAAAAATTCATCTCCTTCATCCATACTCCATAATAGTCTGGTTCTGGAAAGATAAAAAGCAAAGCTTCGTCTGCAGGTAATGATTCTTGACCACTTAATCCCTTTGTCCTCTCTTCTAAAGTATCAGCAACCGAGAGAAAGATTTTTTGATTTTGTATTTTTAAGAAGATTTTTGTCGAGTTTTGTTCAATCTTCAAGCCTACCAATACTCCAGCAATACAAATGATCATTGCAATTACTATTGTAGATATGTGATGTTTTGATTTCATGACTAATTTCCTAGCAATTCCTCGATACTCTTATCTACAAACCCTCCGGCTTGGATTTTCCAGAGACGAGCATACATCCCATCGGATTTTTTTAATAAATCCTCATGACTTCCCTCCTCAATTATACCTTCTTTTCCCAGAACAATAATTCTGTCCATCTTTCTAATGGTTGAGAGTCGATGAGCAATCACAATAGTCGTCTTTCCTTTCATCAAAGTGTTGAGCGCGTCTTGAATAAGAGACTCCGAATGTGAATCCAGACTGGAAGTTGCTTCATCTAAAATAAGTATTGGAGCATTTTTTAATAAAGCCCGGGCAATCGCCACCCTCTGTCTCTCTCCTCCAGAAAGTTTTATCCCTCTTTCTCCTACATATGTATCGTACTTGTAAGGAAATTCTTGTATGAAAATATCGCAATGTGCCATTTGTGAAGCCTTTATCACATCTTCGTTTGTTGCATCTCTCTTTCCATAACGAATATTTTCCATTAGTGTTCTATGGAATAAAGCAGGATCCTGTGGAACCAAGCTTATATTCTCTCTGAGACTTTCTTGTGTAACTTTTTGTATATTTTGTCCGTCGATCAAAATCTCTCCCCCCTTGAGATCATGTAATCGCAATAAAAGTTTTACCAATGTCGATTTGCCAGCGCCGGAAGGACCGATAAGAGCAACTTTTTCTCCGTGATTTATCTTGAGATTCAGTTTGTCAAAAACCGGTTTGTTTAAAGAAAAGCTAAAATCGACATTCCTAAATTCTATCGCTCCCCTGCTTACAGAAAGTGTAGTTGCCTCTGTAATATCCCTTATTTCGTGAGGCAAGTGAAGAATTTCAACCATTTCCCTAGAGTCTGCTGTGGCCTCATAAAAATCACGGACAATTCGGCCAAAACCCCAGAGACTGCCACCGATATGAAGCATGTAGGATTGTACAAGAACAAACGTACCGACAGATACCACACCTAGTTCCCAGTATTTTATAGTGTAGAAAAATACGAAAAATTCAGCTGTGATAGTCAAAAACATCTGAAGAGCTTCAATCCCAGCTCCCAAATTCCAACGCAGATAGTATATTTTAAGGAATTCTTTGTTAACGAAGCTAAACCTCTTGGATTCATTCTTTACACCCGTAAACAATTGGATAACGTTATGAGTAGCAATAGAATCAGAAAGTGCGGCTGCGACCTTAGAATCTACCGCCGCGCCTTGTATATCATACTTTAATTTTATTTTATTAAAGACAAAAGAAACAACCAAAAAGGCCGAGATCCATAACAAGATAATAAGAGCAATTCTTTTGTCTATGAGAAAAAGTACGAGACCTGCTCCCGCAATCTTAATTGTTAAAGGAACAATATCAAGGAGTATTCGATCAGATAACCTTTCAAAGGCCCGTGTAAACCTATTTATTTTTTGTACCAAAGAACCTGTAAAATTATTTAAAAAGAAGCTGTATGAATGTTCTAAAACATAATCATAAGCATTTTGCCGAGAGTCGGTCATGACATATACTTGAAACCTGGCAATCGAAAAAATTGCTAATCTATGTCCAACCCAGGCAACCAAGTTGAGGGCTGCAATAATGGTAATGAGATGAATAAGGACTGGTGCAATTACTGAAATTTCCCCGCTTTGGGTAATAATATCAAAAAACTTTTTATAATATGTTGGAACAATTATACTTCCAGCAGAAACAGCTACACTTATACTCACCAAAGTTATTAAGCCAAACAAAAAATACTTCTTAACTGGTTTCCAGTATTGTTTGAAAACACCCCAAGTGGTTACTTTAGGATAAATGATAGACATCAGACATTTATTATCTCCTTTTACGACTTTTTCTTCAAGGGATGGAGGTGAGCGGCAATACCCATGGCCAGGGCGATGATGACTAGATTTTTAATAATATACTGTCCTTCAATTGTAGGAGTGAAAGTCCCCTGCCAAGTCATCTCTGGAAGAAAAATTAAGGGTAAACAGGTCATGATCATGTGAGGAATAAGTAGAGCGATGGCGAGACGTTCAAGTTTAGGAATAACAAAAGTGATACCGATGAGAATTTCGTAGATAGCAAAAAAGATAATAAAAGTCTCCCAAGTCACAAAAGGCATGGTATTTTGTAGAAGATCAGCGACCATGGGATTGGCTGGACTGGTACCTATAATTTTCAAAATTCCAAACCAGAAAAAGACAACCAAAAGAGCTACCCGCGCAAAAGGAATGCTCAATCGGCGCAGGAGATGAATGAACCAGTAGTCAAATTGATTTAGATATTCACGCATTTGTTTAAATTCAAGCAAAAACTGGTACTCCGACTTTTAATGATTTTGTTAATGCTTGTTTATAAACATGGGAAGAAATATCAAGAAGTTCTATTCCGACAAGAAATCCATTGGTATCTACATCAATGATTATTGATTCATTTACAGGTATAGTCTTAACGATCTCTTTTTTTGAAAGATATAGATACATCGCATCTGCTGTTTTATCATATTCTATTTTCATATTTTTATTTTAAAAAACTGAAATATTCCTGCTCTCACGTCTAAAATTAGCGTGGTAAGTAAACTTAATATGCATATTATCATAAAATTAAAATTTATAATAGGTAGCATCATGGCATAGTCGTGATGAAGAAATACCTAAGAAATAATAAAATTTTGATAAAATTTGTGGTTACGCAACAATCTTTATGGAAAGTAAATATACAAAAAGCGGGGGTGTCCGGAGACACCCCTTGGCTTGAACCAAACTTATGCCACAAGTTGTAACTCGGATAAATCCACCAATTTGTGGAGAGAAGGAACAGAATAGTCCACGCGGAACCTTCTGTGTAGATCATCCGAACCCCCGTAAAACATGAAGTGCAACCAGCACTCATATCTCGACGGGTGTGATTTCTTGAGAGCGAGGCATGTGTAGTACACATTGAGCTCGCTTTTTGCACCCATTAGGACTTTGACAAACATGTCCCATGGGCTGATAGCTTCCCTTTGGTCGTTCTCATTGTTGGAGTTAATCATTCCAAGGCGTCCTTTCTACAGCCGTATTAATTTTAACACTACGAGAGAATTTTTAAATAGAAGTTATGCACAGCTTAGAAACACTTTTTCAACAATCGATTTGATTTACTAACCTTGTCTAGTTAGAATGAGCTCAATTGATCTTTGTTCGTAAGAATTATTAATAATTAAAAACTATGAAAAAAATCATAATAGCTTCCGTAAGTATGTTTATCCTGATTTTTGTATTTACTGCAGTAAGAATAAGCGATGTTAATGCTCAGACAAGTGGTTCTGGAACTATAAATCAGATAGCAAAGTTCATTGGAACCTCTACTATCAGTAATTCTGTTTTGTTATCTGAAGCTAATAACGGTATAGGAATTGGTATTGCTGTACCCCACAGTCGTTTAGATGTTATTGCAGATGCAGGTGGAAATGCGATACAAGTACGCAACTCTAAAAAAATTATTGCCAATATTATAGATGTTGATGGCAATGGTGGCGGAAGAACACGATTGCGCACATTCAATGGTTCTGAAACGATAAACATTCTTGCTCAAGGAATATCTTTCTTTAATGGAGGCAATGTCGGCATTGGTACAAAAACTCCCTCAGCCTTACTTGAAGTCTCAGGATTAGCAAAATTTATTAAAATGAATACCGGCTCTTTAACCATCAATAATGGTCAAGCTATTACTGGACACGTCTCATCAGTGGGAGAGTTAGATTTTGGTACTATTGATCCAAATACATGTAGCGAACAGAGCCTCACTGTTAATGGAGCATCTGCGGGTGATACAGTGAATGTCGGGCCAGTTAATGCTCCGTCAACTACTTTGGTGTGGAGTGCTTATGCATCCACTGATACGATTAATATCCGACTATGTAATATCGGTACAAATTCGATTGACACTGATATCTCCTCTTGGAGAGCAGACGCTTGGAAACACGGCACCAATTCCTCAATTTCTCTCCAATAATACACTGCAACTTATAGATTTGACCAACGACCAATCTAAAGGTAGCATGTGATCTGAACCAAAAAAGGAGGTTGGCTTGAAAAACGAAAACCAACGGAATTCACAG
>CAYHLX010000014.1:0-18787 GCA_964357605.1 uncultured Candidatus Saccharibacteria bacterium
GTCTAGTGGTAGGACGTCGCTCTCTGAAAGCGAAAACCTTGGTTCGACCCCAAGTCCCGCAGCCAAATAAAAATTTGCTTTTTACTATCAAGTTTAGTAGCTTGTGATCAGAAGGAGGTGAGGTGTCATGAGCACTGAACGAAAATGTGACGGTTGTACGTTATGTTGCAAAACGCATGGAATTTACGAACTTACGAAAGCGGCAGGACGGTGGTGCATATATTGTAGGGTAGGAGAAGGATGTGCTGTCTATGACACACGTCCTCCTTCATGTCAGAGATTTGAATGCGCTTGGTTGGCAGGTTTCGGATTGCCAGAATACCGTCCAGATAAGACCGGTATTGTCCCGGAATTTAAGACAGTTCCTGGTTTGGGGCTGGCATTGTTCTTGTGGGCTGAAACGGATGCGGCGCTTGACTCTAGCTTTGTCAAAAGGCAGACTGGTCTCAATCTGGAGCGAGGTACGTCAGTGATGCACATACCCACTGAAAGCAATCCGAAATTTTATATGCCCCGTGGGAAACAGGGAGGGAAATATAAATTCAGCGGTCTAGGGAAAGAAAATGTTGAAGTTATTCCTTTCGAAAAGGGGAGGTTCTAGCCTCTGCCGGCACTAACAATGCTGGCAGGGGTTTTTCGTATATAAAAATCAAAAGAAAGATCTGTAGTATAATAAAATTATGAAAACAAAAGTATTTATAGCACCACTAGTAGCCATCATCATACTTGTTGCGGCATTTTACGTATTTAATGACTACAGCCACAAAGAAAAATTAGAAGATGTAACTCAAGATATTCCAAGGGTTGGAGAAAACCCAGAAGGCGAAGCAGATCCGGCACGCATGACTCTAGATATGACTAAATGGAACTGGATAAAGGCACAGTATAATGATGGTCGTGAAGTACTACCAAAAAAGGCCGGAGTTTTCACTCTAACCTTCAACAAAGATGGCAGATTCTCCGTCACGACAGATTGCAATTCTATGAGTGGGGAATATAAAGCTCAAAAGGATTTGATTGTATTTGAAAACATTGCATCTACATTGATGTATTGTGAAGGTTCACAGGAGAGTGAATTTGCAGGATTTTTGACTGATGTGGTTGGGTACAAGTTTACTTCGAGAGGGGAACTCTTTTTGTCTCTAAAGTCGGGAGGATTGGTAGTATTTAGATAAAATATATAAAAAAAGGAAGCCTTGCGTCCTCCTTTGTGAAAAATCTTCGGGTGTGGTCTTGGTGTTAAAAACCGTCCCGGTAATGACTGAACGGCATTATCCTGTGTTCAGCGAGCCGAGCTCTCCAGGCCTTATCCCTATTCTTCGCCGCTTGGTAAACAGCGAGCGTACGCCAGCCAGGAGGACTGTCCCATTGCCCGTCCCAGATAAATAGTTCACCATCCTTCCACCCACTCATGCCGTGAGTTGGGTTGGTGATTTCCGGTCCGCCGATACTGTGGGCGGTGATGACTCCAGGGGACAAAGTCTTGGCCTTTGGCTCTTCGATGAATGGCCTGAACCGATCTGGATATTCCACTCGCCGGCTTTCTTGACGTTGTCCTGCCCCATAATAACCATACCCACCATAGTCGTAGTTTGATCTCGCTGGTCTCATAAGTTTTTCTAGCCTTTCCGATAATTACCTTACCACTTTCATAAAAAGTAATCAACAATGCTATAATTAAACAGTCTTTTTATAAACATTAATTATAGATATTCACGTGAACAAATTCATCAATCGTTTACAAAATGCAGATCTTGGAATCTTTTTTATTCGTCTAGCTATAGGTATTGTCTTTGTTCATGCAGGTTGGCTCAAGCTTTCTGATATGGATATGGCAGTTACCGGTTTTGCGGCGGGAGGAATGCCAGCCTTCCTCGCTTACCTCGTAGCCTACGGAGAATTTATCGGGGGAATACTACTCATTCTAGGCCTCTGGGTCAGATATGCCGCTATTGTGATCGGAATTATCATGATCGTCGCCATCTTTAAGGTTCATTTGGTAAATGGTTTTGGAATGTCAAAAGGAGGATTTGAATATCCACTAGTTCTTTTGCTAGGTGCACTTTCCATTATTACTCTAGGAGAGGGAAAGTATTCAGTACTGAGATTATTCAAAAACTGAAACTAGATATTCGTCTATCTTTCTTTGATCAACATCATAGAAGTTTTGTTTTTCGTTGTATAGATATGTCGCTAACTTAACTCCGACAAATCGCCAATGCCATGGTTCGTATACGTAGAATTTATTATTTTTTGGGTAAGAAAGAGTAAAGCCATATCTATGAGCATTGGCCTGTAGCCACTGATAGGCTTTGGTTCCATCAAAACCTTCAAGCTGTCCACTGAGTCCAGAAGTAATGAAATCTACCGTCGTACCTAACTGGTGTTCAGAATATCCCTGATCGGCAGAGAAGGTATTGGCGGTGCCGGATCCATAAGTCACAGAATACTGACCTTTCAGAGCCCCTTGTTCGTTGAAAGAACGATAAGCCGAAAAGATATAGATTGTCACTCCAGCGGCCTTGGCATCATCGATCATTCTTTTCATGTATGGCCAGACTTCAGCGTGGATTTTGAGAGTTTTTTCCTCGCTGTATTCGTATTCATTTGGGATCTCGCTCAGACGTGGTGGGGAATAGTGCTCATTTAAAAAGAAGACTTTTGAATATTTCTGAAGCAATTCTGGGTCAGTCTTGCTAAGTTTCTGTAAAGTAGTAACTGTACCGGTGATAGATCCTACTTGGTCCTTATAGACGCCTAACTGTTCTTTGATGTTGCCGACATTTTGTTGTTCTTGGGTGAGGGCTTGAGAAAGGGCGACGTAGTTCTTGGTCACATCTTCTTGTATTTGAGTGGTTGTGGAAGATAGACGTGATTCTAGAGCCAGGAGCTGTTCAGAGAGCTGGCCAACTTGATTTGAAAACTTTGAGGCCCGATCCAGTCCATACCAGATTCCAGCAATGATAATAAGCGCTATAACGACAATAGCCCAAGTTTGCCCACTAATCCTTTTTGTGACGTCTGTTTTACTCATATAGCTCTATTATATTCTATTCTGTATAATATTCATACTAATAACTATGTCTCTACCGACCAAAGAACAAGCTCGCAAAATATTGGAGGATAACGTCTCTGATGAATATCAACGTTACCACGCTCTGATGGTAGCTTCTGCGATGGCTGGATATGCCAAAATGTTCAATGAAAATGAAGACTTATGGTACACTACCGGACTTCTACATGATGTTGATTTTGGAAAATATCCAGACACTCATCCCGGAGAGTCACTAAAATGGTTTAAAGAATGGGGTTACCCAGAAGACATGATTCATGCGGTTGAAGCTCATGCCTATAATTACAATGGATTTACTACACTACCAAAAACCAAGTTGGCGTCAGCGCTTATGGCTTGTGACGAAATAAGTGGAATTTTCTATGCGTATCGGAAAATAAATCCAGTGCCATATAAAGATCTGAAAGCCAGTTCGATCAAAAAGAGATTCAATGAAAAATCCTTCGCCGCAAAAATAGATCGAGAAACTATTAATAGGGGATGTGAATTGTTAGGGGTAGGGATAGATGAACACATTGCGAATCTGATAAAATTCTTTTCTGCGCTATAATATCCCCATGAACTCAAAAAAACTAGCTAGTATTGCCGTCCTTGTAGCTGGGATGCTTCTTATTGCTCTCGTCATCCAAAATCTAGGAGACAAGAAGTTTGAAAGAAACGAATACGCCAAACCCGTTATTAAAGAAGAAACAGTCTCAGCAGAAGAAATGGCCCGTCTGGAGAAAGAACTCTATGACGCTAAGCTCAATGTAGATTGGCAATCATCCAAACTCGCCACTCTTTTAGGAGAACCAAGTGCCGAAAAAGTTAGCGCAGAAAAATCTAAAGTAGAAAAAACAAAAATAGGACTAAAGAAAGCCCTAGTAGATTCATATGCAGTAGCCCTCAATGCCTCAAAGAAAGGGGACATTCCATTTGTAAAGACATATACAGAAATTGTAGCTAAGAAAAAACAAATAGATACTATGTTGGCTATTTGGAAAGGCGCGATTACTGCAGGGAATCCACCCGGAGCTTCTGCGGCTAGCGGATACTTAGGCCAAGTAAATGACTATCTAGAAGATGTGCAAACAGTACTAAATACAATTACCCCTGAAAACTCGGGGCTAACCCAAGAGCAGATAGACGAATATAAAGAAGATATTATTGAATCTATTGCGGAAGTAACCAATGCTGTGACAGCAATAAATGAAGCTCAAACAACTGTACAAAATGCCCAAGAAGATCTAAATGCAGCAGAATCAGTCGGGAATCCTCAAGCTATAGAAGAACAAACTCAAACAGTCATAGAAGCTCAAGCTGAAGTCGCGGATATTGAAGAAGCTATTTCAGAACTACCTCCATCTAGTACTACGATTTCTCCAGCCACTCCTACATATGTAGATATAGATGAAGAACCTTTGGATCCAAATATTAAAGTTGTCCCTCTCTACGATCCAAGTAAACCACATCTGAGACAGGATTAGCCTAAATTTGGGTAGTATCTCTAGGATAGAAAAGATTGACCGTCCATTCACTCACTATTTTCAATCTCTTCCTCCAAGAATGGAAATTAAAAAGATAGATCGTTCTCCAAAGCCACCACATCAGAGGTCCTTTGAGAGTGATGCCAAAGATTTTTCCAGCCGCATACCACTGTCCCAAAGAAACTAACAGTCCTTTTTCTTTGAAGATAAATGGTATTGGTTGCAAGCCAAGAATAGAGGCTTCTATGGTTTTGGCGGTGTGCTGGCCTTGTTGAGCGGCTACTTGAGCGAGCATTGGTAGAGTGCCAGAAGCATCTCCAAGGGCAAAAATATCTTCATTGCCGACAACTCTCAAAAACTGGTCAATCTTGATTCTGCCAGATTTTTCTTCCTTTTGTGCCCCAGGAATGTTGATATAAGAAGGTTTTACTCCAGCTACCCAGACAATCGTATTACCCTCTAGAGTTTTGCCATCACTAAAAGTAATTTTTCCAGGATCAACATTGGTCACTTTCATGTTGGTCATGATCTTTATACCATCATGTCTCAATTCTTTTTCAGCGATTGCCCGTAGTTTTTCTGGGAATTGTGGTAAGACATCGGGACTGGCGGCCACTAGGTTTACACTCATCAAACTTTTATCAAATTTGCATGATTTGTAATATGAACAAAGCATCTCACTCATGAACTCCATAATTTCTGCCGCTAGTTCTACTCCTGTTGCTCCAGCTCCCACCACGATACAAGAGAGCAACTTTTTTCTTTCTTCTTCATCATCAGTCAAAGATCCTTTTTCACAGGAGGCGATCAGATGTCTTCTGATGGCGAGTGCATCTCCTAGGTTTTTTAAAACAAAAGTATTTTTTTCGGCACCAGGAGTACCATAATAGTTAGTCTCTGCGCCAGAGGAGACAATGAGATAGTCATAGGGAAATGAGTGTGTAGCTGTACCAACCTCTTTTGTTTCTGGATTTATGGTTTTAACTTCATCTTGCACAAACTCTACATTGCTGTGGCGGAAAATTTCTCTGATCGGTTCAACGACATTTGTAGGAGTGAGACCTCCGGTAGCTACCTCGTGGAGTAGGGGAGTGAAAAGAAAATAATTGGTCCGGTTGATGATGGTGACTTTTACAATATCCGATTTGATCAGAGGCTCGAGTCCTCTAGCTGTATAAATTCCACCAAATCCACCACCGATAATGACAACATTTACTCTTTTCATTTACTCATATCTTAACGCTTCAATTGGATTTAGTCGAGAAGCTCTCCTGGCGGGGTAGTATCCGAAAGCAATACCGATCACCGCAGAGACTCCGAAGGCTAGAATAACGGACATCAAAGACACTTCGGTCTGAATGAGTCCCAAAGAAGAGACGGTCGTGGCTACCGCCCATCCCAAAATTACTCCGATCGCCCCACCGATTAATGTTAAAGCTACAGCTTCAGTCAGAAATTGAAGATTGATATCGTGTCTCGTAGCTCCGATCGCTTTGCGCAGACCGATCTCCCTAGTTCTCTCTGTTACGGTTGTAAGCATCATGTTCATAATCCCTATTCCTCCGACCACTAGTGAAATACTAGCAATAGCCGCTAGAAAAAGAGTAAAGGCATCAGTGACTTGATTTAGAGTGCCCAAGATATCAGCTTGAGAAATTATGGAAAAATCGGCTTCGTCTACTCGATGCTTCTTGATCAAAGCTTCTGTCGCGAGTGTCCGGACATTTTCCATTTGGTCTTTGTCTTCTACGCTTACAGCAATCACAGAAAGATAGTCCACTCCGGCCAAGATTTTTTGCATGGTAGAAATCGGCACAAAAACCATATCGTCTTGGTTCGCAAATCCAGATCCACCCTTAGCTTCCAGAACCCCAATGACTCTAAAGATGACACCATTTACTTTTAAAGTTTGTCCTAGAGGATCTTCTGCTCCAAAAAGATCGGTGGCGACCGTGGGTCCGATGACCGCGACTTTGGCCAAGCTATTGTTCTGGTTTTCGGTAAAGAAAATACCGTTAACAGTAGTCATGTTTCTGATTTGAGCATATGCGGGACTAGTGCCGATGACGGTTGAGTTAGTGTTATTTCCAAGTGAGGAAACAATCTGGAACCTCCTATCAAGCTGGGGGGCGATGAGGCTGACACCAGGGATTTCTTGTAAGACCTCAATGTCTTCATTTACGAGACTTTGAGCGGCTCCTCGTCCGGAGGAAACGATTCCTCTACCGGGTTGAAGAGCTCCTGGATAAATAGTTAAGAGATTGGCACCTAGACCTTCAATGCTTGATTGGATAGACGCCTGGGCCCCTTGTCCGATAGAGACCATAGAGATAACCGATCCAATTCCGATAATGATTCCAAGCATGGTCAAAGAAGTACGAACTTTGTTAGCGGTTAAGGCCGAAAATGTTTCATGGATGATATCTCTCGTGGTCATGGTTTTTGATTGATTATCTTTTTGGTATGTTTTTTGCTGTCATCCACAATCTCCCCATCACGTATATGGATAATCCTATCGGCATGTTCGGCAATGTCTTTCTCGTGAGTAATGAGAATAATTGTTCGGCCGTATTCTTTATTTAATCTTTGGAATGTACCGAGAACAATATTGCCAGTTTGAGTATCTAGGTTACCAGTAGGTTCGTCGGCTAAAATAAGGGAAGGGTCGTTTACTAGAGCCCTGGCGATCGCCACTCTTTGGATCTGTCCTCCGGAGAGTTGGTTTGATTTGTGATTGAATCTATTCTCATCCATCCCAGCATCTTTTAGGGCCTGAACAGCTCTCTTTTCTCTAGCTTGTACGGGCATGTCAGAGTAGATAAGGGGGAGAGTGACGTTTCTAAGTACGGTAGTTCTAGAGAGAAGATTGAATGATTGAAAAACAAAGCCAATTTTATCCCTCCTGATTTTTGCTAATTCATCATCTGATAGTTTAGATACATCATGTCCGTCAAGTTTATATCCTCCAGAAGATGGAGTATCAAGGGCACCAAGAATATGCATAAGAGTAGATTTTCCAGATCCCGATGGTCCCATGATCGCAACAAACTCCCCATCTTCAATCGTGAAAGTTACTCCACGCAAGGCGTGAGTTTCATTGTCCCCATTGATATAGATTTTTTTAATATTGCTAACTTCTATCATATTGTTTAGCGATTGACCCTATTGGCATTTTGGATGACACCTCTCTGGCTATTTCCAAAGCTAGAGAAGATTGTTGGTGTACCAGATGAGGCTGGACCTGTTCCTGCGGCCACTGTTCTCACGATAATTTTTTGTCCTTCTTCTATCCCATCGGTTATTTCTGTATTGGTATCATCAGATTCTCCTGTCGTGACGGGTATTTGTAGAGGGGAAGTGACAGATTCAATCATGGTTTCTACATAAGTATTGTTTCCTTTGCCTTTGATAGCTCCTGTTGGCACCACGAGAATTCCTGTTTTTTCTTGGGTGATGACATTGGCATCAACACTCATTCCTGGGAGAATCCTTTGATCGATTCCTTCAAAAGCGATTTTGATGTTGTAAGTTACAACTCCCTGACTCTGTGTGCCCACAAGATCCACTTCTGTCACCACTCCATCTACGGTTAGATTTTGGACAGCATCAAAGGTTAGTTCAACTTTGTTTCCTTTTTTTACTTTCACGGCATCTACCTCATTCAAAGGGATGGTGGTGATCTTTCTGTTACTTACTATGGTGGCGATAGAGGTTCCTGAGCTAGCTTGGTCATATATTTTTACTGGGATTTTTCCGATAACTCCAGCAAATGGAGCGCGAATGAAATATTTATCGTATGTTCTCTGGGCCTGTTCTAGGGCAAGTTTTTCTGAACGTATATCTAGCGCATCCGCTCCCTCTTTTAAATTCTTGAGAGTATCCGCACTGCTTTCTATGGTATTTTTTGCTGAAAGGAGACTGGAGAGATTGGAGTTGGCTTGGCCTAGCCAAGTATTGATATTAGCTGAAGCGGTAGTGGCTGTTGAGGTTTTGTAATCTGGCTGAGAAACAGAAATAAATGTCACAGCGTTTTGAGTATCGATGATTGTCTCTGCTACCTGCCTGGTGAATTCGTAGGTTTTTTCTAACATCGATTCTATGACTGGCCTAGGGCTGTTTTTAGAAATGGTTTTGTATTCTTCCAAGATGGAAGCGTATCTGATACTGGCTTGATCATAACTTAACCCTGCGGTATTTCTATACTCTCTTCCGGTGTTGGTCAGGTTTTGGCTGGACTGGTCACTCAAATACCCATCTCTACTATAAAGAGTATCTTTTAGTCCACTCATGATTCCAGGAATGTCTAAAAAGGCATTTGAGATCGCCCCAAAACCATCACTATATGCTTTTGTGAGATTGTTTTCAGCATTCACTACATCTCCTTTTTTGGCTGGCTCTACTAACTTTTCATAAGCGATTTTGGCATTTTCAAGACTGATAGAAGCATCTTTAGCATCTAGGGTGGCAAGGAGATCTCCGGCTTTTACTTCATTTCCTACAGCAACTTTGATGGAGGTGATCTTGGCGGACACCTCACTGGTGACCTCAATTTGGTTTTCTGCGGAGACTTGTCCGCTACCAGTGACTGATTGGATAATTTTTCCTATTTGTACTGGGGCCATAATGTATTGGGGAAGGGCTTCTTTTGTAAAAATCGCTTTGTAGCTATAGTATCCAGCAATAATAATTATGATCAAGATGATCGTACTAATAAATTTGTGGTTTTTTATAAAACTTTTGATTTTTGAATGGGGTTTCATTATTATATTTGTTTGCTTGAAGTTGATAATCCTTGCATTGGGAAGTGGGGGACTATTCTAACCAGAGTCGCCACTATTTGTCCCTTGTCATTAGGTGTTCCGAGAACGATGATCGTATCACCCAAGCTTATATCCTGTAAGGTTATTGAGTCTCTAAACTCTCTGACCAAGGTAGATTCATTTGTCAGGATAACTTTCTCTATATTATCTGGAGATTCAACCACAATGTTCGGAAGATTTATTTTGATGATTTTTCCAACCACACCATGTCCCCCAGGGAGTTTGTCGTTAGAAAAGAAGCCCTTGACCATCCCCGCTCTGGGGGCAGATTTTCCAAACCCCTCAAATGTTCTGTAATAATTTTCTCCAAAACGATCTGTAAACATGGCTTTATTGAAACCGACCATAATTCCTGCTTTAAAGATGATTATCGCCAACACTAGACTGCCGAGAACTATCAGTATTGTACCTATGATTTTTTTGTGTTTATTATCCATATATTTTTAAGTGACTAATAATGTTTTTCTGATGCTATAAGTTGTTTTTGAAACTGACCAGATGAGCAAACCAAAAAAGACCAGAACTACTACGAGACTCATCAAAGGAAGTGATTCTGCCAGTGATAGGGAGAATTCTTTCCAGTGTTCTAATAATGAAAGGCCGTCGTATAGAATGAGTGAAAGATAATTGTAGAAACCGGAGGTTTTGGTGTTCTGGATAAAATAGGATATCGAGAAAACGATCCCTACGAGAGAAGTCACGGAAACTAATCCACTAGACCATAGACGAACGATCGTTTTCCTTATCTCCTCCTTTTTGATACGATCCAATATCTTAGTTTCTAAGTCACCACTTGGGTTTATTGTATGAAACTTGTTCATAGTTATGTATACGTACCCGACGTTACTTTTGGTGCATTTTACTTTCTATGTATTTTTTCATTGAGATTAGGGCGCGACGATACTGACTTCTTACGGTATTTGCAGACTGGCTCAAAAGAATCGCGATTTCCTCAAAGGTCATTTCTTCGTTTACATGTAGATAAATTATTACCCGATGATTTAAGGGGATGCTATCCAATGCCTCGTTAATTATTTCTTCATTTTCTTTTTTCTCGAACAACTCATTTTGAAGAACTTCAGTGTCTGCTAGATATTCTTCAAGTTTTCCATCATCACTTTCTAGATTGGAGAATACTGCCGGTCTCTTTTTTCTCAACCAGTCAATGGTGGAATTTCTGGCAATGGTAAAGATCCAAGTTGAAAACTCTTTATCTGGTTTGTATTTTTGTAAATTTTTCCAGGCTTTGATAAAAGTTTCTTGTGTTAGATCAGACGCTTCCTCTTCACTTCCAGAAAGGCGATAGGTGAAGTTATATATAGGTTTTAAATAAATAGAAATCAGGTTTTTGAGAGCATTTTCGTCTCCACTTAGATACTTGGCTACGAGTTTTGAATCATCATTTTCCATACTTAATTATGCCAAGCTTAACATTTTAGACCTTTCAATAAAAGGCGATGTACCTTAAAGCCATTGACTTTTGATACATAAGTGTGCTATAATACCCCCCAGAAACACGTGGCACTTCCGCTGCGTGTGGCCCAGACAGACAAACCAAAACTGACAGAAAACCGATTGAAATTATGAAAACGCTCCTCACATTGGCCGCCTGCGCGGTCGCTCTCACACTCACCGGCTGCTCAAGCATTCGTAGCCTCGGCCAAAATAACTCGGCCTACGACCACGGGGTCCAGGGCACGGTAATACGATCGTCCCTTAACGGGACCAACGTGGAGACGGCGGACGAGGTCAACGTCGATCTCCGGGTGCGGGGCAAGGGCCCGGCTCCCAAGATCGAAATCCCCACCGGTGTGGATCCCAGTCCTCGGCAGATGGAAAAACGAGGGAGGTTTGCCAACCCCCCGTTCCCGCCGATGTCGCAGGTTCAACCCCAGCAACCGCAGGCGCCTTCAGCGCCGGCATGTCCCGAACCTTCGGGTATCTCACGCGGAATGAACGCCTGGCACAGCACGCCAGGGTCGCCAGTCGGAGCTTCGGTGTTGCCACCAAAGCCTGTGGCGGACTCACAAGCATCCGTTGGTGTGGCTTGGACTGGCGGGGCTTCGTACCAATACCGGAAGTCGAAAGGCTCCGAAGTTGATGCGAATGTCGTGAACGGGCAGCTGGCGTCGAGTTCGACTCGCACCTGGCACGACACGCAAACAGACACACAGAACCCAGTTTGGGTTCCTTGTGACTGCGGATGCGGCAAGCTTGTACTGTTGCGCCCAGTTTCTGGCAACTCCACCTACTACGCCGGTACTTACTCACAGCCTTACGGCTCGTCGAGCAACTACCGGAATACGGGTGGTGGTGGGGTGACCTACCCGCTACCTCAGCAGGGGATTGTTCAGAAGGCGGACAACTACTACCACCACTGACCCCCCCGTCGGAACCGGCTCTTTCTTCAAAACGTTTCTTCCTAAGACCCATGCATTGCCGGATGCCTGGGTCTTTCTTCTTGCAAAAAATAGAATAAAGGTTTACTCTTTTAGAGGCTGATCTTACCACTCTCTTCTATTATGAAATAATCCTCTCCTGAAGACGAGTAAAAACCTACTGTTGATTCGCTTGATCGAGTTATTGAACTAGGCCCGCAGCACGCATCGGTTTCTACCGAGGTGCTGTGGGCCGAATTATTTATATGATATAGTTTGGATATGCAGACCATTACAACTCATTCACTAGAAGAAACCCAGAAGCTAGCTCACGACTGGCTATTTTCTTTACCAGAATCACAAGACTCGGCTACGATTGTCGGACTCTACGGCAACCTGGGAGCGGGGAAGACGGCCTTTACCCAAGCGGTGGCAAAAGAGTTAGGTATCAAAGAATTCGTGACTAGCCCAACATTTGTCATAGAAAAAATATATGAGACTACCCACCCATTTTTTAAAAGATTAATCCATATAGATGCGTATAGATTAGAAAGTGGAAAAGAATTACAGGCTTTAGATTTTGAAAAACTAGTAGAAAATAAAAACAATCTCATTCTCATCGAATGGCCAGAGAATGTCAAAGATATTCTACTAGCAGATCACCATAAAATATCTTGCGAATTTGTCGATGAGACAACCAGAAAATTTGAGGTACAATAAGGGTTAATGAAAGATTCAGAAAATAAAACCAAGCGCCTCGTTCTCCTAGATTCCCATGCTATTCTGCATCGGGCTTATCACGCCTTGCCAGACTTTGCTTCCAAGAAAGGAGAGCCAACTGGAGCCCTTTATGGACTAGTGGCCATGCTTCTAAAGATCATCGGTGATCTGAAACCAGACTACATTGTGGCCTGTTACGACCTGCCCGGACCAACCTATAGACATGAAGCCTACAAAGGCTACAAAGCTCAAAGAAAAAAAACAGATGACGATCTTTCAACTCAAATAGAAAGATCAAGAGATATCTTCAAAGCTTTTGATATTCCGATCTATGACAAACCAGGATTTGAGGCGGACGACATGCTCGGCACGATTGTAGAAAAATTAAAAGATGATCCAGAGACAGAAATAGTCATTGCTTCAGGAGACATGGACACTCTGCAACTTGTGACTGGCAAAAAAGTTCAAGTCTATACCTTAAAAAAGGGGATCAAAGACACAATTATCTATGACGAAAAAGGAGTCAAAGAAAGATTTGAGTTCGGACCAAAACTTTTGTCGGATTACAAAGGTCTGCGTGGTGATGCTTCTGACAATATTATCGGCATAGAAGGTATTGGAGAAAAAACAGCGACCACTCTCATTTCTACTTTTGGAACCATAGAAAATATTTATAAGGAACTAGAAAAAGGTAAGGAAGAAAAATTCAAAAAAGTCGGTATTAGTCCAAGAATGATAGAGCTTCTCAAAAATGGCAAAGAAGAGGCCGAGTTCAGCAAGATGCTCGCGACCATTAGGCGGGACGCCCCGATAAATTTCCAATTACCAGAAAAAAGCTTTAAAGAAAGCCTTGATCTAGAAAAAATACTGACTCTATTTAACGAACTAGATTTTCGTACTTTGGGGGCCAGATTGAAGGTGGTAATGGGGGAAGGTGAGTCTCAGGCAGTAGAACCAAAGACCCAGAAGCCAAAACAAACCGTAGACGAGGAGGAGTTGAGGAAAACGGCTGTGGCTCTGTGGATTTTAGATTCCAACAGAACAGAACCCAGTTTAGAAGAGATCTTGGAATGGGCGAAGACAGATGATTTCAAAAAAGCTTCCGAAGTTATTTTCTCCGAATTAAAAAAGCAGGATTTGTATAAGGTGTATGAAAAGATAGAATTTCCGATTATTCCTGTAATTAAAAAAATGGAAGACAAAGGGGTAAAAATAGATACGATGTTCTTGAAAGATCTTTCCAAGACCTATCATGCAGAGCTTTCCAAACTAGAAAAGCAGATTTGGGAATATGCAGGAATAGAATTTAACATCAATTCGCCAAAACAGTTGGGAGAAATCTTGTTTGATAAAATGCTCCTAACTGCCAAGGGTTTAAAAAAGACTTCTGGAGGAGCTCGATCAACTAGGGAATCGGAGTTGGAAAAACTACGAGACACTCATCCTATCGTACCTTTGATTTTTGAACATCGGGAATTACAGAAACTTCTCTCAACCTATATAGATACCATCCCTACGTTGGTTGATAAAAACCAGAGACTTCACGCCCAGTTTATCCAGTCGGGATCTACTACCGGCCGCATGTCCTCACATGGTCCAAATCTTCAGAATATTCCCATCAAGACTGACCTTGGGAGGGCTATACGTAGGGCTTTTATAGCTGAAAAAAGTTTTGAATTGGTGGCTCTAGACTATTCACAGATAGAGCTTCGAATCGCGGCTTTTCTATCGGGAGATGAAAAACTCATAGATATTTTCACCAAAGGAGAAGATGTACACAATGCTGTTGCTTCTGAAGTTTTTGAAGTGCCTTTGGAAAAAGTTGATAAAGAAATGAGGAGGAAAGCGAAAGTAATAAATTTCGGTATTCTTTATGGTATGGGAGTGACCGCCTTGAGACAAAATCTCGGCAAAGAAACAGACAGAGCGGAGGCGCAAAAGTTTTACAATGATTACTTTCAAAAGTTTTCTGGTCTCGCAACTTACCTTGATCGTGTCAAAGCTGAAGCAGCTCGCAAAGGGTACACCGAGACTTTTTTTGGCAGAAGAAGATCTTTTGAGGGGATTAATTCTAAAATACCATACATCAAAGCGATGGCCGAAAGAATGGCGATCAATGCACCGATCCAAGGGACTAATGCTGATATTGTAAAAATTGCGATGAAAAAGATAGATGATTATGTGGTAGAAAATAAACTAGAAAATGATGTCTTTCTGATCTTGCAGGTGCATGATGAACTAGTCTATGAAGTGGAAACTAGCTTGAAAAATAAGGTTATTCCAGAGATCAAGAAGATTATGGAGACCGTCATAGATCCCAAGGAGACAGAGGGGATTGTCTGTAAAGCCAATGCTGTCTCTGGTAAGAATTGGGGAGAATTAAAGTAACATGATTTATTTTATCCACGGTACAGATATAGATAAGGCGAGAGTTAAGGTTTATGACCTAGTAGGTTCATTACAGAAGAAAAAACCTGAAGCTTCTTTTTTTAAAATGGATGTGGAATATTTTGATGCAAATCTGTTACAAGAGTACATTGGTGGACAGGGACTTTTTGAAAATAAATACATTGTACTCCTTGATCGACTGTGTGGAGATAAAAAAATAAAGGACGAAGTCTTAGATAGATTAAAAGAAATTTCACAATCACACAACATTTTTATTTTTCTCGAGGGCAAGCTAGATAAAGCGACCGTTACAAAAATAGAGAAAAAATCAGAAAAAAGCCAAGACTTTGAATTACAGAATAAATCCGAAAAAGAATTTTATAATGCTTTTGCTCTGGCCGACGCCTTGGCGCAAAGAGACAAGAAAAATCTCTGGATTTTGTATAGGAAGGCGATAGATAAAGGGGAGGCCCCGGAAGCTTTGCAAGGAATGTTATTCTGGAAAGTGAAAACTATGCTTCTAAGTTCAAATTTCGGAGTATATAAGAAAGAAGAGCTCGATAATCTGGCAGATCAACTGATTAGTGTTTATCACGATTCGAGAAGGGGGAAGCACGAGTTGGAGACTGGCTTAGAGAGCCTTATTTTAAGCCTTTAACGTGACAAATTATTGCGAAGTGACGTCTGTCCATGTATGATTGGATTTATGTCTATTTTTACATATATCAAACATCATGCTGTAGTTAGTACTACTTTAGCCATAGTAGTTGTAGTTATTATGATCGTTGCTGGCAGAATGGCGACTAGGAATGCGATTCCAGAAAGATCAAATTCTAGTATCAAGAAGGTAATTTTGGCTAATATTAAAGATTTTAGAAGTGATTCATCTATCATTGCGGCTGACGGGGTCGTGGAGTCAATCTCGCAGGCAGATTTGAAAAGTCAGATTTCTGCTCCGGTTCTCGCTATACACTCATCTATCGGGGATTTTGTTAATCGTGGTCAGGTCATCGTGGAACTTCAAAATGCCGATATTCGAGCGCAACTGGATCAAGCTCGAGCCTCTCTTTCTCTGGCGCTAGGTCAGTTCGATACTGGAACAGTGTCTGTGGATTCGGCCAAGAAATCTGCCATAGACAAGATACGAGATAGTTATCAAAAAGCTGATGACGCGGTGAATATTCAGATTGCCCAATTCCTTTTTAATAGAAATTCTGATACTTCGCAACTGGCTTCTCTAATTACTGATTCTAAACTCTATAATAGTATCAGTATTCAATGGACCACGGCCGGATCTATCTTTGCAGATTGGAAGAGTAAGATTGACTCTCTTTCTGATAATTCTACTGATGTAGAAGTAGACGCCGTCCTCGTTCTTTCGCAAAAGAATCTCGCTATTGTGAGCACGCTACTGGACTCTGTGTCCATGGGTCTAGCTGATGCTACCAAAAGCGCTACGGCCGAAAGTTTAATCACTATCGGAACTTGGAAACAGGTTGTGGGTGCAGTGCGCAATTCTATTAGCGCTACAACGGTAAGCATTACCTCCGCAGAGACGGTTCTGGCGAATACCAGAGTTTCGCACACTTCTCCAGGTCAAGCGCAGATTTCTGGAGCACAGGCTGGGGTAAAAAATTTGGAAGCCCAATTGGCTAAGACCATCATCACTGCCCCTATTTCCGGAAAAATTGCCTCCATGCCCCTACGAGTTGGGGAGCTGGCTTCACCAGGACAGCTTATCGCCACTATTGTTGGTGCTGGAGGTTTACAAGTAAAAGCTTATGTGAGTGGTGAAGATTTGTCACGGATAGAAAAGGGAGCAGAAGTAACAGTTCGTGGAAATATAAAAGGGACCATTCTAAGTATTTCTCCAAGCGTCAATCAGGTCAACAAAAAGGCGGAAATAAAAATCTCTATCACTGGAAATACTCCAGGGCTTATCGTGGGTGAGAGTGTTCAGGCTTTAATTAAAACTAAAAAAAGCTCATTAGAAATAAGTGAAGGTGTTTATCTTCTACCAATGCAAAATGTAAAAATTGTTCCGGGAGAGGCCTATGTTTTTATTGTTAGTGCAGATTCAAAAATAGAAAAGATTCCAGTCACCTTAGGCGAAGTTAGAGGAGATTTTATTGAAATAAAGAGTGGCCTAAATGACGATCTCCAAATTGTTTCCCCAGTGTATGAGATAGAAGAAGGGGAGTTGGTTCAAGTTCAATCATAAACCATGGATAACCAAGATCATTCATCGGACAGTCGTTACCTAGAGCGTCTGGAATTTCGTCCAGAATTGAGAAAGACGTGGCTTTATTTTTTTATTAAAAATTTTAGAGTGGTGATCTTGCTTATCCTGGTTATTTCTGGCTGGGGCATCTATTCTTTCTTAAATCTTCCTAGAGAGTCTAACCCGGAGGTGAAGATTCCGATCGCGATTGTCAGTACCATCTATCCAGGAGCTTCTCCTGCTGATGTGGAGGAGTTTGTGACCAAGAAAATTGAAGCGGAGCTTTCTGGATTGAAGGGCTTAAAAAAACTAACCTCCAGCTCTCTGAACTCCGTTTCATCTATTCAGGTAGAATTTGATGCTGATGAAAACCTGGAAGATTCTATTCGTAGACTTAGGGATAAGCTTGAAAATATTCAGTCAAAAATCTCAACTGAAGCCGAAGACCCACAGGTGATAGAAATTTCTCTAGACGATACTCCCGTTTGGACCATTTCCATTACTGGACCATATGATGGTTTCTCTCTTAGAAAATATGCTGAAAGTATAGAGGATGAACTAGAAAAAATACCTGGGGTTCGTGAAATCCAGATTTCCGGAGGGGATGAAGTGGAATTTGAAATAGCTTATCTTCCAGAAAGACTTCTGTTCTATGGGATTAGTACTCAAACTGCGAATCAGGCGGTCTTGATGACAAATGTTGCTATTCCGGCTGGAAATTTTGAGACTGGCAAGTTTGTGGTTCCGATTCGTTCTGATGCACGAACCACGACCATCGAACAGATTAGCAATATTCCAGTGGGGCAGACACAAGATGGAACTATTATTTTTCTCCGTGATCTAGCTCATGTGAGAGAAACAGGTCTCAAGAAAACATCCCACTCACGTTTTTCCATAGACGGTTCAGAATCAAAAAATGCCGTCACATTATCTCTCATTAAAAGACAGGGCTCTTCTATTTTGGACACGGTAGATAGTGCCAAAGTTACTGTAGACAATATCATTGAAACACTTCCTCCAGGCATAAAATATGACACTTCATTTGATATGGCCCAACTGGTCCGGGATGACTTTGACCAATTGGGGCATGATTTCTTACTAACACTATTTCTAGTGGTTTTTATTTTATTCTTGATTGTTGGGCTTAAAGAAGCTTTTGTAGCTGGACTAGCGATCCCTTTGGTATTTTTTGTAACTTTTGGTGTTCTATTATCTATGGGACTCACCCTTAACTTCCTCTCATCTTTTTCTTTGATCTTGGCCTTAGGTCTCTTGGTGGATGATGCGATTGTGGTTGTTTCGGCGACCAAACAATATTTAAATAGTGGAAAATTTACTCCAGAGGAAGCGGTGCTTCTGGTTCTACACGATTTCAAATGGGTTTTGACTACCACCACGTTAGCCACGGTTTGGGCCTTTTTACCTCTCCTTTTCGCGACTGGGATTATCGGGGAATATTTGAAATCTATTCCAGTCACGATTTCCATCACTCTCATAGGCTCTCTGCTCATTGCCCTTATGGTGAATCACCCTTTAGCGGCCGTGCTAGAGCGTTTGCGCATGACCAAAAGATTTTTCTTCATCATTGAGGCGCTTATTATTGTGGTTGCCGGCATAATGTTTTACACCGGAAGCCTGTTTTCTATTGTCCTTGGAGTGGTAGCTTACTAGATTAGCACCCTAATTGCACCCCTTGCGCTTCTTCCAGAACACACGTCTCG
>CAYHLX010000015.1:0-4603 GCA_964357605.1 uncultured Candidatus Saccharibacteria bacterium
CATGGCGTGTTCGGCATCTATAAAGGCAGAAATTCCCCCAAGCTTCTGGGCTTCAGCGATGATATGGAGGGAAAGAGTGGTTTTTCCGGATGATTCTGGACCAAAGATTTCAATAATTCTGCCTCGAGGCATACCTCCAACTCCAAGGGCGGCATCTAGACCGATAGAGCCCGTAGGAATGGCATTAATACTTACTCTAGGTTTTTCTCCTAGTTTCATGATAGCTTCATCTCCAAATTTCATTCTAATCGCATCTAAGGTAGAACTGATGCTTGTGGTTGGGTCAAGTTTTTCGGACTTCTTTTCTTCTTTTGTATTTTCTTTTTGTTTTTTGGCCATAGTAAATAGTAGTATTTAGGAATAAAGTGGGTACGGGTACTTGGGTACATTACTAGTCTACCTTATATATAAGTTCCAGTCGATATTCTTTTATTTCATCAAATTTATCTTTGGCAGTAAGGGTAACAGCATTATACCCAGGCGATAGAAGGATATTCTCTTTGAAATTACCCTGGTCATCTATAGAGATTGATTTGCCATTTAGGGTAATATTCTGGCTTCTTTTTGCTATACCACGAATAACGATGCTGGAAGTGGTAAAGGTACTGCCATTCTGGGGTTCCTGGATTACTATCTCAGGTCCTTTTATGAAAGCTTTGGAGGTAAAGAGGGTATATCCTATGACTATAGCTAATATAAATAAAAAAATAGATATTTTTATGGTTTTCTTGATGTCTTGTCTGTTCATAATTTTTGTACCTGTTCGTTTCCATGATCATCAACTGGGTTTGTGGTAGAATCATTTGTTTCAGAATGGTTGTATACATCACGAGGCTTGGATCCATTGGCTGGACCTATGACACCTTTTTCTTCCAAGATATCCATCATTCTAGCTGCTCTAGAATAACCTATTCCTAACTTTCTTTGTAAGAATGAAGTAGAGGCTTTTCCTGTTTCGATTACAATCTCACGTGCTTGTTCGTACATATCATCCTCTTCTCCTAGATCGTCGTCGCCATCTAGATTTGCTCCAAAGATACTTTCTTTGCCCGGTTCGGTGGTGGTCAGGTTGATTTCCCCCATAATTTCATCTTTGTACGTATCTGCTAGATATTTTACAACTTTCTTGACCTCGGTCTCGGTAATATAGGCTGACTGCAGTCTCTGTGGTTTGGCCATTTCTCCTCCTTGATAGAGCATATCTCCGGCACCAAGTAGTTTTTCTGCTCCGGCACCATCTAGGATGGTTCTAGAATCTATCTGTGACGAGACTTGCAAAGCCACTCTGGTCGGAACATTAGCTTTAATAAGTCCAGTGATGACATTTACACTCGGTCTTTGGGTGGAGAGAATCAGATGGATACCCACAGCTCGACTCATCTGTGCTAGGCGCACAATAGCCGACTCCAGTTCGCGTGGATAAGTTTGCATGATATCGGCTAGTTCGTCCACCACAATGACGATGTAGGGCATGGTTTCTGGTAGGCTAGAATTTGCTTCTTCTGGATCGCCACCATCTTTTTCAAATTTTTCTAGGGCTGGAGCGAGAATAGTTTTGTGATATGAATCAATATCTCGCACACTGTTTTTTTCAAGGGTATCATAACGTCTACTCATTTCTTTGGCTGCCCATTTGAGAGAGAGAATAGCTTTTTTGGGATCGGTGATAACTGGAGTTAGGAGGTGTGGAATCTTATTGTAAAGAGTGAGCTCCACTCGTTTGGGGTCGATCATGATGAATTTTAGGTTGTCTGGAGCATTTCTAAAAAGGAGGGAAGTGATGATAGCGTGAATCGTCACTGATTTTCCAGAACCCGTGGCTCCAGCAATAAGCATGTGAGGAGCTTTGGCTAGATTTCCAAAATATGATTTTCCAGCGATACTTTTTCCGAGAGAAACCAAAAGAGATTTATCTGATTGTTGATATTCATCAGATGAGAGAAGTGTCGCCAACCCAACTGTGGTCTTGGTCGTGTTTGGGATTTCTATACCGACCAGGGATTTTCCTGGGATCGGAGCTTCTATACGTATGGGATGGGCCGCAAGGGCTAGGGCTAGATCATTATTCAGAGCCACTATTTTTGAGAGCTTCACCCCTTCGGCAGGTTTGAGAGCGTAACGCGTCACCGAAGGACCAATGGATATCTCATCCATCTCTACACTAATGCCAAAGTTCTGAAGAGTTCTTTTTATGATATTGGCGTTAGCCTTGATATCTCCAGTTTCTGGTTTACCACGATCTTTTTCTAGTAGAGAAAGAGGTGGAGGAACAAAAGGTTTCAAACTGTGTTTGACCGCAAAAGAGCCAAAAGATTCATCTTCTGAACCCAAAAGAGTTGTGTCTTTAGGACGAGCTATTTTTTTGTCCTCTGGTTTTTGAATGAAAGCCGTCTCTTTCTCTAGTTTTTCTTCGACATCGGCCACCGCTTTTTCTATGGCGTTATTTTCACCCTCCTCCGCTTTTTCATCCTCTTCTTTTTTAAAATACTTCCAGAGCATTAGATGGTCCAAGGTGAAATGCATATCAAAGATTACAAGGATTGAAATGGCGAGGACGGATATGAGGAGGGCGACGGTGGCATAAACATCAAACAGAGATAGTAGAGGTGTGGAAATAAGTTGTCCCAGTATCCCAGCCTCTCTAGCTATGAGGAGGTCTATCAGCCCTAATCCAGAGAAGAAGAATAACAGCGAACTTACGAGCTTTGAGATTTGGAATTTTCTCTTGATGCCTTTTAAGAAGGAAATAGCAATCATGATCAGTAGTATCGGAAAAAGAAAATAACCTATTCCAAAGAGCTTATTCAAAAATTCAAAAGCATATTTACCTACTGAACCAGCCTTATCAAAAGCGGCTAGGGTGGAGAGTAAGGCGGCCACAAAAAATAGGATGGCCATAACTGCCTGACTAGTTTCTTTCTTGATCTGTGCTCCAGATCTTTCCCATTTAGAAGTTTCTTTTTTTCTTGCCATAATTGTTCTAATCATATCATATAAATTGTCATATCTATGTTTTTTGAGAAAAGTATGTTGTAAGATTTTTTATCTTTACTTTAAGGGACAAATTAATTTATAATAGACATTAAGAGACGACGATTTTTATATAAGACACCTAAAAGACATTATAAGAGACATAACCATAAAAGACATGATGTTGGCTATAGAAAATAACTTCATTTACGCTCTAAAAAAGACAGAAAAAATTGTCCAGGCTATTTATTTGGTAACTTCACATCTAAACGACACTGAGCCATTGAAAATTGAATTAAGAGAAAAAAGTTTGTCGCTTCTGTCCTATTCTTTAGCCTTAAATTCTGAAAATTCTTATGAAAGACAAGAATTGGTGAGGTCATTTCTTTCCACGGGAGTAGAAATTAGCAGCCTCATGAGGGTGGCCAGTGTGTCTGGTAATATTTCTACGAATAATGCCACGATCTTGAGTAATGAAATAGAATCAGTAGCGTCTCATGTTAGGGAGAAGGTTTTTCCTCAAGATTCTACAAAAGGACTTATTCTCTCAAAAGATTTTTTTGCGACCGATATTCCAGAATTTGAAAAAAATGATAAAGGACAAAATATGGTCAATAAAGGCTTAAAAATGGCCGTAAAACAAAAGGACAGAAAGAATTCTAGACAGCATGAAATTTTGGATCTTTTAAAGAAACAATCACACCTTACTATAAAAGACTTCGCTAGGGTTATAAGTGACTGCAGTGAAAAAACTATTCAAAGAGAGCTCATAGACTTGGTAGAAAAAGGGGTAGTAGTGAGGGAAGGAGAAAGAAGATGGAGTCGTTATTCTCTCAAATCAAATTAGTAACGATACCAGGCCTCATATTTGTTGACTTTTAGGCCTCTATTATGATAGTATTCTGGCGTGGATTGTGAGTTATCCACACTGTTTATTTTGGCAGACTTTTAACCATAAGGTATAATGTTCTGCGTAGACCTTTGACAATTTATAAGGTTGGTTAAATGAATGTAAATTTCAGCAATTCCTTTTCCCGTACACGAATGAAACGAAAGAAAATCAGATCCAATTCTCGCAACCTATCCTCTTGGCTCGTGTCGATATATATGGGCGAGGGGAATAGTGTTTTAGTAGTTAATGTTAACAATTATTAGTTACACAAAAGTAGTTTTTCTCTAAAAATATTATTAATTAACTGGAGAGAAATTATTTTTAAATTATAAAATATGAAAAAAGTTCTTATATCAAGTATCGTCGCTCTTGCCTTGGTCCTTGGATCAGCAGGAAGCGCTTCAGCAGCTGGATACACTTTCTCTGATTACCTAACAATCGGTAGTACAGGAGCAGATGTATCAGCACTTCAGCAATGGCTTATTGACAGCAGTTTCGATATCCCAGCTATCTCATCAGGAGCAGCTCAGAAGGGATATTTCGGACAGCAGACAAAAGCCGCTGTTGTAAAATATCAGGCTAGTGTAGGTCTTCCTTCAACAGGATTTGTTGGACCTCTTACAGTGGCAAAGTTGAATGCAGGTGGAGGTTCAATGACAGTTACACCTCCTGCATCATGGTCTTGTCCCGCAGGCTACACATGTACAGCTAACCCAGGCACAACAGTTCCTCCAGTTACAA
>CAYHLX010000015.1:4703-15469 GCA_964357605.1 uncultured Candidatus Saccharibacteria bacterium
CAGGAGTCACAGATACACAGTCAGTCTCTGATGACCGAACGTTCACATATACTGGGGGAAATAGTAGTCAGGTTGTGATGACTTTGAATGACCAGTCTCTTCCAAATATCCTTATCCCTATTTCGATTTCAGGCAAGACAGATAACGTCGTAATGGGAGTGGCTAACTTCAAATCACAAAACAAGGATGGTATCTTGCGTAAAGTTTCTCTATATGTACAGACAAATGGAATTACACCCTCATCCTTGTTTGATGATATACGTATTCAATCGGGAACTTACTCTTATTCCGCTAGTTCTATTGGTAATGGAAATGGATACGCAGAGCTTACAGTCATTGATAATATGAACATTCCACTTCCCAAAAATACCAATGTTCCCATTGCTATAGTGGCCAGGATAAAACAAAATACTAGCAATACTCTCGACGGTTCGATGTCTTCTACTACTTTGGTAGGTTCAGGTACAGCAGGAGGTACAAGCAATAACCCCGTTGTTGAAGATGCAAACTACAATACTATCGATATCAATGATGCAAACCTGGCAACGAGTGATATTACTTTTTCTGAAAGTGATGCAAATCTATTTAGTCAGGCACCGATAGCCGTTGTCGGTACAGCAAACCAGGGTAGTATCGGTGGTGTCAGTGGAACAGTCTCAAAAGATGTTTCCTTCACTTATACACTTACAGCTGGTGACAACACTCTCTACGTAGCAGCCGCTCCAACAACCGCTCTTGCAACAACAAGTACAGGTTACGGATCAGCAGCTAACGCCTCATCAACACTTACAGCTGTTACAGCTACACCAAGTGAAGTTGCTGGAGATAGTTCAGGTACATACTTTGTTGTCCCTGCTGGAGGTTCACGAACATTCAAGTGGAGTGGTACTATGCAGTATGACCAGCCACGAGGTAGTGTTCTCAGGACATTTAGTATTACGGGTATAAAATACGGAACATCTTCTGGTAATCTTGGTGCCGATACTGTAGTCTATTACAATTACGGTGCCCTCAAGGTGGAAACAAGCATATAATCTCGTTTCATGAAAATAGAAAAAAAATCAACCCTAAGCATTATAATTATTATACTCGTACTAATAGCAGTAATTGTTTGCGTGTATAAAATTGCTGATTTGGGTACAGTTACTAACGCGACTCCTGCTCTACGTACATATCAAATTAAAAATCTTGATCTGACATTCAATTATCCGAATGATTTTACTGTCCTTGAACAGGTTCAAGAAAATAGTACCACTTCTCCAATTCTCCTAGCCCTTTCTTCAGATAGGGGTCAAATAAATCTTATCTTTTCTGCTTTATCCACCGAAGAAGCTAAAAGAGAAAAAAGTATAAATGACAAAACTCTATTTCTAGATGTAGCAAGCCAGATGAAAAATTCTAAGATAACAATCGTAGATTTTGAAGGATATAAATCATTAGTTGATTTTAATCGGTCAGAGTATCTTGTATATAAAAATGTAACCTCAGCGTCCTCTCTTAGAGTTCAAATAAAAACATATTCTGATATGTCGGGAGGACTACTAGATATGGAAAATAATGTCATCTCTATTTTAAATAGCATTTCATTTAAATAGCCACTTAGATTATCTATGAAAAACCCCTTTGATCGTAATTTTTTTCACTTTCTATTCGGTTTTGTCTTGATTCTGTTTTTCAGTTTTACGATCCTGCACTTTACAGATGTTTACAATAATGTTCAAGATAGTAAAAGGGCGACGGCGATGCCAGCCTCACTTGCAGAAAAATAAAGATAGGGTCAAAAGGGTGTTGAGAATTATAGGTTTTAAGTCGTCGCGTTTGACAAAAAAGTTTCTCCATCGCGGAGAAATTTTTTTATCAAAATTTTATTATTTCTTTATCAGGATTTTATCTCGCTTTGTTACGATGCGCTCATTATTAATAATAAAAAACGCATCATGTTTAAAAAAGTATTTTTAGCTAGTTTCTTGTTTGGATTATTATTTATACCTTCTTACGTTATGTCCGAAACTCGCGTGAGCGACGGCTACCTCTATGAAGGGGCCCATTGGACCAAGGAGGGAAGTCCCTATGTCTTAGAGGATTATGTCTTTGTCCCTGATTTCCAAGTGTTGACGATAGAGGCCGGGGTTTCGGTGATGTCGGCCTCCACCACCCCAGGAGAAGATCCCTATGCGATAAGTGTGAACGGCGATCTAAAGATTTTGGGTACTAAAGAGGATCCTGTGCGTATCTATAACTTAGGTTATATCTATGTGAGTGGTAGTACCACCACGATCAAATACACTTTGATGCAAGGTACGGGTATTGATGCCAACGGAAGCTTTGTAGAGATTGCCTCATCGTCTATTTCGAAAGCCGAGACTGCGATTTCTGCTAGAAAAAGTACCGTTTCTGTCTGGGGAAGTGAGATTGTGGATAATCAGAAAGGGATTGTTTCCAACCTCTGGGTTTCTGGACCAGTCCTTTCTATCTTCAATGGAGAAGCGATGGGTGGAATAGGGAATTTAGAGGATCTGGATCCGGAGCAGAATATCATGGAGATCAAGAACAGTGTCATAGAGAGAAATGAGAATTTTGCTATCAGAAATGACACTTCCAATGCGATAGATGCTAGAGAAAATTGGTGGGGGACTTCAGATGGACCTCTCATGAGTAAAATAATTGGCCCAGTGGTGGTAGATCCTTGGAAAACAGAAGAAGTAAAAGAAGAAAAAGTACCTTGCTGTTCTAATGTTCTTTTTTTGCCTGGCTTAAAAGCTAGCAGGCTCTATGTGGATAAGAATGGTTTCTTTGGTACTAGTACTAATACTCTCTGGGAGCCGAATAGGAATGGGGATGTAGAAAAACTCTATTTAAATTCAGATGGTACAAGCATTAATTCTCAGCTTTATACCTCAGATATTATAGACTCAGCTTTTGGTGTCAAGAAAATTTATAAAAGTTTCATCGCCATGATGGATGGCGTGGTTGCGGAAAAAACTATCAATGAGTGGCTACCTTTTGCTTATGACTGGAGGTTCAATGTCTCAGACATTGCTCTAAAGCCAAATCAATACTCTACGACCACTAAACTTCTCACAGAAGAATTTCTTAGACTCTCAGAAAATTCCAAAACTGGAAAAGTAAGCATTGTAGCCCATAGTAATGGAGGATTGGTGGCCAAAATGCTTGGTAAAGAGCTCACGAAGCAAGGGAAACTTGAACTGTTGGATAAAGTGGTATTTGTAGGAGTTCCCCAGCTAGGCACACCGCAGGCGGTTGTCGCCATGCTTCATGGGGAAGATGAGGCTTTGGCCAAAGGTATAGTTTTAAGTAAAAAGGTCGCGAGGACCCTTGGTTTGAACATGCCAAGCGCTTATGGACTTTTGCCGGGAGCTCAGTATTTTGATCAGGTGATTGCGCCAGTTGTGTCATTTGCCTCTAGTACTATTAATTCCTACCAGTCATTTATGGATTTTCTCATCGGTAAAACTATGAAGCGTACCCAACCAAAAGAATCAGATCTAGAAACTCCAGCGATTTTATCTGAAGAATTATTGGTACAAGCTGGTAGTATTCACAACTCCATAGACAATTGGAAATTTCCTGAACCTATCAAAAGCATCTTTCTTTCAGGTTGGGGTAAGTACACCACGGAGACCATCAAGTATCTAAAAGATTCATTTTCTATTTTGAAAACTGTCAGAGGGGATGGCACGGTTCTTGCTGATGTCGCTAAGGGGACAGAGGCAGATACTATATTTCTAAATCAGGCCTTATTGGAACGTGATACAGGAAAAGAGATAAAACATGCGGATATTTTGGAATCTAAATCTATTGAAGAATTTATCTCTACAGAATTGACCAATAAAGATGCACCTCTACCGCCCTATCTCTCTAGAGCCGAACCAAATCTTGACGATTATCCTTGGTTAGGGGCGCTGGTTGTGAGTGTCCATTCACCGGTGGAGATAGATGTTTATGATGAAAAAGGGGGACACGTAGGAATCGTGCCTTTCAAAGACGTTGTTCCTGGTTATGAAGACTCTGATCTCATGTGGATTGATAATACCATCCCAGGGGCTCAATATGAGGATTTGGCAGGGCATAAGTACGTCTATCTTCCACCTGACAATGGCCATAATTATTCGGTACAAATAAAAGGCACAGATGTAGGAACATTTACTTTTCAAATTCAGAAGTTCGATAATTATATGAGGGAAATTGCCAGCAGTACTTACACTGATCTACCAGTGACACCTTTGCTTACCGCGAGCACGACGATTAATTCTTTGACGATGACACCTTCTCTCAATCTGGATTTTGATGGGGATGGAAGGATCGATGCTCAAGTGACACCAGCCACAACTACTGACTCACTGATCTATTTAGAGTCAATTAAGAAAGTCATCTTAGCGATGCATCTCAAGCCAGCTGTAGAAAAGGCTTTATTACTCAAGATTGAGAGGGCTAAAAAACTGATTGGTAAAGGTAAAAATGGAAAGTTGATAGAGCGTTTTAAAAAATTTAAGAATAAAATAGATTCTCATCACTGGAAAGCTAAAAAACTGACAGAATCAGACAGAAAAACCATCGTTATGATCATCGAATCATTACTTGAAAATCTAGATTGACTCTAAAGCGATCTTTATGATAAGGTAGGGGCAAGGCCAGAGACAGAAGGCAGGACGTTAAGTCCGCTAAGACCTTCCGAGGTTCGTCATTTCTAAACAAGGAAATGAGACGCTCTACGCCTTTATTATAAAGGTCGTTTTTATTTAAAAATTCTATATTATGGCACGTACAAAAATAGAGAAGAAGGAAATCGTAAAGAAGGTTGAGGAGATCGTCAAAGATACTCCCTCATTAGTTTTTGTAAACTTTCATGGGCTCAAGGTAGAGGATGCCACCAAGATTCGCAGAAAATTGAAGAGCGAAGGAATTGGATTCTTTGTAGCCAAGAAAACTCTTACTAGGAAAGCTTTAGAATCCGGAAAGAAAATTGAAGGATCTATCCCCGAGCTTCCTGGAGAATTAGGACTGGCTTATGGCAAAGATCTGATCGCTCCAGCTCGTGAAGTGTATGAGTTTCAAAAACAATTCAAAGATAGTATCTCTATTGTCGGCGGTATCTTTGAGGGAAAGTTTATGTCAAAGGAGGAAATGATGGCGATCGCCCTTATTCCTTCCGAAAATACTCTTCGGGCAATGTTCGTCAATGTTATCAACTCTCCTATTCAGGGTTTGGTGATGGCATTAGATCAGATTGCACAGAAGAAAACAGCTTAATTAATCAATTAATAAATTATTACTATGGAACAGGTAGAAATCCCAGCAAAATTCAAGTCAATTGTAGAATCAATTGAAAAAATGTCAGTTCTTGACCTAAATGAGCTCGTCAAGCTTCTAGAAAAGAAGTTCGGAGTCTCAGCCGCAGCCGTAGCAGTTGCCGCTCCAGCAGCCGCAGGGGCAGTTGCAGAAGAGAAAAGCACCGCAAATGTACATCTAGTATCTGCAGGTGAACAAAAGATAGCCGTTATTAAGGTAGTTAAAGAAGTGCTTGCTCTTGGTCTAAAGGAAGCCAAGGATCTTGTAGATGCAGCTCCAGCTCTCCTAAAGGATGCAATGAAGAAAGAGGATGCCGATGTCTTCAAGAAGAAAATTGAGGAAGCGGGAGGTAAGGTTGAACTAAAATAAACCTAATTTCCATTTCTTATGGATATTCTCGCACAACTTTTTGGTAGTGCCACTAGAGTCAAACTGCTACGTCTCTTCTTGTTTAATTCAGAAGTGGCCTTTAGCTTGGGTGATGTGGCTCGAAGAACCAAAACCCTTTCCGGGGAAGTACGTAAAGAGATCACAAAACTTATTGCAATGGGGCTTGTGAAAAAACGTTCAGTTGTCAGAGAAATTCATTCTAAAAAGAATAAAAAAGCGGGAGTCAGGAAAGTTCATGAGCTTGGTTATTCCCTTGATCAGAAATTTCCTTATCTACAAGCTTTAAAAAATCTCCTCATTACTGTGAGTCTGCACGCCGATGACAGTTTGATCAAGAAGTTTGCTAGTGTCGGAAAAATCAAACTTTTTATCGCTTCGGGTGTGTTTATTCAGGAGTGGGAAACACGTGTCGACCTTTTGGTAGTTGGTGATGATATAAATATGGCCAAACTTGAAAGTGTGATGAAGGTGATTGAGTCTGAGGTTGGTAAGGAGATTGCTTACTCGGCTTTTGAAACGGAAGATTTTGAGTATAGAGTAGGTATCCATGACCGACTGATACGAGACATTCTGGATTCGCCACACACTGTCCTCATAGACCGCATAGGTATTTCCGATACTAGAGCTTAAAACAATATCCACAAGCCCCCTTTTGAGGGGGTTTTGTGTGATATAATAGTGAGTATTATCAAGTTTATTATTAGCAATTAAAATAATATTATGTTTTTTCAAAATCTTGTTGATGCACTCGGGGGTTCAATCATATCAACCTGGCAGGGTGTCATCGATTTTGTGCCAGAATTAATTGGCGCAGTGATTGTATTTGCAATAGGATGGCTTGTAGCTGTGCTTATTGAAAAGATTGTGGAGAGTATCTTCAGATCTCTCAAAGTTGACTCACTACTTAGGACTGCAGGTCTAGAGGAGGTGATGAAGAGAACTGGTCACCCATTGAATTCAGGACTATTTGTCGGAGCCCTCATCAAGTGGTTTGTCATTGTGGTCTTCTTGGTTGCCTCTTTTGACATCTTAGGCTTGACCCAAGTCAATGAGTTCCTACAGGGAGTTGTTCTAGGATATCTTCCTCAAGTCATTATTGCTGTCTTGGTCCTTATGGTGGCGGTGGTTATTGCTGATGCGATGCAGAAGATTGTGGCTGCAAGTGCACGTGCTGCACATGTAAAGTCTGCTCATCTTCTTGGGGTGGTTACAAAGTGGGCGATTTGGATTTTTGCCATCCTGACAGCTCTCATTACTCTCAATGTTGCGGCTTACCTTATCCAGATGATCGTGACTGCCGTTTTTGCAGGAGCGGCTCTTGGACTTGGTCTAGCTTTTGGACTTGGAGGAAAGGACTATGCATCACGGATTATTGAAAAGACGATGCATACTTTTGATCGGGAATAATTTACTGGATTTTGTTTCATTAAATTAACAAAAGATGGCCCAAACAGGGCTGTTTTTTGTTGTTCACAGGTTATGCACATGATACCCACTTCATCTCTTTGCTTACCAAACGATTCATGGTATATTTTTAATGAAAACCCCAGCTCTTCGACATTGAAGTTGAAGAAGTTTGGAAAACAAAAATCTAGCTTTGTGAATTAACTTTCGCTAAGCGCAACGGAGAAAAACCGAATGAAAATGATGATCAAATCGATCACCGTGCTCGTCACGGCGATCGCTCTCTTCCTTGCGCCAAACGCGAAGGGGGCAGAGCCACAGGTGATAACGTCTATCCCACAATCTCTCGAGATGATGGGGAGTGAGGGGAAGTTCTTGGACTGGTGTGTGTCGAATAGACTACAGTGGGTGGCAATCAAGGTAAGGTACAAAAGTGCCACCAATGTCACTCACGAGATTTCCATACCAACCTTCGAGGCGCAGTTCGCTTCGTACGCGGAGTTTAGGGTTCGTGCAGTCGAGGGAGGTCTGTTTCTCAGGGAGGAACTCTTGAAGCGGACGAACATCGCTTCTGAAATAACCTTCGCTGCAACTGTTTATGTAACCCCTTCAATGGAAGTAATTTCGTACACTTCTATTAGTATCTTCACTAACATTGGCAATTTGTCTGGTATCACATCCAACACATTTGCCATTGTCAGCGTTCGCCCTAATTATGCGAATGCTGGTCTCCGAGTTCCAGGTCTGGAGAGATTTACCATCCGAGTGGACTCTGATCCACCGTACTCATACGGATGGACAAACGGAGTTTCTGGGAGGATGACCTCTCTGGTACCACCGCCTTTACCTGAGCAGACCACCAAAGACCTTTTGATTTTCCGTCAATGGTACTCTGTAGGTGGAGCTAGAACCAGATTTACCATTGAGTCGGGTGGACAGGTAGGTGAGTACACCCAACACGGGGCACTTCTCGTCCCTGCCAAATCAGTCATGGTCAGTCGTTCTCAACTGGATGTGCAGTTGCCGACTGGCTCTGAGGCCAAGGTGGAGTACTCCACCAATCTTCTTCATTGGTCAACTCTGACCAATCTGTCATGGCAGATGGCAACCAACCGTGTAAGTCTCACGGTCAATCCCAACTTGCCAGAGATGTTCTTTCGGACTCAAACTCCGCACTGATCGTTTCTTCACAGCAAAACCCTCATGGAAATTTCCACGAGGGTTCGCTTTTTAATTAAATATTGGTTTTTTAGAATTCTCCAGTGCTAGATTTAATTATTTTTAATTTGACACTAGCTGCTTCATTTGATCCTACACCAGTAGAATCATTACAAATGATCTCAAAGGTGTATTCTCCAAGAGGCGCGGAACCAGAATTTAAGTTTTGAGTAGTTTGACCAGCTCCAAATGTAGTATCCCATGTTGTTCCCCAGTAAGTGTCGCCACCATTAGTGATTGAGGTATCGCAACTATAATCCTCAGATAGATCACTAATCCATCTTAGAGCAAATGGTGAATTCGGACGAACGGTGAGATTACTTTTGATATTGGCAGGGCTATTTATCAGAAGACCAGATAAATTAGTCACATCTTCATCTATAAATAATCTCAAACCATCAGATGGAGCTTCCGGGCTTACTGTAATAGTTGATGACATTGAACATGATGTTGGTGTCGTGGCTGTGTTTACACAATTGAGATTATAAGTAGTTGTATTTGTTGGGGCTACGGGGAAACTTCCTGTAGGACTCTTTGAACCACTCCAACCACCAGAGGCGGTACATGAAGTAGCATTGGTTGACCAGTTAAGAGTTGCTCCTCCACCCGAAGGAATCACTGTTGATAGCGGACTGAGATTACATATAAGTCCATTTCCTCCAGGACAAGTTCCTAGAGCTACACAAGTGTCGTCAACTATAGTAGGCACCCTTACCCCAATCCCCACCAAAGGCTTAAAACTAACCCATCCTACCACCTCGCCACCCCAAGCGAATCCGGTAAGTTTCCCATAGGCTTCTGGTTTTAATGGATTGATTCCTAAAGTCACACCTTGTTCAGACGTACCATCGGCAGCATTAGTATTAGGTGAAGCATGGTTGGTACCAGAAAGACTGATCCAGCCATCCCAGCCGTCGGTTCTAGAAGTCATCGTGCTGCAGTTTCCTGGTTCATCTGGATCAGCGGCATTTACTGTTCCCGCACAGGCTCTAGCCATACCACTTATTGCTCCCGTCGTCATATTGATTGTTGCATCCATTCCATTGCTACTAGCGGGGAAACCTGAGAGCCCTCCAAACCTAATCCATCCAATACTCGATGACCACGCCCAACCACCTAGCGTTCCCACATCACTATTAGTAGTTGTGGCTAGAGTTACAGAATATGGGCCACCTCCCGCACCAGCATCTTTTGAGTTAAAACTAATCCATCCAATCCCCGAAGACCAGGCCCAGCCAGAGAGTTCAGCATTGCCGGCATTAGCGTATTGTGCACCGGCTAAAGCGGTGATGACAAAGATAGAGATAAATAAGAGTTTTTTAAAATAAGACATAAAAATTAAGCAAGTTATTTACGTCTATTATAGCAGAAGAGGAAGAAATGTGGCCGAGTTTTCTGTGTATAACTGGGGTTATATTTACGATATTGTCCACTACAACTTGTATCATGGTATGATTTATATGTTATTTTCATGAGGCATTAAGTTAATACAATAAACATGATCATATTCATCAATGGATCAATAAATGCTGGAAAAACTACCGTCGCTAAGATATTAGTTACAAAACTTTCTAAAGCTGCACTTGTAGAGATAGACAGTTTTAGAGACATGATAAGTTGGATGCCTCTCGATCAATCAATCGAAATTAATCTTGAAAATGCTGTTTCAGTGATCAGAAATTTTTCAACGAGAAAATTAGATGTAATTATTCCGTATCCTCTATCTCAGAAAAATTATGAGTATTTGATTGAAAATCTCAAAGACATTAATATAAAAACTTATTTTTTTACACTTGCACCAAGCCTTGAGAAGGTGATTGTGGATAGAGGGAATCGTAAACTAAGTGAATTAGAAATTGAAAGGATAAAACATCATTACAATATTGGTATTCCCAAGCCGATATTTGGAGAAATAATTGACAATTCAGAACAAACTCCAGATGAGACGGCTGACATTATCTTGTCAAAAACATCTCTCTAAAAGTGCGTGCACCACAATAACTGTACATCCTATTGACTTTAATTTCGCCTTCATATAGACTAGTCCTTACACAGAAATTATGTTGAACACTAATCATTTTAAACGGCCCTAGATGACGCTTTTTAAAGAGTGTTAGGAAAGGCCGCTCAAAGCGGTTTTTTGTTTAAATTCAGAACGACAGATACCTTGACAACAGAATACCCGAGAGTCCCAACCAATCAGTGGGGCTTCTCGGGAAAGGTAAGTACTGCGAAGTTTCTACGGTAAAGACAAGGGTCTTTTCGTACGTAGAAATGACGCAGTATGTTGTAGACAAATAATTGTGGTTTTTAGATTTCCTAATGGGAAATTTAAGAGCATATGGTGGATGCCTTGGCTTTGAAGAAGCGATGAAAGACGCGGCGTAGCGGCGATATGCTCCGGGGAGGTGCTAAGCAACCTTTGATCCGGAGATCTCTGAATG
>CAYHLX010000016.1:0-12176 GCA_964357605.1 uncultured Candidatus Saccharibacteria bacterium
AGCATTCCCCTGAAGAGGGAAGGGTCACCAGTTCGATCCTGGTCCTTGGCACCAAGCCAACAAAAAAGACTCCCCCGGAGTCTTTTTTGTTTATCAAATCGTCTTTACTTTTAATTTTGATTGTCTCTTCTTATCCAATTTTGGAAGTTTGAGGATTAAAAGTCCGTGTTTCTCTACCGCTTCTGCTTCATACACATCTATCTATGAAGGTAGGGTAATTGTTCGAGAAAAACTTCCCCAATATAGTTCTCTGGCAAAATAATCTTCGTCCTGTACAGCTTTTTCCTCCTCCCTCCGTCCTTTGACAGTGACCATATCTCGAGTGATAGAAATATCTAGATCTTCGGGTCTCACCCCAGCAATCATGGCTTTGATAACAATGGTGTCAGTTGTTTGATATACATCTACGGTAAGTTCTCCTTCTTTTTCCTCTTCCTCTATCCAATTTGCAGAACTTTTTGCGGATGGTTTTCGGTCATTTCTCTCATCTTCCTGGATTTCTCGATCCTCATCTACTTTGACAGATCCAGTAAGCCTTTCAAAAAACGATTTCTTTTCTTTTGCCATAAAACAGTGATTAAAATGTGCTATTAATAATATTTAAGAAGTTTTCGGTCTAATCTCTTTGATTTCTTCAAAAAGAATTATGAGAATCACTACCGCGCACCATACCCACCCGAAAACTTTGAGTGCACTCGTATCAGTTGTGTTAATTATAGCTAAGTTAAATGAAGTATGCAATGTAGAAGCGAGGATAATTCCGATGATAATTGAAATGACCTTCATAAAAGCTCCTTTGTAGAAGGAAAGTCCGATCATAAAGCCTATCGAAGCAGAAGAGACGATGTGTACCAAGGTTGCACCGATAAATCTAAAGTTTCCAGTGACGATACTATCCACCACGCCATTTGTATCTAAAGACTTGAAGATAAAGAGACCATTTTCAACTGCGGCAAAACCTAGAGCAACCGTAATACAGTAGATCATGGCGTCTATTGGTTCGTCTAAGTACTTAGACCTAAGGGCAATAATAGCGACAGCTAGAAATTTGACGACTTCTTCTATAGTAGCCCAGGCGAGGTAGCGATAGTTCTGATCACTTATGATTTCCTTAGCAAAACCTTCTAATACTACAGCTAGTAGCACTGACATACAGCCAGCGATAAACGAAATGGCAATGAGACTTTTAGGTTCTGGATGGAGATTGTCTTCTTTTATCCAAAACCATAACCATAACAGGGCAGGAAGTAATCCAGCTAACAGTACGTAAGCAGTATTGGTAAGGTTCATAAGCTTTATTATACCGTAGTAATAAAAAGCGAGAGACATTGACAAATCTCCCTAGTTATGATAGGGTGCGCATTAAGTAGTGCTCTTTGACGTTTAAGGAAAATGAGGATTAAACCCCCTCGGGAGCACTTTCACTTGCAGTAACAACCAAACCAAAACTCGGTATACAGTTAAAGTTATGAAAACGACAACAATTAGTCTCTTCGCCCTTGTGGCGACTCTCGCAGTTAACGGCTACTGTGATAGCCTGTCGGTTGCCAATCTCGATGATGGGCAATTCGTGGCCCCGGTTATCATCAAAGGCAATGCTCGCCCGGACGCGTCAGCGGCCGGTGGCATGCAGATTTCCGCCTTTGATATCGTGGGTAAGGAAGAGGGAGTGCGTATCGCCTCCCTTCCTCCATCCGGAAGCCCGTCTCTTATCCAATCCCGCGCCTTTGCAATGGCTGGAATGGCGGGTCGGGTGGTTCCGATGGATCGAGCTAACACGCCTCCGGCGTGGTATCTCGTCCCTGAAGATGGCTTGCAACTGTTTGACCTCGTGACTACCAGCTTCCATAGCTGGTTGGGTGCGACGTACAACACCAATGCCGCCACCTCGGGTGAATTCGGGCATCGGATCGTGGTTCATCTCTCTGGGAGGTTCCCAGTGAGCAAATATAAGTGCCTCTTAACCACCTCGATCGGTGGTGTGGATAATGCTTTCTTCTCGGTCGGAACTAATACTTCCACTGGGGCGGAGATTGCATTCAATCTCAACTTCGTGGGGATTGAATTTGGGCCGAACGATGTTCCCGAATCTTCGGTTGATCCAACCACCGGCATCTGGACGCAGGGTGGGGACGACACAGTGTACTCTAACGGCCAGTTGCCGTCCCAGGTCAGCTATGACTGGTGGGACCGCTTCGGCTCCACCACGTCAGTTAATATCACTGACGTGGGAGGGTTTAACTCCCTAAAGTCGGACTTCGCCATGAGCGGGAAGTACTTGAAAGCGGAGTTGCTGGTCCAGGGTGAAAATCCCATGGTCAAAGCCACTTCAACGGTGAAGGCCGAATTGCCCCGTCTGGCGATTGCAGGTTTTGACTCCACAAGGGTCAGGCTATCGATTATTGGGGGGCAGAATCTCGTCCCTTACAAACTGGAGAGTCGCACAACAGTAGACTCTACGCAGGGGTGGTCTCATTCCACACAGGATTATTATGTGGGTCAATCGTGGTTGGAGGAAAAAGTATCTCCCCAGCGGTTGTTTCGCCTCAAGACAGGCAACCCTTAAACGACCTCTCGGTTTTCAACTAATGGCTTCGCCTCCTCCGGGACGCGGGGCCATTATCTTTTTATGCCTATTGACATATATGGCTATGTATGATAGGGTAGCCCTACCTTATAGTTTTATAAAGGAAATAACAAAAATATGAAAAATAACATTAAATCGCTAGTTTTTGCTGTAATTGTGATGTCACTTATCATCGTGGCACCTATCGCAGTGAATGCTCAGACAAATAACGGAGATGATGACGCTCCAGTACAATCAGCCGCTGTGGCCGATCCAAATACTTCAAATGGTGGAGATGATGTCTTGTCAGACAATATTTCTGGTGGCACTATAAATGGAAATGACGATACTTCTAGTGGTGTTACAACCAATGGAGGTGATGATGTTTCTTTAGGTGCTGGAACTACAAACGGTGGAGATGATAATTTTGGTGGTACGACAAATGGAAATGATGATACCTTCGGTGGAACTACAAACGGTGGAGACGATATTGGCGGTACTCAACCTCCAGGACCAATCATTCCTCCCGTTACCCCTCCTATCACACCTCCAGCAGACAACGGTGGTGGAAATGGATCTGGTCCAGTAGGTTCTACTGGTGGTGGCTCTTCTTCCTCAAGTGGGTCAACGGTTACTTTTGTAGCAGGTACTTCTCCTACTCTAACTTCAATTTCACAGTGTGAATACATCAAGAACTACTTGAAACTTGGTGGAAACAACTCCACTTCTGAAGTTAACAAACTACAAGTCTTTTTGAAGAACAATGAAAAACTTGATGTCGATGTGACAGGTATCTTTGATGAAAAAACTTTTAAAGCAGTCGAAGCTTTTCAGGCAAAGTATCTGAATGAAACTATGCTTCCATGGGGAGTGACTACTCCTACCGGACAGGTTTATTTCACGACCAAAGATAAGATCAATGAAGTCTATTGTAAGACTAACTTCACTCTGACGGCAGAACAGATAAGAGAAATAGAGGCTTACAGACTAGCTTTCATTAATGGGACAATAGAATCTGAAGATGAAGTAATTGTTGGTACAATCACTTCTACCACCTCTATTCCTCTCAATGGGGAAGGGATTGAAGGTGAAACTGGAGAGACTCAGACAGCCTCTGTAGCTGGCACCTCATTCTTTGGAAGGGTTTGGAAATTCATCAAGGGTATTTTTGGAAGATAAGAATCACTCTATGATTCTAACAAAAGGTTCCCTCGGGCTTTGATGTCAGAGGGGCTTTTTGTTTTGGCCGACAAGGCTCCAGCAAGAGCGATCATGAGAGCGTTATCACCAGAAAGGCCAGAGACGGGCAAGTAAAGGGAAAGAGAAAACTCCAAAGCTAGCTTTTCAAAAGCTTCTCGGAGATGTTTGTTAGCGATAACTCCACCACCGATAATCAAAGTTTTGCATTCATTTTCCTCAAGAGCGGTTCTGGTTTTTGCAATCAGGACTTCTGTCACTGCATCTTCAAATTCTCTAGCAATTTCTTTTTTAGTCTGTTCAGATATTTCCCCAATTTCTCTGATGGTGTAGAGGACCGCCGTTTTTAATCCTGAAAAAGAAAAATTAAGATCCTTAGAAGAAATCATCGGTCGGGGAAGGGTAATCGTATGTGGGAGGTTTTCCTCTCGGGCTTGTTTTGCAAGAGCGGATATTTGAGGACCTCCGGGATATGAAAATCCGAGCATCCGTGCCACCTTGTCAAAGGCTTCTCCCACTGCATCATCTCTGGTTCTACCTAAGATTTTATATGAACCTATTCTTTCTACACCCACCATCTCGGTATGACCTCCGCTTATAAGTACAGCTAGAGCGGGTAAGTTTAAAGTTTTTAATTCTTTAAATTCGTCATGAGGCAAGGAATCATAAAGAAGGGTAGAGACAATATGTCCCTCCATGTGATTTATGGGGATAACCGGTATGCCGTGAAGTTTGCCAAAATCCTCGGCAAAGGCAATACCAGTCCACAGGGCTGGTTCTAATCCTGGCCCTTGAGTGACCGCAATGGTATTGATATCTTCATTTTTTAATCCAGTTTCTTTTTTGAGTTGTTCAAAAAGGATGGGCAGATTCTTTAGATGTTCTCTTTTGGCTAGCATGGGATAGACCCCGCCATATTCTTTATGAAGTTCTATCTGTGAATGGATAATATTTTCCAGAATTCTATATTTGAAAATTTCACCTTCTTTTTTTGTTTCAAGGAGGCAAAGCGCTGTTTCGTCACAACTTGTTTCTATACCTAGGATAATCATGTGAGCGGTACAAGGCTCGAACTTGTGACCTCATCGACGTCAACGATGCGCTCTACCAACTGAGCTAACCGCTCTCGCAACTCGCAATTATTTTTTCACAGTACGTTCTACTAAGATATACTAATTTTCTTTGTATGGCAACATTTCCGCATCTTACAACACAGACACCTCTGTAATCAGAGTAAGTTTTTGAACCTAATGTCCGCTTGTCAATACTAGATTTTCCAAAATTTATCTTAGGGATTTTCAATATTTTTGACCAGTAACTAATAAGTTCTTCTGGATTTTGATCTGCCCGTAAATGGAGATTACACACAAAATCCTCCTTTTTTAGAGAATAAATCTTTTTCACTAATGAAATAAAAAGAATGAGAATGAGTGGATCTGAATTTCCTACACCGGTAACTGATTTCTTTTTAAAGCCTTCTCCTAAGTAAAGCATAGCCAGAGATAATTCTGCTATTTCTTTGTTACTAATATCAATTTTCTCTAGGATTTTCTCAGCTTCATTTTTAGCATGGCTCAATCTATTTTCTTTTTGTTGATTATGCCAGATCACAGCTAACTTTCTCGCCGTGATGAGTCCATTAATAAAGTTTTTCCGAAGCGCCTTTTTTTGATTTTTACTTAGTTTTATATTTTTAAACCATCCACTTAGGGTAGAGCGGGGTATGCCAAGTCTAAGCTCAATATTTCGTATGGAAAAACCTCTCTTTCTAAGAGCAAGGGCTTTCTCTTTTAATCCGTACCACTTAGATATCATACGATTAATTATACTCTCTATGGTACGGATAGTACAATAAAAATGAGGGAAGAATTTCTAAAAAATAACACCCAAAAGTATGATTGCTCCGAGTACCGCCACTATTCCACCGAACCACCTGTTTATGGTTTTCAAATGGTCATGATTGATCTTGTGGCCAAATACATCAGCTAAATAGGTAAGTGTAAGCCACCATAGGGATGATCCAAGGACCACTCCTAGAACCAAACTTACCCCAATAAATTCTCCTGCTCCAATGCCGATTTTTGGTCCAACTCCGGCGAAGGCAACAAAAAATGTCAGGGCTGCTAAAGGGTTAGTTGCCGTCAGGACGACAGCTGAAAGGAAGTGTTCGATAACAGTTATGGCGGTATCGGCTTTCTTTTCTTTCTCTTTTTTTGGCTTGGAGAATAGTCCTACGAGCCCGAGTATGACTAGAATTACTCCACCAATAATCCTTAACATCACTTGTTCTTTCAAGACAAAGTCCGAAATGACCGTGATGCCAAAAGCTCCGACGGAGGCTAGAAAACCATCAGTCAGAGCGGCTCCGAGGCCGGTCACGAGACCGATCATGCGACTACGAGCAATGGTTCTCTGGACGCAGATGATGCCTACCGGCCCTATTGGGACCGAGGTGGCAAAACCGATGACCATTCCCCAGAAGAGTGCTATGAGCTGAGTGAGCATAAGGATTATTTGGTTTATTATATCACCAAATCTCTATATTTTGCGGAAAGGGAGGGATTTGAACCCTCGAGGCTATTTCTAGCCTGCCGCTTTTCGAGAGCGGTGATTTCAACCACTCACCCACCTTTCCAGTACACTTAACTTACCATTTTTTGCCATTTTTTCAAAAAATCAATTGACTAGTTTCTGAATGATTCCCTGAATCATTCCCTTTACTTTGTGAAATTGTATGCGACTGTTGACTTTGATGGCCACTGTACCATAGGGGAGTATATTGAAAGGTCTTTTGTTTTGGCTAGCTCTACTTACTTGAGTAATGATATAGAATCTATCTTCTGGTAAGTTTGTTGTAATAGACCAGAACTTTCTTGCTTCATCTGGCAATATCGATGAATAAATGTGAATACCCGCTCTAATTCTTTCTTCTGGAATTTTTAATATTTCTCTTATAAATCTCATATATACCGAAACCATCAATGGATCAGAGTTACTGAATGTAAGTGAAGGGTTTTTGGTTTGTTCAGATTTTGCACCTTCCGCCCAATATAATGATGTACCAATAAGGAGTAGCTCATTTTTATATATAGGAACTATCAAATTTTTTCCTTCAGCATGGGCTTGTTTATTTTCCTCTTTAATTCTCATACTTCTTTTTGTATTGGCAGCAAATAATCCACGTTTATATGCAAGTTCCTTATTTTTTTCCAGCATCTTCTCTGATCTCTTTGAAAGTTTGAGATTTTTGAACCAGTGACTAATAGTACCTTTTGATTTGATACCCAGAATTTTTCTTATGCTATTATAACTTTTGCCTTTCTTTCTTAAAGCAATAGCCCTTTCTTTTAAGTGTGTATTTGAACCCATTAGTATAGTATATTACATGTCATAATCTAGTTCAATACAATTATTTTGCTTTTTTTATAAAAAATGTTATTGTATTTGACAAAGGCCCCATCGTCTAGTGGTTAGGACAATTGGTTTTCAATCAATTAACCAGAGTTCGATTCTCTGTGGGGTCACAATGTTAACGTCGTGAATGCTGTGGACATTATTACTAGTCTTTAGGTCACTTTTAATATAAAGTAATGACAATATGGATACAGCGCTAAAAGAACCTCGTCTAAAGTTATATACAATATTTGCTGGTCTTTTTGGTGTAATTTTGGTACTTTCAGCTACCACTTCGGTAAAAATCTTTGCCATTGGACCATTTACCTTGCCGGGAGGAGTAATATTTTTCCCTCTCGTATTTATATTTAATGATATTCTCACTGAAGTATATGGTTATGCATTGTCGAGACGCATCATTTGGACTGGCCTTTTCTGCTACATCCTTGCAGGAGTAACCTATCTTATTGTTCAGGCATTGCCGCCAGCTTCTTTTTGGCCACATCAAGAAGCCTACACGCAAATTCTAGGCTTTGCTCCAAGAATAATGTTTGGGGGACTCATTGCCTATTTCTGCGGTGAATTTGCAAATAGCTATATCCTTTCGAAAATGAAATTTAAACAAGGAGGTCTTCGGGGTATAAAGCAAGGCTGGAGATTTGTGGCATCTACTATGGTTGGCGAAGGAGTGGATTCATTTATCATAATGATAATTGCGTTTTATGGTGTCATTCCACTTTCTGCATTATTTACAACTATGGCGACATTGTATGTTGTAAAAGTGGTCTATGAAATTATTGCCTTGCCCTTCAGTACCCGTCTTGCAAATTGGGTTAAGCGTGTAGAAGGTATTGATGTTATTGATACTCCGGAAACTACAAATTATAGTCCGTTTAAAAGTATTACATCTTAAGTATAAGACTTAGTTTTTGAATACTTAATTTTATAGAATTTCTTTGACTGACTAGTTCTGAAATCCAAACAAATAGATCACCATTGAAAAAAGATACCTCCTACCACGACTTTATCATCTACGATTTGATGGGTAAATTACCCAGTATTTCTTCTAGACCTATGATGGGTGGTTGGTGTATTTATTCAGACAAAGTCCCATTTGGTGCGATTATTGAAAATCAGCTTTACCTCAAAGCCAAAGGGGAAATGGCAGACAAGTTAAGAAATCTTGGGTGGACCAAATTTTCTTACAAAAAATCAAACAATAAAGTTATAAGTATGAGTTACTGGTTAGTCCCAGATGAGCTCATGGATGATCAAGACTTGTTTGAAGAAATAGGGGAGGAGGTGTTGGAGGTTGTGGAAATATAAATAGAAAAACCCGAAACTTGCGTTTCGGGTTTTTCAATCTGATTTGGTTATCTTCCAGTAAACTCCCTCAAAACGTTTCTTAACGGTCTGTCCTGAGGAGGAATCTTGAAGAGGACGATAAGGGTGAGGGAGCCATTGAAGACAATCCCACTCCATGCGAGCAGACTCTGCTCAAGACTCCAGTCGGAGCCGAAGAGCGTGAAGAAGCAAGCTAGCATTGTGTACGCCCACACTGGCCAGGATGACCGAACTGGATTTCTGAATAGGTCAATCCAGATTGGCACTCCGGCAGCGGCCATAGCTATTACGCCGGCCATTGCTCCCGCAGTAGCTCCCCGACTAATCCAGAAGTAGGTAGTTATCCCCGCGCAGATTGCGCAGAGTACTTCCTTTCCTCCGATACTCCACTTTCCACGAAAGTGCATAGCTACCGTTACCGATAGTGCTCCAATTGTGTAAGCGAGTGGAAGCCAGGGAGAGAGCCCTGCCATAAGCATTGATCCAAGTAGTAGACCGTCAATGACAGTCCACATGAACCAGCTGGCGGGGTTTTGAGCAGGGATTTTTCTGGTCCACGTGTTGTACGTGAACCAAAGCAGATTGATGAGGGCGATGAAGCCCCCAATGTATATTAAGTGCAGTTTCAAAGGTTTCCCTCCGATTTGTTTTGGTCATTTAAGGCATGTTTGATGCCACCAAAACTTTTACTGCATTGTATCATAGCATATTTAGTTAGCTAAGTCAAGGTATTTAAAATCTTTATTCTGCCTTCATTTTGCCTTAGGTCTTTCTTCATCACGAGTGTGTAATACTTCCGGTATGAAATGGGATTTTTGGAAAAATGAAAGGACAAGATATCGGGTTATCGCCATAACTCTAGCGATTTTGGCCATTCTGCTTTTTCTTCCATACTCCTTCAAAACAGATTCCAATAGAGGAAAGTATGCCGAATTAATTAAAGAAAATAGCCTATATAGCATCGTGGAAGTTTATGACGGAGATACATTTGTCGTGGATGTATCTGGCCATGATGTTACCGTTCGTCTCATTGGTATAGATACACCTGAAGTAGTAGATCCGAGAAAACCAGTGCAGTGTTACGGACCAGAGGCTTCAGCGAAAGCTAAAGAACTTCTGATAAACCAAGAAGTCTATTTAGAAAAAGAAAAAACCAAAGGGGATTATGACATATACGGAAGAGTCCTGGCTTACGCATATCTTCCAGACAAGACTCTATACAATCAATACATGATAGAGAACGGCTTTGCTAAAGAATATACTTTTAATAAAGAAAAATACAAATATCAAGCCGAGTTCAAAGAAGCTCAAAAAATAGCTAAAAAAGAAAAAAGGGGATTATGGGGAGGATGTGCTACTTAGCCTTAAGAAAAAGATAAATATCCTCCAGAGCTTTCACCGCATCTCCCGCGGCGATATTGTTCTGATGATAAAGCCCATCCGTACAGTCACCAGCGGCCCAAACACCATCCACAGAAGCTTTCTGGTTACGAGGATCAACAACAATATGGTTTCTCTCATCCAGTTTTACCAAATCCTTTATAAAATAAGTTGTAGGAAGAGAGCCTATTTCTACAAAAATCCCACCGACAGATAACTCAACATCTTTACCAGTCTTTGCATCAGTGTAGACAAAACCAGAGACAAATTTATCACCCTTAACTTCCTTCGGTATGGCATTTTTAATTATTTTAAAATGAGGGTTTCGAGAAACAGCCTCTATCGTAACCGGATCAGCGCGGAAGGTTTCACTTCGGTTAATGAGTGTTACACTACTGCAATAGGCCAAAAGTTGAGAAGCCGATTCAAAGGCCGCATTTCCTCCACCAACGACCACCACATCTTGACCAGAAAAGACCGGACCGTCACAAGAGGCACAGTAGGTGAGGCCCTTATGTTCAAATTTATCTGCCCCAGGAATCTCAAGCTTTCTTCGGAAGCTTCCCGAAGTAACTAGAACAGTTCTAGCTTCGTAAGATCCTTGTGAGGTTGTTATCTTGAACCCACCATCTATTCTCTCAATTTTTTCACAAGGTTCCTTTTCATGAATATCCACTACGTCTTTGGCGTAAGCCCGGAGATGCTTCTCTAGATCCTTGGCGAAGTCACTACCCTTGATTTTTACCGTCCCGATCCAGTTTTCGATACCTTCAGAAACCACACTCTGACTTTCCCAATCCTTGGTTATAAAAATAGTTTTGAGAGTTTTGCGAGCCGCATAAACACCAGCGGCTACACCTGCAGGTCCACCGCCAATAATTGCTAGATCGTATTTCATAGTTTATTTATTATACTATAAAACTAGATTTTTTTATTTCAACTTACTTCTACGTAGAAAGGCTGGTACCGCACCCCAATCATCATCGTCATCAATAGTTTTAGTTTCTTTCTTTTCTTCCGCAACTACTTTTTCTTTTATATCTTTCATTGGCTGAGGGGTTGGAATTGAATTAAATATTTTTCCTTTTTTATCTTCCTTCTTTTCTTCTCGTACGGATGACTCACTTGGTACGACAAAGGTAGGTTTTCCATTGATAGCTAGGCTCGCGGGAGATCCTTCTGGAAAACCAGCCGCAATGACTGTTACCTTAACCTCATTTTTCTTGAGCTTATCATCTCTCACTGTACCGAAGATCACTTTAGCTTGAGGGTCGATAGATTCGGTAATAACTTTGGCGGCATCTTGGATTTCAAACATGGTTAGATCTTCACCTCCCGCGATAGAGAAGAGGACGCCTTTGGCACCGGTGATAGAGACATCTAGGAGGGGAGAGTTGATGGCGAGTTTGGCGGCTTCGATAGCGCGATTTTCTCCAGTCGCTGTACCAATACCCATAAGAGCTGAACCGGCATTCTCCATGACGGTACGAATGTCAGCGAAGTCGATATTGATGATACCGGGAGTGGTAATAAGATCAGAAATACCTTCAACAGCCTGTCTCAAGATTTCGTCACAAATGGCAAAAGCATTTTTAACAGTCGTATTTTTATCAATTGTAGACAGGAGACGGTCGTTGGGAATAACAATAATAGCATCAACTTCTTTACGTAGGTCTTCTAAGGAAGTGTCAGCAATCTTTGATCTCTGTTGTCCTTCAAAAAAGAAAGGTTTGGTAACTACGGCTACGGTGAGCGCACCCAGCTCCTTTGAGGTACGGGCAATGACTGGACTCGCTCCGCTACAGGTACCTCCACCCAATCCTCCAGCGACGAAGACCATGTCAGCACCCTTTAGAGATTCTTGGACTTCTTCCTTGGTTTCCTCTATGGCTCTCTTGCCCATTTCCGGATTCATACCTGTACCTAGACCTCTGGTAAGATTCTTACCTATATGGATTCTTTTTTTAGCGAGAGAATGATGTAGATCCTGAGCATCAGTATTGATAGCGATAAAGTCAACGCCCTTAACTTTGGAATTGATCATGTGGTTGACCGCATTTTTTCCTGAACCGCCGACTCCGATAACTTTGATTCTGGCGAAGGCTTCTATATCTGGGGTAATGTTGGGCATAAATATATGTGTGTGTAAGGTGAATACATCATACCATCTGAAAAATGGCGTGCAACTAGACAAAACCTAGAAAAAATCTCTTGTTTTGGGAGTTATTTCTGATCATTACGACCCCTTGACATCTCTCCCAATTTCTGCTAAACTACTAGTAGACATTTTGACATG
>CAYHLX010000017.1:0-12121 GCA_964357605.1 uncultured Candidatus Saccharibacteria bacterium
ATGAAAAAACTCATCGCTTTAGTTCTTCTTGCTTCTCCCCTATCTCTCTTAGCTGCACCGATAAATAATATAAATCAGGTAGCCAGCCGAGCTACCCAGATCGGTAACCTAGTTATCCAAGTAGCTATTGCTCTAGCAGTGGTCTGGATAGTGGTCAGTGTCGTACGTTTCCTCATTATCGGAGCTGCCAATGAAGAAGCTAGAGGTAAAGCTAAGGATTCTATCATCTGGGGTATAGTTGGTCTCTTTGTCATCCTCTCTATCTGGGGTATCGTCTTTATCCTGACTCAAAGCTTCTCTACGACAAATAGGACACCAGTTGAGGAGATTAATAAGATTGGGACTCTATATGTTACACCAAATGTAGAAGTTGGCGGCGGCTCTGGAGGAATATCACCTTATAATAGTGGTTCAAACAACAATAATAGTAGTGTGTCTGGTTTCGATCCTTACGGACAAGAATACAATCCTACGTCCGATACCCAATTAGATTATGATTCTGACCCGTACGGACAAGAGCCTAGATGATAATGTAAACTATGGTAGTTCTTACAGACAAATCAAGCTAGCCAAGGAATCCCCATCTCTAAGTTTCATAACTCGTACACCTTGAGTTGAACGTCCAAGTGTTGGTATTTCCTTTATATCTACCCTGATCACCTGACTTTTCTTGGACATGGCAACAATTTCCTCATCATCATCAGTGACAACTTTAGCAGACATCAAAGCGCCAGTTTTTGAAGTCACATTCATCGTGAGAATTCCAGAACCTCCTCTATTTTGAGTTTTGTATTCAGAGAGTTTGGTCTTTTTCCCATAACCATTTTCCCCCATCACAAACAATGCAGGATTCTTGGCCTCTTTGGAAACAATGTCAGCACTGATCACCTCATCACCCTTACCAAGCTTGATCACTCTTACCCCAGCCGCATTTCTACCCATTTCCCGCACATCGGTTTCTTCAAATCTGATAGATTGACCATCTTTGGTTGCAATCACGATATCATCACCCTTGGAAACAAAGGAGGCAGACATAAGTTCATCACCAGTATCAAGAGAAATAGCAATGAGACCCGAGCGTCGAACATCCTTGAAATGTTGTGCGGAAGATTTTTTACCAGTTCCACCCTTGGTCACCATCATAAGAGAGAGTCCGTCGGCTTCTTTCTTGTTTTTTGGCATCGGGAGAATAGAAGTGACTTTTTCACTTTCGGATAGAGAAAGGAAGTTCATGATTGATTTGCCTTTTGTCGCTCTTTTGCCTTCTGGAAGATCATACATTTTGATCTGGTAGGCCTTTCCTTTATCACTAAAGAACAATAGATCGCTGTGAGCATTGGCATAGATGAGGTGAGAAATAAAATCCTCTTCTTTGGTATCTAGATCAACCACTCCTACACCACCTCTCTTTTGTTTTCTATATTCATCGGGATTGGTCCTCTTGATATATCCACCTTTGGTAAGAACCAGAACACTCTCTTCATCAGGAATGAGGTCTTCGGGATTAAAATCTTTGAGGTTGTGCTTGATGAGCTTTGTTCTTCTCTCATCTCCATACTTTGCCTTTATCTCAACAAGCTCATCCTTGATGATGGTTCTAACTTTCTTTTCACTACCAAGAATTTCTTTGAGTTGTTCTATCAAAGCCTGAACTTCTTTTAATTCATCTAGAACTTTCTTTCTTTCAAGACCGGCGAGCTTTTGCAATCTCATTTCGAGGATCGCGGTGGCTTGTTTCTCCGAGAATTTGAACTTCTTCATCAGGTTAGCATGCGCTTCTATTGCATCTTTTGAACCTCTGATGAGAGTGATGATTTCATCGATATGATCTAACGCCTTTTTCAAACCTAGAAGGATATGTTCTCTGTCTTCCGCTTTATTTAAATCATATTTTGTCCTTCTGCGCACAACCTCAATGCGATGACTCACAAACTCCTCTAGAAAAGACTTGAGAGCGAGAGTTTGTGGAACTCCATGGACGAGCGCGACCATGTTCACATGGAAAGTGTCTTCGAGCTGAGTATGTTGATAAATGTAATTAAGGACTTTTTCGGGATGAGCACCTTGTTTGAGATCGATCGCGATGCGAAGCTCCTTATCTGACTCATCACGCAAACCCTTGATACCTTCTATGGCCTTCTCGCGAACAAGATCGGCAATTTTCATAATGAGCTCAGCTTTGTTCACTCGATAAGGAATAGAACTAATGACAATTTGGTACTGTCCCTTCTTATCTTCAACAATTTCTGCTTCTCCTCGCACGACAATTCCTCCGCGTCCAGTAGAATAAGCATGGTGAATATCTTTTTCTCCATACATGATGGCTCCTGTTGGGAAATCTGGACCCTTGATAAAACCTAGAAGATCCTCGGTCGTCGCTTCTTTGTTGTCAATCAAGTGAACAGTGGCATCGATAACTTCTCCGAGATTGTGTGGAGCAATGTTAGTAGCCATACCCACCGCAATACCGAGAGTTCCATTTAAAAGTAAGTTAGGCACAGCGGTAGGAAGAACTGTTGGCTCCTTTCTGGTACCTTCGTAGTTTGGTCTAAAATCAACCGTTTCTTTTTCTATATCTCTCAAAGTTTCTTGAGCAATCTTGGACATCTTGGCCTCGGTATATCGGTCGGCTGCCGCATTGTCTCCATCAATCGAACCAAAGTTTCCCTGACCAATAACCAGTGGATATCTCATACGAAAATCCTGAGCCATGTTGACCATAGACTCATAAACCGCGACCGTGCCGTGAGGATGATAGTTACCAGTAACGTCTCCAACAATTTTAGCTGACTTTCTAGTCTTTGCTCCAGAAGTTAATCCGAGCTCATGCATGGTGTACAAAATACGTCGATGAACGGGTTTCAAGCCATCGCGTACATCAGGCAGGGCACGGGCGGTAATCACCGACATGGCATAGTCAAGATATGACTCACGCATTTCGGTTGTGATATTTCTAGAAATAATACCCTTGCTTGGATCGCGTTTGACTATTTCGTCTGATTCTTCTGGTTGTGATTGTGATTTTGCCATATGCTCGATTGCGACATTCTATCTTTTCCCAGGAATAACTTCAATCTCTGGTGCCGCATACTCTGCTTTATTGGAACCAGTAAAGATCTCTTTTACATAGGTAAAGACGTCACCCACACTAGCTGTTAGTGACTCCATCGGAGTCTTTGAAGCTGGAACCTGTGCTACAGAAGTGCTTTTAAGGCCATACGAAGCAATCCAAAAAACAAAAATTAAGGCAGAAACACCAAGAGAAGTGAGAAAAGCAATGCGCTTTCTCACGTGTTCCGGTTTTTCCCTCAGTCGCTCTATATGATTTTCTATTTTGTTAATCATCTTAGCTTAAAAGTTATTCTTTTGAAGAATCTAGAACTACCACATCTCCTTCTTTACCCTCTAGATCTTTTTTCTTAAGAGTCAGTTTGGTCTCTGGCTTTGGATTTTCTCCGGCTTCTTTGAGGAAAATTTTTAAAGCATCCTTTACACCGACGTCTCCGTAGTGCATCGGAATAATGATCTTTGGTTCCAGAGAAACCGCCAACTTGTAAGCTTTTGCAGGGTCCAGGACTCCTTCTCCGCCGATTGGCACAAAAAGAATATCTATTTCATCCAAAGCCTCTATAGTTTCTGTTTTTAATTCTGAATTATTAATCGCCCCCAGAAAACAGATGTTCATGTTTTCCAGAGAAACTGTATATATAGTATTGACGAGTTCTTTTCCTCCAAATTTTGATTCTGAAGCCAGACCTTTGATAAAGATTTCTTTGACCTCATATTCTCCCGGTCCAGAAACAATAAAAGGCTTTCTTTCTCCATGAGTCACCTGCTCTATACCATTAAAATCAGGATGATGAGCACTCACAAAGACAATATCCGCCCCGAAACGGCTGGGTTTGAGCGTAGAATCTTTGGAAATAGGATTAAAAGCGAGCGTGGTATCGCCAAACTGAACCTTAAAGAATTCGCCTCCGAGGTAGGTAATAATCATATGTTTGGGACTATTATAGCAGAAAAATATGCTATCGTTAAGCAATGCAGGAGAATATCTGGGAAAAGGAATATAGGGATCCACAACTCATCACCCTCGGTGTCGAGGCCATTCAAGCCATTAAGGATTGGGTGAGATTTCTACGTAAGGAAAAAAATGTTGAATTCTCCAGTCTCAAGATTCTAGATCTAGGTTGCGGAAATGGAAAGAACTCTATTTACATCGCTGATCAAGGTGAAGACAATGAGATAGTCGGTATAGACATTTCAAAGACTGCTATTGAATATGCCAGAAAATTAGCTGAAGAAAAAAACCTAAAGGCAGCTTTTCTTCAACAGAGTATCGGCATGACGTTCCCTTTTCCCAATACTCATTTTGATCTTGTTCTAGATGTAACTTCTTCCAACTCTCTAAATGAAAAAGAAAGAGAAATTTATTTAAAAGAAACTCAGAGGGTTATGAAATCTGGTAGTTATCTTTTTGTTCGTGCTCTTTGTAAAGATGGAGATAGTAACGCCAAGATTCTACTTAAAACAAATCCAGGAAAAGAAAAGGATACTTATGTTATGCCCGAATTTGGCTTGACTGAAAGAGTTTTCTCCAAAGAAGATTTTATGACTATTTATTCGTCATTTTTTACCCTATTATATCTAGAAAAAGAAACTCATTACACCAAATTCAAGGATCGTTCGTATAAAAGAAACTTCTGGGTGGCTTATTTTATAAAGCCTTAAAAACTCGACAAATCTCCCTTTTTCCTCTATAGTACTCCCTACGCACGCTAACCCCGCAAGCTTTGTATTTATTAATTAAAAAGCGGACCGTGCCCTAAATAATGTTAAAAGAATTAAAAGACAAGCTTTTTTCCACCAAGGACGGTGCTAAGGAAGAGAAAGGAACAGTAGAAAAAGAAGTAGCAAAGAAGGACGGTATCATGGACAGACTCCTCAATGAGACAAAGAATCCTCCAGCTATTGGAGATCTCGTAGAAGGTTCTGTTATTAATATAGAAAAGTCAGCAGTCTATATAGATCTTGCACCATTTGGTACAGGTATCATTTTTGGACGTGAATTCATCACCGCGAGAGACATCATCAAGAAGATAAACATTGGTGATGTTATTGCCGCGAAAGTAGTGGAGACTGACAACAAAGATGGTTATATCGAGCTTTCCCTAAAAGAGGCTCGCCAAGCTTTGATCTGGAGTGAAGCAGAGGAAGCGATCAAGAACAAGAGCATTCTTGACCTACCTATTATTGAAGCCAACAAAGGAGGACTTATTATCCAGTGGCAAGGCATCAGTGGCTTCCTGCCGGCTTCACAGCTAAAGACTGAGCACTATCCTCGAGTCAATGATGGAGATAAAGACAAGATTTTGGAAGAATTGAAAAAGCTCGTCGGCCAGAGAATCTCTGTGTCTATCATTTCCGCTCTACCAAAGGAAGGTAAGCTCATTTTCTCTGAAAAGAGCCCCGAACAAAAAGATAAAGAAAAGATTATCGGTAAGTACAAAGTTGATGATGAAGTCAGCGGTACTGTTACAGGTATCGTAGACTTTGGAGTCTTTGTCAAAATTGAAGATGGTCTAGAAGGTCTTGTGCACATTTCAGAAATTGACTGGTCTCTCGTAGAAGATCCACGAACCTTCTTCAAGGTTGGTCAGAAAGTAAAGGTTAAAATCATTGAGATCAAGGAAGGCAAGATTTCCCTTTCCATCAAAGCCCTCAAGGAAAATCCTTGGACCGAAGCTGGCAAAAAGTACAAGAAAGATATGCAAGTTCAGGGAGTGGTCATCAAGTTCAACAAGCATGGCGCCCTCGCATCTATAGAGGAAGGAATTGCCGGACTAGTGCACGTTTCTGAATTTGGAGGAGAGGAAAAACTCCGCAAAAATCTAGAACTTGGCAAGAACTACAACTTCAAAATCACCCTTTTCGACGCCAAGGAGCAAAAGATGACCTTGTCGTTTGTAGGAGAGAAGAAGTAGGTTGACTTTACTTTATTCATAGTGATAAACTATGATCAATAGTATAGTTTGCATGCCATTGGTTAGCGGCCAAGATGGTGTTATCGGCAATATTGCTGGTGGCAAACGTACAACAGACCCCTTCACGGGGTCTGTTCGCTTTTAGAAAGATGGAGTCTAATAAACACTGAAAAAATGCTTATTTCCTGAATTCAATTTTCGTACAACAATGCTAATTCTTCTTTTTGAATCATTAAATATCCAAAAATGAGCAGTTGATTCTTTTCTATTCTTTACCTTTTGAGTAATTGAATATCTTGAAAAAGTACGTCTCTGAGTTAGAGTGTTGATTACAACAGGTACCAATTCTAGTCTCCTTTCCTGTTCATTTTTTTCTCGATATTTTCTTCCTTTCCTTATGAGATGATTGAATCCATCTTTATTAAAATAGACCAGATCATTTTCAAAAGCCGGACACTTGATAGCTCCAATCTTATAATATTCCCTTTTAGCTTCTTTTATAAAACTTTGCCAAATTTTACTCATTCAACCACCATAGCATTATGGTGATGAAGAAATACCTAAGAAATAATAAAATTTTGATAAAATTTGTGTATGCAAAACAAAAATCCCTATTGTGTAAATAGAGATTTTTGTACTGTAGTGGTTAAAAATCTTTAGAATAAGATTGCCAGGGAGTTACTTCTCGCAATCTTCCTTAAACCAAGGGTTTTGATTAGAAACCATTTTACATACGGTTGCGGCGTCAGGAGAGCCATCAACATTAAGTCCCCATCCAGCTTTAACGATAGAGGAAAAGCAGTAATCCGCCTCTATCCCCTTAAATGTTTTGCAAAAGTCTATTTTTTGAGAAACAGGGGTGGCGTATGGTCCAATAATATTTTTGATACGGAAGGGTGGAAACGGATCAACGATATCACCTACACATATCCATCTTTCTCTGGCTGTTATTCCTTTTTTCCGACAAGAACTAATATCCTGGCTCACTTTTTTAGCCTCTACACAATAACCCTTATTCGCCGCTGTTGGAGATGTTGTTATACCATTAAATCCAGTGCTGTCTGTACAATATCCTACATTTGGATTTGACTTTAAAGGAGCCGATACTGCAAATGAAGTTGCTGAAGCGTAACAGTATACATTACCAGAAATCTTTACAATAGAATCCAATGATTTTTTGAGTCCGTATACTCCAGTATCTGAACAAACGCCATTATTCAAAGCTAAAGAACCAGCAGCATACGACGCCCGTTCTTGATAATATTCAGTAGCATTGAATATAGTACTCTGTAAAGCTAGCTGAATCGATGAATCGGCTGTTTCAAGATCAGACATTGCTCGTTCAGAATCAGTCATTTTTTTATATTTATAGTCACATTGATCTTCCACGTATTTCTGCATAGGATTTGAAGCTGGGGTGGTAAGAGTGTTGTCTGGAGATGAACCTGCATATTGCTGGAATTTTATATTCTGATAACTCTTCAATGTTTGAGAAATAAAATTATCAAAATCCTTTTTTGAACCAAGATCGATTATGGGAACATTTATAGAGATTTGTGAATTCGCTTGAGCAATTATACCCTTTTTGTATTCATCTAGATCATAAGCTGTTTTTATCTTGCCTGCATTGTGAGCAAGAGCATTTTCCAAATAATCTTGCTCACTGGATACCTTTAATTCAGCTCGAGGATACGCCTTTTGAAAATCTGCTGCAAATTTTCTGACTTCATTGATATTTGACCCATGAGCAAAAACAATATCAAATCGTGTAGGAATATTTTTCGCATAATCCATACATGTATCAAAATCTTTAATGTCTTCGGAACTAATTATTGATGAGGGATAAAGGGTTGGTTGTGAACGAGCAGGATCCTGATCTGGTTTTTTACTGATATAGACATAAGATCCACCTCCTATCGCGATAATTGCAACAATTATGATCGCTGCCATAGAAGAAACAAAGCCTTTTTGTAAACTTTTCATCAACAAATTATAACACAATACTTACCCCGCGTTATAAACACTCATCGCCTTTTCCCTTCCTTCTTTCAAAAGGACTCTCATAGCTTCAGCGGCCGTCTTCGCCACCTTCTTTAACTCTTTCATTTCGTCTGGTTTAAATTTTCCGAGAATAAATTTTTCTATTTTATCATCTCCATGTGGAGTCTTAGCATTGCCTTTAGCATTTTCTGGAGCCACCCCAATTCGCACACGAATGAAGGCTTCGGTCTTAATGGATTTGATAATTGACTCCAGACCATTGTGTCCACCAGAGCTTCTGTTAAAAGAAATACGGATACGTCCCAGTGGTAAATTAAAATCATCATAGATCACAATCAACTTTTGAGCCGCTTTTTCACTTTTTACAAAATAGACAATAGATTTCCCAGAATTATTCATGAAAGTTTCTGGCGCGACCAGAGTCACGGCCTCTTTCCCGATTTTTCCCTTCACAATTAGAGCCTGACTTTTCTTATCACTCTTAAAATCATCCATCTCCTGCGCCTGTCTTAAGTGGTCAAGCACAAATCTTCCCGTATTATGACGAGTATCGGTGTATTCTTCTCCTGGATTTCCCAAACCTGCGATTATGTATGACATAACTATAGTGTGGCACAGATATAAATCTTGTGTCAAACGATTATCCATAATACAATTACTCCATCAAAGCTCTATGGAACCTCAAGAAGAAAATAAAAAAGAAAATTTTTTGAAAGAAATTGTCAAATTTACCCTCATTGCCCTGGCGATTGTAGTCCCGATACGTCTCTACGTAGCTCAACCCTTCATTGTCCACGGAGCATCCATGGATCCAACCTTTGCTACCGGACAATATTTGATAGTAGACCAGCTAACATACCATTTAAATGATCCGAAAAGAGAGGATGTGATAGTTTTGAGATACCCCAAAAACCCTAGCACTTTCTTTATCAAGAGAATTATCGGTCTACCAGGAGAAACCGTCTCCATGGAGGAGGGGCAGGTTACTATTATCAACAAGGAAAGTCCTCAAGGCTTCACACTAGCCGATTCTTATGTCTCTGAGTCCAGAAAAACCAAGCAAAACTTCAAAATTTCTCTTGGCCCCACAGAATATTTTGTCATGGGAGACAACCGGAAAGAAAGTTCTGATTCTAGAGAATGGGGTCCTCTTGAAGAAAAATATATTGTCGGCCGACCACTGGTCAGACTGTATCCCATTTCAAAAATGCAGTTTTTTCCAGGCCAATAGACTATGAAAAATTCAGAAAAGAAAATAAAAAAAATAAAAGCTTCTGAACCAAAGCATGTCCAATATGAGCATTTGGACAAAATAGGAGAAATCGCCATTTACTATGGTTTTACTCCAGCAGAAAGTCCCGCCATCAAAAAAATAGACCTGGACCACTCTCGAGCCCTGCTTGAAGGAGATTATATCGGGGATGAAGAAGAATCGCAGACCCATCTTCCTCTACATGTAGAAGAAAAGGTTTCTCTTTTGAGAATGTACCAAGAAAAAAATATGTATAATCTCTCTCAGCCAGTCATGCTGTACTTCAAAGAGCCATTTAAAGGATCTCTGAAAAAAGCTCATGACTATCACCGCTATGCGGATTTAGAAATCATTGGAAATTCTGGCAGTATTGCCGAAGCCACCCTCATTCAAACTGCTAAAGTAATTTTGGCCGAAGAAGGTTACGAAAATATTGCCGTAGAAATCAATAGTATTGGTGACAAAGATTCTATTGCAAGATTTACCAGAGACCTATCCAATTATTACCGAAAGCATGTAAACGACATGCACGCCGAATGTCGACAACTCCTCAAAAAGGATCCTTTTGAACTCCTAGGCTGTCAAAATGATAAATGTAAAAAGGTGAATGAAGGAGCCCCAAAATCCATGGATTTCTTGAGTGAATCAAGCAGGATCCATTTTCAGGAAGTCCTAGAATATCTAGAAGCTCTGGGCATATCCTACAAAATCAATAACCATTTAATTGGTAATAAAAAATACTGTACCGAAACCATCTTTGCCATTACTAACAGCGAGCATGGAGAAAAAGATAAATCAAAAGGAAAGGATCACAAGATCCTAGCGATCGGGGTAAGATATGACACTCTTTCCAGAAAAATTGGCCTAAAAAGAGAGGTTCAGGGAGTAGGTATTTCCCTCTTGGTGAAAGGAGCATCTTTGGAGTTACGTAAGGAAATAAAGAAAGTAAAGAAACCTTTCGCTTCTTTCGTGCAACTTGGTTTTGAATCAAAACTTCTAAGTCTCGGTATTATAGAGAATTTACGTCGGGTGAAGATTCCTCTTTGCCTTTCTCTAGCTAAAGACCGCCTTGGGGCTCAGGTCTCCGCCATCGAAAAGCAGAGAATTCCTTACTCTATTATCATTGGCAAGAAAGAAGCCATGGAAAAGACCGCCATAGTCAGGAATACCGATACTCATGCCCAAGACATCGTACCCCTTGAGGAACTATCGGGTTATATGAGAAAACTTGAAAAATAATGGTGGCTATGATACTATTCCATCCATTATGATAAACGTAGAAGTCAAGAGAAATGGCACCGAAAACGGGCTGGGAATCCTTCGTAGATTTACCAAAAAGGTTCAAGGTGCCGGCATCCTGCCTAGAGTACGCAGTCTGCGCTACAATGAGCGTGGTCTTTCTTCCTACAAAACCAAGATGAAAACCTTGAAGTCACTTCGCCGAAAAGCCGAGATTCAGGAACTCATCAAACTCGGAAAAATGCCTGAGAAAATATCTCGTTTCTCCAGATAGTCTATGAAGAGAGAAGCCCTTCTTGAGGCTATGAAAAATGCAGTTTTGGGAAAAAGCTACGATCTTTCCGTAGCTTTTGTCAGTTCTGCACGTATGAAGGAGCTAAATCGCACCTATCGTCAGATAAATAAACCGACGGATATCTTGAGCTTTCCTCTTTCCAAAAAAGAAGGGGAAATCTACATCTGCATCTCTGAAGCCAAGAAAGAAGCCAAGAAATTTGATCGGAAAATAAACAATTTCATCTCTTTCCTATTTATCCACGGATTGGTCCATTTGAAAGGATTCGATCATGGTAGTACAATGGAGAGCATAGAGGCTCGATTTAGAAAAAAGTTTGGTGTTTGATTGACGCCTTCTACACTCATGGCAAGATCTATTATTACTGGTATTGATATCGGCACCCACCAAATAAAAGTGGTTGTTGCAAGCGGGGAAGAAAGAAATGAAAAAGGTTTTCCTAAAATTCTAGGGATTGGGGTAGCCGAATCTCGCGGTCTTAGACATGGCTATATCTTAAGTCCTCAAGATGTAGCCCTAAGTATCAAGCAGGCCGTCTCTGAAGCGGAAAAAAGATCGGGAATGAAGATCAAGAAAGCTTTTGTCGCGATCGGAGGAGTGGGCTTGGGTGGAGTAACTTCTACTAGCTCTATTATTATTTCCCGAGCTGATTCAGAAATTACAGATTTGGATATGAAAAAAGTACAGGATCAATGTGAAAAGGATCTTCCTCCTGGATTGATCTTGAATAAAAAAATCATAAATAGCATTCCCCTTCACTATAAACTTGATGGCAAGATTGCCTTGGGAAAGCCAGAAGGTATGAAGGCTAGTAAATTCGAGATCAAAATGCTCTACGTCACCTGCCTTGAGCATCATCTCAACGACATTATCCAATCAGTAGAAGAAGCTGGTATTTCTGTTCAGGATGTGGTGGCTGCCCCGATTGCTTCTAGTTTTGTAACTCTCTCAAAATCACAAAAGATGGCCGGTTGTGTTTTGGTAAACATCGGAGCCGAGACCGTTTCTATTGCCGTGTTTGAAAACAATACTCCAGTTTCCATCGAAGTCCTCCCGATTGGATCTACTGACATTACCAACGACATTGCTTTAGGATTAAAAGTTCCTCTAGAAGAAGCTGAGCAGATTAAAATAGGTGCGATTACTGGCAGTTCCTATCCTAGAAAAAAACTTGAAGAAATTATTTCTGCTAGACTTTCTGACGTTTTTGAATTGATAGAAAATCATTTGAAAAAGATTGGCAGAAATGGCCTCCTACCAGCGGGTATTGTGATTGTCGGTGGTGGAGCTGGTCTCTCTGGAATTGAAGAGTTAGCCAAGAATGCTCTGCGCCTTCCTTCTCGCATCGGC
>CAYHLX010000018.1:0-10969 GCA_964357605.1 uncultured Candidatus Saccharibacteria bacterium
TGGAAAGCCAACGCTTTAAAATCTCGATATTTTTATATTTTTCTGAAACATCTTCTAGATGTTCTAGAAATTTATTAACCATTTCTGATTCTGGAAGAAGGTCTTGATCTGTTAGACCAGAATAAAGTTTTTGTAGAGAGCTCTCCACCTTCTTTGCTAGCTCATCGTTCACGTGCCATCGATGTCTAAATTCTTCATCTTCTTTTCTTTTCTTAAAGGTATCACCAATCACCAATAGGAAGTTAATGTGATTTTGTAGAGATTTGTCTTTGGCCACATGTCCAAGAAAATCATCTTCTACGACAATTCCACCCAAAGAATGGATGAGATTTTCTAACTCCGCAAAGGTGGTTTTTTCTGATTTGTAAGCCTCAGATTTTCTGATATTAACAATCGCATAGTTTTCTATCTGTCGAACTCTTTCACGAGTGATACCATAGAGTTTACCAATAGCATCAAGAGTCATTTTTTGAGTGTTTTTGCCTAAACCGTATCTACTAATGAGAACGTCACGAGCTCTATCTGGGAGTACCGAGAGAAGGCGCTTGGTTGACTGTTTTGGTTTAAACGTTGTGTTGGCCATGTATATGTTTTATCACCTTATTGAATATAAGTCAACTGTCTGGTATTTTGGGTCTTTTTAAATCACAATACTAACCAATTTTCCACTAATCACGATCACCTTTTTTATCTCCTTTCCCTCAATCCATTTTTTAATCTCCGGTTTATCTAGCGCAATCTTTTTTAACTCATCGTCTGACGTATTTAGTGGTACTTCAAAGTCGCCTCTCACCTTTCCATTGACTTGGACGGCAATTTTAGACCTAGATTCAAGGGTTTTTGAGGAATCAAAGACTGGCCAGGGGGTGAGATTAATTGATTTTTTATTTCCAAGTTTTGACCATAATTCTTCGGCTATATGCGGAGCAAAGGGAGTTAGGAGTTGTAGGAGAATGGAATAGTTTTCTTTAGAAATTTTTTCTTCTTTTTCCAATTCATTAACCGCAATCATCATCGCACTGATGGCCGTATTAAATCTCATTTCTTCTATATCTTCAGACACTTTTTTGATAGTCTTGTGGATTATGGAGTCTATCTTTCTACTTTCAGTTATACCCACCTTTTCTAACAATTTCCAGACACGTTCTAGGAATCTTTTTGAGCCGGCGATGTTATTTTCATCCCAGGAGATCGCCTGATCAAATGGTCCCATGAACATTTCGTAGACCCGTAGAGCATCAGCCCCCACATTTTTAACAATAGAGTCTGGATTGATGACATTCCCCTTGGATTTAGACATTTTTTCCCCCCCGAGGGCTAAAATCAGGCCATGGGCAGTGCGCTTTTTGTATGGTTCAGAGGTTGGTACCAGACCCAAATCAAAGAGGAATTTATGCCAGAAACGAGAGTATAGGAGGTGAAGGGTGGTATGTTCCATCCCTCCGTTATACCAATCTACCGGAGTCCAGTATTTTAACTTCTGGGGGTCAGCAAAAGTTTTTACATTCTTTGGATCTATATAGCGTAAATAGTACCAACTAGACCCAGCCCAGTTTGGCATAGTGTCAGTTTCTCTTTTGGCTTTACCTTTGCACTGTGGACACTTCGTATTCACCCACTTTGAAATTGCGGCTAATGGTGACTCCCCTGTTTCTGTCGGTTTGTAATTTTTTACTTTTGGAAGTTTGAGAGGTAATTCTTTTTCTGGTAATGGAACTATCCCGCATTTTTCACAATGAACAACGGGGATCGGCTCACCCCAATATCTCTGACGAGAAAAGATCCAGTCACGGAGTTTGAATTTAGTCACCCACTTGCCATCCACAGATTCAGTAATCTCTTTTTTGACAGAAACAGAGTCTTTTCCATCAAACTTACCTGAATTAATCATTTTCCCCTCACCAATAAAACTAGTTCGATCTGATTCATAAGCTTCCCACATATATCTAAAAGCAGAAAGGTTGATCCAGTTTTTCATTTTATCTCCGTCAATCCAGACTGCTTTATGATTTCTTGTATGCTCTTCTTCGACATGATCTTTTTCTTCATCAATAAGTTCAAACAGTAAGCCTTGTCCAATCGCGTATCTATTTTCATCTTTATGAGCGGCAAAAAAGTGGTTGTGTTGTTCTCCACCTAACTCTTTTACAAATTTAATATTTTTATAACCAGTTTCTTCTTTTATTTCACGAGTCGCCGCTTCTTCATATGTTTCCCCTTCATCTACTCCTCCGATAATTCCAGAATGCCAACCAAACTTCTCCCAATCCAAACACAAAAATCTATTATTTTTTTTATCTAAAACTAAAGCGTGAGCCGTTTTTCGGGTAACAGTTTTTTTATCTGATCTCACCACATCTCTACTTCCTTCAGGATCCGTAAAATACGGAGCGATCACCTGCTTCACTCTTAACCCATATTTCTTAGCAAAGACTCCGTCACGTTCATCGTGTGCTGGTACGGCCATGACCGCGCCAGTGCCATAGTCAACCAGAACATAATCAGCCACGTAAATAGGTACTTCTTCTTTGGTAGCAGGATTCACCGCTTTTACCCCCTTCAATTCTACTCCGGTTTTTTCTGATGTAACATCAGTTCTCTCTATATCTGTCTTTGCTTTCACTTGCTTTATATATTCTTCGACTTCCTTTTTATTCTCTATGCCAGTTATTTCTGTAATCAATGAATGTTCTGGAGAAAGCACGAGATAAGTAACACCAAATATAGTATCTGGTCTTGTAGTGAAAACTTTTATTTTTTTATCACTATTGGCTACACCAAACTCTATCTCTGCCCCCTCGCTTTTCCCAATCCAATTTCTCTGTTGGATTTTTATTTTCTCCAAAAAATCTGTTTCGTCTAAATCTTTATCAAGTCTCTCGGCATACTTGGTGATAGCGAGCATCCATTGTTCCTTTTCTTTCTTTTCTACTTTTGTTCCACAGCGTTCGCAACACCCGTCAACGACTTCTTCATTGGCAAGCCCAATCAAGTCTTTTGGACACCAGTTGATGGTCATTTTTTTCTTGTAGGCTAGTCCTTTCTTTAAAAATTGTAAGAAAATCCACTGGGTCCATCTGTAGTATTTTGGATCAGTCGTATCTATTTCTCTAGACCAATCAAAGGAGAAGCCGAGAGACTTTAATTGTTTCTTAAAAATACCGGTATTTTTCTTGGTCACAATCGCCGGCTGAATACCTGTTTTTATAGCATAATTTTCAGTTGGGAGACCAAAAGCATCCCAACCGATGGGATAGAGCACGTTGTAGCCTTCGGCGCGACGCTTACGGGAAACTACGTCCATCGCGGTATTACTACGGATATGTCCGACATGAAGCCCATCTCCAGAGGGATATGGGAACTCTATGAGAGCATAGAATTTTTTATTTTTAGATTTATCGTCGGCTCGAAAGATTTTTTTTGATTCCCAATATTTCTGCCATTTTTGCTCAATCTTTGCGTGATCATAAGGATTCATAGTGATGAGTATCATACAATAGAATTGGGAGATTTAAAAGTTTATCGGACAAACAAAAAATCCCCCCATGGGGGGATTTTTTGCAAAGATTACTCTAAGTGGTCTATCTCTTCCCTCATCAATACTATAAGTCTATTCTATTTTTAATTAAAAGTCAAGATAATCACTTTTCCCTATGGGGGTGACGGGAATCGAACCCGTAATCTTTTTTTGATGAGGAAAAAAACAAAAACCATTTAGCACCCCCACAGGGCAAAATAATCATCATGAGGGTGAATGTAGCATAGTGGTGATGAAGAAATACCTAAGAAATAATAAAATTTTGATAAAATTTGTGGTTGCACAACAAAACCCCGTTGACGTACAGAGGAACCTGTACAAATCAACGAGGTTTTTGAAAATCCATCGTCAGTTGGGAAAACGGCAAATCAGGGCAAACCAACTGACGAGGATCGAGAGAATGATCAAGACACCAATCCATCCACTCTTCCGACGAGACATCCGACGAGATAAGTATCGTTTATTCATGGGAATCTGGGGTTTACCAACCGTGCAAAGTACAGCAAGGAATAGTATCAAAGACCAGCCTTTTTGCAACTGGCTAATTTTTTCCTATATCTTAAACTCTATCGCACCACCATCTTCTAGGCAATGGGGCTACTTTGTTAAAATAGCCCTAAATATCTGGGGAATTCCCCATTTTGCTCGTCTACTAAGCCCACAAACGTGGTTTTACGGCCTTAGTAGGCGAGCAAGCTTTTTTGGTTGATTTTTCAAGGTTCCTACAGGACAGCATAAACGAGCGCTCGTTCAATAGCAAGCGCCTAAGTTGATATCTTTTTCTTTCGTCTTTTTGCCCCACTTAGCCGACCAAGGGTCTGAAAATGCTCCCTACCGTATTTCTTTTTGGTAGTTTTTCCTCCCTTTTTGCCAAGCTGTTGCGCTGCCTTGTTTTTCACTCACCAATTATAACAAGCGCTTCTTCAATTAGAAAGAGGGGTTACGCACCTCTAAATTTACGGTATCTTTTTTCCGCCTGCTTTCCATACATCATGGTATAGATCATCGAGCTTTCGATACATGAGTGGCCGAGGATGTTGGTTACGTCTGAGTTGGACCCACCCTTTTCAATAATATTTCGTCCCATGTAATGTCTCATCGAGTGAGCGTTCATATTCTTCTCAAGACCCGCCTTATTGGAGTAACCTCTGAGCATTTCGCAGACACCACTTGGTTTGAATCTGTATCCTCTAGTCTTATTTGCACCAGAGTTATGGATCGAAATAAAGAGTGCGTTAGGATCTCGAAGGACATTTCCTCGCTTGAATCGTTCCCTTCTCTCAATCCATTTATTGATCGCTTCGCTAGTTTCTTTTGTCCAGAATATTTCTCTAAGAGGACGGCGAGTCTTTGCCTTCTCTGTTTTGATGAGAGCCTTGTTATTCACCAAGTCGAGATCTTCCATATCAAGGTTTAAGATCTCGCCGTTTCGAGCGCCGGTATCCCAGAGCAATCTGATGATCGCTTCATTTCTTACATTTCTTGGATCAGTATTTTTCGGAATGATATCGAGCAGCTTCTTGTACTCGTCTTTAGTTGCAACTCGAGGGATCTTATATTCCTTTTGTGGAATCGGTATCAGGTTTTCATTGAGTACCCTCCAGCCTCTCAAATTACAAAATTCAAAAAACTTTTTATATGCCATGCACTTAGAGACGAAGCTGTTGTGAGCCCATCCCATTTCCTTCATCAAATTTAAATATTCCATCACGTCATTCAGTGTGATGTCTTCAATATGTGGGTTGCGCAAAAAGACACTAAAAAGTCGGAGGTCTTTGTCATTACCTCTTGTAGTAGTGCCGTTTATCTTAAACGTGCGCCAGTTTGTAAATTCATCTATAGCGTCTTTGAATAGCATATGTGGTCAACCAAAAAGTCCACTCGATGCTAATCAAAGTGGACTTTTGGTGACCGTAGCCTTTTAATAAATTAATCGGCCCCCGTCATTCCCAAGCTTGGGATACATACCTTTCGGTATGCATTTCTATCTTACTAACCCTTTGGGTTTATAGCAAGACAAGCCTGGTCAAAGTCACATTGTTAGCATCTGGCCGGAGGTTCCGACCTGATCCCTTTCGGGACAATGGCTCTATATTCAGTTGTCACTATAATCTATTATAGTGACTGTCTATTGTCAATAGTATTAATGTATGGTCTAAAGAGTTAGGGAGCATTTGGTTAAATAAGTCAAGTAAAATAAGGCTTTTTTGGGCTTAGAATAAGAAAAGCCGCACCGCCTTTTGAGCGATGCGACTGTGTTTTCATGAAGAAGGACGTGTGTTACCCCAGTTTTTTCCGCATTTGCTCGAGAAAGCCCACAACCTCCATATCCAGGGCTATTTGAGCCTGATCTGTGCCAATTTCGATAGGCATTGATACCCTGGGATTCGCCCCCAGAAGCTCTCCTATCGTCATTTTAGGCCCTACACGACTGAAGAGTTCGATGCTTGTTTCCAGACAAAGTCTCGACAAGTCTCGAGCGCCTTCGATCGGCAGGCTTGCCCATTCCTCAATCTTGCCGAATGGCAGAATGTACGGGTAGGCGTAGCTGAAGCCTTCGACGCTCCGGACCGGCATAAAGCCATTGCTCGATGCTTCACCGAGAACTCGTCCACAGTTTGGAATGAACGGGATAAGATCATGGTCGGGAATCCAGTCGATAAGGTTCTCGATCGGATGCACTATCACTAACTCGCCCTTGAAGACATGCCCGAGAACAAACTTTGCCCTGGTACAACAGAATCCGACGATAATCGCCGTGACTGTGATGCCACGGATGTTCAGCTCCTGAAGTACAAAACGAAGAGTGCCGCCACTGAATGCTCCGTCTTCGATAAGGACGACAGAACGGCCAGCGATCTTCTTGGCCAGATCATCAAATTTCTTATTGAGAGGCCTGAAGCCAGGACGAGGACCATGTCCGATCAACTTTCCGTCTGTGTTGAACAGACGGTTGATGTTGAGGATCAAGCCTTCACCTTTGGGACTCAGATCGGTAAATTCTGGGCATGTGCTGAGGACCACTTGCTGACCGAGGTCAGTGATGCGACCCTCTACTTGCTCCCAGATTTTGCGCCTGAGTTCACTCATCTCGATGGTATCAATATTGATACCAGGTAGGGCCTGCTGGATCTTTCCGTACAGGCTCATGTGAAAGCGCTCGAACAACTGGTCGTCCGGACGCGGGATTGTGTGAGTCTTCGGGCGGAATGCCTGAAGACGACTTGCCACGTCATAGGTAACCACATAGGTCCCATGACGATCTTCTTGAGCAGATTGCATGAGACCTCCTTGTTTTTTGGTTTATGAAAAGAACTGACTACGTTGTCAGTCCTCATTTTACCGCTTTATTTTTGCGATTCCTAATTAGTCACTTTACTTTTTCTTGAGACGATCAATCATCGTTTTGTAACCACCACATCCCTCTTTAAGCCAGCGATTTATCTTTGTGATTGTATTGGCAGAAACCATTTCGTTACCATCCCACTTTTCCTGAATCTGTGTGAAGGACATGCCAGCATCAAGCATCTTTGCAATCTCCCATCGCATGGCAAATTCTCGCAGATCCCGTTCGCTCATAAGATCACGGGCAAAGGCTTTGAATTCCTCCCTATTTTCAAATGCGAGAAAAGCGTCAATTAAATCTGGCGATCCTCGCTCTATTTCGTCCCATATAGCATTCTTTTCTTCGTCTGGAATCATGTTGTAATCATTATACCAATTTTCGGGAAAACAAAAAACTCCCACATATGGGAGTCCTTTGTTGGGATAGCACTCTTGATAGACCCGTAAGCCAGTTGTCGCTTTTCACCGCACAAGGCGAGACTTATTGCACGACCCCCGTTCCTGACTGAAGCCAGAAAATATCAACTCTCACTATCCCGAAGTAATTATACCAGAGCGGTGCCCCCGAGAGGAATCGAACCCCTGCTTCCTCGTTAGAATCGAGTGAGTCTATCCATTAACTTACGGAGGCAAACAAAAAACCGCAAAAGACACACGTTTAGGTGTGTTCTATGCGGTTTATGCTCTTCTTCGAAAGTTTTTCATCTTGTTGGTAATATCCTACACCAATTCTTTATATTTGTCTTCTACGTAAACCGTAACAATATACATTGCACTCATAAAAACTTTACCGAATTTTGAATCGAGTGCTGGCCTTGCGAACATGTTAGATAGACCAGACTTAAATATCTTTTTATAGCCAACATCCAATAGGATTGTGGCATCACTAGGATCTGGATCTAAGAAGGCTTGATAATATTCGAATCTCTGGCTGAGCTCCTTCTTCCAATATTCAGGATCGGGACCCGTAGGTGAGGGGTTTCGAGCCTGCAACATTCGAGCAATGCTTTCAGAAAACTTTTTAATTACTATATCCACCAAGCTTGCTTGATCCTGTTCTGATATACCATCCTGTCTCATGTGACTTTTTAAAATTGCTGTAGCATGAAAAACTTGAAACATCTGAAGTTCAACGACACTAATTCTTTTAAGATCAAATATCTCCTCGGCATCTTTAAAGAAAAAAGAAAATGACCTTGATGCGGCTTCGACTACAGCTTCAGCTAAATTGTTGATTTCGGATAAGGTCATCTCTTTATTACTCTAAATGAAGATGTATCTTTCGCTCCCTGATCTTGGATGCCTCTGCAAGTGCTGTTGAGATTTCTTCAAGATGCAGACGAATCATTTCATTAGGAATATGCATGGTATCAAAACCATTTTTATGTGAATAATACCCCCTACTCAAATCGGATACGATTTGCTCTGGATTTGTGAGGTGCTGGATACCATCTACCTCAACATTGATTTTAGCCTTCGGAATTGCCAGATCTATGTGCTTATGCCCATCATGTAACTCGACTAAAACTCGCACACCTTTTTTCTCAAGCGCTTTCTTTAAGTCCGCAGCTTCTTTGGTTGGATTACGATGCTTTTTTATTATCCTTATGGATTCCTGATCAATCTTTGAGATAACCCTGATATCCAACCAGAGAATTAATTGAACAATTTTCTGCAAAAAATCAACCATGAAAGGCTTTGAAAACCATTCAAGCGGTTCAAATTGCTTTATTGATGAAAGTCCTCGAGAACCGTCAACCTTATATTCTTCTGGATGGAAGTGTTCTTCATTCATCCAAAATTTAAAATTCTGTAGGTAGCTAATTCCCTTTTCATCTATCTGCATGAGTGGGCTATCTTTCTGTGGATGCATCATTTGATTCCATGCCTCAAGGACATCATTAGCATCTTTTTTCATCGACTCTGGACGATCGGATGCGATAATATCTTTGCATAGTTCCTCGAAGTTAATTCTTTGCTTCATTAAAAATGGCCGGACTGCCATAAATACAGCAGAGATAGTTTTGTCATCGAAGCCCTCGTGAGTCAATGTTAGACCCTTTCCTTGCTCCCAATTCAAAGTCGCATTGAAGTTCTTTAGAAATTCAGGGTAGGAACGCAATTTGTCCGCTTGTATGCGATATAATTTTGCTTTTTCTTCCATAATTTTTTACCAGCATACTTTAGGTTTTTCACCGATCTTGTCGCCAAGGTATTTTTCCGCTTCTGCCCAACCTCCAATCTCATCAATCAATTTTAGAGATTTTGCTTTTCCTCCTAACACTGAAGATCCATCTGCTATAACTTTCACATCTTCAATCGGCATACCTCGATTTGCAGCAATATCCTCTATAAAATTCTCATGCACTATTTTTATGTCTCTCAATAAAAGAGTTTTTTCTTCCTCCGACAAAGGTTTGTCAGGATTACCTGTATCTTTATATTTTCCACTAGAAAGCTGAACATATTTTTTATCTTTATCCATATTTTCAAGGTAAGACATGGTGACACCGATGCTTCCCACATCGGAATTTCTCGAAGCAAATATCCTATCGGCTGTGCTTATTGCCCAATAAGCGGCAGACATTCCACTTTGACGTATAACTGCTGCCGAAGGTTTACCTAGTTCTTTAAGGGCCTTTGCAATTTCCTCGCCGGCTACCGGCATGCCGCCAGGCGAATCTACCTCAATGAGAACCCCTTTGATATTTTCATCATCTTTTACAGCATTAAGGGCAGCAACGATTTCTTCGCTTCCTGTAATATCTTTTTCGGTTAGTGGATCATCTTCATTTCCTTCCGGAATATATGTGAGAAGTGCTCCATGTAAATTCAAACCCAAGATCGTACAATCAGAATAATCTACGTCGCTTGAAGTATCACTGGATTCAGCAACAATAGCTTCGCTCGGTTTAATAAAAAGATCGTACAAGGTGTAACTCAATAGACTGAGTAAAATAAAACCGCCTACAAAGAGGGTGTTGGAAATGATTCTTTTGTATCGGTGTAAAAATTCCATGCTTTATTTGATAACTATAGTATGTTAACCTGTAGTATATAACATTACTGCTCAGCTTGACGAATTGTAGTGTTAACAAGACATGAGCTCGACTCCAAATCTTCAAACATTTAGACGCCTGAATCAATTCGCATTCTACGGACTACTCCTAGCTATTATTCCTATCTGGCCCTACTTTTTCTATCAGCTCTTGAAGTTTCTCGTTTGTGGAGCCGCAATCTATGGCGCATATACTTTTCACAAGCATCATAATGGCTTTTGGAAATGGACAATGATCGTGATTGCAATAATTTTCAATCCTATAAACCCTTTCTACTTTGGCCATTTTCTATGGTCAGTGGTAGATATATTTGTTGCCTCTGCTTTCTTTAAATCCTCTAAGCAATTAACCTAGCCGGTGAAAGCAAAGACTACTACTTGGCTTACTGGAATTGTTTGACGAAATTTTCCCACTTCCTGGAAGTTATCGCCATCCAATTTCAATACTTTAATGTGCATTTTTGCATCATCGCAGGTAGGACAATAATCTAGGTCGACTTGAGCAAAAGCTGTTACCTTGGCATCTTTTTTCATGCCATAGGTGCTTATTATTTCTTTTAATGCTGAAGGTTTCTCTATCGAGTTAACCAGTTTGTTCACGACTTCTTCGTACTTTTCAACTTCAAACTTGAACAGCTCTTTTTCTTTGTTATATTTTTTACATTTCTGGCAATACTTTTTATCTCCTACAATAGTTAGACCGACAACTGCTCCGGCCAGAGCTGCAGCCACTACGTTCAAATAGAAAAAGAATGAGTTTGCTGTTTCTCCAGGATCGACTTCTTCTCCAATCGGTCGTCCTCTAAAATAGAACTGGGATCCCCCATTTGATAGCTTAAGGAATTTTGAAAAGGTAATCTGCTCTCCATCAATTTCATAATACGAAATCGGGTCACCTTCAAAAGTGTAACTAATCTCTTTATTCTCAGTGACGTAGGTCGTTTTGTAATCTACATAATAGATCCCATAAAAGGCCACGACTCCAAGAATCAAACCGAGAATATAATGCTGCTTTGTAACAGGCTTGT
>CAYHLX010000019.1:0-10286 GCA_964357605.1 uncultured Candidatus Saccharibacteria bacterium
TTAAGGAAAAGTCGATCAAGATTATTCCTGAGCTTGAAGATCGAGGAAAGGCCAAGAAGGGAGCTAGTGAAATCGAATATATCTTCAACTACAAGCGTGTCTCTTTGGTTAAGGTCGGTGATAAAGTAAAGAAAGGAGATTTTCTGACAGATGGTTCGGCTGATATTGATGAAGTCTTTCAGTATGCTGGTCCGGAACAGGCCAAGAATTATGTGATCAGTGAAGTTAGTAAGATTTACGAACTTCAGGGAGAAACTGTTTCTAGGAAACATATTGAAATCATCGTAAAGCAGATGTTCTCTCGCCGAAAAGTCACCAGCGCTAATGATACCAATCTAACTGAAGGAATGGTGATTGATGATATTCAGTTGTATGAAGAAAATCTGAAAGCCAAGGAAGCAGGGAAGACTCCAGCCAAAGCCGAGCAAGTGGTGATGGGTATTGCTGACGTTTCTCTTTCTAGAAAGAGTTTCCTTTCAGCCGCTTCGTTCCAGCATACAACTAGAGTGCTCATCAACAGCGCGATTCGTGGAAGTGAAGATGATCTAGTTGGTCTGATGGAAAATGTGATCATTGGACGACTAATCCCTGCTGGTTCTGGATTTATGGGAAGTCCAAAGCAAAAGATGATAGAAACAGTACAGCCAAAGATAGAGGAGGAGATGTACTAGGCTTAAGAGGTAAAAAAAAAGATAGTAGCCAAAAAAGCCCTTAAAATAAGGGTTTTTTGGTGTTTTTAAAATGCTTGACAAAATTTGTGGATATGCTATGATGGTATGGTCATAGGACATCGACAAAACGTCAGGCAGGGGCACAGGGCTCCGGGACATCATAAAGTAAGAGGATGCAGGTTCGTCGAGCTAGTCGAACCCAGCATTATGTCGGTAGATGGTAAATCTAGCGAATCTCAAGTCAAGGGTAGCCAGATAAGGAACCCTCTCCTGCACGAAAAGTGTTGGGGCATTACAAGGCAAGCGGTGGATTAGGGCCAAGTAATGAAGACTAAAAAGCCTGTTCAGGCTTGAGAGGATACCTACGGGTGATCCATCCTTTACACATTTTGATTATAGTATGTGTAAAGATTATAAAAGTTAGTGTTAGAAAATAATCTAGTTTCTCAAAACTATGTAGTCTGCAATCGACTCGATTGTAAAAACTCTGTTTTGAGGAATGAAAAATATCGCGTCTCGAGTCAAAAAAGCCGTTGTCGGCTTATCGATCCAATGACGGATCGTTCAAATGGGTCGCAGTGACCCAAACTGTTTATGAAGGTCGCAAGGATCTAATAAACATCTATTCGCAGCGAGTCTGCGAACACAAACGGTGAAGGTTTGGTAAGTTGCTCACGCAACAAACCACATCCCACCGTTTTTCCTTTTGTATAAATCTTTATTTCGCCTTCATAACTTCTTAGGTATTTCTTCATCATCACTATGTTACGGTATTGGAATGGAAGAAATTTTTAATAACTGGAATTTAAGGAAAAAGGATATACATTTAAGTAAAACTCATCATTTTTATCACGAAAGGGAGATTTGGTGGTGTTCTTTGGGTATAAATATAGGTGCTGAACATAATGGAGACAATATTGAATTTCAAAGACCAATTCTTATTTTAAAAGCCTTAAGTGCTCGTACATGTTTAGTTATTCCACTGACTTCTTCTACCCATGAACATCCAATGAGGGTGATTATCGGGCAAATCGATGGTAAAGAGGCAAGGGCCGTAATTTCTCAAATACGTGTTATTGACACAAAAAGATTAACAGAAAAAATTTGTTTTCTAAACAAGGCAACATTTGAGACAATAAGAAAAGCCGTCAAAGGTATGCTTTGACAGCTTTTCTCACTAATCTCCACATTTAAGTGGTAAGCCCGAAGGCACTTTTTATACTTGCCATCAACAATAATGTCGAATTGAACCTTCTTAGTTTTCACTAATGATTCGCAAGAATTATGTTTATATCCTACCAAAATCAAAATCATTGTCAAATTTACTAAAAAAGCTCTCAAGAATAGGTTTTTTGCTCTAGACTTAAGCTAATTTTTGTTGCGTAACCATGAATTTTATCAAAACTTTATTATTTCTTAGGTATTTCTTCATCACCACTTTGCTATGGTTGAGGCATGAAAGAAAAAATATATGAAATTATAAATAACGAAAAGATGCTTCACGACATTCAGTCGATTGTAGAATTGGTCGATTCTCTGATTATGTATGCATATCATCGTGGTGCTTCAGACATACACATAGATCCAAGTCCCGATGGGGTAGTTGTCCGGTTTCGTATTGATGGAGTTCTTATCTATATAGACACATTGGATATCAACCAACATGAAGAATTGATCGCTAGAGTTAAAATTTTGACCAATTTGAGAACTGACGTACATTTTGTACCTCAAGATGGCAGATTTAACTTTGCTCAAGGTGTTTGTGAATGTGATATCCGAGTTTCCATTATCCCTACTCACTATGGTGAGAATGCTGTGTTGCGCTTACTGGTTGGAGATAAGTACGAACCAACTTTAGTGAATTTAGGATTTTCAGAGCACGATGAAGAAAGGATTATGACAAGTCTTGGTCATCACCAGGGAATGATCTTGGTCACGGGACCTACTGGTTCTGGGAAAACCTCAACTTTGTATACTCTCATAAGACTTTTATCAATGAACGATGTCTCAATCGTCACTCTAGAAGACCCTGTTGAGTATGCCATGCCTAAAGTTAGACAAATACAAATACGAGAAAGACATGGCATAACTTTTGCTAATGGTCTGCGATCCATCGTAAGACAAGATCCAGACATTATTATGGTGGGCGAGATTCGTGATAAAGAGACCGCCCAGATTGCTACAAATATCTCTCTCACTGGACATCTGTTGCTTTCTACTTTACATACAAATTCAGCCATAGGTGCGATACCCCGTCTCATAGATATGGGAGTAGACCCGTATCTCGTAGCCTCAACTCTTTCTATGGTTATCGCTCAGCGACTGGTCAGAAAGGTTTGTCAGGAATGCAAAGGGATTGGTTGCAACTTGTGCAACAAAACTGGATATAAAGGGAGAATTGTGGTTTCGGAGACCCTAACGATCGATGAAGAAATGCGCAAATATATCATGTCTCGCATTTCTATCTCAGAAATTGGTAGGTACGCTAGGGTTTCTGGTATGGTCACGATGTATGAAGATGGGATGGAAAAGGTCGAAAGGGGATTGACTACTAGAGAAGAAGTTCTAAGAGTTTTACATGAATAAAAAAGATCAACTAATGTTTGTCCATAGATGTGGAGCTTTACTAGAATCGGGGATTTCCCTAGGGGAAGTTTTGACCATTGTCTCTAGTATGGAAAGATCAAAAAAGAAAATAAAGATTATCCAATCAATCCATGCCAATGTAAAAAAGGGGGTCTCTCTCCATAAGAGCTTACTTCTCACCAAGATCAAATTTGATACAACTCTCTTGGCCATGATCCGAAATGGTGAAAATACTGGAACTCTAGCTTTATCTCTTCATCAAGCTTATCAAGTGATGGAAAAAAGTGGAGAGCTAAAGAAGAAAATCTTTGGGGCACTTATGTACCCGTCATTTATTGTGATGGCTACCATCGCTATGACGATATTTCTGGTGATGTATATTTTTCCTAAAATCATCCCTCTTTTTTCAAGTATGAATATTGAATTACCATTTCTGACCCGGGCAGTCAGGGCCCTCTATGATTTATCTATACACTATGGATTATTGGTTTCTGCGATCTCTATTCTATTTATTTTTATTCTATATATTTTTTATCTTAAAAATATCAAATTTCGCCGGATCTTTCAGAAAATTTTACTTTTTATCCCCATCATAGGGGAAAGTTTGAAAAAATATATGCTAAGCGTGTCTTTACGATCAATCGGAACCCTTCTTGAGAATGGACAATCTCTCGTCTCGATTCTCACTCAGATTGCGGAATCAACATTTTATGAGCCATACAAAGAAAGTTGGAAACAATGTCACTTGGAAGTTACCAAAGGGGTGCTTATTTCAGAATCGATGAAATCTTTTCCCTTGTTATTTCCTCCACTGGTTCCTAATATGGTTTTTATAGGGGAAAAAGCTGGCTCTCTCGCGACCATGTTTATCCATATTTCGAGAGTCTATGAACAGGAATTAGATTCATTTATCAAACAGCTTTCTACGGTTATTGAACCAGTGTTGATGATTGGCATGGGGATCTTGGTCGGTTCAGTGGCTCTATCTATTATTTTACCAATCTATGAGATTACCAACCACCTTACAAAATAATCGCGAAGGTTTTTTAGTATACGAAGTCATGATCGCTTTTTCTCTCATGACTCTTTTTATTATTTCTACCATTGCTCTGAAAGCTACTATGCAGGAACTTCATCTTTTTTCTATCAAACGCCTAGAAAATTTAAAATCTGCTGTATCCGGTCTAGCTTCTTCTAGTCAAGGTCTATATGGAAATGATACAAAAGAGACTAAAATAGGTCCATTAACAATTCTTTCCTCTGATTATGATAACGCCTGGGGGAGGGATAGTTGTAAAGCTAGGTTTCCTTTTGGTAGTGACAAAATAAAGCTTTATTTTCATGGAATTGATCTTGGATTGGGGAATCTTAGTACTCATGTAGAAGCACGTCATGGTTTTGTATACTTGACGGCAGATTCTGCGGTTGGATCTGCATCTGATTTTTATATTATTGATGCTAGAAGCCCGACCTCATCGCAAATCATTTCTTCTCTAGATACTGGACCGGGGTTATCTTCCCTTGAAGTCGCGGGAACTTATGTCTACGCGACTAATACTGGCAGGACAAATCAGCTACAGGTCATAGATATTAGCAATCGATCCTCTCCTGTCATTATAGCAAAACTAAAATTACCCTTACCAAATGCTTCATCCACCGCTCCAGCGGCTTCGACCATTTTCTACCATCAAGGTTTCGTGTATTTGGGCACACAAAAGTGGGAAGGAAATGAGTTTTCTGTGATTGATGTTTCAAATCCTTTTGCTCCTCAATACGTAGGAGGTTTTGAAACAAACACTTTGGTTAATGACATCTATGTACGTGATGGCTTAGCCTATCTAGCAACGGCGGATGAAGGTCAAATGAGGATTTTAGATGTCCATAATCCATCCTCTATCATTCAGTTAGAGTATTTTTCTCCTTCTGGTTGGGAGACCCAAGAGGGGAAAATTATCTCTTATTTTGAAGGAAAATTCGGACTTGGCAGGACGACTGGCGGATTTAATGTGGTTTCGAATCATGAAATCTTTTCCTTTTCCTCTACTTCTCCTTTGGTCATAGAAATGTCGTATGATCTACTAGGAGGCATTTATGGAATGGTCATTCGTCCAGAAATGTTTTTTCTAGGAACTAGACTTTTTGGTAGAGAATTCCAGGTCTGGAAACAGGATTTTTCTGAAAAGCTTTTTGAATTTCCTCTAGGGTTTTTTCCTAGGGGACTATCCTGTGATGGAACCTCTTTTTATTTTGCTACTGGAGATAGTACGGGGGTAGCAGTTTTAACTTTAGAATAAAATGCAAAAAGGAATTACGCTGATTGAAACACTCATTTATATTTCTCTCCTCTCTATTCTAATGGTGGGAGTCCTTTCCTCTATTTTTATGATCATAGATTCGGAGCGAAGAGATCAGGTAAAGTCTGAGGCGGATTATGAGCTTATTTTAGAAAAATATCATGAAAAATAAAAAAGGCTTTGTTGCTTTAGTGATAGTTCTATTTGTTTCAGGAACACTTCTGGCCTTATCTTTTTCTTCGTCTATAGAAACTGCTTTGTTTTTTGATCAGGCTCTGAGGAAAGAATACCGAGCCATGAATTATTATTATGCCCAGGACTGCCTAGACCAAGCTATTCTGGCTCTGGCTCACGACTACTTCTTCGAACCAACTTTTCCAGTGATAATTTCAGATTATCATTGTTCGATACTTTCTATAGAGAAAAATGGGGATACTCGCACGATATTTACGGTTGGTCATTTTATGAACGCCAAAGTGTATCGTCAGGCGACAGTTAGGCTTCATGCTCACAATCTGGAAATTGTTTCAACTAACTGACAATGCTATAATCATACCTATGAAAATACTTCTTGCTTCTGATCACGCTGGTTTAGAACTTAAGAATAAGGTGAAAGATTTCCTGATTTCTGAAGGTTTTAGTGTGGAAGATTTGGGGGCGCATGTAATGGACAGAGAAGACGATTACCCCAAGATCATGATTCCGGTGGCAATGAGGATCGTCAACGATCCAGATCAGACCAAGGCCATCATCTTTGGAAAAACGGGACAAGGGGAAGCCATGGTCTCAAACCGTTTTCCGGGAGTTCGGGCAGCGGTCTACTATTCTCACAATCTAGAAATACTCAGACTTTCTAGGTTACATAATGATGCTAACGTCCTCTCTATCGCTGCTGATTTTGTGAATGAAGATGATGCAAGGGAAGCGGTGCGGATCTGGATTTCCACTCCGTTTAGTGATGAAGAAAGACATGTACGCCGGATTAGTCAGATGGATAATATTCAATAACAAAATGGAGATCATTCCTGCTATTTTACCGAAAGATTTTAGAGAGATTGAAGACAAGGTTTCATACATTAAAGGTCTTTCTGATGTCGTTCAGGTAGACATCTGTGATGGGAAGTTTGTCCCCTCAACCACTTGGCCTTACAAAAAGCGTGATGAAAATTTTGATGCTATTTTAAAAGAAGAAAGGGGGATGCCAGAGTGGGAAGATCTAGATTATGAATTTGACTTGATGGTGAGTAACCCAGATGAGAATGAGATGAGAAATTGGTTGTCTGCGGGAGCTACTCGTATAGTTTTGCATACAGAATCTTCCTTGGATCTTTTACCGTGCATGAATGTTTTGAATGGTCTGGTGGAGATTGGTTTGGCAATTTCTATCCTCACCCCAATTGAGACGATTGAAAAATACAAAGACAAGATTTCTTATGTTCAACTCATGGGTATTACGAAAGTCGGCTTTCAAGGGCAAGCTTTTGATCCTCGAGTTCTCGGTAAAATCAAAGAAATAAAAGAAAAATATCCGGAAATGATAGTTCAAATAGATGGGGGAGTGAGTTTTTCTACTGCCGAAGAGCTAAAGAGGGCTGGGGCAGATAGACTGGTTGTAGGCTCAGCACTCTTTGGTTCAGACAATCTTGTGGATACTTTGAAAAAGTTTGAGAGGATATAGTGGTACAATATAGATATGAGATCAACCGTACCTCTCACTGAACAAAAAACCCAGTTGCTTTTTGAAAAGGCTCACGCTATTCGACAATCTATTGTAGAAATGCTAATTGAAGCTAAATCTGGCCATACGGCAGGTCCTCTGGATATGGCTGATGTTTTTACTTATCTTTATTTTCATGCTCTGAAATATGATGCCAAAAAACCAGATTGGGAATACAGAGATCGAGTAGTACTTTCTAATGGCCACATTTGTCCAGTTCTTTATGCGACCATGGCTCATGCTGGCTATTTTCCTGTTTCTGAGTTGAAAACTCTGAGAAAATTTGGTTCAAAGTTACAAGGCCATCCCCATCGTGATTTTCTGCCTGCCCTCGAGACTTCCTCTGGTCCACTTGGTTCCGGCTTGTCTCAAGCGGTGGGAATGGCTTTAGGGGAAAGAATTGATTTCGGAAAAACTTCGGGCAAACAATTTGTTTGTCTAGTTGGTGATGGTGAGCTGGATGAAGGGCAAAATTGGGAAGCGATTATGCTCGCGGGAAAAGAAAAAATTCAAAATCTCACCGTTTTTGTTGATCGAAATAATATTCAAATAGACGGTTTTACCGAAGATATTATGCCCCTCAATCCTCTCGCGGATAAATGGAGGTCTTTTGGTTGGCATGTGCAGGAAGTCGATGGACATAATTTTCGGGCACTAGACGGGGCGTGGACGCAAGCCCTCTCTGTTTTTGATCGCCCTTCGGTAATTATTTGTTATACTATTGCTTCAAAAGGAATACCAGATTTTGAAAGAAAATATGAATGGCATGGTAAACCACCAACCACTCCAGAGGAGATAGATATTGCTAGGAAGGCCTTGCATACAGTAAGAACCATGGGAGGAAAGGTGAGAGGAGAGCATGAATAATATATGATTAATCCCGATCAAAAACTTAATCCTAAACTTTTCGATGTTGATGTCGAACAAATTCCTATTCGCAAGGGTTTTGGCGAGGGACTTCTGATCGCGGCTGATCAAGATAAAAATGTAGTTGGTCTATGTGCTGATCTGACAGAGTCTACCCAGATGCATCTTTTTAAAAACAAGTATCCTGATAGATTTATCCAGATGGGAGTGGCCGAACAAAATCTCGCTAGTGTGGCTTCTGGACTAGCGGCGATGGGCAAGATTCCTTTTATTACTTCTTATGCTATGTTTAGCCCGGGAAGGAATTGGGAACAGATCCGCACGACTATTTGTTATAACGACAGGCCAGTGAAGATCGCGGGTTCACACGCCGGTATATCTGTGGGACCAGACGGCGGGACGCATCAAGCGATCGAAGATCTAGCGATTACCCGGGTCATCCCTCGCATGGTCGTAATTTCTCCATGCGACGCTATAGAAGCTAAGAAGGCTACCATCGCTTCTGCTAAAAATAATTCCCCAACCTATATTCGTTTGGCCAGAGAGAAAACTCCGATCATTACCACTGAGGCCAGTCCTTTTGTGATTGGTAAAGCTCAACTACTTTTTTCTCCAGCCAATAATCAAAGGGCTGAGATCGGGATTATTGCGACGGGTGCCCTGGTTTACAAAGCTCTCAAGGTCGCTCAAGAGTTAGAAAAAGAAGGGAAGAAAGTTAAGGTTTTAAATCTAGCTACCATCAAACCTTTTGACGAAGATGCGGTTTGGAGGCTGGGGCACGAGGCCGGGGCTTTGGTCACAGTAGAAGAACATCAGGTGAGTGGTGGCATGGGTTCGGCAGTAGCGGAATGTGTTGCTAGGCATTATCCAGTACCAATCGAATTCATTGGGGTGAAGGATCAGTTTGGTCAATCAGGCGCTCCTGATCAGCTTCTAGAGCACTACGGTATGGGGGAAAGGCATATCAAAGAAGCGGTTAAAAGAGTCCTCTTGCGTAAAAAGTAAAATTTGGCATACTAGGGGTTTCTATGTCCCTATTCCAATTATCACAAAAAATGTCTCCAGCCGGTGATCAGCCAAAGGCTATAAAAGATCTAACGGCTGGGCTCAAGAAAGGTTTGCATCATCAAACCCTTTTTGGCGTGACTGGATCTGGTAAGACCTTTACGATGGCCAATGTGATTGCTAGTCACAACAAACCAACCCTAGTAATTGCTCATAACAAGACTCTGGCCGCCCAGCTGGCTCAAGAGTACAGAGAGTTCTTTCCTAATAATGCCGTCCATTACTTCGTTTCTTACTATGATTACTACCAGCCAGAAGCCTATATGCCAGTCACAGATACATATATAGAAAAAGAAGCGATGATTAATGAAGAGATTGAGCGTTTACGCCATGCTTCTACCCAGGCTCTACTTACCAGAAAAGATGTTATCATCGTCGCTTCCGTTTCCTGTATCTATGGTTTAGGTAGCCCAGAGGAATACGAAAAAGAAAATCTCAAGATCACCAAAAAAACCGAATTATCTAGAGCGGAATTAATCAGGAAACTCATAGACATTCATTTTGAAAGGACCAATGCCGATATTACCTCGGGTACATTTAGAGCCTTAGGAAATATGATAGAAGTCATGCCGGTCAATGAGAAAACTTTGTATCGGGTAGAGTATGATGGAAACGAGATTAAAAATATTATAGAACTAGATCCAGTTACGAGATCTATCCGAAAAGAGCAAGAGGCAGTCTTTATTTTTCCAGCCAAACATTTTATTAGTACTGACGAACAATCAAAAAGAGCTTTTGAGACGATCAAAGTTGAATTGGAATCTAGACTAGCCGAGCTTACCAAAGCTGGTAAATTGCTTGAAGCCGAGAGACTCAAGAGAAGGGTTAAATATGATCTAGCTCTGATCAAAGAGGTTGGTTACTGCAATGGCATTGAAAATTATTCCAGACATTTTTCTGGTAAAGCTCCTGGAGAAGCGCCCGATACTCTACTTTCATATTTTCCTCACAAGGCTGATGGTACCCCTGATTTTTTGACGGTTATAGACGAATCACATGTGACCGTACCTCAATTAGGTGGAATGTATGCGGGAGATGCTTCTAGAAAGAATACTTTAGTGGAATTTGGTTTTAGACTACCTTCGG
>CAYHLX010000020.1:0-9958 GCA_964357605.1 uncultured Candidatus Saccharibacteria bacterium
CGAGACGTGTGTTCTGGAAGAAGCGCAAGGGGTGCAATTAGGGTGCTAATCTAGTGAGCTAGAGTTGGAACTAGCTCTATTATTCGAAAAATCTATCAGATCCTAATTGAACGGTGATTGGGTAGTATAGTAAAATGTGAAAGCAATTAGAGCTAGAAGAATTATTACTATTATCCAATTCATTTTCTTATTTTTAGCGGTCGTTAATTCTGAATAGCTACCACTTGTTGGCTGTATCTTTGAAGAAGTAACTATATTTTTTAAAAATTCGTCGCCGGATGAATATGAAGAAAATCTATTTTTAGATTTCTTGATTGTTGTTTTATCAATATATCCCGTCACACCATTAGTCGTCTCGATAATAAAACTAGTTGATTTAAAATCATGAAAAACACCCGCCCAGATTGACGGTGCGGGGTTGAAATGTATACCTTTAACTTCACTCCATTTAGCGGATAAATGTTTAGATCCCTTGATGTATGTAAATCCATCATTTGTAAGTGTAATTACTGATGGGGCATATAATGATACAAACACAAATGCTGTTAAAGCTATCGCTTCAAATAACATATATAACTCTCTTTCATCACCAAGGTTAAGAATATATAAAATTCCGAACAAGATTACTCCTATTAAAGAAATCAGATAATATTGGGTCTTACTTTCAAAATATGTATTTCCAACAATCTTTGTATTTGTGTTTTTTCGTCTGACAAGAATAGGAATAACAACAAAAATGTAAAAAATGAAAAGACCTAATATAATGTATGGGACAATTTCCAATCCGATTAAATTACCAAACGAATATTCATCTTGCATATTATTAATTCTAATATCTTTTAACAGAAATAATTATAGCACTTCTAAAATTTATTGGTGGAGATGGGCTCCATCGAGTCACAGGTCTCGGCCTGCTGGCCTCGCCTGCGACCCCGACTCGGCCACCTGCGTGGCCTCCGTCTGTTCTCATCCGCCGGTAGCTCCCAGACAAAAAGAAAAGCACCCGGGTGGGTGTTTTCTTTTTGTTGTGGAGATGGGCGGAATCGAACCGCCGTGCAGATGAAATCTTATACTACTTCTACATTGTTTAGAAAGCTTTAACGAGGTCACCCTCATTTAACCTGTATACTTAAAAGCTCACAAAACACATACAGGCGATTCCCAGAATTTCAGAAAGTAAGCAGGGAAGACTCTTACAATCCTAATCAGAGGTTATATCAATCCAACACTCCTTCTGATGCGAAGTGCGGACCGTCGCCTAAGGCAGAGTTTAAGCTGCGTAAGCGAAGGCAAGATCCTGTGATCCAAAATATGGAGACACAAGAGACTTTACCTTTGCAACTGTTGAATTTGCAGTTACGATTCCGTCAGATTTGAGAGTTAACGGTGCTCTACAATGCATAGTATGAAGTACCCCAACTGTCGAGGCCTTTCATCCCCATTATGATTTAGAAAAATGAGACTCTGAACGGCGGAGGAAATCCTTTTCGAGAGCTTGTCTCGGAGAAAAGGATTGTCCGGAGCGCAAGTGAAGAGTCCATTTTTCTTATTTCAACGATCACTAAATTCTCTCCGGATCTCTCGGTCGGTATCGCGTTTTTTTACAGCTTCGCGTTTGTCATATTTCTTCTTACCACGCACAACCGCGATCTCAACCTTGATTTTCCGACCCTTATTATATAGTGAAATAGGCACTATTGTCAAGCCTTTCTTGGCGTCAAAAGAAGCCAGTTTCTGGATTTCCGATTTTGTGAGCAAGATTCTTCGATTTCTTTTAGGATCATAAGTTTCAGGCGTATTTTTTTCCTGATAGGGAGGAATATTTGCCGAAATGAGAAAAGACTCACCCCCACGCACCGTGATATGAGAACCCAAGAGGGAACCCTGCTTGTGTCGTAGGCTTTTAACTTCAAAACCAAGAAGCTCAATACCTGCCTCAAAGGTTTCGAGGATTTCGTAGTCCATCCCAACTTTTTTATTGTAAACCAATGGTTCAGCCATAAGTATGCAAAGTATAACGCATTTTCTTTCATTTTTCCTATTTTAAAGTATAATCAGTAGCTATGAAGAAAGACTCGAAAAATCCTCAAAACCAAGGAAAGAAAGGAGGAAAGAAGCCTAGCCGCTTTGCTTTCCTCAACACTATCTCCACCGGAATCCTGATTCTTTTCTTGATTACGGGTTTTTACTCTATCTTTACTGATCAAACCACAGAGAAAAATCTCATACCCCTTTCTGAACTAGTACACGATGTGGGTATGGGTAAAGTGACTTCTATCATTGTGAGAGGCGATGATCTAGTGGCTGAGTATGATGACAAGATCATCAAAACTTCTAAAAAAGAGACTGACGCTTCAGTCACTGATACCTTTACTCGTTATGGACTAACTCCTGAAAAGTTAAATGCCGTAAAGATTTCCATAGAAGGCCCCAGTGGCTTTTGGTTTTGGATTGGACAACTTGCTCCGTTTCTAGCACCACTATTTTTCCTTGCGCTCATTATTTGGTTTCTCACTCGACAGGTAAAGGGTACAGGTTTACAAGCTTTTTCATTTGGTCAGTCAAAGGCGCGCATCACTTTACCAGATGATAAGAAACAAAAAGTTACTTTCAAGGATGTTGCGGGAGCAAAAGAGGCAAAACAAGAGCTAGCTGAAATTGTAGATTTTCTAAAGAACCCAAAGAAGTTTCTAGAGATTGGGGCGGTGATTCCCAAAGGCATACTTCTCATGGGTGCTCCTGGTACAGGAAAAACTTTGCTAGCTCGGGCGGTGGCTGGAGAAGCGGGAGTCGCTTTCTTTGCCATTTCTGGATCAGAATTTGTGGAGATGTTTGTAGGCGTCGGAGCTTCTCGGGTAAGAGACTTATTTAAAATAGCTAAGGAGAATTCACCAGCAATTATTTTCGTAGATGAGATAGATGCTGTTGGACGCGTGAGAGGAACAGGAGTTGGTGGAGGTAATGATGAGAGGGAACAAACACTCAATCAGATTCTAGTAGAGATGGATGGCTTTGAGCCAAATGAAAAAGTAATCGTCATGGCGGCCACCAATCGTCCAGATGTTCTAGACCCAGCCTTGCTACGACCAGGACGTTTTGACCGTAGAGTGACCATAGACTTACCAGACAGGAATGATCGTGAAGAGATTCTCAAAATCCATTCGACCAAAAAACCATTTGCTGAAGATGTAAATTTGCGAGTAATTGCTGAGAGAACTCCCGGGTTTTCTGGTGCCGATCTCTACTCTCTCATGAACGAAGGAGCGATTCTCGCCGCTAGAGAAAATCGAACAAAAGTTTCTCAATATGATCTCATTAGAGCTATTGAAAAAGTGATGCTTGGGCCAGAGAGAAAGAGTCATCTTCTTTCTAAAAAAGAAAAAGAAATCACGGCGTATCATGAAGCTGGACATGCACTTGTGGCATCGGTTCTTCCTTATGCCGATCCAGTACACAAGATCTCGATCATTTCTCGTGGGCGTGCGGCGGGGTACACTCTCCATCTTCCTCTGGAGGATCGTAAGATGCAATCAAAGAATGAATTTCTAGATGATATCGCCGTATCGCTGGGTGGATACGTGGTAGAAAAAATGATGTTTGGCGATGTAACCACCGGTCCATCAAACGATCTACAAGTTTCCACCGCTCTCGCTAGAGACATGGTTACTAAGTATGGTATGTCAGACAAAATTGGCGTGCTGGCTCTAGAAAGTTCCGGAGGTCGGGCAATGTTTGGTAAGGGAGTAGAAGATAAGGAATATTCTGAAAAGGTGAGTGCGGACATCGACTCAGAAGTAGCGAGAATCATGGGTGAAGCCTTTAAAAAAGCCGAGGAAGTTGTGACCAAGTATAAAGCCGCCCTAGATGCTATTGCTAGACGACTGATAGATATTGAAAATCTAGAAAGAGAAGAATACGAATCAATCATTATTGCTCACGGTATTCAGCCAAAGAAGAAACAAGATATCGAACATCAAGTTTAATGTATTTTTTAAAGAAATATTTTCTATGGATTATTCTTCTAGTCTTTCTCGCTTTTTGGGCTTATATCAAGCTGTCTGATCAGGTTCCCTGTACCGTTCCTATTTCCTATAATCTAGGTTCTTTTGATGAGAGATTTAAGATGAGTAAAGAAAGTTTTCTACTGGCAGTAGAAGAAGCAAATCAGATTTGGGAGAAGGCCATCGGCAAAGATTTATTTGCGATTAATCCAAGAAGTGATTTAAAGATCAATCTTATTTATGATGAAAGACAAGCGTTAGCAGAAAGAAACAGGGATTTAACGGAGACTGTAGATACGCAGAAGGAATCGGCAGATGCCGTCAGAGCCCGCTTCTCGGCCTTGCAGTCTAGGTATAAGGCAGCGCAAGGGGAATATGAATCACTCCTAGTGCAATTCAAGAAAATGCAGGATGAATATTCTGAACAGGTGAAATATTGGAATGGTCGAGGCGGGGCACCAAAAAGTGAGTACGATAAACTGAATCAAGATAAGAGTCGTTTGGAATCATTTCAAAACACACTTGAAAGTAAGCGATTGGCAATAAATGCCATGGCGGATGAGATCAATGGTTTGGTGAAGAAGTATAATTTTCTGGTCAAAAATGTAAATTCTACCATTGATACTATTAATAAGGATGCTGGAAAGGAATTTGAAGAAGGGGAGTATATTTATGATAAAGAAGGCGAAAGGATAAATATCTATGAGTTTGGAAATCGGCAAGTGCTGGTGCGCGTTCTGGTTCATGAGTTTGGGCATGCTTTGGGTATTGATCATAATAATAATCCGGATTCTATCATGTATTATTTAAACACAAGCAAGAACATGACTCTGACTAAAGAAGATTTGGAGGCGTTAAAAATAGCTTGCCGTATTGAGTAAATAGAACCATTGTATTTGTTTACTGGTAAATGGTATCATTGGTTCATGTCTAAGATAGTAGAAAAGAAAAAGGCAATAGAATTACGCAAAAAGGGATTAAGTTATAATCAGATTCGTGAATTAATTCCTGTTAGTAAATCCACAATGAGTCTGTGGTTAAGAGACATGCCTCTTTCCAATGAGCAAATAAATTTGTTGAGGGGCAAGAATCCTAAACGCATCGAAAGATTTCGAGAAACGATGAAGAAAAAAAGATTAGCTGAGGAAAACCAGGTTTTTTTGGAAGTAAGTAAAAAATTTGGAGTTATTTCAAGGAGAGAAAGAATCTTGGCTGGTTTATATCTATATTGGGGAGAAGGTACTAAATCTGCACCAGCCACAGTGGCCGTCGCAAACACTGATCCGGACGTACTTAAATTTTTCTTGAAATGGCTTAATGAATTTGATATAAGTAATAATCAGGTATCTGTAGTGCTTCATTTATATTCAGATATGGATTATGATAAAGAACAGACTTTCTGGTCAAGATACTTAAAAGTACCAAAAAGTTGTTTCAAAAAGCCATATATCAAGGATTCTAAACTTAGCGATATAACGTATAAAAATGGATTTGGACACGGTACTTGTAATATACGTTATTTTAACAAAGATTTGTATTTGTTTATTCGTGCAAGTTTGCGTATGATTCGTATCATGCACACATAGCTCAATTGGTAGAGCAGACGACTTATACTCGTCCGGTTCTAGGTTCAAGTCCTAGTGTGTGCACCATGATTTACTATAGAAATAAAATCCTCCATGGGCTATACAAAATGATTTTGAAGCCAGTTTTTTTCAAATATGATCCTGAACAGGTGCATGATCGCATGGTAAAGTTCGGCAGTTTTCTAGGAAAATCGGCAATAGGTAGATGGAAGACTTCTTTATTTTTTGATTACCAGAACAGAATACTCAATCAGCATATTCTAGGTATAGATTTCAAAAATCCCATCGGGCTTTCAGCTGGTTTTGATAAGAATGCTGAATTGACGGATATTTTACCTTCAGTGGGTTTTGGTTTTGCCGAAGTAGGATCTATTACTGGGGAAGAGTGCCAGGGTAATCCAAAACCAAGGTTATGGAGACTTCCAGAATCAAAGAGTTTGGTCGTCCATTACGGTTTGAAAAATGATGGGGCAGAAAAGATTGCCGAGAGACTTAGGCATAAAAAGTTTAAAATTCCAATTGGGATCAGTGTCGCGATGACTAATTGTTCAGCTAACTTAGATTTGGAAAATGCTGTAAAGGATTTTGAAAAGGCTTTCAAAATTATGGAGCCGTACGCTTCATATATTACGGTAAATATTAGTTGTCCAAACACTCAAGGTGGCCAGACTTTCATGGCTCCTGAGAAATTGGATTACCTTTTTAATACATTAGATACTATCGTCACGACGAAACCTGTCTTTGTAAAACTTTCTCCAGATATGAGTATGGTAGATGTGGATAATTTAGTAGGAATGGTAAAGAAACATCGTATCAAGGGGATTATCTGTACCAATCTCACGAAAAATAAGAACAATCCAAAAATCAAGGATCAGAATGTGCCAAGTAAAGGAGGATTAAGTGGTAAGGTTGTGGAAAATCTTTCTGATGATTTGATCTCCTATCTGTATAAAAAAGAAGGTAAGAATCTAGTCATCATTGGTTCCGGGGGGGTTTTCAGTGCCGAGGATGCATATAAGAAAATTCGCTTAGGAGCATCTCTCATTCAGATTATCACCGGGATGATCTACGAAGGACCTCAAGTGATTAGTGAGATCAATAGGGGACTTGTTGAGTTACTAAAGAGAGATGGTTTTTCTAGCGTGAGTGAGGCGGTGGGGGTTGATAGTCGATCGTAAGATTACTCAAAATGCATTCTTTGGTTTTCTCTATGTAAGAGATGCTTTTTTATTTCTGGCCAAGAGGTTAGAGTCTCGTTTTTTTGTACTAATATTTGTGCCTCTGTTCTGGCGGCTTCTACCATCCTGAGATTTTTCAGAGCTTCCATGGCAATGTCAGAAACACCCCATTGTTTTCCTCCATACAATTCTCCAGATCCACGAAACTTGAGGTCATATTCGGCTAATTCAAAACCATTCTTGGCGGTTTTGAGAGCCGTGAGTCTATCTATGGTTTTGTCTGATTTTGTTTCAGCAAAGACATAACAATAGGCTTGGTGGTTGGAACGAATGACTCTGCCGCGGAGTTGGTGTAGTTGAGCCAGACCAAAACGCTCCGCTCCTTCTAGAATGATTACGGTGGCATTGGGGACATTGACTCCCACTTCCACCACGGATGTGGCACAAAGGATATTTATCTTTCCCGATTTGAAATCAAGCATTACTTTGTCTTTTTCTGCAGGTCTCATCTTGCTATGTAGAATTCCTATCTCATACTCGGTAAAAACAGATTTTTTCAGTCTCTTTGCTTCTTCTTTGACCGACTTGGCATTTACGGCCGCTTCTTTGTCTGGATCTGGTTCATTAATGCGTGGACAGATCACATAGGCTTGTCGGCCTTCTTCTAATTCTTTTTTTATTTTTTCGTAGACCAAATCTCTTTCGTTTGGTTTGACGATTTCAGTGATGATGGGCTTACGTCCATGGGGCATTTGGTCAAGTAAGGTAAGATCGAGATCTCCATAGATGGTGAGGGCTAGGGTGCGGGGTATAGGGGTCGCAGTCATCGAGAGTAGATGGGGAGCTCTAGCTTGTCCTAACTCATCTTTTTGTACCAGAGAGGCTCTCTGCTTTGTTCCAAAGCGATGTTGCTCATCTATGATGACGTAAGCCAGGTTTTTAAATTTTACAGTTTTTTGGATAAGGGCGTGAGTACCGATTAAGATTGGTATCTCTCCATTGGCTACCCATTTGAGGAATTGTGTTTTAGAGATATCGGTCCAGCCTTTAGGATTTATCTTTGACGGAAACTTTCTACAACCACTGCCGGTAATGAGACCGACTTGAATACCTAAGTATTCAAAGTAATGGATAAATGACTCAAAGTGTTGGGTGGCGAGAATCTCTGTGGGACACATATAAGCTACTTGCAGGTTTCCATATTTTTGTCCCTTTGGTCTGGTGGTGACAATGGTATAAGCAGTCGCCGCGGCTACGGCTGTTTTTCCTGAGCCCACATCTCCTTCAAGCAATCTGGACATGGGAGTGCCTCTGGCAAAATCTTCGCTAATGTTGGCGATCGCTTTTTCTTGAGCTTCAGTGGTAGCAAAAGGGAAGCGCTTGATGAATTCTCTAAGATTTTTGGTATTTGTTTCTACTACAAAACTCTGGTTTTTTTCGTAAGCTTTTTTCGCTAACTGTTTTTCTAACTGGATAAAAAAGACTTCTTCAAAGGCAAAACGTTTTCTGGCGGAGATTGAGTCTTCCGGTTTGATCGGCGTATGGATCCAGATGAGCGCAGTTTTTAATCCAGGCAGGTTGTATTTTGTGAGTATTTCTTCTGGTAGAGGGTCTACTAGTGTCTCCAGTACACCACTTTTGAATATTTCTACTATTTTGTAGTAAAGCCAGTTGGAAGTAATTCCTTTTGATTCGGGATAGATTGGGTAAAGGGTATGTGATTCTCCCTCTTCTCCAAAAAGGGAATTGCCTACTCCGGTGGGTAGTTTGTTTACTACTTCTATTTTAGGATTGGAAAAGTATTTTTCGTTAGTCTTTTTCCTCTCACTAATCTTACCTTCAATCCTTACCAACGCTCCTTCCGGAGTCATTTTGGCTAAGTATGGTTGGTTGAACCAGACACAGTGTATTTTTCCACTCTCATCTTCTACCCAGGCATCAGCCATAGGGATTTTGGTACGGAAACCCTTGCTAGTTTTTAACTTGGTAATTTTTCCAAACACGACCGCTTCTTCTCCTTTTTCTAGAGATAAAATGTTTTTTGTTTCTGAGGTATCTCCGTAGCGAGCAGGGAAATGGTAAAGGAGATCTTCTACGGTAATGAGGCTAAGGCGGTGAAGAGCTTTTTTTTGAAACTCATTCAATCGGGAATGATTAATAATGAGATCCAAACTTTTCATATTCTATTTATTCTAGTTCAATCTCTACTGTACTGCCTCCTTCAACTAAGGCTTCATTTCTGATTGGTACTTCTCCTGTTGGGGCAACGACGGTCTCATCTGCCCGGAAGGCATAATAGATTATCAAACCGATGACGATGATGCCGATGATAACGATGATGGCTTTGTGATTCATGTTTTTTAATTAAAACTAATAATTTATTTTATTGAGTTATTTCTTGAGCTGAAATATTGGCTGAGACGGTAAATTCATCATCTACACTGGCGACCAGTGGTACGCTAGGGATCACGAGTTTGAAATCACTCCTTTTTATTTTTGCAGTGGCGATGCCCGAAAGGATACTACCTTCAATTTTGAGATTGATAGCAAATGGTATTTGTTTTGTGACTCCTGAGATGGTGAGATCTCCCATGACTGTGAAGGCGAGTGTTGAACTAGCTTCATTTAGAGAAGGAAGACCTGATATTGGTGCTGGTTTGAAATAAATGAATTCATTGGCTGGATCTTCTGATTTTAAAATGGCTCGAGTAATGGCACCGTCTCTTTTTTCGCTACCTGTTTTGAAGGTTTTGGCATTGATGGCGATCGTTCCCATGGTGACACTATCTTTTCCGAATTTGATATCTCCAGCAATCTGGCTTGTCGTACCAATGGCGGTGGATGCTTTGTTGTTGAGTATCTCGTCTATTTTGAAGGAGACAATTGAAGTGTCTGAGGAGATTCTGTAGAGCTTTTCTGTGGTGGTGGCTTGTAATTGTTCTGGAACAGTACTGATGTCTGTTGAAGGAGCACTAGGCTTGCGAGTAAAATATGTGAAGGCAGTGTAACCGATGATGATAATAACGATAAGTGTAATGATTGCTTTTTTCATGATTTCTATTGTATCTCATCTTTCTTTTGATTAAAAGTGATTTTTGTGTCAGAATGTCAAAACTATTCGCAAGAATATAGATTTTATGGAACCGTGGTGGAGTGGTCTAACATACCTCTTTGCTAAAGAGGCAGGCCCTAA
>CAYHLX010000021.1:0-9596 GCA_964357605.1 uncultured Candidatus Saccharibacteria bacterium
AACTCTTAACTAAAATGAACGGAACAAAATAGAGAACAGAAATCTTTTAAATTTAGGTTAGATATTTTGAGTTTCTTTTTAGAGGGTTCGTCCTGCTCGTAGGAATCATTGTTTTGAAATAAACAGTTACTTGCACATACATAATTCTTTGAATACGTTCTTGTGCATAACTTACTTACAAGTTGTCAAAAAACTGCAAAGGGAAACTAACGAAACGCGCCTTAAACAAGGCGTGGATACCATTCTACTCGGCCCTGAAATAAAGTCAAGCGAGTATTGGCTTAGATTACTTTTTCCCCTTTCTTGCTCGAAATCTTTCAATAGTGACCAAGAGTGGTGACCCTAGAAATATAGAAGAATACGTACCAGCCACTATACCGATAATGAGGACCAGAGAAAAATGTTGAGTAGATTCACCTCCAACAAAATAGAGAACTACTAGCGCTAGGAGGGTGGTCATGGAGGTATTGATAGATCTAGTGAATGTCTGATTGATACTTTCTCCTACTATATCGGAAAATGGTTTGTTGTTTGAAGCATTTTTTAAATTTTCCCTCACTCGGTCAAAAACCACGATCGTATCATGAATAGAGAAACCAAGCACGACAAGTAGTGCTGTGACAAACAAGGTATCGACTTCGTAACCCAGGAAGTGACCCAGTACAGCAAAAACTCCAGTCGGTACAATCACATCATGAGCCAAGGCGATAATTGCGACCAGACCATATTTCCATGAGGATACGGGTTCAGAGACTTTTCTGAAAGCAAAGGCGATGAAAAATACGATAGCCAAAAGCACAAAGATGATAGAGACTATCGCCTTTCTCAGAGCTTCAGCACCCAAGAGAGGACCAATAGAATCAAATCTTTTCTCCGTGATCTGTAAAGCCCCATTTTGAGTCAAAACATCCATCAGTTCGGTCTTTTCAGCCTGATCTATCGCCTTCATTCTGATGATATAGCCATTCTCACCGGTAGCACGTATGGAAGCAGTGAGTTCTAGAGGAGCGATGGCCGAAATAATAGATTCTTGGCTAGGCCTAGTTCCTGTATATTCTATTTCAATAATAGAGCCCCCCTTGAAATCGATACCAACATTTAGTCCCCAGATAGAAATGCAGACGATGGAAGCAGCAACGATAAGAATTGATAGAGCGTAGAAAAATTTTCGGTATTTGATGACAAACATGGTATTTATTTATTATTTTTACTGGTTCTGGTAAAGCCGTTGCTGACCAAGAAAGTGGTGAAACGCGTGACATTCTTTGGCGCGACCGCGTAGAGAAAGATTCTGGAAGCCGTAATTGCAGTGAACATACTGACGATAACTCCAATGAGGAAAACCAGAGCAAATCCGGTCACGACAGATGTGCTACCAAAATAGTAGAGAATCAAACCAGTAATAATACTTGAGGTATTTGAATCTCTAATAGAAAGCCAGGCTCGAGCAAAACCTTCATGCATCGAATCCCAGATTCCCCTGCCTCTACGCAGTTCTTCTTTCATTCTTTCAAAGATGAGAATGTTCGCATCCACCGCCATACCAATAGAGAGAATAAATCCGGCAATACCGGCGGCGGTGAGAGTGACGGGAATGAGTTTAAATAGAGCCAGCATGATGACCGTATAAGCTCCTAGAGAGACTACAGCTACCAGCCCTGGGAGACGATACCAAATGACTAGAAAGAAGCCGATGATGATGAGAGACCAAACCCCAGCCTTTATACCTCCATCCAAGGCATTTTGCCCAAGAGATGCTCCAATTGTCTGAGTAGAGATCAGTTCGATAGGTACAGGCAAGGCACCGTAGTTGAGGTTTCTGACTAATAGACGAGCTTCCTCAACTTGGAAAGCTCCTGAAATCTGAGCTTTACCATCTTTTATTTCTTCGTTGATCCGAGGAAGAGAAATAGGTTGTCCATCTAGAAAGATTCCCAGCGTTTCTCCCACATTCTCTTTTGTGATTTTAGCAAAGAGCGCCTTCCCTTCTCCATTGAAAGAGAGAGAAACTACCGGCTCGCCAGTTGTGGGATTAAATTCTAAAGTCGCTTTTTGCAATAAACTTCCGGTAAGTCCTGTACTCTTAAATAATTTAAGAAATTCTACGTTCTTTTCTTCATCTGGGAGAACTTGCTTCTCAAGCTCTGTCGCTGCTACGGTATCAAGAAGTTTGAATTCTAAAATAGGAGTTTGTCCGATGTTTTTAATAGCCTCTTTGACATCAGTCACTCCTGGAAGCTCCACAATAAGTTTCTGTTCTGCTTCTTTTGAACCTAGAACACCTCCCTGCTCAACCTGAACCAAAGGCTCACTCACACCAAAAATATTCACTCGTTTCTCGATCACGTCACGGAGAGCTTCCATAGATGAACCAACATCAGCCGAGGCTAATTTGGAAATGTCAGCTTTGTAGACCAGATGAGTACCACCGGCTAGATCTAGACCTAATTTGAAATCTTTGTAGTAATAGACAAAAAAACCAATCCCTACGGCAATAACAAGAAGAAAGAAAGCAATAATGCGTGTTTTAAGTATCATAAATCTGTTTTAACTGGTATAAAAGCCATTATAGAGGATATTTTACCTTCCCACAAATGACACAAGAATTTTGAGAGTTTGGAAGATTATTTTTATTTCCAAAATCATTGATCTATTTTTAATGTAGTAAAGATCATAAGAAAGCTTATTTTTTGTTTCTGCTACATCAAGTCCGTGGTGTGGGTGTTTTTGGTGTTGAATTTGTGCCCAACCAAAGAGACCTGGTTTTACTATGTGACGAATATTATAATAAGGCACTTTTTCGCTGTATGAAGCAACTGGAATAAAAAATTCCGGACGAGGTCCAACAAGCGAGATATCTCCTCGGAACACATTCCAAAACTGAGGCAACTCATCTAAACGACTTTTTCTTAAAAAATTACCCACTCTTGTCACGACGTTCTTGCTGGAACCCCATTTTCCCTCATCATTGGCAACTGTCATTGTCCTAAATTTGACGATTCTTATCATTTTATTATTCTGACCAACACGATCCTGATAACTAAAGATAACACCTCCGTCATCAAGTTTGATACCAAAGTATATAAAGGGATAGAAAATTAGGGAAATAAAACCAAAAACAACAGAGGTAACAATATCCATCAGTCTTTTAAAAAGATCAAATGAAAACTTTGAAGCACTCGAGACATTTTCTAAAAACCAGCTATCATTCACTAGCGACAATGGAACTCTATCGAAAATCTCTTCATACATCTTTTGAGCATCAGCAAACTGTACTCCAGAAAAAATGTGGTTATACAGAATCGGCATGATGCCATTAACCTTAGTATTACTGAAATCCGCCACCACTAAGTTTATCTCCTTAGTCTTCACTAAGTTGACGATACGTGAACTATCCAAATCCCCCAAAGAAGTATCAATCCATTCAACAAAGATTGTGCCATAACGCGGATTATGTTGAACTTCTTCATAAAGTTCTTTAATCTCATTTCCATGGGCAATAAGTAACGCCTTATTCTTTCTTTTATTACTAAAAGATTCAGTCACAAACATCCTCCAGGCCACCATGAAAGCCACGGAAATGATGAGATACATGAAAAGAAAAAACTTTGGTGAAATACTGAAATAAGGAATGAGATAGAAAAAAACAATACTGATCAGAGTATTGGCTATCTGCACCTGAGTAAGCAGGAGAGGGATCTTTCTTTTTAGAATTCTGGTGTGTTTTTCATACAAACCAACAATAAAATTTAAAAGAATAGAAACCAAAAAAAGAAAGGAGAAAGGTATCAAGTGTGCCCACAAAAGGTCTTGACTTGGTAAGGCGTTATAACGAACCGTAATAGTGAGGTAGAGGGAGATAAAAAGCACGGCCAAATCACCCAAAAGTAATAGGAGGGCTTCCTTGGTGCGAATACTGTTCATATGAGGCCGATACTACCATAAAAGGCCTTAAAATGGTACTGTTATGGGATGAAAATCCTGTATATGATCACCAAATCCAATTGGGGTGGTGCCCAAAAACATGTCTTTGACTTAGCTCTAGAAAGCCAGAAAAAAGGCTACCGGGTAGCAGTGGCTGTAGGTGGAAGAGGTATCCTTTATGACCGATTAACAGAGAGTGGTATCCCTACGAACAGTATAGGGGCTTTGGCAAGGGATATAGACTTAGGAAAGGAGGCTCTGTCACTTAAAGACATCTTCATGACCATCAGGAAAGAACGTCCAGATATCCTTCATCTACACAGTCCAAAAGCCGCCGGTCTAGGTTCTTTTGTGGGTAGAGTTTTGGGAGTAAAGAAAATTATTTACACCGTGCATGGTTGGCCATTCAACGAAGATCGATCATGGCACCAAAAAATTGCGATCGCTTTTTTCTCTTGGCTAACCATGATGTTTGCTACTCACACGATCGTCTTATCTATCAAAGAACTTGGTCAGGCACGAATGTTTCCTTTTGTGATCAAGAAGATAAGAATGATACCAGTAGGCATCTTTTCTCCAAAATTTTTAAGCCAGAAAGATGCCAGAATATTCATCCAGTCTAAAACGACAGAACCTATAGAAAAAAAGACGATTATAGGAACCATAGCCGAGCTCCATCCCAACAAAGGTTATATATACACAATTAACGCCTTAGAAAAACTAGTTTTGAAGTTCCCTGCTTTCCTCTTTTTCATAATGAGCGATGGAGAACAGAGACAAACATTAGAGTCCTTAGTTAAAGAAAAGGGCTTAGACAAACACGTAATCTTTGCTGGTTTTGTAGAGAATGCGGCCCAATATCTCAAGGGATTATCAATATTTATCCTCCCCTCAGTAAAAGAAGGTTTACCGTACACTATTATTGAAGCTGGCTTTGCAGGCTTACCAGTGATTTCCACTACGGTTGGAGGCATACCCGAAATAATTGATGACATGAAGTCCGGTATCCTTATACAACCCAAAAATCCAAATGAAATTGCTCATGCCTTAGAATTTCTATTGGAACATAAAGAAGTACAAAAAGAATATGGTAAGGCACTCCAGGAAAAAGTCATGAACGAATTTGAGTTATCAAAAATGATAGAATCTACAATCAAACTATACGAAGAAAAGTTTCAGTAAACATTTAAGCTCCAATAAACTCATTTTTGGCTACATCTTTATGTGCCACTCTCCTATATTTACGCATACCCATCAAGATCCCCAGCCCCGTAAATTCTGTCAGCAAATGTGTACCGCCATAACTCAAAAAAGGTAAAGTTTGTCCGGTCACAGGCAAGAGTTGCATGTTCATTCCCACATTGATGACAAAATGTACTATCAAAAATACCGCCATCCCCGCCCCAAATAACATTTCAAAATTTGAAGCCCCACGCAAAGTATTTAAAATTACCCTCCAAACCACGATTCCGTACATCGCAAAAAGAATAATGACACCTAAAAATCCCCATTCTTCCGCATAGGCTGCAAAAATAAAGTCCGTTTGATATTCTGGAAGAAACTTTAAACGGGACTGTGTGCCATACCCTACCCCTTTACCAAACAACTCTCCTGATCCAACAGCGATGGTTGATTGATACGCATTATACCCCGCACCACGTATATCACTCATTGGGTTAATGAAACTCTTGATACGATCTTTTTGGTAATCTTTGAACTCAAAAAACCATAGGGCCGAGAAAACCGTGAGGCCGATAGCTACCATGATCAAAACATGTTTTTTAGAAATGCCCGAAATAAGGATCATCCCAAACCAGATGAGAAAAATCATGACCGCCGAACCAAAATCGGGCTGAATAAAAATCAATAAAAAAATAATGAAAGCATAAAAACCAGAGACAACAATGTGACGAACATTGGCTATCTCAATATGTCGACGTGAGAAATATTTAGCCAAGATGATGATAAGGACAAGTTTGATAAAATCCCCCGGTTGAAAAGAAAAGAATCCAAAATTAAACCAGCTTACTGCCCCGTTGGTCACTTGTCCGACAACGAACAAAACCGTAAGTACAGAACAAGAAATGAGAAAGAGAGTAACAGACACCCACGTTTTTCTAAGGAATCTAAAGTCCACAAAGCTCAATCCAAAAAATACCGCGATAGAGATGATAATCCAGATGAGTTGGCGAATGAAAAAACTACTATCTCCGGTAAAGGAATTCATTGTCACCAGACCAGCGCCAAGAAGAGGTAGGGTGGCTCCAAACAGGATCCAATCTATATTTGATAATGAGGAAAAAACCTTCTTCATACTATGGATCTCTAGGAGAAGCAACTACTGGTAGAATTTCTATAGATGTTACTCTGCCTCCCCTATTGATGGGCCAAGTAAAAGGAGCTAATTCCTGACCACCAGGAGAAATCTGATCTATAGTCGTACGAGAAAAGCCTATGGCATTATTATTCTCATCATACAAAACTGCTCCAATCCTAATGTTTGTATAAGGAATCAAAGAATTATTTTTTAAAAAAACTTCCAAAGATGAGGTATTTTCAGCTTCTGTATATTTTTTATCTGCTACTGATAAGCCATCTAGAGTATCGTGTGACTTAAACCAAACCGGCAAAGAAATGAATTCAAATGTCGCCTTCGCAGGAATTCTCTTTCCAACACTGACAGCCCCATCAAAGACTAGGGTATTTCTGTGGGGGGGGATGTTGATCGTTCCTTTCTTTTCAGAGATATAGTTACCCTGAGCATCAAATAAGCTTATTCTGTAAGGTACATTCACTGCTGCCACATTCATATTCTGATTTTCAATCAAAGCGGCTACGTTATACAGACTTTCCGCTACTTTCTCAAACTTGGCTCCTCCCCAGACAATTTTGGCGGGTAGAAAAGTAGTTTGACACAATTTTATACAAGATCCACCACAATCTATACCAGATTCATTACCATTTTGCTTGTTATCGAAACAAGTTGGTTTGTCGTAAAAAAAAGAAAAGACAATCACTGCCGCAATAGCAATAACAATAACCACAAATGTACCCCCATAAAGAAACTTTCGCCTAACAGACCATGATGCCATAGGGGTATTTTAGCACAAAGCACAGTAGAAATTCTATATCAGATTATTCGAGGACTCTAAAGGTAGAAATGGATTCAGCAATAATCTGTTTGTCTTCAGCTGAAATATCGTTCTGCCACCCAGCAGTGATGATATATACCCCTTGCTCATGAGGGATAAAATTATACTGAATACCTCTATCATCAAACATCTCCCCATCAAATCTATAAGTCAATCTAGGTCCTACATAAACCTTACTAGAAGAAACACTTTTACTATCAACATTGGGAGAGCTCTGGAGAACTGCCTTGATCATAGTGCTAGCTGCTTCGTCGGAAGAAATGAATTCTCCCTCAAAGTATTGCACTTGAATTACTTTTGTCAGAACCCCCTCTGAAGCATCTGACATGATAACCCCATCTAATAATGTCGATCCCTCTTCAGTCAGCCAACCCTGAGGAGGTTTTATAGAAAACTTTAATAACTTATGAACATAATTCTCATTATTCAAAACTTTTCCCGTAGAAACCGCTGGCATCTTTTCAGTCGTCTTGTCTTCAAAATTTACTTGCATCTCTTGTAAATCTGGAGATACTTGACCATTCGCTCTCATTTTTGCATTCTGATATCCAGCAACAATTCCTATAACCAAAGGGATCAAAATCATAGCGATCATCATAAGACCGAAAATGACCGTACCAAAGATGGATAGTCCCATGAACCATCCCTTAGCTTTTTTCAAACTAGTTTCCGGAACAGGAGCTGATTTTGAGGTCTTGAGAAATTTGTAAATAGAATAAGTGTAGAAATTAACAAAAGGTAGCCAAAAACAGTAGATTATGAGACTGCTAACAAGATTAATTACAATACTCCAAACACCTTGAGAACCAAAAATAGCTTCTTTGGGACTAACAGTTGCAACGGGACTCGCCTTAGAAGCAACGAGAAATTCATTTAGAAAATTCGGATCAATCAAATAGTATATAAGAAACACGATACCTCCGATAATAAGGGCGATCACACCGACAATCAGAGCAAGTCCTATAAATCTCCAAACAACTCTCCAAAAATTATTTTTGACATAATAAAAACTAGTAGTTAGAGCCGAGAGCCCCCTCTGGTTTGTGTCCATCAAAACAAAAGTAGAAAAACACAAGAAAACGGATAATACGATCCCGGGAATAATAAGGAAGATGGAAGCACCAAAAAAGACAAGTCCTACCAATATAGCTACCCAGATGGATGGCCAAAAAAATCTAAAACCAATTTTATATAGCTCCTTGACAGAGGGAAATCTTAGAGCATCGTATTCAATAGATGCTTTTATAAAAGCTAGTTTAGCAACATATTGTAAGACTATATTTACGACGATCACAACAAAAAAAAGTATCGCCATGATAATAGCCAGTGCCACATTCTTTGAACTAACAAAATTAAAAATAAAAGCAATAATTATAAAAGAGAGAATGGATACAATGATAAGTACCAAGCCTATCAATACTAAATTCTTAAAATTTTTCTTATAAAAAGCAAGAGATTGCTTGATCAGACCAAAAACTCCGGGTAAAACTGTGGTTTTAGATTCCATAGATTTAATATTAATAATATACGTTGAATTATAACACTAACTGGCTATTTTTATGCCTATTGACTTATATCTATATATATGGTATGATACACAACAGACGGTCAACCAAACCAAAAACAAACAAAAAAAGTCAGAACCTATGAAAAAGTTCCTTGTCGTCGCCCTCTCAGTGCTCATCACCTTCCCCATGTTTGCTGTCAACCTCGCGATCGAGGAAACAGTAACCATCAGTTGGCAGGGAAAGCCTGGTAAGTTTTACCAGGTGTTGGCTACCACCAACCTCTCCTCCCCTATCTGGGAAGTGATCGAAGTCACTGTTCTTGGAGAGACTAACATCCTCCAGCGGACATATGGTAAAAAAGGCTCCCAACGTTTCTTCAAAGTCGAGGAAACGACGAAACCCTCCCTCAGTGAACGCCTACTGTTCAAGAGGGACTACACAAATGCGTCCCTCCCTCAGGTGTCGTTTGCAAAAAGCGACATCATCATGTGCAGTTTCGAAAATTCAACATTGAATGAGGGAAACTTCGGTGGAGCCACCATAGATTTCGTGGACTTCAGTGGGGCAGACCTCACGAATGGGTTCTTTGAGAATTCCCCGTACTTGTCAGCCTCGTTCACAGGGACACACCTGTGGGGAGCAAGCTTCGCGAACAGCTGGCTCTTCGTCTGTGATTTCAGGGGTGGACAGTTCAACCCTGACAGACCGGCGTTTGCAAACGCCACCCTAACCTTCTGTGACTTCATAGGAGCGACGGGGTTCAATCCATCGGGAGGCACGTTCATTATGTGCCTGATGCCCGATGGCACACTAAGGAGCGACTAAAAAGCTCCAGACAATTCAAAAAATGCGGTCTCTCACGAGCACGCATTTTTCTTTTGTCAAAAAGAGAAAATTGAACACTTTGTACTGGCGGCTAGCTACTTTCGCCCAATAGGACTATCATCGCCGCAACTACGTTTCACTTCCGTGTTCGGAATGGGAACGGGTGTTTCCACAGCGCCGAATCACC